>JAJXZJ010000035.1 GCA_021780105.1 bacterium
CCACACAGAAAGAAGAAAAAACAGCAGAAAGGGGGGGGGGGGGGGGGGGGGGGGGCCTTGTGCTGCAGCAGGCTTCGCCCTGAAGCGCTGAGCAAACAAAATGACTATTCGAGTTCATGGCAACCACGACATGGATTAGCCGGTTCCGTGCCAAGTCGGACTGCAATGGGTAGTTGTTTGGGATCACACACACCCTCGTCGCAGCGCGGCGTGACGCGCCTCAGCCGGGTGCGAACGGCGGCAGCGGCAACTGCTTGGCCTGACGCAGCTCGGCCTGCCGGCGCAACAAGGCAATCCGCTGCTCGTCCGGCAGGGCGGGATCGGCGATTTGCCGGCTGGCCTCGCGCAGTTGCCGGTCGAGGAACTGGTCGCGCAGCCGCTGCGCGGTTTGCACGAGCTGTTCCGGCCGGTTCTTGAGTTCCCGATTTTCGGAAACTGATTCGGTCACGAGCCGCTGCGCCGCCAAGTCGTCCTCCAGTTCATCGAGCAACGCCGCGACGCTTTGCCAGTCGCCGGCGCGTTCGGCCGCCAGCCGGCGTTCGATGATGCGCCGGACCTGCGGATGTTGCAGCCAGTCCGGATCGAGGTTTGCCGCCGTCCACGGCACAAGCGCGTCGTCCAGCAGCAGCAGTTTCAACAACCAGGCTTCCGCCGGCGACGGCGGCGGCGCTTCCTCCGTGGGCTGTGCATCAGCAAATTCAACCTCGGGCCGCGGCTCGCGGACCGGCTGGCCGGCCTTGCGAAACTGCGCCCGCACGGCTTCGACGCCGACGCCGAGCCGCTGGGCGGTTTTTTGCGCGTAGGTGTCAATCAGGACCGCGTCGCCGGTCTTCAACACTGCGGCCGCCATGTCGCGCACCACGGCCGCCCGGCCGCGGTCGGAGGCCGGGTCGTTCGTGGTGAGGAGGCGGTTGAGCAGGTAATCAAAAAAACCGGCGGCGCGCTGGATGAGTTCGCGGAACGCCGCGCCGCCTTCTTCCTTGATGAAGCTGTCCGGATCGTGCGGCGCCGGCACGGTGGCGACGCGGATGGCCAGGCCGGAGGCGAGGAGGTCGTCCAGCGCCCGAAGCGCGGCTTTCTGGCCGGCGGTGTCGGAATCGAAGCACAGGACGACCTCCGGCACGTAGCGTTTCAAAATGCGGCAGTGGTCGGCGGTCAGCGCCGTGCCTTGCGGGGCGACGATGTTCTGCACGCCGGCCATGAAGCAGGCGATCAGGTCGAGCTGGCCTTCGCAAATGATCGCGAAACCGGCGTCGAGGATGGCGCGCTTGGACTTGTCGAGGCCGAACATGACGCGACCCTTGGTGAAAATCGGCGTTTCGGGCGAGTTGACGTATTTGGCGGTCTTTTCGTCACCGGCCAGGATGCGTCCGCTGAAGCCGATCACCCGGCCCTGCTCGTCGCAGATCGGGAACATCAACCGGCCGCGGAAACGGTCGTAATACCGCGGCGGCCCGCCGCCTTCGGCGTCTTTGCGGATGATGAGACCCGCCTGCTCGACGGTGGCCAGATCGAACCCGCGGGACTTGGCCCAATTAACGGTATCGTCCCAGGCGTCTGGCGCACAGCCGAGGCGGAAGAGTTTGACGGCTTCCGCCGATACGCCGCGTTTGGCGAGGTAATCGCGGGCGATCTGGCCGGCGGCGGCGTTGGCCAGCACGGCCTGCCATCGCTGGCAGAGCTGTTCGTGGATCTTCAGCAGCGTTTCCTTGAGAAACTGCGTTTGCGACGCAGCGGGATTTTCCGCGAATTCGAGCGGAATGCGCGCCCGCTCGGCGAGGCGGCGGACGGCTTCGAGAAAGGTGATGTTCTCGTATTCCTTGACGAACGTGAACACGTCGCCGCCCTTGTGGCAGCCGAAGCAGTGGAAAATCTGCCGTTGCGGATTGACGTGAAAGCTGGGCGTCTTCTCTTTGTGGAACGGGCAGAGGGCGAGGAAGTTGGCGCCGGCGCGCTTCAACGGCAGCGAGGCGCCGATCACGTCCACGATGTCGCTCGCGGCGCGTATCTGCTCCAGTGTGGCCGGTGGAATCAAGCCTGCCATTCCGTTGGAGGCTGCCGTTTTCACCGGCGGCACGCAAGCCGCGCCGGCGCGCCGGCGCCATCCGGCCCGCCTTCCGACTGGACGGGCGGCCATCAAAACCGCTTGACACGGAGCCGGTCTTAAATTGACGCTTCTGCGACATAAGATTCGGCTCAAGTTCAGTTTGGTGGCGGTGACTGAAGGGGTCATGTTCTTGCCGACAACCCGTTACGACGTGTGCTGGGCGGACTAGCTTTGAAAGGCCGATTCGCGTTTCTATGAAGGGTAATGATCAGATCACAAACGTGAAACAGCCCGGCAACGGCGCCTCGCGCGCCGAATCGCCGGGGTATCCGCTATCCGGCGACGATGTCGTTGATGCCCACCAGGCGGCCCGGCCGCGTCCGCCGCGGACGACCGGTGCGCTGCCCTTGCTGGCCAAGGCGCGCAACTTCAAGAGCGCCGCCCAGGTGCGCTCGCTCGGTCTTTATCCCTATTTCCGCACCATTTCCTCCGCGCAGGACACCGAGGTGATGATCAATGGCCGGCGGGTGTTGATGCTGGGATCGAACAGCTACCTCGGCCTGACGAATCATCCGAAAATCAAGGAAGCGACCAAGACGGCCGTGGAAAAGTACGGCACGGGCTGCGCCGGCTCCCGGTTCCTCAACGGCTCGCTGGACATTCATCTGGAGCTGGAGGCCGAACTCGCGCGGCTGGTCAAGAAGGAGGCCGTGTTGCTTTACAGCACCGGCTTTCAGGTCAATCTCGGCGTGATCAGCACGCTGGTCGGCAAGGGCGAATACGTTCTGGCGGACAAGAGCAACCACGCCAGCATCATCGAGGGCTGTCTGCTTTCGCAGGGAAAATTTCTTCGCTTCGCGCACCGCGACATGGCCGCGCTGGAAAACCGGCTGCAACAAATCGAGCCGGACGCCGGCAAGTTGATTGTCGTGGACGGCGTCTTCAGCATGGAGGGCGACATCATCCCGCTGCCGGAATTATGCCGGCTGGCCGAGGAGCACCAGGCGGCCGTGATGGTGGACGACGCCCATGCGATCGGCGTGCTGGGCGAGCACGGCTCGGGCACCGCCAGCCACTTCGGCCTTACCGAGCAGGTGCATCTGATCATGGGCACGTTCAGCAAGTCGCTGGCGAGCCTGGGCGGCTTTATCGCGTCCGACTTCGAAACCATTGACTATCTCAAGCACCATTCGCGGGCGTTGATTTTCAGCGCCAGCATGAGCCCGGCCAACGCCGCCGCCGTGCTCGCCGCCCTGAAAATCATGGTCGCCGAGCCGGAGCGCATCGCGCGGCTCTGGCACAACACCGAGCGGATGAAACAGGGCCTGCTCTCGCTCGGCTTCGATCTGGGCGCGTCGCATTCGCCGATCCTGCCCGTTTACACGCGCGAGTTGATGCGCACCTTCCGCTTCTGCAAACGGCTGGAGGAGGAAGGCGTGTTCGTGAACCCGGTCGTCTCGCCCGGCGTGCTGCCCGGCCAGGAACTGCTGCGCATCAGCCTCATGGCCACCCACACCGACACGCAGATTGATTTTGCGCTGGAAAAACTGGAGCAGGTCGGCCGGGAACTGGGCCTGATTTGAGCGCCGCCGTGCCGCCGGAAGGCCGGAAGCCATGAAGGTTCTGCTGACAGGCGCAACCGGATTTGTCGGCAGCCATGTCCTGGACGGCCTCCTTGCCCGCGGCGTTCCGACGGCCGTGCTGCTGCGCCCGACCAGCAACCGGCGCTTCATCGCCGCGCACCTGCCGCGGATCGAAATCTGCCCCGGCTCGATCACGGATCCCGCCAGCCTCGCGACGGCGTTGCACGGCGTCACCCACGTCATCCACTGTGCCGGCCTGATCAAGGCGCTGCGCGCGGAGGAACTGTTTGCCGTGAACCGCGACGGCACGCGCAACGTGGTCGCCGCCGTGAATGCCGCTTCCGTGGAGCGGCTGGTTCATATTTCCAGCCTCGCCGTGTCCGGACCCGGCACCGCGGCCGCGCCGGCCCGTGAAGACGCGCCGCCGGCGCCCGTTTCGGAATACGGGCGCAGCAAACTGGCGGCCGAACGCGAAGTCACGGAACGCTGCCGCCCGGCGTTCACCATCCTGCGGCCGGCGGCCGTGTTCGGTCCACGCGACGGCGAGTTTCTCCGTTTGTTCAAGGCGGCGCGGGCGCGCGTCCTGCCCGTGTTCGGCGGCGGCCGGCAGGAGTTGAGCCTCGTGTTCGTGACCGATCTCGCCGCGGCCATCATCGCCAGCCTTGAGCATCCGGCCGCGCCGGGTCGCATCATCCATGCGGCCTCGCCGGAAGGGGCGACGGCACGTCAACTCACGCTGGAAATCGCCGGCGTGCTTGGCGTGCGCCCCTTCACGCCGTCGCTGCCCAACGCCGCGCTGCGTCCGGTTTGCGCGCTGGCGCAGGCGCTGGCGCGGCTGACGCGCCGGCCCACGGTGCTGGGGCACGGAAAAATCCACGAGTTGATGGCGGCCGGCTGGGTGTGCGACACGGGCCGGCTGCGCGCGGAACTGGGTTTCACGCGCTTCACGCCGTTGCGCGAGGGGCTTCGGGAAACGGGCGGCTGGTATGAGGCCGCCGGATGGTTGTAAGGTTGCGCGCTGATGCGAGGCTACGTATTCATTGATTACGCCACCCAGATTTACATCACGGTGGTTGGCGTGCTGATTCTGGCGTTTCACAACGGCACGGTGCCGGAGTGGCCGTGGCTGGCGGCGGCGCACGCCGCCGGTCTGGTGCTCATCCACCTGCTCGTCCGCGCCCAGGCGGCGCGGCCGGCCAGCCGGGTGCTGGATTTTCTAAGGCACTTTTATCCGGTGCTGCTCTACACGGCGTTTTACCGCGAAACGGGCGAGCTGAACCGGATGTTCATGCCGGACTATCTCGATGCGCATTTCATCGCCGCCGACCAAAGGCTGTTCGGGTTCCAGCCGTCCATCGAGTTCATGGACCGGCTGCCGCATCTGTGGATCAGCGAAATATTTTACGCCGCATATTTTTCCTATTACGTGATGATCGCCGGCGTGGGCCTGGCGCTGTTCGTGCGCAACCGCCGGCAGTTTTTTCATTACGTCTCGGTCATCTCGTTCATGTTTTACGTCTGCTACCTGATCTACATCGCCCTGCCGGTGATGGGGCCGCGGGCGTTTTTCCGCGAGATTGACGGCTTCCGCCTGCCGGACGCCATTCAGGCCTATGCGGGCGAGCCGACCTATCCCGCCGCCATCAAGCCCGGACTGTTTCGCCAGACCGTGGTGTGGATTTACCGGCATTTTGAAGGGCCTGGCGCGGCGTTTCCCAGCAGTCACGTGGCCGTGGCGATCGGCACGGCCTGGTTCTCCTTCCGGTATCTCCGGCGCCTCCGCTGGTGGCATTTCGGGGACGTGGTCCTGCTCTGTGCCTCGACGGTTTACTGCCGCTACCACTATGTCGTGGACGTCATGGCCGGCATGTTGACGGCTGCGGTGCTGCTGCCGCTGGGCAACTGGCTCTATCGCCACTTTCAGGAAGGGGAGCCGGTTGCTTCCCGGCAACCCGAGCTTCGCCAGGGGAGCCAGTAGCGCCTTCGCGGTGCCGCCGGACCACCGTGGATCAGGCCGCCGCTGGCTTCCGGGCGACAACCAGCGAATTCATGCCTTCGTCGCTCTGGACCAACGCCACCGCGCCAAAACCGGCGGCCTCCAAGTCCGCGCGCAGTTCGGCCAGCGTGAACGTGCCGCCGACTTCGTTGGCCACCAGCATGTTCACGGCAAACAACGCACCGGCGCAGGGGTGGGTTCGCGCGGCGTCCATCACCACATCGCGTATGGCGATGCGTCCGCCGGGGACCAGCGCGGCGAAAATCCTGGCGAACAACGCGCGATTCTGGACACGCGAATTCTGGTGAATGATCGCACTCACCCACGCGAGGTCCGCGCCGGCCGGCAGCGAGTCCGTGGCGAAATCGCCCGCGACCAGCCGGACGCGCGCCGCAAAACCCGCCGCCTCCAGGCGCCGGCGGGCCAGCGGGATCACCGAAGGCCGGTCGAAGAGCGTGGCGCTCGCCGTGGGACACGCGTTAAGGAACGCCATCGTCCACGTGCCCGAGGCGCCGCCAACGTCGAGCAGGTGGTCGAACCGAACCGGTTCCAGGGCGTGAATCAGCCGGTCGGCGTTGGGTGCGGCGAGATTGTGCATGCCTTCGATGAAGGCCTCCTCGTCGCCCGCCTCGCCCCGCACGCTGGGCGGCGCCTGCGCCGGCCGGCCGGTCTTCACCACGCGCGCCAGTTGCGCCCAGCGTCGCAGACAGTTTCCCTGATGCCGGGTGATGGCCAGCAGACTGTGTGCGCCCTGGGCCGTGAGCAAGGCGTCCAGACCTTCGGCCAGCGCGTAGCGGCCGCCCGCCTTTGCCAGCAGCCGCAGCGCAGCCAGCGCGTCGAGCAGGACGGCCGTGCCCCGCTCGTCCGCTTCCAGACGGCGGGCAACTTCGGCGGCGGTCAGCGGGTGCTCGGCCAGCGCGGCGAAAACATCCAGCTCGGCGGCGGCGGTCAACACGGCGGCGGCCTGGTAACTTCGCCCGAGCGTCAGCAACGCCTCGGTGTTCCAACGCCGGGAGGGTTCTGCCTGGTTCATCGCCATCGAGTCTAAACCCGTCCGCCCGGCGGGAAAAGCAGCAATCTTTACGGCAAACCATCGCCAAGCTTACAAATTATTTTACTCTTTATTTCGCTCGAACCGTTTGCGAATCTCTCCAATTAACGTAATTTGCTATCCGGATTATGAGCCAACTTGCGGCAAATGGTTCCGAAGTGGTTGATACGCGCCTTATGCTATCCGAAACAAAAAATTTGAAGGACGTGCTTGTTTCCAACGCGCCGTTCGACGGCAAACGAGTTCGCGTGAACCTCTACCGGCGCGGCATCTTCCGCTCCTGCGTGTTTGGCAAGTGCCGGGTAACTCAGTATGGCGTTACCGTATCAGCGGAAACTCCGCTGACGCAGGGGCGTCGCTGCCTGAGCCAGTTTGAATTGACCCCCGCAGACGTGGCCACCATGACGCCCTCAAAATCCCCGGAGGCGGATTTCGACCTGCGGCTGGAACTCGAACTCGTCCAATGGCAGGAGCGGATCGAAAAGCACCCGCTGGCGGCGCAACCGAAGTCGCCCGGCCGGAGCATCCGCCGCCACTCGCTGATGAGTGACGCACCGCACGGTTCGGGCGAGCCTTGAACCGTCTCGCCTGCCGCAGGATGAGGCAGGCGTTGTCAGGCGGTTTGCACTTCGAGTGGCGCACTGCCGGTCAACGCCTTGCTGGCAATGTCGCGGCGGAAATGTGCTCCTTCAAACTGAATACGCTCAACAGCCACGTAAGCGGCGGCTTGCGCTGATTTCAAGTCTTTGCCCACCGCCGTCACCCCCAGCACCCGCCCACCGTTCGTGACGACGCTGTCTTCGGCCCGCGCGGTGCCGGCGTGAAAAACCTTCGTGCCCGGCAGCGCATTGGCCTCTGCGAGGCCGCGAATCGGCTTGCCTTTCGCGTAGCCGCCCGGATAGCCGCCGGAGGCCAGCACGACGCAGACCGCCGTCTCGGATTTCCACTTCAATTCCACGGTGTCGAGCGTGCCGCCGACGCTGGCGTCGAGCAGTTCGACGAGGTCGTTTTCGAGTCGCGCGAGGTAAACCTGTGTTTCCGGGTCGCCGAAACGCGCGTTGAATTCGAGCACCTTCGGTCCGTCCGCCGTCAGCATTACGCCCGGATACAGCAGGCCGCGGAAATCAATGCCTTCCGCCGCGCAGCCGCGCAGCCACGGCTGTAGAATGCGGTCGTAGGCGGACGCCAGTTCGGCCGGCGCGAGAAACGGCGTGGGCGAGAACGTGCCCATGCCGCCGGTATTGGGGCCGCGGTCGCCATCTTGGGCGCGTTTGTGGTCCTGCGACGACGGGAAAGGGCGGGCCATCCGGCCGTCGCAGAGCGCGTGCAGCGAAATTTCCGTGCCGGTCAGCAGCTCCTGGATGACGATGCGTGCGCCGGCGGCGCCGAAGGCATGTTTGACGAGGATTTCCTCGATGGCCTGGTCCGTCTGCGCCATGTCGCGGCAGATCAAGACGCCTTTGCCCAGCGCCAGGCCGTCGGCCTTCACGGCGCAGCGCCCGCCGAGCGCGGCGGCAAAGCGGGACGCCGCGGCGGCCTCGGTGAACGTCCCGGCCCGCGCGGTCGGAATGCCGTATTTCTCCATGAATGTCTGGGCGAAAACCTTGGACGATTCGAACTGCGCGGCCCGCCGGTTCGGTCCCCAAATCCGCAGCCCATGCGCCTGGAACAAGTCCACGATGCCCAGCGCGAGCGGATTGTCGGGACCAACGACCGTGAGGTCCGGCCGCTGCGCCTGCGCGAAGGCGAGCAACCCTGGCAAATCCTCCGCACCGAGGGCGACGCAGCCGACCGGCGCGCCGTTTTTTGCGCAGCGTTCCTCCGCGATGCCGGCGTTGCCGGGCGCGCACCAAATCCGCGTGGCGTGCGGCGACTGCGCCAGCTTCCACACCAACGCGTGCTCGCGCCCCCCGGAACCGATGACCAAGAGTTTCACGCGGCGGATTGAAACAGGAAATCCGGCGGCGCGGAAATGGATTTCTTCGCGGTGGACTTTGCTTCCGCGTGCCACCGCGATAACCTGCCGCCGTGCAGGCAACGTTCCTCCTCGGTCCGGCGGGCAGCGGCAAGACCTGGCGCTGCCTCGCGGAAATTCGCGCCGCCCTGCACGCCTCGCCGGACGGCCCGCCGTTGCTTCTGCTGGCGCCGAAACAAGCGACCTTCCAGCTCGAACGCCAGTTGCTCGCGGACGGCTCGCTCGCCGGCTACACGCGGTTGCGCATCGTCTCGTTCGAGCGGCTCGCGGAGTTTGTCCTCGACGCTCTCGGCACGCCGGCGCCGGCGCTGCTCAGCGACGACGGCCGCGTGATGGTTCTGCGCGCCCTGCTGGCGCGCGAGGCCGGGAACCTGCGCGGGTTTCGCGCCGCCGCGCGACTGACCGGTTTTGCCCAGCAACTCAGCCTCGTCCTGCGCGAACTCCAGCATCACCAGCTCTCGCCGGACCGGCTGGAGGAACTGGCCCGCCGGCCCGCCGGCCCGCCGCGGCTCGATGACAAACTGCACGATCTCGCGCTCCTGCTCCGCGCCTACCGCGCCTGGCTGGTCGAGCACCAGTTGCAGGACGCGAACCGCCTGCTCGACCTTGCCGCCGGGGCGTTGCAAGGCCCAGTCGCCGTGGCGGACCCGCCGGCTCCGGCCTTCCGCGTCGCCGGCCTGTGGCTGGATGGCTTTGCCGAGATGACGCCGCAGGAACTCGCTTTGCTGGCGGCGCTGGTGCCGCGCTGCGGCCACGCGACGCTCGCGTTCTGCCTGGCCTCGGAAACCGAGGACACCCGGCGGTGGCTTTCGACGTGGTCCGTAACCGGCAGAACCTTCAGCGAATTGCGCGCCCGGCTGAGCGGTTTGCCGGACGTGACGACCGTCGTGGAAACGCTGGTTTGCGACAAAGTTGCCGGCCGGTTCGCCGGGCAGCCGGTGTTGCAGCACCTGGCGCAAAGCTGGGCGAAACCAACGCCTCTGGGCGGCGACGAACTTGTTTCCGACGCGCTGCGCCTTGTCGGCTGCGCGAATCCGGAGGCCGAGGCAGCGTTCGCGGCGCGGGAAATCCTGCGCTTCATCCGCGACGGCGGCGGCCGTTTCCGGCAGGTCGCCGTGCTGGTGCGCTCGTTGGACGCCTACCACGATGCGTTGCGAAGGGTGTTCACACGCTACGACATTCCGTTTTTTCTAGACCGGCGCGAGGCGGTCGGCCACCACCCGCTGGCGGAGCTGACGCGTCACGCGCTGCGGACGGTGGCGTTTGACTGGCAGCCGGACGACTGGTTCGGCGCGCTGAAAACCGGTCTGGTGGACGACGAGCAGCCGGCGATTGACCTGCTGGAAAACACGGCGCTGGCAAAAGGCTGGAAAGGCGCGGCGTGGCGGAATCCGCTTCCGCTCGCCGACGAACCGGACCTCGCGGACCGGCTGGAGCGGCTGCGGCGGCGCGTCATCGCGCCGTTCACGAACCTCGCGGCGACGTTGGACGCCACCGGCAGGCAGCCGACGGGAACGCAGTTGGCCGGCGCGCTGCGGGCGTTGTGGCAGGCGCTGGATGTGGAGGAAAAACTAACGGCGTGGAGCGGCGTGGGAATTTCAAATCTCGAATCACACAGCTCAAACCGCGTTCACGCGACCGTCTGGGAGCAGATGAACGCGCTGCTCGACAGTCTGGGGCTGGCGTTCCCGTGCGAACCCCTGCGGCTGGCCGACTGGCTGCCCGTCCTCGAAGCCGGCCTGGCGAACCTCACCGTCGGTGTCATTCCGCCGGCGTTGGACCAGGTGCTGATCGGCGCGGTGGACCGCTCGCGCAATCCGGACCTGCGGTGCGCGCTGCTGCTGGGCTTGAACGACGGCGTCTTCCCCGCCGCGCCCGCGCCGCCGGCGATCCTGACGCGGGCCGACCGCGAAACGCTGGCCGCCGCGGGCGTGGAGCTGGATCCCGATCCGCACCGGCAGATTGGGCGCGAACGTTACTACGGCTACGTGGCCTGCACGCGCGCCAGCCAGCGGTTGATCGCCACCTTTTCCGCGCGGGACGCGGACGACCGCGCGCTCAATCCGTCGCCGTTTGTCGGTCATTTGCAGCGACTGTTTCCGACGCTTCAGGTGGAAACCGCGCCGGCGTTGCCGGACCCGTCCGCCATCGAGCATGGCAGCGAACTGATTGCACCGCTGTTGCGCGACGCCGCGCTGCGGATTGAACTGCCGCCGGCACTGGCGGTCGTGGTGGAGGCGTTGCGCCGCCGGCCAGAACCCGATGCCGCCGAGGCGCTTTCACCGGCGCTGGCAGAGCGGCTTTACGGTCCGGTGCTGAAAACCTCGGTCAGCCGGCTCGAGCAATTCGCGGCGTGCCCGTTTCGCTTCTTCGTCCATTCGGGACTGCGCGCCGAGGAGCGGGAGCGTTTCGAGGTGGACGCTCGGCAGCGCGGGAGTTTCCAGCATGAGCTGCTGAAGCGGTTCGACGACTCGCTGCGCGCCGAGCGACGCCGGTGGCGCGAACTGACACCGGCGGAGGCGCGCGCGCGGATCGGCCGGATCGGGGTGGCGGTGGAACGCGAATTCGGCGAGGGGCTGTTCCAGGCGGACGACCGGAATCTCTTCACCGCGCGCAGCCTGACGGCGGCGTTGCAGGATTTCATCGAGGTCGTCGTCGGCTGGATGCGTGGCGGCTACGAGTTCGATCCGGCGGCGGTGGAGCTGGATTTCGGCGGCAAGGAGGCGGCGTTGCCGGCGTGGGAAATTGACCTGGGCGGCGGGCACCGCCTCATGTTTCGCGGCAAAATTGACCGGGTGGACCTCGCGGCCGCGGCGACGCCGGGCGAGGCGTTTTGCGCGGTGGTGGACTACAAATCGAGCCAGCGAAAGGTTGATCCGGTGCTGCTGGCGAACGGCGTCCAAATCCAGTTGCCCGCGTATCTGGCGGCGTTGCGGCGGATCGCGGCGCCCGGCGGTCCGTTGGGCGATCTCACGCTGTTGCCGGCGGGCATGTTCTATGTGAGCCTGCGCGGCCAATACCCGCGGGGCGCGAGCCGGTTGGAGGCGCTGGCGGACACGGCCAGGGCGCGGCTCAAGGCGTATCAGCATCGCGGCCGGTTCAGCCTCGCGGCCCTGCCGAAACTGGATGCCCGCCACGACGGAGCGCCGAGCGGTCAATTTGCTTATCGGTTGAAGAAGAACGGCGAACCCTACGCGAGCGACAGCGACCCGCTGCCGGCGGAGCGGTTGGACGCGTTGTTGGATGGCGTGGAAGATCAGCTTCGGCGCATGGGCGGCGAGATTTTTGCCGGCGTCGCGCGGGTGGATCCGTATCGTCACGGCACCTCGCATTGCGCCTGCGACTGGTGCGAGGACCGGGCGATCTGCCGGATTGATCCGTGGACGCACGAATTTCGTCGGCTCCGCGACGTGGGCGCTTAACTTGCACGTTGCGTGACGGTTGTATGGTAAGGAGCGGGTGCCTGCAAACAGCCAAACGTCGGGTATAGGTTAAAGATGATTAAACAACTTGACATAGTGTTGAATGTGCTTACCTTGCCTCATGTTGAACGTGATTGACGAACTCATGGCAAGCGAACGCCAACCGGCCTTCTGCCTGTCGCCGGCGGGGCGGCGCACGACCGGAGTTGTCATGATGCGGATTCGACGCCACTTTGGAAAGAAATGCGGTCCGGCCGTCCCATCATGAAGACGATGCTCCACTGGCTTGCCGTGACGTTGGCGGTCGCGGCGGCGGCGATCAACGGCGCAGCGCGAGAAGTCACGTTGCTGAACGCGTCTTACGACCCGACCCGCGAATTGTTCCGGGATTTCAACGCCGCGTTTGCCAGGCATTGGAAGGAAACGACCGGCGACACGGTGGTCGTCCGGCAATCGCACGCCGGTTCGGGCAAGCAGGCGCGCGCGGTGATGGACGGGCTGGAGGCGGATGTCGTGACACTGGCGCTGGCCAGTGACATTGACGCACTGGCGGAACAAGGCGGGTTGATTCCCGCCGACTGGCAGACGCGCCTGCCGGACCACAGCGCGCCGTTCACTTCGACGATTGTGTTCCTCGTGCGGAAGGGAAATCCCAAGGCCATCAAGGACTGGGACGACTTGGTCAAACCGGGCATGGCCGTGATCACGCCCAATCCGAAGACCTCCGGCGGCGCGCGGTGGAATTATCTCGCCGCCTGGGCGTATGCGGCCCGGAAATTCGGCGGCGACGACGCCAAGGTACGCGCGTTCGTCGGTCAGTTGTATCGAAACGTGCCGGTGCTCGACACCGGGGCGCGCGGGGCGACGACCACGTTTGCGCAGCGCGGCCTCGGTGACGTGCTGGTGACGTGGGAAAACGAGGCGCGCCTGGCGCAGCGCGAGTTCGCGGCGGACCAACTGGAGATGGTCGCGCCGTCGTTGAGCATCCGCGCCGAACCGCCGGTGACGTGGGTGGACAACGTCGTGAAGAAACACGGCACCGAGGCCGTGGCCAGAGCCTATCTCGAATACCTTTATTCGCCGGCGGGACAGGACATCGCGGGCCGCCACTTTTACCGGCCGCGGCTGGCGGCCGTCGCGGAGAAATACCGTCACCAGTTTGCGCCGGTCAACATGGTCACCATTGACGAGGCGTTTGGCGGGTGGCGGCAGGCGCAGCCGAAACACTTTGGCAACGGCGGCGTGTTCGACCAGATTTACCAGCCCGCCCGATGAAGCTTTTGACCCGATCGCACATTCAACCTACTGACTGAAAGGAAAATACCATGCCCGTTCATCCTGACATCATCAGCACCGTGGGGCGCACCCCGCTGGTCAAGCTCAACCGCCTCGCCGCCGGCGCGCCGGCCACCGTGGCGCTGAAGGCCGAGTTCTTCAACCCGCTGGGCAGCGTCAAGGACCGCATCGGCGTGGCGATGATTGCCGCGGCCGAGCGCGAGGGCACGTTGACGCCCAAGACGACGATCATCGAGCCGACCTCCGGCAACACCGGCATCGCGCTGGCGTTCGTCGCGGCGGCACGGGGTTACAAGCTCATCCTCACCATGCCCGAGAGCATGAGTCTGGAACGCCGCACGCTGCTCGCGTTGCTCGGCGCGAAACTGGTCCTCACGCCGGCGGCCGAAGGCATGAAAGGCGCCATCTCGCGGGCCGAACAACTTCAGGGGGAGATCGCCGATGCCTGGATCCCCCAGCAATTCAGCAATCCGGCCAACCCGGAGATTCACCGCCGGACAACCGCCGAGGAAATCTGGAAGGACACCGACGGCCGGGCGGACATCCTGGTGTCGGCCGTCGGCACCGGCGGCACGCTCACCGGCATCAGCGAGGTGATCAAGTCCCGCAAAAAAGGCTTCACGACCTACGCGGTCGAGCCGAAGGATTCGCCCGTCATCCAGCAGACGCGCAACGGCGAACCGCTCAAGCCGGGACCGCACAAGATTCAAGGCACCGGCGCGGGGTTCATCCCGAAAAATTTGAACCTGCAGGTCGTGGACGACGTGGTCACCGTCAGCAACGAGGACGCCATCACCACCGCGCGGCGGCTCGCGCTGGAGGAAGGGATTCTGGCCGGCATTTCCACCGGCGCCAACGTGTGGGCCGCGCTCCAGGTGGCGCACCGGCCGGAGAACAAGGGCAAGCTCATCGTCACCATCGGCTGCAGCACCGGTGAACGTTACCTGAGCACGGTGCTGGCCGAGGAGGCCCGCAAACAGGTGCAGTCGTGAGGCCCCGGCCTGCCCGCGGTTTCCGGTCATGGACCAACCACCTCCGGCTCCGGCGCTGGTGGACAGCCACTATCGCAGCATCGTGAAGGCCGTTTCATGGCGGGCGACCGGCACCGTGGACACGATCATCGTTTCGTTCCTGGTCACCGGGCGCATTAAAATGGCGCTTTCCATCGGCGGCATTGAGTTGTTTACGAAAATCTGCCTTTATTACCTGCACGAACGGGCGTGGAACCGCATCGCTTTCGGTCGGAGCCAGGCCCGGCAGGATTACGAAATTTAGCCGATTTGCCGCCACCATGATGCCCACTACCTCTCCGAAACCGTCGCCCAACGAGCTGCTCAAGGCGAGCAGCCCCACGCTGGCCGGCACCATCGCCCAGACGCTCGCTGATCCAAATGCCGACCGGTTTTCCGACGACGACAACCAGTTCCTCAAGTCGCACGGCATCTACCAGCAGGATGACCGAGACCTGCGGAAAACCGGGAAGAAATTCATCCTGATGGTGCGCCTGCGCCTGCCCGGCGGCGTGATGACACCGGCGCAATACCTGGTCTGCGACGCGCTTTCCACGCGTTATGCGAGCGACACGCTCCGCATCACCTCCCGCCAGGGGCTGCAATTTCATGGCGTGGTGAAGAGCGACTTGCGGGCGCTGGTCAAGGGCATCAACGACGCGCTGTTGACCACGCTGGCCGCCTGCGGCGACAACAGCCGCAACGTCATGGCGCCGCCCAGTCCAGCCACCAATGGCTTGGGCGAACAGGTTCACCAACACGCCCGGCAGGTGGCCGCCGCCATCTCACCCAGCACGCCAGCCTATCATTCCATCTGGATTGACGGGGTCGAACTTGATCTGAACGACCCAAAGAACCGCGATTTCGTGGATCCGCTCTACGGCAAAACGTATCTGCCGCGGAAGTTCAAGATCGGCTTCGCGATCCCGCCGCTGAACGACGTGGATATCTTCACGAATTGCTGCGGGTTCATCGCCGTCGCGGACGCCGCCGGCAAACTGGCCGGCTACAACCTCACCGCTGGCGGCGGCATGGGCCGCAGCCATGGCAACGAGGCCACCTTCCCGCGCGTCGCCGACCTCATCGGCTTCCTGCTGCCGGACAAGGTCGTGGACGTCGCGCGCGCCGTGCTGACCATCCACCGCGATTTTGGCGATCGCGGCAACCGCCGGCACGCCCGCTTGAAATACGTGCTTGCGGATCGCGGCGCGGCGTGGTTCCGCGAAGAACTGGAGCGGCGCCTCGGCTGCCCGCTCGCGGAGCCGCGGCCGTTCAACTTTGAGCGTCAGGGCGACGCCTTCGGTTGGAACCGCCAGGCTGACGGCCGCCGGTTCCTCGGTTTGTTCGTGGAAACCGGTCGTATCCGCGACCGCGACGGCTGGCGCATGAAAACCGCGCTGCGCCGGGTCGTCGAACAATTCCAGCCGGAAATCCGTCTGACGCCGGGCAACAATCTCATCCTCGCCAACATCGCACCGGAGCAGCAGACGGCGATCACGCAACTCCTCGCCAGCCACGGAGTGAACGCGGCCGATCAGGGCAGCCGCCTGCGCCGCGCCTCGATGGCGTGCGTTTCGCTGCCGACCTGCGGCCTGGGCCTCGCCGAGAGCGAACGCTATCTGCCGGACTTGATCACCCAATTCGAGACGCTGCTCGCCGAGACCGGACTCGGCGACGAGGAAATCACCATCCGCATGACCGGCTGTCCAAACGGCTGTGCGCGGCCCTACATGGCGGAAATCGGCCTCGTCGGCAAGGCGCCGGCCCGCTACCAGGTTTACCTCGGCGGCAACGAGGCCAGCACGCGCCTGAACCGCCTCTGGCGCGACGTGGTGAAGGACGCCGACCTCGTCAACGAACTGCGCCCGCTGCTCACGCGCTATGCGCGGGAGCGGTCGGCGGGCGAGCGTTTCGGCGACTGGTGCGTCCGCGCCGTCTGGCCTGAACTGGCCGCGTCCGCGCCGCCGGCGTCCGCCGGTTGATGCCGTGTTCACCGCCGCCGAAATCGCGTCGCTCAACGAGCGATTCGCCGCCGCGCCGACGGAGGACATTCTCCGCTGGGCGTGGGCGCGCTTCGGGGAGCGCGCGGCCATCGGCACCAGTTTTCAAGGTGCCGGCCTGGTGATGATGCACGTGGCGCAGCAGGCCAGCCTGCGGTTTCCGGTGTTCACCCTTGACACCGGCCTGTTGTTTCCCGAAACGGTGGCCTTGAGGCTCCGGCTGGCGGATTTTTTTGGTTGCCGCATCGAATCGCTGGAGCCGGACCTCACGGTGGAGCAGCAGGCGAACGCGCTTGGCCCGGAGCTGTGGAAGCGCGATCCCGACCTCTGCTGCACGCAGCGCAAGGTGCTTCCGCTGCGGAACCGGCTGGCGTCGCTGGACTGCTGGATCACCGGACTGCGCCGCCAGCAGAGCGACGCCCGCGCCGGCACTGGCGTGGTGGAAGTCTTTGTTTTCGATGAGAGCGCCGGCCAGGAAATCGTGAAACTCAATCCTATGGCCGCCTGGACCCGCGAGGCGGTGTGGGATTATTTGAAAACGCACCACATCCCTTACAACCCGCTGCACGACCAGGGCTATCGCAGCATTGGCTGCGCGCCCTGCACGGGCAAGGCGGCGGCGGGGGAAAATGAGCGGGCCGGCCGCTGGACGGGATTCCACAAAACCGAGTGCGGCATCCACACCTTCATGGCGAAAAAGACGTGAACCGCCGGCTGCCGTGGAGCGTGTCCGGTCGGGCGGCTTGAAAAGACGGAGACTCCCCGCGCCATCGAAAACCGATTCTATGGATTACCTCAGCAAACTCGAAAACCAGTCCATCTACATTTTTCGCGAGGCGTTCAACAAGTTCGAGCACCTCGCCATGCTCTGGAGCATCGGCAAGGATTCCACCGTCCTGCTTTGGCTGGCGCGGAAGGCCTTCTTCGGCCACGTGCCCTTCCCGCTCGTCCACGTGGACACAACCTACAAGATTCCGAGCATGATCGAATATCGCGACCGCCTCTGCCGCGAGTGGAACCTCCAGCTCGTCGTGGGCAGGAACGAGGCCGCGCTGCGCGAGGGCCGCACGTTCCCGAACGGCCGGGCAACGCGCGTCGAGTGCTGCGGGCTGTTGAAAAAGGACGCGCTGAAGACGGTCCTCGACCAGCACGGCTTCAACGGCGTCATCGTGGGCGTCCGCCGTGACGAGGAACCGACGCGCGCCAAGGAACGTTATTTCAGTCCGCGCGACAAGAACATGGAATGGAACGTCGAGGACCAGCCGCCGGAGTTGTGGGACCAGTTCAAGACGGACTTCGACAAAGGCGCGCACATCCGCATTCACCCGCTGCTGCACTGGACCGAGCTGAACGTCTGGGAATACATCGAGCGCGAAAACATCCCGGTCATTCCGCTCTATTTCGCGAATGAGCGTGGCGAACGCTACCGCAGTCTCGGCTGTTTTCCCTGCACGTCCCCGATCTCCTCCCAGGCCCGGACCGTCCGCGAAATCATCGAGGAACTCCGGCACACCAGGACCCCCGAACGCGCCGGCCGCGCGCAGGACAAGGAAAGCGAGGACGCCTTCGAGAAACTGCGGCGCGACGGGTATATGTGACCTCGCCGAGCTATGCACAACCCCGCGGGCTCCGTGCCTCCGTGGTGAAATGAAACTATGCTCCCCACCGAACAACTGAAGATCGTCATCGTCGGCCACGTGGACCACGGCAAGTCCACCTTCGTCGGCCGGCTGTTTCACGACACCGGATCGCTGCCGGAGGGCAAGCTGGAGCAGCTCCAGCGGATTGCCGAGCGGCGCGGCGTGCCGTTCGAGTGGGCCAATCTGATGGACGCGCTGCAAAGCGAGCGCGACCAGAACATCACGATTGACACCGCGCAAATCTGGTTCCACACGCCCAAACGCCAATACGTCATCATTGACGCGCCAGGCCACAAGGAGTTCCTGAAGAACATGGTCACCGGCGCCGCCAACGCCGAGGCCGCGCTGCTGCTCATTGACGCCCACGAAGGCGTGCAGGAAAACTCCCGCCGCCACGGCTACCTGCTCAATCTGCTCGGCATCCGCCAGATCGCCGTGCTCGTGAACAAGATGGACCTGGCCGACTATTCCCAGGCGCGCTTCGACGCCGTGGAAACCGAATACCGCGCCTGGCTCAAAACCATCGGCGTCGAGCCGAAGGTGTTCATCCCGATCGCCGCCAAGCACGGCGACAACATCGCGTCACCCAGCCCGAACACGCCGTGGTGGACCGGTCCGACGGTGGTCCAGACGCTCGACGAATTCCGCGTCGCCGAGCCGCCGAAAGACCAGCCGTTGCGCTTCCCGATTCAGGATGTTTATCGGTTTGATGAGCGCCGCATCCTGGGTGGGCGCGTGGAAAGCGGTCGAATCCGTGTGGGCGACCGGCTCGTCTTTTCGCCGGGCAACAAGACGAGCACGGTGAAAACGATCGAACGCTGGAACGCGCCTTCACACGACGAGGCCCTGGCCGGCGAGAGCATTGGCATCACGCTCACCGAGCAGGTGTTCGTCGAACGTGGCGCGGTGTCCGCGCGGGAAACGGAGCCGCCCTACGAACTGAGCCGTTTCCAGGCCCGCGTCTTCTGGCTCGGCAAACAGCCGTTTCGCAAAGGCCGGCGCTACCGCCTCAAGCTTGCGACGCAGGAGGCCGATTGCGAAATCGAGAGCATCGAGAAGGTCATTGACGCTTCCACGCTGGCTGCGGTCCAGCGCGCGAACGGCGAAATTTACGTCGCCCGGCATGAGGTCGCCGAGCTGACGCTCCGGACGAGGAAACCCGTCGCGTTCGACGCCATCAGCGAGATTGTCCCCACCGGCCGTTTCGTGATCGTGGACGGCTTTGACGTCGCGGGCGGCGGCATCATCCCCGCCGCGGATTATCCCCGGCGCACCGTCGGCGGCGACCAGAAGAGCGAAAACATTTTCTGGAGCCACGGCAAGGTGACGCACGATCACCGCGCCCGCCGCAACGGCCATCCCGGCTGCGTGATCTGGCTCACCGGCCTCTCCGGCGCCGGCAAAAGCACCATCGCCACTGAACTGGAGCGCGAGCTGTTCAACCTCGGCAAACACGCCTACGTGCTCGATGGCGACAATGTCCGGCACGGGCTGAACTCCGATCTCGGCTTCTCGCCGCGCGACCGCAAGGAGAACATCCGGCGCGTCGGCGAGGTCGCGAAACTCTTCGCCGACGCCGGCGTCATTTGCATCACGGCGTTCATCTCGCCCTACCAGGAAAACCGCGATCTGGTCCGCGAGATGTTGCCGCCTGGCCGGTTCATCGAGGTTTTCGTGAACGCGCCGCTCGCGGTTTGCGAGCAGCGCGACGTGAAGGGGCTTTACGCGCGGAGCCGGGCCAACGAGGTGAAGGAGTTCACCGGCGTCTCCGCGCCTTACGAGCCGCCGCTGGCGCCGGAAGTGGAACTGCGCACCGATCAGTTGCGCGTGGCCGAGTGTGTCACCCGGATCCTTGACCACCTGCACCTGCACGATCTGGACACCGAAGTGATGATCTGAGGCATGACCAGCGTCGGCGAGGTCCATCTGGTGGGCGCCGGGCCGGGCGATCCGGACCTGCTTACCTTGCGCGGTGTGGAAGTGCTTCGCCGCGCCGACGTGGTGATCTACGACGGACTTGTCAGCGCGGAATTGTTGCGCCACGCGCCCGCCGCGGCGGAAATCGTTTTCGGCGGCAAACACGACCGCAGCCGGTGCGTCGCGCAGGACGAGCTGAACACGCTGTTGCTCGCCAAGGCGCGCGCCGGCCAACGCGTCGTCCGCCTCAAAGGCGGCGATCCGTATCTCTTTGGTCGCGGCGGCGAAGAGGCGGCGGCGCTCGCGGCGGCGGGAATTCCCTTTGAAGTGGTGCCCGGCGTGTCGTCCCTCCAGGCCGTGCCGGCGTGCGCGGGCATCCCGCTGACGCATCGCGAACTCGCTTCGAGTGTCACCGTCGTCACCGGACACGAACCGCCCGCGTCGCCCGCCGGCAAATTGGACTGGGCGCAACTGGCCCGCGCCGACGGCACGCTGGTGGTGCTGATGGGCCTGCGCAATCTCCGTGCCATCGCCGCCACGTTGATTGCCCACGGCCGCCCGCCGGACACGCCCGCCGCCGTCATCAGCCGGGGCACGACCGGCCGGCAGCGCACTCTCGCCGGCACGCTGGCGAGCATCGCTGACCGGGTGGAACGCGCGTCGCTGCCCGCGCCCGCGGTGATCGTGGTTGGCAGCGTCGTGAACCTTCGCGCCGACCTCAACTGGTTTGAATCCCGTCCGTTGTTCGGCCGGCGCGTCGTCGTCACCCAACGATCGGACCTGGCTGCGCCGGTGGTCGCCCGCCTGCGCGAACTCGGCGCCGACGTGCTGGCCATCCCCGTCACGCGCTGGGGACCGCCGGCGGACGGGCCGCGGTTGGACGCAGCGGTCGCCGGCGCGAGCAGTTTTGACTGGATTCTCTTCAGCCACCCGTTCGCCGTGGACCGTTTCCTCGCGCGGCTCGTGGAGACGCGCGGCGATCTGCGGGCGCTCGGCGGCGCTCGGCTGGGCGCTTACGGACCCGCAACGGGCGAACGGCTGCGCGCCTGGCACCTGTGCCCCGCGGCGGTGGCGGCCGACCACAAAACGCCGCTCATTCTGGACGCCGTCACGCGCTGCGGCGCGGTGCGCGGGCAACGTTTCCTCATCGTGCGCGGGGACACCGCGCTGGAGCAGGTGCCGGAAGCGTTGACAGAACTTGGCGCAATCGTGGAGGTCGTGGCCGGCTTCGGTGTGGAACCGGAAACCGGCGCGGGCGCCGCGGGCGCCGATCTTATGGAACACGGCGCCGACTGGATCGTCTTCGCCAGCGGCCTGGCCATCGAGCATTTCCACGCGCGGTTTGACCTGCGCTCACTGCTGGCACGTTTTCCCTCAACGCGGCTGGCCATAACCACCGTCACCATCCAATGGGCGCTGGACGAGCTGGGTTTGGAACCGGCGGTCGTCACCATGCCGAGCGATCTTGAAGGTTTGGTGGACGCCATCATTCAAACCGCACCTGCGGTGAAAACAGGCGCGGCGCGAAACGAGAGTGCAATCGCGTGAGCGCGGCGCTGGCCGGCGAATCAGGCTGTCGCGCCGTCGGGACGCAGCGCGCGCTCCAGCCGCCGCCACAAATCTTCCGGGTCTTCCAAGCCCACGGAAATCCGCAGCAGGTTTCGCGGCACGCCGCAGCTTTCCGCCCACGCCAGCTCGGTGTAATGCGCCAGCAGCGTGAACGGGCAGGCCAGCGTGAACACCGTTCCCAGGCTGGGTCCCTTGCAGAACGCGAGCCGGTCGTAGATTTCAGGCGACCGGGTTTCGGCGTGTTTCGGCAGAAACGTGATGAGCGCGCTCCAGCCGCCTTCGGGCCGGCGCACCGCGTCGTAGGCCTCGGCGTTCACCCACTTCGGAAACCAGACGGCTTCCACCGCCGGATGGGCGCGCAGGCGCTCGGCGAGGCGCAGGCCGCTGGTGTTGTGCCGGCGCATCCGCTCCGGGAAACCGCGGGCCTGGGCGTCCAGCACCGCGGCGTCCGCGCCCCAGAGCAGTTCCTCGTGTTGGCGGCGGACGAGCGCCTTCAACTCGCCATAGAACGGCGACCGCGGGTTGCAGATCACCGCGCCGCCCATCGCGTCCCCGGTGCCGACGAGGAACTTGGTGAGGCTGGTCGCGATCAAATCCGCGTGGCCGCCGAGGTCCACGTTGAACGGCGTGGCCACCACGTCGTCCGCCACCAGCGGCACGCGTTGTGCGCGGAGCAGCGGCGTGATGCGGCGCAAATCCGCCGAGCCAAGCAGCGGGTTGCCGGGAATTTCGGCGAAACACGCCGCCAGCGGTTGCCGCGCCAGCAACGCCGGCAGTTCCTCCGGAACGCGCTCCAGGTCGTGCAGTAAAATCCCGCCGTCGCCGAACTTTTGCTGCAGCTTCAGCGTGTCCACATACGGGAAACCGAACTGCGCGGTGGGCCGGCCGGGGGCGCGCTCGCGCACCGCCTCCAGCGCGGCGAAGTGCGCGGCCATGCCGGTGGTGGCCAGAAACACGTCGTCCTCGCCGCAATCGTAAAGCGCCGCGAGCTGCCGGCGCAGGGAACGTTGAGCCGCCGGGGTTTCCGCCTCGTTTCCGCCGCCGGCGAGAAACGCCTCCGCCCGGCGCGTGGAAAAAATCAGGCCGGTGTGTTGCCAGAAGGCGCGCAAGGCTGCCTGGCCCGCCGGCGCGGTCACGACGCCGGCCATGCCGTCGCGCGTGACCACGGCCGCCGGTTCGCCGCGGCCGCGGACGAATGCCGCGGCCCGCTCCGCCACGCGAATCGAGGGAAACGGCAGGCACGGCTGGCCGTCGCCGAGCCGTTGCGCCACGGTTTGCACCAGCGGGTGGATCACGAAACGCGGATAGCCGCTGGCCAGCCGGTTCAGGACCGCCGGGGATTTCTCTTCATAGCCCACCACGTCCTGCCACCGTGGCAGCGCCATCGAAACCGCGTGGGGGGAATCCGGCATCGGCCGGCCGACATCCGCCGCCCGCCACGGCGGCTGATGAAGCAAATCAACCGAACTCATTTCGCGACTTTCGCACGTTTTCGCTCCGCCCGCCGCCATTTATTTTCCGCGCGCCGGACTTCCTGCCGCAGGAGTTCCTCGGCCGACCAGCCTTTCTCCTGGCAGACCTGTGCCAGGGCGAACAACGTCGCCGCGAGTTCGCGCTTCGCCGCCGCGCCATGGCCCGGCCGTTGATCGCCCGGCACCGGCGTGGCCAGCCCGGCCTTGACCGCCTTCTTGACCAGTTTTTGTGCCCGCAGCAGCGCCGGCAGGTGGCGCGGGATGCCGTCGAGCGCCGAGTCCCGCTGGTGCCGCGTGCCGTGCTTTTCCGCCTTCTTCAGCCGGTCCCACTGCTCCCACACGGCGGCGACCGTCCGCGTCCGGGCGTCGCCGAACACGTGCGGATGGCGGTGAATCAGTTTGTCCGCGATGCGGCGTGCCACGCGCTCGAAATCGAACGCGCCCCGTTCCTGCGCGAGCTGGCAGTGGAAAACCACCTGCAGCAGCAGGTCGCCCAGCTCCTCCTCCAGTTCGACATCGTCGCCCGCCTCGATGGCGTCAATCATTTCATAGACTTCCTCGACCGCGTGGAAGCGGATCGAGGCGTGCGTTTGCTGGCGGTCCCACGGGCAGCCGTCCGGGGCGCGCAGCCGCGCCATGATGGCGAGCAGGTCGTTGATCGCGGGCACCTTTTTCATGGGGTTCAGAGGATGACCAGATTGTCGCGGTGGATCAGTTCGGTCGGCGGCAGCCGTCGTTGCCGGATGGCCTCGGCGCGAAAGGCCACAATGCCGCGCGCGAACTCGACGCCGTCCTGATCACAAATGCGCACGACGTCGCCGCCGGCGAAATCGCCCTCGCACCGTTTGATGCCGACCGGCAGCAGGCTTTTGTTGTTTTCACGCAGGGCGCTTTTGGCGCCGTCGTCCACGATCAGCGTGCCTTTCGGGTGGTGGAAAAACGCGATCCAGCGTTTGCGGCCCTTGAGCTTGTTCGCGCGGGGCACGAACACCGTGCCTTCTTCTTCGCCGGCGGCCACGCGCGCCAGCACGCCGGGTTTGCGGCCGGAAGCGATCACCGTCGGAATCCCGGCGCGCGTCGCGATGCGTGCGGCCTCGATCTTCGTCACCATGCCGCCGACGGCCGTGGGGCTGTCCGTGCCGCCGGCGAGCTTCTCGATGGTTTCGTCAATCCGCTCCACCGTCGGCACCAGCCGCGCCTGCGGCGTGCCGTGGCCGGCGATCACGCCGTCCACCGACGTGAGAATCACCAGCAGGTCCGCCGGCAGCAGGCACGCCACCAGCGCGGAGAGCCGGTCGTTATCGCCGAAGCGAAGCTCGGTCACGGAAACGGCGTCGTTTTCGTTGATGATTGGCACCACCCCGCGGCGCAGGAGGGTGACGAGCGTGTTGCGGGCGTTGAGGTGGCGGTCGTGATGTTCGAGGTCGTCGTGCGTCAACAGCACCTGGGCGACGTCCAGGCCGGACTTCGCGAACAACCGTTCGTAGGTGGCCATCAGGCGCGACTGGCCGACGGCGGCGCACGCCTGCAATTCGTCCAGGTTCGTCGGCCGTTTCGCAAATCCCAGCACGCCCATGCCGGCGCCCACCGCGCCCGAGGACACGAGCACGATTTCCTGGCCGGCCCGGCGGCGTTCCACGACCTGCCCCACCAATTGTTCCATCTGCGCCAGGTCCGGCTGTTTCCGACTGTCCGTCAGAATGCCGGTGCCGAGCTTGACCACGAGGCGGCTGACATCCTTCAAAATCGCACGACGCATGGCCGGCGATGTTACAACGTGAACCGCCGGTGTCGAGGGGCGATGCGCCGCTGGAGCGACGCGGCAAGGGTGGAGGCGCCGCGGCTGGCTGCCATGACGCCGAAGAGGAAACGCACGTCGTCGCGCCTGTGCCAGGCCGCTTGTCGGCGGGCACCGGAAGCGAACTATCGCGCTGGGGCGCGACGGCGGGCGCGGCGCCACAGACCGAATCCGGTCAACAAACCCGCGGCGGCAAAACCGCCGGCGGCGGGTTCCGGGACCGTGGTGAACGTCACTGCCGTCACGTAGTCATCGCCCACCAGACCGGTGATGCCACCGGGCGGCTCGCTGGTGTTCGCAAAACCCGTTCCGCTGTTCTGGCGGCTGCTGAAGAAAACATCGGCCGTGTATTGGTGATCGGGGAGCAAGCTGGCGGCCGGAATCTGGAACGACGTGGTGGCCGCCGCCAGTCCGCCACTGTCCACCACCGTGGCAAAGCTGGTGGCGTCATAAACCGAGAAGAACACGAGCGACTGGTCGGCTGCCGGGTTGGCCACCAGGGAATTCCACTGGAAGGTGAATGGCTGGGCCGGATCAACGGCCGTTTGAATGGAGTTGAAATTGGCGAACGCGGGGACGGACTGGACATACAAATGCGTCGCCGGCAGCGTGAGCGACCCCGTGTCGCTGCCCAGCGTCCCGCCCGTGATGCTGTAGTCATACGTGCCGCCGGGGAACGCGGCGTCCAGGTCGGCCAGCGAGCCGAAGGTGCCGCCCCCGGCGAACACGTTGCCGTTGGGCGCTAGGTTCAACGGCGAGCCTGGCCCCGGATCGGTGACGGACGCCGATCCCACGTCGCCCGCTGCGGATTGGAAGACGCGCGCGGTGAAGAACCAGAAGGACGCGTCGGCGGGGGTGAAGGCCGGATTGGCGGTCGTCTGCTGGAAATCGCCGGTGCGGAAGGCGTCGAAATATTGAATGCCCGCGCGTGCGGCGGGTGCGAATCCGGTCGTCAGCAAAGCAAGGGTGGAGATGCCCGCCGCGCGGCGGGCCCGCAGGTGCGCCTGTCCCGAAGTCATGCGCACACGCTCGCCCACCCTCGCAGCATCGTCAAGCAATTCTAACGATTATAATAAGCAAGACTTAAAGCAGGCGGCCGCCGGCCCACGAACGGGCGCCGGCGTGCGCCGGGCGGGGCTTTCGCGCACCGTTCAGCCGGTGTGCAGTCTCCCCGCCCGGAGTGGTGATCGTTGTGCTCAGCCGCGCGCCGGCGCGGATGGCGTTTGTCCGGCGAGTTCCTCGGCCGGATACGTCCAGATTTCTGCCAGCGTCGGGTGGTAATGCGGCGTCGCGGCGAACGCCGCCACCGTCAGCCGCGCCTGCATCGCGACGACGACCTCATGAATCAACTCGCCGCCGAGCGGTCCCGCGCACGCGCCGCCGAGGATTTCTCCGGTGACCGGATCGCAGAGCAGTTTCACAAAGCCGTCCAGCGCCTCCATGATGAGCGATTTGCCGTGGTCGTTGAACGGGTAGCTCGCAGCAAGGAACGGCAGGCCCCGTGCCCGCGCCGCCTTGTCCGTCAACCCCACCACGGCCACCTGCGGTTCGGTGAACACCACCGCTGTCAGCAGGCGATAGTCCATCTGCCGCGGCGCGTCCGGATGGAGCGCGTTGTGGACGGTGGTTTCGCCCTGCTGGATGGCGATGTGGACGATCTCGTAAGGGCCGCAGCAATCGCCCGCCGCGAAGATGTGCGGCGCGCTGGTGCGTTGCGCGGCGTCCGTGACGATACGCCTGCCCTCGGTCTGCACACCGGCGCGTTCAAGCGCGAGGCCGGCGGTGTTGGGCGAACGGCCCAGCGCGAGCAAAATATCCTCCGCCTCGACGCGCACGGTCTGGCCGGCGTGCGCGAACTCGACGAATTTCCCGGCCGCGCACCGGCCGGCGTCGAGCAATTGCGTGCCGGTGAACACGCGCATTCCCTCGCGCCGCAGCGCGCCTTCGAGCGCCGCCGCCGCGTCGTCGTCAAAGTCGCGCAGAATATGCGCGCTGCGCTGGACGAGCGTGACCTCGGTGCCGAAGCGCGCCAGGAATTGCGCCAGTTCCACGGCCACCGGGCCGCCGCCGAGAACGATCAGCGACCGTGGCGGTCGCGGCAGCCGTAGCGCGTCGTCACTGGTCAGATAACCGGCTTCCGTCAGCGCCGGCAGCGGCGGTTCGGCCACGACCGATCCGGTGGCGATGACGAACTGCTTTGCCGTGAGCCGCCCGCCGGCCGCCAGTTCGAGAGTGTGGGGATCGGCGAAACGGGCGTGGTCGCGGATGAACGTGAAGCGGCCGTCGTTTAATTGCTTCACCCGGTAATCCGCGAAGTCGGCGATCATCCGGTTCTTGCGGGCCAGGACGGCGTTCCAGTCAAAATCCACAATGCCGGCGCGCACGCCCCACGTGCCGCTCTGCCGCGCCAGGTGCAGCACCTCCGCCGCGTAAAGCAGCGCCTTGGTGGGCATGCAGCCACGCAGGATGCACAGTCCGCCCACGTCCCGCCCGCCTTCCACGACTGCCGTCCGCAAACCGGCGTCCGCGGCCGTCCGCGCCGCCGCGTAACCCGCGCTGCCGCCGCCGATGACCACCAGGTCGAACTCGCTTTGTGTCGCGCTCATGCGGACTCAAATTGAAGGCGAATCCGCGCCACGCAAGGCGAAAGAGATGGAAGGACACAGGCCGTGGTCGCGAGCGCGGCCGGCTTTCCCAAACTTGATGCCTTTCGTGATTGCCGCTCAGGTCCGCTTGTCGCCCCGCCGGCATTCATGGATACTCGGCGAATGGAACTTGATCTTGAAGGCCGGTTCGCCGCCCGCGCTTATCCCATTCTCGCCAGTCTGGTCACACCGCGGCCCATTGCGCTGATCACCACCGTCGGCCCCGACGGTGTGGTCAACGCCGCGCCATTCAGTTTCTTCAATGTCCTCGGCGCAAACCCGCCCATCCTCGCCGTGGCGCCCGGCGACCGCGACGACGACACGCCCAAGGACACCGCGCGCAACATCCGCCTGACGCACGAATTCGTCGTGAATCTGGTGGACGAGCCGCTCGCCGAGGCCATGAACCGCTGCGCCGCGCCGCTGCCCTACGGTGTGAGCGAGCTGGCCCACGCCGGCCTCAGCACGGCCGTTTCGTCCGTGGTGCGTCCGCCGCGGATTGCCGAGGCGCCGGTGAGTCTGGAATGCACGGAATGGGGCACGCTGGAGATCGGCGGCAACCGGGTGGTGATCGGCCTGGTGAAACGCATTCACCTGCGGGACGAGTTGTTCGACGCCGGGACCCAGCGCGTGCGCGGCGACCAGTTGTTCCTCATCGGCCGCATGGCGTCACCGCACTGGTATTGCCGCACGCGCGACCGCTTCGAAATGGCGCGGCCGGAGTGAGCGCCGGGCGGGGACGGGATTGACGACTGGGCGGCAGTCCGGTGCGGCGCTTTCAGCCGGTTGTTCCCGATGCCTTGGGAGTGTTTTGCGACGCCAGCCAGCGGTCCAGCAGGTCGCGACAGTTCAGCACCTTTTCCGCCAGATCGCCGGGGACGTAGAAGTAATGGTTGGAGGCTTCGAAGCCGAGGCGCGAGTCGCGGGATTGGATCGCGTGCAGCCGCTTGGCCAGCGCGAGTTCCCGCTCCAGAAGCTGCTTCAACTCGGTGGCGGGCGCGGCGGCATCGGACGGAGACTTCGCGGCCAGCAACGCGCGACGCGCCATCACGAAACGCGCCTGGTTCGCCACGCTGCGGAAGTGGATGGCCGCGGCCCCGGCGACGCTGAGTTCCGCGTCCACCGCCTCGCGGTGCGCCCGGCTCAGCGACTCCCTGTCGGGCGCGATCGCAGTTTCCAATTGTGCCAGCGTCTGCTCGAAGCCGTCGGCGACTTTCTCGAACTGCCGGATGAAGACATCCGGCGGATACACCGCGCGCCAGGCGTCCAGATCGTCGTAAGGAAAACCGGTCATCGAGGCGTGATAGCCGGTCGGCGCGGCCCACAACGGATTTGCCGGGCCGACCTGTTGCGGTGCGCAGTAGAGCACGCCGCCGTCGAAAGGAAACTCGCGGAATGCCGCGCTAAAGCTGCGCCACGCCGTTACGACCGCCCCGGCCAGCGCCGGACCGAACCGCCGCGCCGCCACGCGCTGCATCGCCTCGTCCGCTGTCGCGCCGCCGAGCACGGCAGCCACGACTTCCAGGTTTGGCGACGGGCAGCCGCCGAGGGTCCAGCCCAGCATCAAGCCGTCCACGTTCGCGGCACGCAGATTGGCCGCGTGGCGCGCCACGTTTTCGAGCGCCGGAATCCACGGCACAGCGGCGAGTTCCCAGGTGTTGCCGGCCTGGATTTTGGCGATCGTCGGGAGGCCGCGTTGCCGCGCCCAGGCCCAGTGACGTCGGGCGCGCGGCCCCGGACCGATGGCGGAGATCGAGTATTCGCCGACGGTGTCCTTCACGCCGCCGCGGTCGATGGGCAGGCTCCATTCGCTCACGCTCATCAACGCGACGCTGGCGGGCAACCGGCGGATGATGTCCTCCGCCCAATCATCGTGCCAGCCCCAGTCCCAGACGATGAGTTGGGCGCGCGTGTCCGCCTGCCGGATGCCGTCGGCGAACAAGCCGTTCACTTCGGCGATCACCTCGGCCGGCGACCGGCGACCGCAGCGCGGACAACCGGCGCCGCCGCCGTGCGACCAGCAGTTGGTCAGGTTCTCCGATCCGGTGATCGTAAAAAAACCGCCGAGATCCGGCACGGCACGGCAGACGCTGGCGACGGCTTCCCGGAGAAATTGCTGCCCCGCCGGCGCGCTGGTGCAAAGCGCCGCGTGGTCGCCTTCCACGACGCCTTTCAATTCGGGACGGCTGGCGAAAAACGACAGCGGCATGGCGCGCGGCTCATTCAGATAGAGGAAAACGCGGATGCCGTGTCGGCGCGCCCGCGCCACGAGCACCCGTAGATTTTGGAGTCGTTCGTCGTAGCGTGCGCTGAGTCCGGGTTCCCACGGAAACGGCGCAAGCTTGTAAAGCACGGCCTGCAACCACACGCCGTTCACGCCGGCCTGCGCCAGCCGCGCGAGGAAACCGTCCGGATACGGATCGGTCTCCGTGTCGAGCAGCGGATCGCCGTAGAGCGCGAAATAGGAGTAGCAAAACCGCAGACCGCTGGCCGCGGGCGGCGGGTTGGCCGCGGGCGTGGGCGGACTGGAAAGCCGCTTGACGAAGGCAAACTGCGGGTCGGGCGCGACCGTGACGCCGGTCGGAAAATGTTCGTGGACGAGGCGGGCGATTTCGCCTTCGCGGCGGCGCGTCGCTTCGTCCGGCTGTTCGAAGCGGATGGGGGCGCATTTCGGCTTCAGGTTGCCGAGCTTGACGAAAAGGAAATCGTCCTCGCGCAGCGTGTAAGCCAGTTGCCCCGGCGTCCAGCCCAGCAAATCGAGCAACTGCGCGTAAGGCAGCAGGTGCCAGTTGCGGCGGATGACCGTGATGGAGGAGCGGCGCTGCTGGTCGGGTGTGATGTGCGGCGGGCCGTCGAGGCCCATCGCGCGGCCGAGGCGCAGGATGTCCGCCGGCCGTGCGCCGACGACACGCGCCAGGCGGGCGGCGGGCACCAGCGACCAGTTGCGCCAGACGAACGCGTGCAGCCGGTCGGGAAAATGTGGAAACTCCACCGGCGGCGGCGCGGCGCCAGCGGGCAGATCGGCCACGGAAACCTGGGCCGTGTCCCCGGCAGCGAACCCTGCGGAGTTGAGCGCAAAGCCGGCGGTGACGACCGACGCGGTTTGGAGAAAACCGCGCCGGGACTGGCGTGGGAGTTGAGTATTCATGCCGGCTGGTTACGCCGCGCGCATCAGTCTGAAGGCTTTCTTCAACGCGGTGATGGTGGCGGCGCATGCGTCGTCCTTGCTCAGGCGATTGACGGCCTCGTTGAACGGCTCGGCGCGCCCCGGGCCGTCGTAGCCGATCCGGTTCAGCGCGGTGAGAAACGCGCCGACATCAATGACGCCGGTCGCCGCGGGCAGTTCGCGCCGGTTGTCGCGCTGCTGGTCGAACGCCACGCCGGCGGGGGCGTCGTTCAGGTCCACGGACACGACGTCCTCGTTGCGCAGCGCTTCGATGTCGGCCCCGGTGTCGCCCGCCTGCCACCAGTGCCAGGTGTCCAGCACCGCGCCGACGTTGCCGGTGCCGATTTCGGCGATCAATTCGCGCAGTTCCGCCAGCGAGTGGATGAAGGAATATCTCTGCCCGCGCAAGGTGCGGGTGCCGACGTATTCGAGGCCGAGCCGGAGCTGGTGGTCCTTCAACATCTGCGCCACCGCGCGCAGCCGCGCGGTGTGTCGCTGGAAATTCTGCCGGTAGGTCAGGACGTTGTCGCCGGGCATCAGCCAGGTGCCGACGCGCGTCACACCGGCGCGCTGCAAACCGTCCGCCACCTTCGGCAGACGCTGTAGGCCGTCGTTGAACCGCCTTTCGTCGCCGCGAAAATCCACCGGCAGCCCGGCCGTGCCCCAGACCAGATGACTCGCTTTCAACGCGGCGAGCAGTTCGTCCAGTTCCGTCGCGGACAGCCCGGCGAGAAAATCGCCGAACGGCTCGACTGACTCGAAGCCGTGGCGCGCGGCCAGGTCGATGGCTTCGCGTTGACCGACGTTCACGCCGATGCTGCCGGGCGAGAGGCACATCGTCATCTTCCGCGCCGGCGCGCCGGCGGCACTGGCGAAGCGGGAAGCAAGCGGCAGCGCGGTGGCGGCGAAACCAGCGACGGCAACGTGACGGAGAAACCGGCGGCGGGCGGGCAGCGATGGCGTGTTCATGACCGCATTGTGGTCCTTGCCTGCGCGGCACTCAACGCCAAAGAAATCACGACCGCGCCGAAGCGAATTCACCGGCGGGGCGCGGCGAGCGCGTCGCGGATGGCGTCCAGGATTTCCGGGCTGCTGCGGATGCCTTCCCAGTTGTAGATGCAGAGGTAGCGACAGCGCGGCTGGTCGAGCGTCGCCGCCAGCGCGTGACGCCACGGCTCGCGCCGGCGTGGGCCTTGATACAGCCACTCGACGGCGGCCCAAAACGGCGCGTCGCTGTGCTTCGACGCCGCCTGCACGCCGATGTCCTTTTCGGGCGCATCCGCGTGCCGGTAGAAACTCCAGCCGGGACAACTAAACCGGTTCACCGCGGCCTGGTAAAGCAATTCGCCTTCCTTCCAACCCGCGCCGTGCGTGAATAGATGATCTCGCGGCACGCCCAGCCGGCGTGCTTCCTGCGAGAGGTCCGCCAAATGCCGGCGCGCGACCTCGGCGAGGTCGGCTTCGGTGATCGCCCCCTGGCCGCGCAGGCCGGCGGTTTTGACGGCGGCGTAGCCGATTTGCACGACACCGCGGGCGGGCGGTTCGTCGGCGCGCAGGCCGGACGTGGGATCGCGCTCGGCGGGTTGATCGAGCAGCGCATTGCCGTGGGGATAATACCACGCATTGACGCCGATGGAGGATTCCCGGCCGACTTTCAGACCGATGAACAGCCGCCGCTGGTCCGCCGGCAGCGCCTTCCACCAATCCAGCACGATCGGAACCAATGCAGCCATTTCCGTGTGGCAGGCGGCGCGGTAGCGCGGGCTCATCAGGTTGGGCGGCGGCAGCACGCGCAGTTGGCGGCCCCAGTTGCGCCAGGCAATTTTGATGGCATCGTCCGGCGACCAGCCGCTCCACTCGACGTTCGCGCGGTTGGCGGGCGAGTAGCCGGGCGCGGCCGGGTTCCACCAGTTCCACAAGTCCGGCCGCCCGCCCCACCAGTTTTCGCCGTCGAGCTGCACGACGACCGGCAGACCGGTTTCCCGCGACAGGCGCAGGAACTGGCGCAAGTCCGCAGCGATTTTTGCGCGCGGCTGGGCGAAGTAAGAGAAAATCGCGGCGACGCCCACCTGCACTCTGGCCGCGGGCGAATTGGTGAACTCGCGGCGAATCTGGTCGAAGACCGTTGCCGACACGCCACCGCTCAAGTTCAACACGATGAATTGCTCCGGTCCCGGCGCTGCGCCGGACTGCGCCGGGGCAACGCCACCCGCCACGGCACGAACGGCGAGCGCCGCACCCAGGAGAAGCGTTCCGGCGACGGCGCGAACAACCGAAGGCGGTTTCATCCGGCGCATCCTGAACCGCGTCCGTGCCCCGCTCAATGGGAAAGGGGCCGGGTCCAACCTCCTCCACCGGGGCCGCTTTCCGGTTGCTAAACACCAGCCCGGAGCGTATAAGAACCACCGCAGATCAACCATTTTCCATTTCCATGAAACTTTTCGGAAGCTGGGTAGGATGGTTCGCGGGGGGAGTGGTGGCCGGAGGAATGACGGCGCTGGCCGCGGCGGAGCAATGGCTGGATTACCACACCACGAGCGAAGGCCGGGGTTACCGGTGGCTGGAATTGTCCACGAACGCGCCGCCTGGCGTGCCGCTGCCGAAGCTCGGCGCGTCGCCCTGCTTTGTGCGCTGGACCACGCCGCTCGATCCCCAGGGCGCCCGCTGGATTTGCTTTGACCGTGCCCGCCACTACGGCCCTTACAACCGCGTCTTCCTGGACAGTAACGGTGACGGCCGGCTCGACGACGAAACGCCTCAGGATGCCGTCGCCATGGACGATTACAGCGCCACGTTTGCGCCGGCCCGCGTCGTGTTCAAGGGCGAGGACGGTCCGCTCACCTATCATCTCAACCTCCGGTTCATGCGCTACACCGAGGACGACATGCGCGTGCTCGCCTCGTCCGGGTGCTATTACGACGGGAAGGTCAACCTCGGCGGCAAGAAGCGCCTGCTCACGCTGGAGGACAGCGATGTCAACGGCACGTTCAACGACCACGCGCCTGACCCGGCTGACTGCGACCACGTCATCGTCGAAGGCGACAAGGCCGGCTACCGGTTGCTCGGACAGATGCTGGAAGTGGGCGACGAGTTGTTCACGATCGAAGTCGCGCGCGACGGCGCATTTGTGAAACTCGAACCGGCGCAAAACGTGACGCTCGGCCAGGTCCGCGTGCCGGAAACCGTTTCCGAATTCGTCGCCTTCGGCGCGCCGGGGCATTTTGTTCGCCGGCCGGCGAACGGCGTGTTCACCCTGCCGGTCGGCACCTACCGGGTCCACGGCTGGACGATTGACCGCAAGGATGACAAGGGTGCCGCCTGGAAAATAAGCGGCTCCAGCTTCAATGACTTCAGCAGCTTCGCCGTGGCCGTGGACAAGCCGGCGGCACTCGACGTTGGTGAACCGGTGCTCGCCGCGCTCACTGCCACCGAGAACAAAGGCGGCGCTGACTTCAGTCTCCGGCTCAAAGGCCGGCTCGGCGAGTCCGTGGAAATTCTCAAAGGCCCCGAGCGGCCGCGCGCGCCGCGGCTGCAACTGGCAAGCGCCAGCGGGCCTTTCCGCGCCACCAACACCTTCGAATATGGCTGAGGCGGGCTTTGTTCGCTCTCATGGCGGGAGCCCAAATCGGCACAGCGTCCCCTCACTGCCACCGTCGAAGTCGCCGGCCCGTTCAAGGTGCTCAGCCGCCCCTTGACCCTGCGGCCGAAGGAGGTCAAGCCGCCGCCCGGCGGCTCGGCAGGCAAACCCGTGGCGTGGTGGAAACTCGATGAAACCGGTGGCACGGAAGCGGCGGACGCCTCCGGTCACGCGCGCGCGGCGCGCGTCGAAGGCGCGGCGCGCTGGACGCCGGGGCGGGCCGGCGGCGCGCTGGAGTTCGATGGCGCTCGCGGCTACGCGGATGGCGGCGACGCGGCGGGTTTCGATTTCCGCGACGATCTGAGCGTTGCGCTCTGGCTCAGGCTGCGGGCACCCGGCCAATCGGCGCAGACCATCATTGCCAAAGGCAGCGACACGTGGCGCGTCACACTCGCGGGCAAATCCGACAAGGTGGTCTTCGCGCTGAACGGCCCGCAAACGACCGGCAAAGACCGGAAACGCGCGCCGCAGGTCACCTCGAAAACCGGTCTTGCTGACGGCCAATGGCACCACGTCGCCGGCGCTTACGACGGCAAGCGCATCGCGCTCTACGTGGACGGCGAACTGGCGGACGCGGTGACGGCCGTTGGGCTGGTCGCGTTGAACACGGAGCCGCTCTGGCTGGGTGACAATTCCGCCGCGCGGAGCCTCTGCTTCAACGGCTGGCTGGACGACGTGCGGCTTTTTGCCGGCGGACTCAGCGACGAGGAAGTCAAAGCCATTTACCGCGAAACGGCCAAGTAAGCGGCCGGCTTAGAGTTGAAACGACGACGGTGCCAAACAAGCCGGGCGCGCGACGCCGCGGGACAATTTGATTTATGCGCATTGCAAACATCGCAAAAACATGGGTCCAGCCGGGCTTGTGGCTGGGCGCGGTTCTGGCGCTCGTAACCCACGCCCAGACCAACGCTCCGAACACTTTCCTGCTCACTGGTAAGGTCGTGGACATGGCCGGCAAGCCCGTCGCCGATGCTGTGGTGGAACGGTACGGATACGATCATGGACTGCCCTACTTTGGGATCGAAATGGAACGGCTCGATCGCGTTACCAGTGACGAGAGCGGTGCCTTCGAATTCCGCGTTTCCCGCGAGATGATCATGCTCGTGGCGCGCAAGTCCGGCATGTCCGTCGGCTGGCTGGAGTTCATGGCAGCACCGGGCATCCCTCACACCCTGACTCTCACCCCGCCAAGCGTGCTGGGCGGAGTGGTCGTGGACGAGTCAGGCAAACCGGTGCCCAACGCGGACGTGTTCGTTTCTGCCGCCTTCTCCGAGACGGCTGGCAGCGGCAACCGTCGCTGGTTCAGTTACCTGACCGGCAAGCTGGCGCGTGATTGTTTTCACGCCCCCACCGACGCTGACGGGCGCTTCCGCATCGAGAACTTCCCGACGAACAATTCCGCCCAGCTTGATGTCCGGGTGGCCGGAAAGGCGCTCAAACAGAGAGAAATGCGAGTACGAGCCAATCTCGGCCCGGACACAATGCCTTATCAGGCAGGGCAGACCGACATCCGACTCGTGATGGAACCGGCGGGCAGCATCGAGGGCAGCCTCACTTTCGAACCGGCCGGCTCGCCGTTGCCTGTCGCGCGTCTGACCTTGCAGCCGGATGAACCCGGTTTCTTCGCCGTGGCATCTCTTGAACCGACCGGGTCCGCGCCGGACGGCAGCTTCGTGATCAAGGATGTGCCGGCTGGCTCGTATCGCGTTCGCGCCGTCTTCGGCACCAACACCGTTCCGGACTGGGTCGCCGAGAGCGTTTCCGTTTCGGTGGATGTTGGGCAAGCGACGCGCGGCGTGCAGATCACTGCCCAACACGGTGGCATCCTGGACGTGGCGGTGGCGGGAAAGGAAGACCATAGTCCACTGCGTGAAGTCAGCGTCAACGCGATCCAGGCGGGTTATCAAACCGTGGCTGCGTCCGAGAGCAACGGCGTCGCCCGGCTACGCCTGCCGCCCGGCGAGTATCAATTGTATGCCTTTAAGGTTGGCCGGCAGCAGCAGAACGCGAACGCCACCGTCGAGGCGGGCAAGACCAACCGCGTGGAGATCGAGTTGGCGTTGCCGGTGAAGTTGACCGGCGTCGTTCACCGGCCTGATGGCACGCCGGCCGCCGGCTTGGAAGTGCGCATCCTGGGCGCTTTCTCCAGCACCGAAACGTTGGTGAAGACCGATGCCAACGGCCGGTTTGAAATGGAAGGGAGCACCGGCCGCGGTTCCCCAAACAACATGATACCGTGCCTGCTCGTGCGCGACCCGGAACACGATCTCGCCGTCGCGCAGGACATCGAGGAGGAAGAGCCGGCTCCGTTTGACCTGCGGCTGGCGCCGGCGCTGACCATCGCCGGTCACGCGGAGTGCGACGGCAAGCCGGTCACCAACGCCACCGCCACGCTGATTTTCTGGACCGGCAACAGTGGTATGCACCTGTCGGACCTTTGCACAGGAACCAACGTGCCGGGACGCTTCGAGATTTCCGCGCTGCCACCTGGCCGGAAATACGGCGTGCTGGTTTCGGCGCCGGGTTTTGGGCAGAAGGCCATTTACAACCTTGAAGTCCAGGCAGACCCCGGCCGGCAGGAACTCGATCCGGTGGAACTCAAAGTCGCCAACCTCCCACTCGCCGGACAGGTGGTGGACGCAGACGACAAGCCGGTCGCCGGTGCCAGCGTGAATCTGAACGGCGACGGTCAGCCCGGCGGTTTCACGCGCACGGATCGCGAGGGCCGCTTCCGCTTCGAGCACGTTTGCGAAGGTTCGATCCAGCTTTTTGCCAGCGCGGGCGAACGCAACGGCAACGTCTCGGCGCAGGGCGGCGACACGAACGTGGTTGTCAAGCTCGGCGAGCGCAACGCCGTTTATCCCGGCGCCACCGCGCACAAGTTGAAAGGCGTGGTGACCAATCCCGACGGCAAGCCCGCCGCTGACGTGCCGGTGACAGTGTTTCCAGCCTTCGGCTCGTCGCGCTGGATCAAGACCGGCACCAACGGCGAATTCAGCCTATCGTGGCAGGTCGAGCCGTGGCAGGCGCAGCAAGGCGGCACACCGTTGCTGGTGGCGCGGGATTTGGCCCGCAACCTCGCCGCCGCGGAGGACATTCCGGAGGAGGCCACGAACCTCGACCTCCAGTTGAAACCGGCGCTCATGTTTGCCGGGCGGGTCGAAGACCCCGGCGGCAAACCACTCGCGGGTGCCGAGGTCGGCGTGTGGTTGCTGGCCAGCCGCACTTACAGCCAGGTGGACGGGCGGCCGGCCACAACCGGCGCGAACGGCGGCTACGAAATCAAGGCGCTGCCGGCCGGGCAACAATTCATCGTGTTCGCCAAGGCAAACGGCCGGGGCCGGGGCCAGCGGCAGGTTTCGACGGACGCGGAATCAAGCCGCGTCGAACTCGATCCGTTCGTGCTCAAGCTGGCGGATCAGGTGCTGGCGGGCCAGGTGGTGAACGAAAATGAAAAGCCGGTTTCCGGGGTGAATGTAATGCTCTCCGGCGAAGATCAACCGGAAGGTAATCTCACGACCGACAGCAAGGGGCGGTTCCATTTCAGAGTGTGCGAAGGCACCGTCCGCCTGTTCTGCAGCGGCCAGAACGGGTATGCCAACGTCACTGTCGAAGCCGGCGACACGAACGTCGTCATACATCTCACCTCGTCCGGTGGTGCGGTTCAGCCGGCGCCCGCGCGGGCTTCGCTCAAAGGCAAACCGCTGCCGGATCTGACCGCGGTCGGCTTGACCGCCGACGCCGTGCCCGCCGGCAAGCCGGCGTTGATTTGTCTCTTTGACGCGGAGCAGCGGCCGTCGCGCCACTGCGTAAGTCAGTTGGTGGAGCAGGCGGGCGCACTCAAACAGCAGGGCGTCGCGGTGGCTGTCATTCAAGCCGCGCTCGCGAGCGACGATGCCTTCAAGCAGTGGCAGGAGGCGAACACCGTGCCGTTCCCGGTCGGCCGCGTCGCGGCGAAGAACGAACAAACCAAATGGGCAACCAGCGTGGACTCGCTGCCGTGGTTGATCCTGGTGAACGCGGAACATCGCGTGACCGCGGAAGGCTTTACGCTCGACGAGCTTGATGCCAGGCTCAAGCAACCTGCCAAATGAAGCAGCCCGGTGTCATCAACTTCTTGAAACAGGCAGTCGCCGTCCCGCCCGTCGCGCTGCTGACCGCCGGGCTGTTCCTTGTTGCTGCTGTCTCGTTGCGCGGTGCCGACGACGCGGCCGCGACGCCGGCGCCGGAAGTGACCGTGGTCACGCTCGAACCACAGCAGGTTGACTTCACGGTCGCCAGTTTCAGCGTTTATGCCGAGCGTGAGACAACGGCTTTCGCGAAAGAGCCGGCGTTGCGCCGGGACCGCTTCGTTCGCGGCAGGTTGCCGATCAACGGAGGCGCGACCAACGCACTGGCGTTTTTGTGGGACACCGACGCAGGCAAGCTGTATCTGGACCTCAACCGGAATCTCAACCTGACCGACGACCCGGAGGGCGTGTTCACGTGGGCGCATGAGCGCGGCTCCAGCAGCGCGAACCCGTCGTTCAATCGTGTGCCTCTGCCGTTGCTGACGCCGGCGGGCCGCCGCCAGGAACTCGTGGACCTGCGTTTCTGGAACCTCGCCGGCAATCAGCTTCTCTGCACCGTGACGCTGCACTCATTCTGGCAGGGCAAAGTGAACCTGCATGACGAGGAGTGGCGGGTGGGCATCGTGGAGAACGTGCTCACCCAGACCGGGGCGAAGGAGAATGCCTCGTGGCTGCTGCTCCGGCCGTGGGCGGAGCGCAACCAGGCCTTCAACACCGACGACGGCTCACTTCGCGTCGTGCCGTTTGCGCGGGTGCTGAGCGTCCACGATCACACTTACGGACTGGAGTTGCTTGACGCGACGCCCGGCGGGAACGCCGGCTTCCGGCTGCAATTCACCGAACAGCGTCCGTTGCGCGGCGAAATTCAAATCGCCGGCAATTTCATCGAACGCCTCACGCTCACGAAAGCTTCGGAACTGGTCGTGCTCGACCGCCCTGAAGGCACGGTGCGCGTGCCGGTGGGCGATTACAACATTGCCGGTGTGTGGTTGAAAAACGGCGGCGCGGAGGCGTATCGCGACGCACGGCAGGCGATGCTCGCGCCGAGTCTTCACGTCGCCGTCGCCGCCCCACCCGCGGTGCTGAGTGTCGGCGGGCCGTTGACCAACTCGGTGACGGCCGGGCGTCGCGGTTCGATGCTTTATCTGAACTACCAACTGCTCGGAGTTGGCCGGGAAACCTACACGCGCATGGGCGTGGGACGAACCGTGCCGCCGGCGTTTGCGATCTTTCACGGCGGGCACCAGATCGCCACCGGGCAGTTTGAATTTGGCTGAGGTGGCACCTGTTCGCACTCATGGCGAGTGCCCCTGACGGCGGCGGGCGAGTTGAAAATCCAGGCGGTTGCCGACTTGGGCGGATTGGGCGACAAGGACGGCGCGCCGGTGGTTTATCACTGGACCCTGCCCAACCTGATCCACCCGTTGCTGCCGGGTCTGGCGGTGCTGGCTTTGTTGCTCGTGCCGCGCAACCGTTGCGGGTCGGCTTGGTGGATTTGGATTCCGCTGCTCGCCGTGGTGTTTCTGGCGCCGCCGCTGGTCAATGCCTTCAGCCTGCCGTCCGAACTGGCGGACGTAATCGGCGCCCTGGCCTACGGACTCGCGGCGACCTGGCTGCTGGCGCCGTTCCTGGCCCGGCGCCACCGCTTTCTGTCATTTCTTTGCATTCTGCCGACGTTGGCCGCTTTCAGTGTGCTTACGTATCTGTTCAAGCAGGACTGGGGTGGCGTGGATACGGACATGGTTTTCCGAACCCTGATCGCGTTCGTTTTCGGCGTGCCCGTGATTGCCTTCGCACTGTTCCTGACGGGCTGGATTTGCCGGCAGCGATATCGGCCGGCCGCCGTGACGTTCTGGTTTGCCGTCGCGCTCTTGGGCATCTGGCTCGTAGTTACCGCGCCGTTCTTCGTGATAACCATGATCGCATCGTCTGGCGAAGTTCCGTGGAGCACTCTGTTTATTTTCCACGCCATAATCAGCGGCGTCAGCTTCGCGTTGACCTTCCCGTTCCTCGTGCTCGCGTTCGCAAACAGCCTGTTCCGCGACCGGCTGAAGGGCTTGTTGAACTTGGAGGAAACGCCGCCGGTGCCGCCGCCGGTGCCGCACGCCGCGGCCACGCCAGCTTGCGGTTGAAATCGTGCGCTGTTTGTCTCAGAATGCCGGCGACGTGACCCGCTTCGCTCCCAGACAAGGTGAATCGGCGCCGGCCTTCCGGGCAGTGGAAAGCCGGTGTGGAGGTGTAGGGCGACCTGGTGGCGCTCCTGGTCTTCAAAACCAGCGTGGGGCTCAACAAAGTCCCAGGTGGGTTCGATTCCCATCCACCTCCGCCAAACAATGCCAAAAGTTGAAGGACGAAGGCATAAAGTAAATGCACCTGTTGCCAGCCACTCGCGGGTTTCAGCCTTTGGCTTTTAGGTTTTGGCCTTATCCATGAGCCGCATCCCCCAGCCACCCGTGAATCTCGCCTTGCGCGATGCGGAGCGCCACGATTTCTGGCTGGGATTCGTCGTGGTGCTGGCCGGACTGCTGCTGGCGTTTTGCGGCGCGCAGCACCTGACCAGCGTGGGAACGGTCGAAGGCGCCAGCGCGAGCGAGCCCGACCTGATCAAGGCGTTTTCCTTCGGCGGCCTGCAATACGCGAGCGAGCAGGCGCCGCCCAAGCCGCCGAAACCCACGGGCGACCCCGCCGCTGATGCCGCCGCGCTTGCCAAGTGGGACCAACAGCAGGCCGGCGTCCGGCCGCCCGACTGGAAGGTCCGCGTGGACATCGGCGCGAAGACGCCCTGTCCTACGTGAGTGAAGTAAGTTTTTCGGCCACATGGCGTGGCCGGCGAAAAGGCCGACTGGCGCATTCCGGAGTCCGCGGGGAGAGCCGGACTTGGTTTTGATTCAGGCCGGCGATCGCCGTTGTTTTGGGAGCGGCCGGCAAATTGTGGATTTGTTATGGACGGTTCTGGTGAACATGGTCGGTCGCAGACAGCGACAGCGCTGGGCCGGAAGCTTTCGCGCCTTCGTCCGTGGGTCCAAACCAGCTTCCTCGGTGTGTGGCTCGCCCCGGTGGGCCAGTGGCTGCACGCGATTCCCGGCTGCGTTTTCCATTGTTACTCCTGTCCGCTCTCGTCGTTTGCCTGTCCCGTGGGCGTCGCCGCGAATTACGCCGCGCTGCTGCCCGCCGCATTCGAGGTGCCCTATCTTTTGATCGGGATACTGCTGGTCATCGCCGCGGCCAGCGGAAGTCTGGTCTGCGGCTGGGCGTGCCCCTTTGGTTTTCTGCAAGACTGGCTGGCGAAAATCCCGCTGCCGAAGCTGCGCCTGCCTGCCTGGACCGGCTGCCTGCGCTACGTCGTGTTGGTGGGCCTGGTGTTGCTGCTGCCCATGATTCTCGGATTCCAGGGCATTCCGTTCGACGAACAATCTGTGTCAATCTGCCGGCTCTGCCCGGCCGGCGCGCTCGAGGCGGGCCTGCCTTATTCCGTGAAGAGCTATCTTGCCGGCCAGGGCTGGTTGATGAGCTGGTTCAAGACGGCGATCCTCGTCACATTTCTGGCGTCGGCGATGTTCATCCACCGACCGTGGTGTCGGTTGTTCTGTCCGCTTGGCGGATTTCTCGCGCTCTTCAACCGCGTCAGCCTCTTTCACCTGCGGTTCAATGCAAAGGAATGCGTCGAGTGCAACCTCTGCCGCAGCCGGTGCTCGATGGGCGTGAAGGTGGACGAGAAAGTCAACGTCAGCGGTTGCGTCCGCTGTCTCGAATGCGTGAAGTGCGGCGCACTCGAACCTGCCTTCGCGCTGCCCGCAGGCAGGGCCAAAGACTAAACGCTGAAGGCTGAAACCGATGAAGAATCGCGCCTTCAGCCTTCAGCCTTCGGCATTTTATCCAGATTCTCCTGATAAAACAGCTTCACCGGCGCGCCGCCCATCGCGATGGCGCACCACGCCGCCTCGTCCAGTTCCGCCTGGCTGAGGCCCAGCTCGCGCGCCCGGCGGAGGTGCGCGTCAAAGCACGGCGCGCAGCGGCTGAAGACGACCAGGCTGAAGAGGATTAACTCCTTCGTCCGTTCGTTCACGGCGCCGGCTGTTTGAACCGAACGCATGAACGCGCCGAAGGCCCGTTGCGATTCCGCCACGGCGCCGGCCGCAGGTTCGCGATTGAAAATGTCCGCGCAGCAGCCTTCGCTGTGCGCCTCGGGAATCGAATTGGGTGAACTCATGGAAACGCCTTCCGGCTGGTTGCGGTTTGGTTCCATCAAAGTGGTCGCAGTTTTTTCCCGCGCATTCGCCGCGAAGAAAATTTCTCCCACGGTGCCATTGATAATTTCGCCGATGACAAAGCCGTCGGCGCCGCGCCGCGCCAGTGCTTGAAGCAATATTTCCCGCCGCCCGGCCGGCACGGCGATCAACAGCCCGCCCGATGTCTGCGCGTCGAAGCCGAGATTCACCAGCGCCTCATCCACGCCGGGTGCGCCGCGCAGGCCGTCGCCGACGTATTCGCGGTTTCGCTCGATGGCGCCGGGCACGACGCCCTGCCGCAGCAAATCCAGCGTGCCATCAAACGCCGGCAGCGCGTCCGCAAACACCCGCGCGGTCAGCCCTCCGGTTCGCAGCATCCGCCGCAGGTGCGCGAACAGGCCGAAGCCCGTCACGTCCGTGCAGGCCGAGGCGCCGGCTTCGAGCATCGCCTCCGCCGCCGCGCGGTTCAGCGTGGCCATTGAAGCTTCCGCCGCAGCGAGGCCCGTGGCGTGGGCGCGACCGATCTGCCGGGCAAACGTCAGCACGCCGGTGCCAAGCGGTTTGGTCAGCACCAGCGCATCGCCGACGCGCGGAGTTTCCAACGCCGCGGCGACTGCTGGGTCAATAGTGCCGGTGATGGCGAAGCCGAGTTTGATTTCGTCGTCCTTGAGACTGTGGCCACCGACGAGTGCCACGCCGGCGTCGGCCAGGACTTCCATCGCGCCGGCGAGCAGGTGAAACATGATTTCGCCCGGCAGCTTCTCAGACGGAAACGCCAGCACGCTCAACGCCGTGCGCGGCGTCCCGCCCATCGCGTAGATGTCGGAAAGACAGTTTGCCGCGCAGATGCGGCCGAACAGATGCGGGTCGTCCACGCAGGGTGTGAACACGTCCACCGTCTGCACGAGGCAGAGGTTGTCCGCGATGCGGTAAACCGCCGCGTCGTCACCGGCGGCCAGGCCGGAGATCACGGCGGGATCATTCACCGCCGGCAACCGCCCCAGCACGGCGTCGAGGTCCGCCGGGGCGATCTTCGACGCGCAGCCGGCGTTGTGGACCAACTCGGTCAATTTCACCTGCGTGACGTCCACCGGGTCGGGCCGCTCGCCGGCGCAAGGGCAGATGCCTTGGTCTGTGAACACGTCGCACGGGCAGGGCCGGCGCACGTCGCAGATGCAGTGGCCGAGCTGCCGCGACCGCTCCATGACCAAATGGCGTTTGGCGAGATCAACCTCCATGTCATGCCCCAAGCGTTCGCGGTTTAAAGAGTTCAGGGTGAGCGTCTCTAAATTCTGTCTTGAATGCCTCTTCCCCCTCTTCAAGTTCTTCCAATAGATATTTTCTATATTTCTTTTGGCTCAAACGTAACGCCTCGCGTGAACATCCTTGCTTCACAGACTCGATTTCAAAAACCTCACTTACCAGATACTCGATATGCTCCCAGGTTGATTTTTCTCCCTCCTCTCCTTTTTGTCGCTGGCGAATGTATGATGAGCCTTCTTGGTAATAGAGCGCAATCCAATGACAAAAGCTTTGGTGCAAGACTCTTTCGCTTAACTGGTTTCCGTATAGGTAAAATCCGAGGTTGTCAAAGAAATCCAGAATCGGCTCTATTTCAGCAGCATCCGGAATCTTACCCCAATCTCCAGTGTCCGAATATTGGAGCAAGACTGCAGCAGCCTTCCCACGTTGTTCCGTCATATCGGAGAAAAATTCCTTCTCAAATCGAAGCACCAGACTGGGGTCATAGGCTCGCTTGAGGTGAGCCTTGTAAGTTGCGGAAACGCCAGCAGCAACGGCGAATATCACCAAAATGCCAGCGATTACCAGCCTGAGGCATGATTTTTGGCTGACGTCGTGAGTGCTGGACTGAATAGATGGGCCTACATACGTCGCAATCGCCAACAAGAAGCCAATAGCTGCGGCCTCCCAGTCAAGGTAAAGTGACAGTTTAAAAATCTTTTTCCTTTTTGGCCATTTGATCGTTGACATATTTGAAGGTGGTGTTGTTTTGCGGGATGTCTAGCCCTTAAAGCCTAAAAACGTCTGTTTTAGTAAGCGTCTATAAAAGCAGTCTCCTCGCTTCCACACCCGGCGTGCGGTGGTTGCTGGAACGAACGGTGAAACGCAGCCGGTCGAGATGATCCAGCAGCGGCACGGCGAACTTGCGGCTGACGCCGAGCGCGTCGCGAAATTCCATCGTCGTGAACGCCGGCGCGCGCCGGAAAAGCTTCAGCGCAACTTGCACTCCCGCCTCGACCGCGTCGCGGTGCATCCAAACCTTGTCGTCCAAGCGCACAACCACGCCGCGTTCGGCGAGCAGTTTCATCAACGCGGCGACGCGCGGCAGCGGCTCGCCGATTGCCGCAACCAGTTCCTCCAAACCCGGCGGCGTCCAGCCGGCTGCCTTAAATCTCACCTCGATCTGCCCGCTCAATTGCTGGTCGCGGTCGGCCACTTGCGGCTGCCAATTGGTCACGGCCAGCAACTCGCCACGGCGCTGGATTTGGCCGGTTTCGATCAACTGCGCGGCTGCGAGCTCGAACACCGCCGCGTCGCATTTCAGCACGGCCAGCAGTGTGTCGCGGCCGGCGCCGGCGCGCTGCGGATTGGCGGTGTGGAACGTTTGCAGCTCCGCGAGCAACGCGGCGGCGGTCTGGTCGCGAATTTCGCGATGCACCCACGCCCCGCCGGCCGTCGGCAGCACGCGTCCCCCGGCGTGCAACTGTTCCAGTTGGGCGGCCAATTCGTCGGCGTGAAGGAGGCAGTGTCGCTCCAACTCGCCGGCGGTGACGGGCGTGGCGCTTTCCCGCACCATGAGTTCGCACCAGCGCGACGCATCGTCCATCGCGTCTCGTCGGGCGCGGAGCGCGTCAATCGTCCATGGCTTGCGGCGATGCAAGCGGACGTTGCTGATGCCCAAAATCCGCCCGCCGCCGATGGTGGTCAGGCCGTCGCGCGCCGCGTCCGCCACATTCAGGCGAAGCACGAAACGTTCGCCAGGCGCCAACGGCAGCGGCTCCGCCAGCCGGAGCTGCACCATTTGGCGGTCGCCGGCGCACATTTCGGATTGTTCCAGCATCGCCACGCGTGCCGAGACCGCGGCGGTGCCGACGTGCAGCTGTGCTGCGACGTAATCCTCGACCTTGCCGGGCACCGTCGCTAGAAGGCGCAACTCCGCCTCGGCCATCGCCACCAGCGGCAGGGCGTCGGCTTCGCCGAGCACCATGCCGCGCCGGACGGCGAGGTGGTCCAGTTCCGGCAGGTTGAGCGCGACACATTCGCCGGCGCGTCCTTCGGCCGCGTCTTCGCCATACACCTGCATCCGCCGCACGCGGCCGGACAAGCCGGACGGCAGCAGCCGCAGGTGATCGCCAGTCCGCACACGCCCGCTGGTGGGAATGCCGGTGACGATCGTGCCGGCGCCACGAATCGTGAACACGTCTTCCACCCACAGGCGAAACCGGCCGGCACACGGGCGGTCTTCGCACCGGCCGACGACCTCGTTCAGCGCATCGAAGAAACCGTCGAAGCCCTCGCCGGTGACGTTGGACAGCGGGCAAATCGGCGCTCCGGCGAGGAAGGTGCCGGCGAGCAGGCGGCGCAAATCGCGGACGACAAACTCACGCCGCGCCGCGTCCACGAGGTCGATTTTCGTCAGCGCCACCACGCCGTGGCGCAGGCCCATCAGCGTCAAAATGTGCAGGTGTTCGTGCGTCTGCGGCATGATGCCATCGTCTGCGGCGACGACGAAAATCACCACGTCAATGCCGTGCGCGCCGGCCACCATGTTGCGGATGAAGTCCACGTGGCCTGGCACGTCCACGACACCGACGACGCGTTGGTCGGCCAGCCGGCACGGCGCGAAACCGAGGTCAATCGTCAGCCCGCGCTGTTTTTCCTCGGCCATCGTGTCGGTTTCGCAGCCGGTGAGGAGCTTGACCAGCGCGGTTTTCCCGTGGTCCACGTGCCCGGCGGTGCCGAGCATGACGTTGCGGCGCGGAGTGCTCATGCCGCGATCCGGCTCAGCGCGCTGGCGATCGCCGGCAGTTGTTCATCAGCCACCGTGCGGACATCGAGCAGCACGCGCTCGTGTTCGATGCGGCCAAAGACACAGGCCTCGTCCAGACGCAACCGCCGCGCCAGTTCCGCCGCGCTCATGCCGGGGACGACGACCGTGACGGCAACGCTCTCAATTGCCTCGGTGGGCAGCGAACCGCTGCCGAGGTAAGCCGCGCTGTCCACCAACGTCACCCTGACCTTCGGCGCTGCCGCGACGATCGAACCGGCCAGCTTGTTCGCCCGGGCCTTCAGCGTCTCAGGCGGCGTGTCCAGCATCCGGTAAGTCGGGTGTTCGCGGCGCAGGCGTTCCGGATCGCGGAACAGCGGCAGCGTCCGTTCCAAGACCATCAGGCAGGTTTTGTCCACGCGGATGGCACGCATCAACGGGTGTTTCCGGAGCCGGTCAATGAGGGATTTTCTGCCGACGATCACGCCCGACTGGCTTGCGCCGATGAGCTTGTCGCCGCTGAACAGGACGACATCGGCGCCGGCTTCAATGGATTCACGAACCGTCGGCTCGTGCGGCAGTCCGAACTGCTCCAAGCCCACCAGCGCGCCGGCACCAAGATCGTCCATCAGCAGGAGGCCGCGGCTGTGCGCCAGCTCCGCGAGCTGGCGCAAGGCAACTTCGCTCGTGAAGCCGATCACGCGGTAGTTGCTCGGATGCACGCGGAGAATCGCCGCGGTGTGTTCGCCGATCGCCCGCTGGTAATCCTTGAGATGGGTGCGGTTCGTGGCGCCGACCTCGACCAGCCGCGCGCCGCTCTGGGCCATGACTTCCGGCAGCCGGAACGAACCGCCGATTTCGATGAGCTGTCCGCGCGAAACGATGACTTCCCTCGGCGCCGCCAGCGCGGCGAGCACGAGCAGCGTGGCCGCGGCGTTGTTGTTCACGACCGTGGCCGCCTCCGCGCCGGTCAGTTCGGTCAGGATCGGTTCAAGGAGTTCGTCGCGCTCGACGCGTTCGCCGGTTTCGCGGTCCACGGCGAGCGTGCAATAGCCACTCAACTCGCCGCGCATCGAGTCCACGACGACACCGGGAAAAACGGCGCGGCCGAGACCGGTGTGCAGGATGACGCCCGTGGCGTTGATGGCTTCCCGCACCCGTGGCACCGTGGCCTCGCGCAACAGACCTGCCGCCGCCGTCAGGATGGTTTCGACCGCGGCGTCTTCAGCCCGACCATCCGCGAGGACGCGGCGGCGGGCTTGCGCGACGGCCCGGCGCAGGCAGACCGTGACGAGCCCGGGCGGGTGCGATGCCAGCCAGCGTTCCACTTCGCGATGCTTCAGCAGCTCCGAGATGGAAGGAAGCTGCGGGAGCAACGCCTGTTTGTCGTCCGCCTGCATGGTTGCGCCTGTGGTTGAGCGCAGCATGAAGAACTCGCGGCAGCCGGTCAACTGCGCTCCGGCCGGCCGTCGGCACGCGGCGGCCCGACGCCTTTTGACAGCCGCCGGTTGCTGTTTTACGGTCTGGCAGCCAGAAACGAAACGATTGTCATGCGCGCTGCGTGTATCAACGCAAGCGCCACCGGGAAGCGAGGCCATGTCATGAATGCCGAATTGCCGCCGATGGTGAAGTCGGGTGCCGAACCGGGCGCACCGTCAAATCCGCCAACGAACCTGGGCCGCGTGGGCATGGCGCTTTCGTTCGTCGCGCCCGCGGTGTTTCTCGTTTTCCTGTTGCTGCGACCGGGCTGAGGTTCTGGCCTGGCAGTCCTTGGCGGACTGTGTCTATTCCTCGTCCCGCCGGTGGCGTTGATCGTAAGTCTGATTGCGGTCATTCGCGGGCCGGGCCGGCCCGCGGCCATCGTCGGGTTGGTCCTGGCCGTCTTGAGCCTGTTGTTCTTCTTCGCGCTTCCCGTGCTCGTGGCCCTGTGCCGATAGTTGAACGGCGGCAGCGCATCGGCCTGGCTCAGGCTGACGCCTGTCTGCGCGCCGCCAGGATCGCGGCGCCGAGGGCGCCGGTGAACTGCGGCTGAGGCGCGACGCGGACCGGTTGCTCCAGTGCGGCTTCCAGCGCGCGGAGCATCCCCGCCTGAAGCGCCACGCCGCCGGTGAAGCAGACCGGCGGCGCCACATGGCGCCCGGCCAGCGCGGCCACGCGGAGGGCGATGGCGTTTTGCACGCCGGCGGCGACGTCCGCCGGCAGCACGCCTTCCGCCAGCAGGCCGATGATCTCGGTTTCCGCAAACACCACGCAGGTGCTGCTGATCGCGGCCGGTGCGTGGCTGTGACGGCTGAGTTCGCCGAGCGTGGGCAGGTCCACGCCAAGCAGCGCGGCGACGACTTCCAGAAACCGGCCGGTGCCGGCGGCGCAGCGGTCGTTCATGGCGAAATCACGCACGTTCCCGCCGTCTTCGAGAAAGATGGCCTTGCTGTCCTGGCCGCCGATTTCGAGGATGGTCCGGGCCTCCGGGACAAGCTGGTGGACGCCGCGCGCGTGGCAGGTGATCTCCGTGATCGTCGTGTCGGCGAACCGCACGTTGTTGCGCCCGTAACCGGTGGCCACCACGGCGCCGACGCGTGCCGGCGGCAACGCGGCCTGCCGCAGTGCTTGTGCAAACACCTCGTCGGCAAGGCGCGCCTGCTCCACGCCCTGGTCCGTGACGGTCGCGGCCAGCATCTGCGCGGTGTCGGCGTCGAACAACACCGCCTTGATCGAGCGCGAACCCGCGTCTATGCCGGCGGCAATCATCGGGCCTTTCGGGCGCGGACCATTTCCACGAGTGCCTCGACGCGGGCGCGGATGCGCGCCGAGTCCGCCGGTGAATAGTCGGTCGTGATTTTGAGGTATGGCAGGCGGAGTTCTTCCTCCGCCAGCCGGCGAACGTGGCAGGACTCGATGTCGTAAGTCAGGCACGCCTGCCAGACGAGCTCAATGAGGCAGTGCGGGCGGAACTTCGCCGCCAGTTCGCGCAACGTCTCCAGCCGCCGGCGATTGACCGTCAGCACCGAGCACGGCAGGTGGTAATATTTGCGGGCGATGGCGCGCAACGGATCGGGATCGTTTGCGTCCACGTCCTCGAGAATCGGTTTGAGGCCCGTGCAGTTTTCCATGGCGACGACGACCGCGCCGCTGCCCTCGATCAACTCCAGCACGCGTTCGGCGCCGTGGACGAGCGGCACGCCGGTGAGCAGCGCGCGGATGGGTGGGTCCGCGCCGGCATTGGCTTTCGGCGATCCGGGCGCGGCGTCGCCGTCGTGGAACGATTTCAGCGCCGTCTCGTATTGCTGGAGATCGGCCTCGATGCCGGAGATGATGCTCTTGAACTCGATGAGTTGCCGGCCGGTCAGCGGCGGCAGGTCTTGCGTCATCAGGTTGGCCAGATCGCGCCGCAAACCGCGCTCCCGGTTCATGAGCCGGATGGCGTCGCGCAACTTGTCATCCGTGATCGTGACGCCGAAGCGGTGCTCCAGATGTTCCTTGAGTTTGCGGACCTCGCCGCACCAGTGCGCGAAGGCATCGGCGTCGTCCGCCTTGGACGGCAGTTCGAGCACGTGCATCGGCTGCGTCGCCGCCATCAGTTCGAACATCTTCGTTTTTCCGTCGCAGGTCGTTTCGGCGACGACGAGATCGGCCCATTTCAGGAAAGGATTTTTGCCGGTGACGTGGTAGCCGAAGGTGGACTTGATCAGCGGGCAAAGGTTGGCGGGAAGCGTCTTTTCCGCGGCCGGGATGGTCGCCGCGGAACCGCCGCACAGACAAACCGGCACCGCGCCGGCGGCAAGGATGATTTCGCGCGGCGTGAATTCGCACAGGATGCCAACGACCGGACGTCCCTGCGTCTTCGCCGCCTCGGCGAAATCGTAACAGTGGTCCATCATGTCGGCGAACCACGCCAGCGCGGCGGACACACCGACTTGGGCGGACGAGGTGGTCGGGGACGTAATTGAACTCATGGGCGCATCGTGCCTCGCGCCAGGCGCATGGCCGATCACAGGTGACACGCCCGGTTGCCCGACCCTGTTACGAAGCGGGTGACGTGGCAAGCGGCAAACGCCGATCGGTGCCGCCACACGGCGGGCTGGCAACACCAAGGTAAAGTCTGTCTTGCGTTTTGCCGTTTATTTCTTCGGCCCGGTGGTCAGCACCAGCACCCAGTCGTCGTCGCCGGCCGAATTCTTGCCCGGCGGGGTGAAGTGGTGGGCAGCTTGGTTTAGAACCGGTTTGGAATCGGCCGCCGCGTATTTCCCGCTCGTCGGGTCAAACCATTCTGTTGTGACCGGTGCAGCAAACCCGGACAGATCGATATCGACGCCATTCTGATCAGGAAGGTAGGCGACAGCCAGGTCGCCGCGCGCCGTGTGTGCCAGGACGGAGCGGTGCAGGTATTCGGTGGGCGGGTTTCGAATCCACTCGGGCACCGGTGCGAGCCGCCACCATTCAATGCTCGCGAGGAAATCATGCAGGCAGGTCATTTGTCGGGAGCTGGGGAGGGCCATCGCCTTTCGCCAGAAACCGGCCTTCGCCGGCTCGGTTTCCTACTGGTAGAGGTCGGTGCCGTAAGTGTAGCCCTTGGTGCCGGAGAGCCAGGAACGCCAGCCGAGGGAGCGCGCGCCGAGCGCGTTGAAGGCGGTCTGGCCCTCCGTGTCATACATCGCCTCGAGGTTGATGACCGGCTTGGGCGGTTCGCGGCGATAAAGGTGCAGGTTCCATGCGTTGGCTTGCCGGGCGCACAGTTCGCGGTTGCCGCCATTGTGGCCGGTCTGATCGCCGGCAAAATCGAGATAGGATTGATCGAAATAGGCCTCGGCGATCGTGTTCACCGGCTTACCGGTCGTCGTTCCCGGATGCTCGGTGATGAGATGAACGTGGGTCGCATCGCGAATGGCTTCGCCCACGGCGTTGCCCAGCTCGCGGTAGCCGCTGTCGAAGCTGGGCGAAAAGGCGATGAAGTTCCCGTAGAGCCGGGCCACGATTTGCCGGGCAAACAGACACGCGTCCGCGGCAGCGGGATAACGCGTGGTCGGCTCCATCACGCCCACCATGAGGACGAACAGGCCGCGCTCATTGGCCTCTTGGACCTTGCGCTCATAGGTCTGCCAAAAGGCGGGGTTTGGCTGGCCGATGTCCTCTCCAAGGAAAGGCAGGTTTCCGGTCGCGTCGCGCTTGCCCGCCCACCACGGCGCGGGACCGATTTGAATGACGGTGAAGTGCTTGCTGACCCGGTCCGCCAGATACGTTTCCCAATCGGCCTCCGTGGATTTCATCGGCCCGACCCAGGCCGTGTCGCCCATCCACAGGAACGGCGTGCCATCGGCATGGCAGAGATAACGCCGGTTGTCACTGAGCCGGAGAAAACCGTGACGGTAGAGCGGATTGTCGCCCCGGTAAGGCGTCACATTGACGGTGCCGGTCTGCGCGTGGAGTCCGGTATTGGCCGGATCAGAACACTCCGTGCGCCAGTGCCAGAGACCGGGCGTCGGAAACGCGCAGCGGATGCGGAACGTGTCGCCGCCATCCCAAAATCCATAAGCGTGCTGGACCTGGCCGGCGGGCCCGGTGCAGGTCACGCGCAATGTCACGTCGCGGCAGGGATTCCTATAGGCTTTGGAGCTGTGCAAGGCGGTTTCCCAGCGGGTCCAGGACTGCGCTTGGCTGCAGGTCGCTGCCGGTTCTCCAGCAATGGCACTCACAAGGATGAGCACGGCGGCAAGCAGAACAAGGAGACTCCGTTCGGCGAGGCGGTTCCTGGATTCGAGAGCAGGCTGCATTGAACCAAGAATGGTTAAGGTGTTTTACGCCCGCCAGCGCATTCGATCGCGGCCTGTTGCACGACACGTTGTTCGACAGCATCCAGTTGGTCGAAGAGTCGCCTCTTCCGCAGGTCGAAGCTCCGGCGGGGCTGTTTGTCTGCGGTATCCCCCTGCTGGCCGTTGTGAAAGCACCAGCCGGCCGCGCCGCCGGCGATGGCTCCGCGCAGGTCGTTCAGAAAGTCTTCCGTCTGCGGTTCCCAGCGGGTGTAGCCGCGGCGGAACGGTTCCTGGTAAAGGATGGGGGCCGTGCGCCCCAGTTTCTGCATGGCCGATCGCAGCATCCACGTTTGGGCCTCGGTTTCGCGCGGCGATGGAGCGGTGCGCGGCCGGTGAGGGGCGAGAAAATCCAGGCCGACGGTCAACAAGGCCTCGCGCACCTCGTCCGGCGTCAAATCATGTCCGCCAAACGAAGCGGTCACCCGCCGCGCGGGATCGCGCCGACGCACCAGATCGCGCAGTCGCGTCAACTCGGCGTCGCTGACGAAGCGCGCGTCCCGCACGTCGTGCTCGTTAGCCAAATCGAGGAACCAATTGCAGTGAGTCTGGAGCGCGGCAAGCAACGTTTCCACCGCCTGCTGATGGGCGGCGAAGCTCCGCAAGGTTTCCCCGCGCGTCAGCGTCACATCCACCACGAGTCCACGCCGGTCGCATTCCGCCACCAGCCACTTGAGTCTCCCCAGGAACGGTTCGCGCGCCGTCCCGTTGGTCCCGACGGCGGAGATGTCTCCGCCAAAAGCGTTCCAAGTGGCCCAAACCCGCAGCCAGTTGAAGCCGAGGCGTTGCGCGTCATCAAGGTCTTTCCGAACCGCATCATGGTGAGCGCCCAGCGCGCCGTAGTAGCTGAAGCCAAGCAGGAACTCGGGCTGGCCATTCAGCGTGAATTCCCCACCACGAACGCCGAGCCGCGTGGGACGGGCAGGTGTGGGGCCGGCGGCGCGCACGACCATTTCGGCGGCACAGAGGATCACCGCGACCAGGATTTGCTTGATTCTCATGTTGAATGCGGAGGCTGCTTTCGATTGGTTTACGGCCGACGCTGGAGCAGCAAGCCCCAATCGCTTTCATCGGGTGCCTTGAATTCGTGTGTGCGGCCACCGTCCACGCCGAAGGACTCGCCGAATGATCCGCCGCGCGGGTTGTACCATTGCGCCTGCAGGCTCCCGCCCATCCGCGAGAGGTCGAGGAGCACACGACCTCCGTGGGGCAGGTAAGCCGCCAGTTGAGCGCTCGAGGCCATGGCGTAGGCGGTGCCAGACCTTACGAGCGCATCGTCAGGCGTCATCTCCCAGGGCTTGATGCGCTTCATGAACGCGGCCGCGAAGTCGATCTGCTTGTGCAGGGCTGCCCGCGAATCCGGGTACGGCTTCCCGAGCCGGTACTCCAAAGCATCGTCCATATAGTCAAAGTGTCCGCCGCTGACGAGCGCGGTCCACATGGCGGCGCGGACCTCGTCGTCGTTCTTGTTGATCGTCCAGTCCGTGTCGAAGATGAGGGGTTGGCGAAGGACGCGTCGGGCCAGCATGCCCCGGCGCACCAGGGCAGGCTCCCATCTCTGCACCACATCGCTGTGAAGGGGAAGGTCACGGCGCATGGTCAGGTGTTTCCGCGGCATGGTCTTCTCGATCTCGTGGATGTAGTCGCAGAACGCCAGTTCCCACTCCGCGCTGTAGTAGTTCTCGTTGGCAATCTCGTAGCGCACGTTGGCGAACCCGTTGATCGTTTCGACGATTTTGTGGACCAGGGCCTTCTGGTACTTCATCGCCCCGGGGTTACCCAGGGAGCAGAAGCCGCGCGCGCCATCGATGCCGGTGCCGGTGTGGGCAGGATCGCCGTCCACGCCGTTGATGTTGTTGTCACGCTGGAAGGCGTGGAGCTTCCAGAGCTCGGCGTGCTTCAACATCCACGCGTCCATCATGATGGGTTGTAACTGGATGCCGTGCTGCTGCGCGGCCCGGCAGAACGCCTGTAGTCGCTCGAAGAAAGCCGGGTTGAAGCGGCTGAGATCATATTTCGGCCGCCCGTCGTTGGCCGTTCCGGGGCCTGGGCGAAGGAACGGCTCCACGTGCCGTGCGGGGATGGGGTCGGTGGTGATCTCCTCGCACCCCCACCAGAGCCAGACGCGCGCCGTATTGAGGCCGCGCGAGCGCAGGCTGTCCAGAAAGCGCACGTAGTCGAAGTCGAGGTCTGAGAACGCACCCCAGGTGTAGTCGCCCACCAGCACGACCGGACGCTCCCGCGCATCCCGGAAGTAGTACGGATTGCTGGGAAGCACAGCCAGCGCGCGAGTTCGGCCGCCGGACGGTCGTCCCGGCTGCACCGCCCCGCTGTCACGCGACGCGGCGAGGGCAGGTGTGCAACTGCCACTCATCACCGCGAGCGCCAAGGCACAGATGACTACATCGCCCCTTGTCATGGTTGCTCCTTCGCCGAGCTGGCGATCGCGTCGCCCAGCGCGTTGATCACGGCCTTGTCAATGGCGCGGTCCCTGAAACCGTAGATCAAAAAATGCGCGCCTTTTTTCATCGCGATCCGTGCCATTGCCCCCGCGCGAGCCGGCCCCGGATTGATCACCGGTCCGCAATCGGTGTTGTTGATGGTGGGGGCGCTGGCGGTTTGGAGCCGCACGGTCGCCTCGGTGAAATCCTCGCAATGGTGCCAGTCCACGTAATCAAAGCCCTTGACCTGCGGCGCGCCCCGGCCGCCGTCGCCACACGCGGCCTTCAAACCTTTCCACTGCTCCAGCGCGTAGCTCATCCAGCGATGTGCTTTGCCGTTCTCCTGCCCATCCGGTTCGGAAACGCCGAGGAGGATCACCCGTTCCGATCCGATCTGCTCGCTGATCTCCCGCAGCCGCTCCTGGAACCAGGCGTCGCTTTGGTGCCGCTGGGCTTCCCCATTCCAATTGACCAGGGAGATCAGCGTCGTGATCCGCTGCCGGCGCATGGCGTTGACCAGGCGCCGGGCGGCCGCGACGCGGGTTTCACTGGACAATCCCTTGCGCGCACTCTCGTTGAACCAGGCGACGTATTCAATTTCGGTCAACGTGCATCCGGCGGCGTTCAACAACCCCGCGAGTTCCTCGGCGTCAATCGTGTGCCAGAGATTGACCACGCCGTAGCCGATGAGAAGGGGAGCGCGTTGCGCCGACGGTGGAGCCCCCGAACCCAACGCCACCTGTCCGGCTGCCAGCAGACTGGCACCGAGGAATGCTCTTCGATTGATCTTCATTGGGAAAATGTGGATGCGGCCGCGGTGATCGCCCAATTCATGATTGCACCGGATAGACTCGGAACGCCGCGCTCCTATTCGAGACGCATGAGGGTTCCCCGATTCGATTCCAGGCTCCGCCGGATCGAACCGTGGGTTTCTCAGCCTCGAAGTCACACTCGGTGAACGACACGGAGCCGTCGTTGTGGCCCGCGAGGACATGATGTTGAACGACGCCGCGGCCGGTGGCGCGTGCGAACGCGATCGGATCATGGTTTGCGCGCGAGTTGAATTTTACCAGCGGGTTGACGGTGACGCGGGTGCCGGCGCCGGGCGTTCCGGGTCCGTTCTGGACACTCCGGCGCCGGGGACGTAGTTTTGGCGCAATGTGAATACCACCTCCGATCCGCAACTCAAGCCATAGGAAGTTTATGCGTCTTCGTTTGTTTTCTGCCGGGTTGATTCTCGGATTAAGCCTGGTCTGTGCCGGTTTGCTGGCACCGGTGCCGGCGTGCGCGGCCAATCCCGGTCCGCCCGCTCCCGACGTGGTGGACGCGGGCTTCAGTCTCTATGCAAAGGCCGGCGCCGGGCTGGCTTTGGACACCTGGCGGAAGGGCGGACTGGCGGAGGCTGACAGTGGCAAGGTCGCCACCCAGCTCAGCTTCTTCCGGCAGACGGATCGGACCCTCGGCAACTACCGCGCCTACGAGGTGGTCCAGTCGCGGCGGATTGGCGCCAGTTCGCGCATTTTTTACATCGCCATCAACTACCAGCGTGGCGCCGTCTATGCGCGGTTTCTGGTTTACCAGACGGACAAGGATTGGGTTGTGCAGAGCATGGATTTCAGCCTGAAGCCGGAGGCAATCATGCCGTGGCTGGCATTGGAAAATCCAGAGTGACGCCGCCGGGCAACGCCTCCGCACGTGTTTGGCCACGGCGGCGGCCGTGTTGCGGCGGAGGCGAACTGGCGTCGCTCAGCCGAGCGACATCGTGGCGCTGGAAATTTCGAGCAGCTCCTTGGTGATGAGCGACTGGCGGAGCTTGTTGTATTCCAGCGTGAGGTCGCTGATGAGTGTGTTGGCGTTGTCGGTCGCGTTTTTCATCGCCACCATGCGGGCGCTGTGTTCGCTGGCCTTGGCTTCGAGCAGCACCTGATAAACGACGAAGTTGACCCAGTGCGGCAACAGCTCACCCAGGACACTTTCGGCGTTCGGCTCAAACAGAAACGCCGTCGGCTCGCCGGCCGTCGGTTCGTCCGGCGCATCGTCCGGACGGAGGGTGAAGCTTTTGATTTCCTCGACGGGCAGCAGTTTGATGGCGGCCGGCCGCTGGGTGAGCGTATTGACGAACCGGGTGAACATGACGTCCACGCGGCTGACATCGCCCTTGAGGAACAGATCGCGGGCGGACTTGGCGATCGCGCGCGCTTCCGCGTAAGCCGGCGTGTCGTGGTAAGTGAACTCGGCCACCAAGGAACGCTTGGTGCGCGCGATGAACTGGGAGGCTTTGCGGCCGGCGGTGATGAAGGTCGTGCGCGCGCGGTCGAGTTTGGCGACCTCGCGAAACAGGTTGCTGTTCAGCGCGCCGCACAAGCCTTTGTCCGTGCTGACGAGAATCACGGCGGTTTTTCCCCGCTCCCGCTTTTCCATGAGCGGGTGGGTCATGTCCGTGCCATCCGATGCAACCGCTCCGAGCACCGTATTCATGAGCCGCGCATACGGCCGGCCGGCCAGGGCGGCCTGCTGGGCCTTCGTCATTTTGGACGAGGCCACCATTTGCATGGCCTTGGTGATCTGGGCCGTGCTTTTGACCGACTTGATGCGCCGGCGGATGTCGCGCGTGCTGGGCATGCGGAATTACTTGTAAGTCTGCTTGAACTCGGTCACCGCCGCCTTGAGCTCCGCCGTGAGCGCGTCATCGAGTGCCTTCTGTTTGGTGATGCGCGCCATCAGCGCGGCCTTGCGGGTGTTGAGGTATTCGACCAGTCTGGCCTCGCAGTCCTTCACCTTGTCCACGGGCACGTCGTCCAGAAAACCGTTTTGCGCGGCCCAGAGGACGGCCACCTGGACCTCCACCGGCATGGGGTGGTATTGCGGCTGTTTGAAGATTTCAACGATGCGCTTGCCGCGTTCGAGCTGGGCCTGCGTCTTGGCATCCAGATCCGAACCGAACTGGGCGAACGCCGCCAGCTCGCGGAATTGCGCCAATTCGAGCTTCACCCGGCCGGCGACCTGCTTCATCGCCTTGACCTGTGCGGCGGACCCCACGCGCGACACCGAAATGCCGACCGATATCGCGGGCCGGATGCCCTGATAAAAGAGGTCGGTTTCCAGGAAAATCTGGCCGTCCGTGATGGAAATCACGTTGGTCGGAATATACGCCGAAACGTCGCCCGCCTGCGTCTCGATGATCGGCAGGCCGGTGAGCGAGCCGCCGCCGAACTTCTCCGCCACGCGCGCCGAGCGTTCGAGCAACCGGCTGTGCAGGTAGAACACGTCGCCCGGATACGCCTCGCGGCCGGACGGACGCTTGAGGATGAGCGACACCTGCCGGTAGGCGACCGCGTGCTTGGAGAGGTCGTCGTAAATGATGAGCGCGTCCATGTTGTTGTCCATGAACCACTCGCCCATCGCGCAGCCGGCGAACGGCGCGAGATACTGGTTGGTGGCCGAATCGGAGGCGGCTGCGGCCACGATGATCGTGTAGGGCAGCGCGCCGTGTTCCTCCAGCACGCTGACGACGCGGGCGATGCTCGACTGCCGCTGGCCGATGGCGACGTAAATCGAATACAACGGGCGGTGATCCTTGTCGCCCGCCTCCTCGGCAGCCTTGTTCAGCCGCGCGTTGTTGATGATCGTGTCAATGCCGATGGTCGTCTTGCCCGTCGAGCGGTCGCCGATGATCAACTCGCGCTGGCCGCGGCCGATCGGGATCATGGCGTCAATGGCCATGATGCCGGTCTGCACGGGCTGGCTGACCGGTTTGCGCTTGATGATGCCGGGCGCGATTTTTTCGACCGGATAAAAGGTCTGCGCCTTGATTTCGCCCTTGCCGTCCACCGGGCGGCCCAACGAGTCCACGACGCGGCCGAGCAGTTCCTTGCCGACGGGCACCTGAAGCAGTTTGCCGGTGGTGCGGACCTCGTCGCCTTCCTTCACGGACAGGTAGTCGCCCAGGATGATGGCGCCGACTTCGGTTTCTTCGAGGTTTTGCGCCAGGCCGATGACGCCGTTGCCGAAGTCGAGCATCTCGTTGAGCATCGCATCGGCGAGGCCCTCGATCTTGGCGACGCCGTCGCCGATTTCGCGCACGGTGCCGACGTTGTGCCGGGCAACGCCGACGTTCAGGCCGGCGATTTGCGCTTCGATGTCTTGCAGTAGGTTGCTCATGGTCAGGTAAAGGGTAAATCCACCGGCGTCAAAATCGTCCGTTCAACTCGTCCAACCGGGCGCGGATGCTGCCGTCCAGCACGTCACACCCGACCTTGACACGCAGGCCGCCAATCAACGCCGGGCTGACCGCGAAGGCGAAGTCCAGTCCCGGTCCGTAACGCCGGGTGAGATTGGCCTTGAGCGTCTCCGCGAAGGCTGGCGGCGTCTCGACCGCGTTCTCGATCCGGGCGCTGTGCCGCGCCAGTTCGAGCCGGATCAACCGCTGGAAATGGCTCAGCACCGCTGCGGCGCCGCGTGGTTTTTGGGCAACGACCTGCGTCACGGCCTGGCGAACCCGCGGCTCGTCCAGCACGCCGTTCACGACGCAGGCGCGGAACAGGCGCTTGGCTTCGCGGCGGGCTTGCTTGGTGATCTTCATGCCGGCGCTGGGTGGCGAAAGGTTTGGCTCAGATGAAGGGGGCTCCGAATTTAGGCGGCAAGCTCACGGTTGGTTTCCTCTGCCAGCCGTTGCCGGTCGTCCATCGTGAGGATCTTGCCAGTGACCTTGGCCGTGGTTTCGACCACCAGCCGGCCGACTTCGTTGCGCAGCTCGCTCTTCATCCGGGCCAGATCGGCCTCATTCGCCTCGCGGGCCTTGGCGACGATCTGGTTCGCCGTGGCGATGGCCTTCTGGGTTTCCTGTTCCAGCACCCTGGCGGCGGCGTCGCGCGCTTCCTCGATCAGTTTGGCGGCCTGCTCGCCGGCCTGCGCGAGGATTTCGTGCCGCGCGGCATCGGTCTTCGCCAGTTCGGCCTTGATCTTGTCCGCGTTGGCCAGGCTCTCGGCGATGCTTTGCCGGCGGAATTCGAGCATGTGCAGAATGGGCCGGTAGGCAAAGCGACGCAGGAGCAGCGCAACGACGGTGAAGCTGATCACCTGCGCGATGAACGTCGGCCACGTCACGCCAAACTGGTGCGCAATATCGCCGATGGCGTTGGCGAAGAGAACAGGGGCTTGCATGGTCAAAAGGGAGGCAGGCGCGGAACCTCACGGCCCCGCGCCCGGAGGTGCTTAACCCGTCGGTTTGATGAACAAGGCGTAGAACACGATGGCTTCCGCCAGGGCCATGCCCAGCAGGCCCATGGCAATGATCCGCCCGAAAGCGCCGGGGTTGCGGCCCACCGCCATGCTCGCGCCCATGCCCACCAGTCCGATACCGATGGCTGAGCCGAGGCCGGCCAGACCGACCGAGATGCTGCCGCTCAACTCTCCCAGCATAGGTGTTGTCAACATACTAGTTCCTTTCGTTCCTCAACAGTCCCGCGCTCCAACGCGGACGGACCGCTGAAATTGTTTGCTTCATGCGTGTTCATGGTGGCCTTTGCCGGATTCCTCCTCGTGCGTGCAGATCACGGCGGTAAACACCGCGCACAGCAGCATGAACACCAGGGCCTGGACAAAGCCCACCAGCACTTCCAGCAAATAAAACGGGATCGGCAGCGCCACGCTGGCGAGCGCCTTCGCCCAGGCCGGGTGTTGCACCAGGCTGCCCATCGCTTCGAGCAGGTTCTCGCCCGCGAAAATGTTGCCGTAAAGACGGAACATCAGCGCCACCGGCCGGAAGGTGATGGAAATCAACTCCAGAAAGCCCACGAGGAAGAACACCACGACCATCATGCCCTTGATGAAACCGGTCGCGTCGCCCTTCGGCCCGAAAATCTCCAGGAGGAATCCCTTCACTCCGTTGGCCTGAAACGCCCAGACCAGCCAGCAGGCGAAGAACAACATCGCCATCGCGGAGGTCAGGTTCAGATCCGCGTTGCCGCCGCGCAGAAACGGCTCCGTCACCTCAAACTGGCCGGACGCAGTGCGCTGGCCCATGCCGATCGTGCCGACGCCGGGAATCAGCCCCACCCAGTTGTTGGCCAGGATGACAATGAAGATCGTGGCGAAAAACCAGAAGCCGCGGCTGGCCAGGCCTGGTCCCAGAATGTCCGCCAGAAACGTGTTCAGGCTTTCCACGACCCATTCGGCCACGTTTTGCAGTCCACCCGGCACCCGCTCCATCCGCCGCGTCGCGAGCTGGGCGAAACCAATCACCCCCAGCGCGACCACCCAGGACAGGAGCATGGAATTGGTCACGGCCAGCGGCCCCAGGTTAAACAAGGGCACCGCCGCCTGCGGCAGACCGTGGACCGCCTCCTCGGCGGCCGCCGGCGCCTCGGCAGCCGCCACCGCCGCCACGCCCCCAAGAAGGACCAGCGTCAGTGCCGCTACGTTGCGCAGCCATTTCATCATCGTGAACAACAAAGCAATGCCGGTCGCGCGGATGTATGAAGACCGTTCGCGCGAAGGTTGTCCGGCAAAACGGGAGCTAGGCTGCCCAAGCAGTGGCCGATTCACAAGGATTTTTTGCGCCTTGAACGGGTCGCCCGCGCCGGCATACTGACGCCATGCTAACCGAGCCGCTGCTCCAACTTGATCTGCCCGGCATCCCCAAACTCAAGTCCGGCAAGGTCCGCGAAATGTTCGACCTCGGCGACGCCCTGCTCATGGTGGCCACCGACCGCATTTCCGCCTTCGACTGCGTCATGCCCAACGGCATCCCGCGCAAAGGCGAGGTGCTCACGCAGCTCTCGCACTTCTGGTTCGCCCGGTTCGCCGGCCGCCTGCCCAACCACCTGCTTGCCGGCGCCAATGATCCGCTGCCGCCGCGCCTCCAGCCCTTCGCCGGCCAGCTCGCCCGGCGCAGCATGATTGTGAAGAAGGCCCGGCCCCTGGCGATCGAATGCGTCGTCCGCGGCTACCTCGCCGGCTCGGGCTGGAAGGAATACCAGAAGTCGCGCACCGTCTGCGGCCTCCCGCTGCCGGCCGGCCTCACCGAATCCTCCGAACTGCCGCAACCCATCTTCACGCCGGCCACCAAGGCCGAAACCGGCCACGACGAAAACATCCCCTTCGCCGAGGCGGAACGGATTGTCGGCCGGGACGTGGCCGCGCAGGTCCGCGACGCCAGCCTCGAACTTTACACCGCGGCGCGCAATTATGCCCGGCAGCGCGGCATCATCATCGCCGACACGAAATTCGAGTTTGGGCTGTTCGACGGGCGGGTGATTCTGATTGACGAGGTGCTCACGCCGGATTCCTCCCGATTCTGGCCGGCCGACGCCTACCAGCCCGGCCGCGGGCAGCCGAGCTTTGACAAGCAGTTCGTCCGCGATTACCTCGAAACGCTGGACTGGAACAAAACGCCGCCCGCCCCGGCGTTGCCGCTGGACGTGGTCGCGAAGACTACGGATAAATACCTGGACGCGTATCGTCGCCTCACAGGCAACGAGCTTTGAACTTCGCCCGTTACCGTCGAGGACGGTGCGGTTGAGTTTCTCCACGGAGGGATTAAGCTTCCAACGTGACGCCTGCCCGGTTGCCCAATCCTTTCGCGGATTACGCCGCGAAAGCCAGGGGGAAACCGGTGCCGGCGGAAAGGAGACGTGCGTCATGCAGATCAAAACCATGACCGTGCTGCTGGCCGCCGCCATGAGCGGCGTCGCCGCGGCCTGCCTGTGTGTCACCGCGCTGCTGGGCTGGGAGAACTGGACGTTGCAGCGGCGGCTTGCCGATGTGCAAACAAACTGGGAGCGGGTGGTGTCCCAGGCCGCTGAACTGCGCGCGCTGCAAGCGGCGTCGCAGGTGGACCTGTCCACGCAGCAGCAGCGCAGCGAAACCTTGCAGGCGCAGCTCGATTCCCTGCGATCGGCCACCAATGAACTGGCGGCCGCGGTGCTGCGCCGGCCGCTGCGGGTCCGCATTTACGACGCGAACGGCCCGCTCGGCCTGGGCTGGGTGCTCGCCGCACCGACAAACGCGGTGGTTTTTGGCACGCCCGAGGCACCGGCCAACGTGATGTTGGACCGGCCGGTGCAAAAAACGGTGGTCGCCGCGCCAGCCGCACAACCAAGTCAGCCCCCCGCCCCCGCCGTCGCATCCAGTTACGCCACGTCATGGCAGCAGCTTCCCTACGGTTACTGGGGCTGGCCGGTCGGGTGGACGGGCGATGAAGGCCGGCGTCGGCATGACGATTCCGGCAGGCATGGGGCTGGTCCGGGTTCAACGCCGGCCGTTGTCCCGTCGCCAACGTCCACTGGGTTTAGAGGAGTTTCGTTGGGTTCTTTCCCGTCTCGCGTTTCGGTGATTCCCCCCATGTTGAATCAGCCGGCACCGCGGCCCATCCAGCCGATGACGACCTTCGCCGCCGGCCAGCGCAGTTTCCTGCCCACCGTCCCGACCGCGTCCCTGACACCGCAAACCTTGTTGCGGCCCTCACAATGAGTGGACGCGGTCCCCCGCGACCGCCGCGCAAAGCGAAGCCGCCGCGCCCTCGCCGTTTACGGGCTTGGTCATGGCGGGCATCAGATACTCGTGAATGGTTTGGGCGGCGCGTTTGCCGTCGCCCATCGCGAGGATTACCGTCGCGGCGCCGCGCACGATGTCGCCGCCGGCAAACACGCCCGGCACGCTGGTCATGCCGCGTTCGTCCACCTCGATGTTGCCGTGCCGGTTCAACTTCAGGTCCGGGCACGTCGCGGTGAGCAAGGGGTTGGCGCGGGTGCCGATGGCCACGATCACCTGGTCGCATTCGATCACGAATTCCGACCCCGCCACCGGCACCGGCCGGCGGCGTCCGGAGGCGTCCGGCTCGCCAAGCGCCATGCGGACGCACCTGAGGCCGGTGACCCATTTCTGCGCGTTGCCGAGGACTTCCACCGGTGCCGTGAGCAACTCGAATTCCACGCCCTCGCTTTCGGCGTGATGCACCTCCTCCAGCCGCGCCGGCAGTTCTTCCTTGCCGCGCCGATAGACGATGAACGCGCGTTCGGCGCCCATGCGCTTGGCCGTGCGCACCGAATCCATGGCCACGTTGCCGCCGCCGACCACCGCCACGCGCCGGCCCACGAGCACCGGCGTGTCGGCCTTCGGAAATTCGTAGGCGGCCATCAGGTTCACGCGGGTCAAATACTCGTTGGCCGAGTAAACGCCCTTCAAGTTCTCGCCCGGCACGTTCATGAACACCGGCAGGCCCGCGCCGTTGGCGATGAACACCGCGTCGAATTGCGCGCGCAGTTCCGGCAGCGTGTAGGTGCGGCCGACGATGACATTGCACTCGATTTTCACGCCGGCCTGCTTCAACCGCTCGACCTCCTGGTCCACGATTTGTTTCGGCAGGCGGAACTCGGGAATGCCGTAAAGCAGCACGCCGCCCGGCTTGTGCAACGCCTCGAACACCGTCACGTCGTGCCCCAGCCGCGCGAGATCGCCCGCGGCGGTCAACCCGGCCGGGCCGGAGCCGACGATGGCAACCTTCTTGCCGGTCGGCGCCGGTTTGGCGACCGGCAACTGGTCCGCATGCTGCCGCGCCCAGTCGGCCACGAACCGTTCCAGGTAGCCGATGGCCACCGGCAGGCCCTTCGCGCCGCGCACGCACTCGGCCTCGCACTGCGTCTCCTGCGGACAGACACGGCCGGTCACCGCCGGCAGCGTGTTGTCGCCCAGCAGACTGTGCGCCGCGCCGGCCACGTCACCCGCGCTCAGCAGGTCAATGAACCGCGGGATGTTCACCGCCACCGGGCAGCCGTTGATGCAGCGCGGGTCGCGGCAGCGCAGGCAGCGGTCGGCCTCCAGCAGCGCGAGCTGTTCAGTGAAACCGAGGTTGACCTCGCCGAAATTGTGGTTGCGCTCGTCGGCGGCCTGTTCGGGCATCGCCTGCCGGCTGATTTGCAGCCGTTGTTTGACACTGATCGGAGCACTCATGGAAACGAAGTCGGCGGAGAATCAATGCCGGCCGATGCGGCAGGTTTCTTCGGCGCAGGCGTTGGCCTTTTGTTCAAAATCGCGGTAGGCGGACAACCGGTCCGCCAGCAGCGCGAAATCCACCTGGTGCCCGTCGAACTCCGGGCCGTCCACGCAGGCGAAGCGCGTTTCGCCGCCCACTTCCACGCGGCACCCGCCGCACATGCCCGTGCCGTCCACCATCACCGGGTTCAGCGATACGATCGTATGCACGTGCAACGGCCGGGTCAGCTCGGCCACCGCGCGCATCATCGGCACCGGGCCGACGGCGTAAACCACATCAATGCCGCCCGCCGCCAGCGCCTCGCGCGCCGCGTCCGTCACGAACCCGCGCCGGCCATAGCTGCCGTCGTCCGTGCAGACGACCACCTCGCCGAACCGCCGCAGTTCGTTCTCGAAAATCACCCACTCCTTCGAGCGGCCGCCGATGATGCTCGTCACCCGCGCGCCGTTCCGGTGCAAGCCCTGCGCGATCGGATGCACCACCGCCGTGCCCACGCCGCCGCCCACGCACAACGCGTGGCCCGACGTGATCAACTCCGTCGGCCGGCCCAGCGGCCCGGCCACGTCCTGAATCGCCTCGCCCGGCTCCATCGCCACGAGGTCGCGCGTGCTTTTGCCCACCGCCTGGATCACCAGCGTGATCGAGCCGGCGGCGGGATCGGCGTCCGCCACGGTCAGCGGAATCCGTTCCGCGCCGGCGCACCGATGGACGATGACAAACTGGCCGGGCTGACGGATTTGCGCGATCCGCGGCGCGGCGACCTCCAATCGCGTCACGTTCGGACTGAGTTGTGTTTTCGCTAAAATTGTGTGCATGGCCACGCCTTGCTTATGGGTATCATCGCCTGAACTATTGTGGTCTGGCAAGTGGCTTTGCACCACGGCTCCGAGCTGATACCGCCGGTCGTTATTCCCGCCTTGAGCCGGCCGCGGCCAACTGGCAACCTGCCCGGCATGAATCGCACAACAAAACCATCCGACCGTTTTGTCATCATCATGGCCGGCGGCCGGGGCGAGCGTTTCTGGCCCGTCAGCCGCGAGAAGACGCCCAAGCAACTCATCAAACTCCTCGGCGACCGGTCGTTCCTCCAGCAGGCCGTGGACCGCGTGTTGCCGCTGGTGCCGGCGCAGAACATCTTTGTCATCACCAACGCCGCCCAGGCGCCGGAGGTGCGCCGCCAGTTGCCCCGGCTGCCCAAGGCAAACGTCGTGGCCGAACCGGTGGGCCGGGACACCTGCGCCGCCGTCACGCTCGGCGCGGCGATCGTCGGCGCCCGCTCAACGACGGCTGTCATGGCCGTGCTGCCGGCGGACCACGTCATTCCGGAGGAGAAGAAATTTCAGCAGGTGCTGGCGGACGCGTTTGATCTCGCCAGCCGCGGGCAGGTGATTGTCACCATCGGCATCCGGCCCACTGAACCGGCCACGGGCTACGGCTACATCAAACTCGGCCACGACTTGCCGCCGCCCGCGGGCGTGAGGCGCTACAAAACAGCCTTTTTCAAGGCGGAGCAGTTCAAGGAAAAGCCGGATCGCGAAACCGCCGCGGGCTACGTCGCCAGCGGGCATTACCGCTGGAACGCCGGCATGTTCGTGTGGTCGTTTGTCACAATCACCGACGGCCTGGAGCGGCACCAGCCGGAGCTGAGCGCCGCGTGTCACCGGTGGTTCGAGGCGGCCGGCAAAAGCCCCGCCGCGCTGGCGAAGGCGCTCGCCCGCGACTATCCCGACCTCAAGAAAATCAGCGTCGATTTCGCGCTGATGGAGAAGGCGCACAACGTCGTGGTGGCGGAAGGCGCGTTCGCGTGGGACGACCTCGGCGCGTGGCCGGCGCTCGCGCGGCACGTGCCGCAGGACGCCGCCGGTAACGCTGCGGTGGCGGATTTCATCGGCGTGGACGCCGCGCGGAACATCATTTACGACGCCCGGACGAAGGCGAAACGCACGCCCATCGCCGTCGTGGGCTTGCACGACGCGATCATCGTCCAGACTGACGACGCACTGCTGGTTGCCCACAAGCACGAGGCCCAGAAGATCAAGGAACTGGTGAAGCAACTCGCGGCCTCAAAGACGCACGCCCGGCTCGTCTGAGCGTTCGGTGGTCAACTGCCGCCGCCTCAATGTGGACGCGCAGAAGGTCCCGGACCCTTCTTGCGTCGGCGGGCGGTTTTCGCTACGCTCGCGCAAACTTTCCGGGGTCCAGCCATGAAGCGGCCGCGCGCGTTTACGCTCATCGAACTGCTGGTGGTCATCGCGATCATCGCCGTTCTGGCGGCGTTGTTGTTGCCGGCGCTCAGCAAGGCGAAGGCCAAGGCCCGCGGCATCGTCTGCCTGAACAACCTCAGGCAGTGGGGACTGGCCACGACGCTTTACACGAGCGATCACGACGATTTTCTGCCACCGGACGGCACGCCGAATCCCGACGCCGCCGACACCAACCAGGGCTGGTATATCCAGCTCCCGCGCGAACTCAGTCTGCCGCGTTACCACGAAATGCCCTGGCGCACGAACGCCGGCGTCCGTCCCGCCAACTCCGTCTGGATCTGCCCGGCCAATGCCCGCCGCAGCAACGGAAAGAACCTGTTTCACTACTGCCTGAACGAGAACGTCAACGGCACCGGCGAGGGCAATCGCCCCGTGCGGCTGGCAGGCATTGCCGAACCGGCGGCGTGCGTCTGGCTCTTCGACACGAAAAACCTGCCGGCGGTTGGTGGGTGGGCGTTCGTTCATACCAACCTGCACAACGCCGGGGCGCAGTTTGTGTTCCTCGACGGCCACGCGCGGCGGTTCCGCGGCGCTGGATATTGGGACTTCTCCGCGAATCACGCGCGGGTGGACAACCCCGAAATCCGGTGGATGCCGTGAACGCGCGGCGGCGATTCAAAGGTATTTTGCCAGCAGCGGGCGCAGTTTCGTCTTGGTCGCCGCCGGCCAGCACTTGCGGTCGGTGAGGATGGCGTTGGCCAGCGCGCGGTGACACGGCCAGTCCGGCTCGGCCGGGATCAACGGCAGCACGCGGCGGACGATTTCCTGCGCGTGCGCGGCGTTCTTGTGCAGGTTCTCGATGATCATGTCCACAGTCACGTGCGCCCCGTCCCGCTTCCAGCAGTCGTAGTCCGTCACCATCGCCAGCGTGGCGTAGGCGATTTCCGCCTCGCGGGCGCACCGGGCCTCGCCGAGGTTGGTCATGCCGATCACATCGTAGCCGTCGCGGTGGTTGGCGAGCGACTCGGCGCGCGTGCTGAACGCCGGGCCTTCCATGTTCACATACGTGCCGCCGTCGTGAACGCGCAGCTTCAGTCCGCGGCAAACCTCCCGCAGCAGGGCGCGCAGCTCTTCGCAGACCGGATCGGCAAAGGCGATGTGCGCCACGATGCCGCCGCCGAAAAACGTGTGCGCGGCGGACTGCTTGGTGCGGTCCAGGAACTGGTCCGGCAACACGACGTCGCAGGGCCGGTATTTGGCCTGGAGGGAGCCGACGGCGCTGACGCTGACGATCCACGCCGCGCCGAGTTTTTTCAGCGCGTAAATGTTGGCGCGATGGTTCAGTTCGCCGGGCAGAATGCGGTGCCCGCGCCCGTGCCGCGGCAGGAACGCCACGGGCCGGCCGGCCAGTTCGCCCGTGAGCAACTGGTCCGACGGCTCGCCGAACGGCGTCCGCACCCGCACCCATTTCTGATGCGTGAAGCCCTCGATTGCATACAAACCGCTCCCGCCGATGATGCCGACGATGTTCATGGAAGAAAGACGCTCAAATTTCGGGCGAGTTTGCCCGGCGGCGCGGACATTGCCAGCCAAAACACGTTCCCTTCGCCCTTGCGCCGGACCCGGCAGGTTCCTATTTTCCCGCCATGAAACGATCTCAACCGATGCGTCTCGCGGCGGCGCTGTGGTTCGTCCTTGTCCTGGCCGTGATCTGCCCGCCGCTACAGGCGCAGGACGCCGCAGCGACGGCGGCGGCCGCGCAGGAGCGGGAGGAACGCTACCAGAAACTCCGCGCCAATATCGAAGATTTGCTCAACGCGCAGGCAATGCTGGAAAAACGCATCTCCGCCCTGAGCGACGAACTGCAGTCTCTGCGCCAAAACACCGACCGGGCCAGCGGCAATTACGCCACGCGCGACGACCTGCGCAAACTCGCGGACGACGTGCATGAAATTGACCGCAAACGCGAGGAGGACAAGAAACTGATTCTCGAAGAACTGCGCAAACTCGCCGCCACGCCGCTGCCCGCGATGGCGCCGGAACCGCCCAAGCGGGTCGCCAAACCCGAACCGGCGCCGGATACCAACGCAGAGGCGCCCGCCGTGCCCAGGAATGGCTACACCTATACCGTCAAGGATGGCGACACGCTCGCCGCCATCGTCAACGCCTACCGCCAGAATGGTGTCAAGGTCACGGTGGACCAGGTGCTCAAGGCGAACCCGAACCTCAAGCCGCGGTCCATGAGAGTGAACCGGAAAATCTTCATCCCCGACCCCAACGCGCCATGAGACGGCAGTCTGGCATGCGGAGAGCGCCTCCGTGGCCGTCTTCCGGGCCAGTCACCGTCCAAGCCGCCCGGCTTGCAAGCCCGGCATTCCGGTTTACAAATGGGCCATGGCTTTTGATTCCTTCCGCGATTTCGTCAACGCGCTCGACCGCGCGGGCGAACTCAAACGCATTTCCCAGCCCGTCGCCACCGAACTGGAAATCACCGAGATCGCCGACCGCGAGATGAAATCGCCCGGCGGCGGCAAGGCGCTGCTGTTCGAGCAGCCCACCGTCAACGGCGTGGTCTCGCCGTTCCCCGTGGCCATCAACACGCTCGGCTCGCACAAGCGCATGGCCATGAGCATGGGCGCGGAATCCGTGGACGAAGTCGCAAACGAACTCGGTGCGCTGATGAAGGCCAAGCCGCCGACGAGTTTCAAAGAAGCCATCAAGCTGCTCTCGCTCGCGCTGGATTTGCGCCACGCGAAGCCCAAGACGGTGAAGATTGGTTCGTGCAAGGATGTGATTCAAAAGTTTGACGCGCCGCCATCGCGCAAAGAACCGTGGCCGAAGGCAATTGATATTCTGGGGAGCGCGGGCGTCTCGCCTGCGGTTTCCGGCGCCCTCGCCGGAAACATTTCAACGGACAAACAAGTTGTCGACGCGACGCCGACAACAACACGCGAGACGGGCGCGCTCCCCACACTTGCGAACCTCCCCATCCTGAAATGCTGGCCGCTGGACGGCGGACGCTTCATCACGCTGCCCTGCGTCGTCACCAAAGACCCCGACACCGGCGAGCGGAATCTCGGCATGTATCGCATCCAGATTTACGACGACCGCACCACCGGCATGCACTGGCAATTGCAAAAGGTCGCCGCGCGCCATGGCCGTCGTTACTACGAGAAGGGCGAGCGCATGCCCGTCGCCATTTTCCTCGGCGGCGACCCGATGTTCCCCTTTGCTGCCACCGCGCCGCTGCCGGACGGCTTGGATGAATTTCTGCTCGCCGGTTATCTCCGCAAAAAATCCGTCGAACTCGTGAAGTGCGAGACCAACGACCTCGAAGTTCCTGCCAACGCCGATTTTGTCATCGAAGGTTACGTGGACCCGACCGAGCCGTTGCGCGAGGAAGGGCCGTTTGGCGATCACACTGGCTATTACACGTTGCCCGAGCCGTATCCCGTCTTCCACGTCACCGCCATCACGCATCGCAAGGACGCGGTGTATCCGGCGACGATTGTCGGCATTCCGCCGATGGAGGATTTTTATATCGGCGGCGCGAGCGTGAAATTGTTCCTGCCGATCTTCAAAATGAATTTCCCCGAGATCGTGGACATCGCGCTGCCAGCGGAAGGTGTGTTCCACAATCTTGTGTTCGTCAGCATCAAAAAGACCTACCCGATGCAGGCCTACAAAATCATGCACGGCCTCTGGGGCATGGGGCAGATGATGTTCACCAAATACATCGTGGTGGTGGACGCCGACGTGGACGTGCACAACACCAGCGAAGTCCTCTTCCGCCTTTGCGCCAACACCGACCCGCAACGCGACAGCATCTTCACCAAAGGCCCGTCCGACGTGCTTGACCACGCCACTAGCGAAATCGCCAGCGGCAGCAAACTCGGCATTGACGCGACGAAGAAATTGCCGGGCGAAGGTTTCAAACGTCCCTGGCCGCCGCTCATCAAGATGGATGAAAGTGTGAAGGTGAAAGTGGCGAAAATCCTCAACCTGTAGCAGCGGACATGAGGAAGCTCAAAGCGTGAACGAAGAGAAAAACAATGCCCGCCGCCTGACCCCTGAAGAAAAAAAGGCATTGCAGTTCGAGCGCGAGCAACTTCGTCACGCCGAAGAGGCTGGTTGCTCTGGTCTCATCGGCGGCTGGGCATTCAGTGTGCGCCAAAAGCGCGACATGGATGCCGATGAAGCCACGCACGATGATGACCCGTTCATCTGCAAGTCTTGCCGGTCTGACGCCATACTTAGAAAATGCACAGATGACCGGCGCGACCACTACGCGCATCACGCGCGCCTGAGTCCAGTTGTCGAAGCAGAGGAAACCGAGTTACACAAAGGATGCCTTGCTGAAATCTGCGACGCCCTAAAGCAGAAATTTCCGGATGGAAACTGGGGCATGAACCGGCCAATCCCGGCGAACGAAAAACTCGGTGTCGGCGAGGTCGTGCCTGATGTCAGCGGCAGAATCGGAAACCAACGCATCGCAATCGAGGCTCAGGTCAGTTCTCTTTCAATTCCCAAAATCATCAAACGTTCAGCGGTTTACACGAAGCGCAACATTCCACTCGTCTGGCTTGTTCCTCTCAAAGAGGATTTGGGCAGCGAACCATTTCGTCCCCGTCTTTACGAACGGTATCTCCACATGATGTATTTTGGTCGGGTTTATTACTGGTTGCCAGGATTCGGAACGATGTTGCAACCAGTTCACTATGGCGTTGCCTTTCGACATATTCCGTTTGCCGAATGGTATGACAAAGAAGCAGAGGAGGAACGTGAGGCTGGCGGCTACGAAAAGGCATACAAGGTTATCAAGAGTCCCGTGCCGAGCGCGAAGATTGACATCACCACGCAATTCAGACTTCAGCATCGCCCAGAGTTCAGACCTTGGAATGAGCGGAGAACCGTTCCACCTCTTTTGCTGTGGAAAGACATCCTGCAAGACTGGTGGGACAAGTCCGAAGACGAGGCATTCCGCAAGAGATTCAAGGAGGACAATCTGCCCAAAGAAAAACACAAGAAGCAAAAGCTGCCCCCGCCTCCGATGGACTGGCGTTACGAACGCTGGTGACAGCGCCGTTTGGGAATCCCAACGGGATTCCGTCCCAAAGCCCAGGGTTGCGAGGAACGAGCTACCCTGGGACACCGTCCGCAAATATTTTCCAACCGCAACGCGGTTGTGGCCATTTCGTTTCATCCGTCGCGCCACATCGGCCACAACCTCGTTGAGGTTGTTTCCAATTTTGGCTGGTTACCCAAGGTAGGCGTTTCACGCCAACCTTGGGCTGGAGGACACAATCCCTTTGGGATTGAAAGCGGAAGCACGCCGCTTCGCGCTGGCGAATCGTCGCACAATTGACCATTCTCCTGTCATGCCACAATCACTCTCCGCCGTTTACATCCATTTGGTTTTCTCCACCAAAGACCGCCGGCCATTCCTGCGCGACAAACCCACGCGCGACGCGCTCCACTCGTATCTGGGCGGTGTCTCCAAACAACTCGATTGCCCACCCATCCAAATCGGTGGAGTGGAAGATCACGTGCATCTGCTCGCGCGCTTCGGACGCACCATCACGCAGGCCGAATGGGTGAAGGAATTGAAACGCGTCTCGAATCTCTGGCTGAAGGACCACGGTCGCGATTACGCCGACTTCGAATGGCAAGGCGGCTATGCGGATTTCTCCGTGAGCCAATCCAATCTCGAACAGGTGAAGCAATACATCGCCACGCAGGAGGAGCATCACCAAAAGATGAATTTTCAGGACGAGTTGCGCGCGTTGTTGCGGAAGCACGAGATGGAATGGGATGAGAAATACGTGTGGGATTGAATCGTGAACACCGTCGAGCGATTTGCCGCAACCGCGTTGCGGTTGAATCCAATTCCGAATCATGACCCAAGGTAGCCTCGCAAGCTCGGCAACCTTGGGCTGGAGGACGCAATCCCGTTGGGATTATCACTTCTGCGGCGGGGCGGGAACGAGTCCGTGCTTTTTCATCACGGCTTTGAGTTTTTCCACGTCCGGCGGGCCGCCGGCGTTGATGATGGCGGCCATTTCGCGAAAGAACTCCGGGCCGATGAGCGCGGGCGTCACGACGGCAAGGCCTTTGGCGTTTGACGGCTTCAGATTGTTGAAGCCATGCACCGCGCCGCGCGGAATGAAACAAGTGTCACCCGCGGCGATGTCCACCGGCCGGCCATTGACGGTGAACGTCAACACGCCTTCCAGCCCGTAAATGGTTTCGTCGTAGCGTTCGTGCGAATGCGGCACGGGCACTTTCGCGCCCGCCGGGACGGTGAACTCAAACATGGCCAACTGGCCGTTGGAGTCTTTGCCTTCGAGGAGAAAGCGGATCTCAATCTGGCCGGGCCGGATGATTTCTTTTTCGTGGGCCATAATTTTTGGTCGGATGAAAAACCGGACCGCTCACACGCCGGGCGGCGGCAGGATTTCCAGCCCGAATTTTTTCGCAAGCTCCATCACGCGCGGCATGTCCTGCTGTTGCTGCGGGCTGAGCGCGCCGATTTCCTCGAAGAATCCCTCGAAGCCCGATGGCGTGATGACGCACATGAGCCGGCCGGGCGTTTGGCCGAGGTAACGGTAGGTGTGCGCGATCCCGCGCGGCGCGAAGAGGGTTGCGCCCTTCTGGGCAACGAACTTTCGATCGCCAACGGTCCATTCGTAGTCGCCCTCGATGATCTGGAACGTTTCGTCCTCGCGGCGATGGATGTGCGGTGGCGGCCCGCCGCCCGGCACGTCGTGCGATTCGACCACGCTCACCACGCCGCCGGTGTCGCGGCCATGGAGGCGAATGACCATGGGAATGCCGAGAATGTTCACCTTTTTGCCGCCGTCGTTAGGCACATGAATGGGTATCATAAATAATTTCCATGATCTTGCGTCTTCATGTGCCTGCTGGCAAGGTAAGAATCCGTGCCATCATAATATGGTTGCGTTGATGCACTTCACGTTGCTTCCGCAAGCATCCGGACAACGGGCACCGGCTTCGCGGTTCGCCGTGTTTCCTCCACGCCGGCTAAACAAACTGTAATCCGGACCGGGGGCGAATGTTTAGGTGCCAATGATCTGCTGATCATGGAACGGCGCCATGGGTGACGCCGCCCCAAGACAGCAACAACACATCAATGAAAGCAAACATCATGAAGAAACAATTGCTGGTGGCCCTTGCCACCCTGCTCCTCGGTGCGACGGCGGGTCCGCTGACCTTGCTGGCGCAGCCCCAACGCAGTGCCCGGACGACCGCACTCGACGCGACCGCCAAGGAGGCGCTGATCACCGCCCTGGCCGGGCCGGAAGGCGAATACGCCGCTCACGCCGAATACGCGGCCGTGGTGGCGAAGTTCGGCGCCGTGCAGCCCTACGCCAACATCCTGCGGGCGGAACAGCAACACATCACGGCGCTCCAGCGGCAATGCGCCAGGTTTGGCGTGCCCGTGCCGCCGGATTCTTATCTCGGCAAGGTTACCGCGCCGGACACGCTTGACGCGGCCGCGGCCGCCGGCGTTTCCGCCGAGCAATCCAATGTGGCCATGTATGAGGCGCTGCTGGCCAAGGTGCAGAATTACCCCAGCCTCGTGCAGGTGTTCACCAACCTGCGGGCCGCCTCGTTCAACCACCACCTGCCCGCTTTCGAGGCGGCGGAGGCCGGCGGCGGCAGCGGTTGTCCGGGCATGTGTCCGGCCACCGGCGCGAACGGCGGCTGCACCGGTAATCAGGACCGCATCCGGCAACGTCTCCACTCGGGAAGCGGATGCATGTGGTAGGCAAAATGACCGTCGTCGCGCGGCCCGCGGTTCGGTCAGCGAACCGCGGGCCGCGTCCGCCGGTTGGCGCGGAGCAACCGTGAAACACGCGCGGCTCATTCCCACCGCCGGGAAAACCTCACCGGCGGCGGTATTTTTGCTTTTCGCCCCTGCGAGACCGCTTTACAAAACCAGCGGTGAACCCAGACGCTGTTTCCGCATCCGGCCGTCGGGGAAGTCATGTTGACCGCCTGCCGTTGGCGGAGGGATGCCGGCTGTTGAAGGGGCCGGCCTGGCATGAAAATTTTGGTCGTTGAAGATGAGAAGAAGATCGCCTCCTTTGTCCGCAAGGGACTGGAGGCGCAGGGCTTTGTCGTGGACGTATGCCATCACGGCGACGACGGCTACGCGCTGGCCACCACGCGGCCCTATGACGCACTGGTGCTGGACATCATGCTGCCCGGCCGGGATGGGCTGAGCATCCTGCGCAGCCTGCGCGAACACAAGGTGCCCCTGCCGGTGGTCCTGTTGACGGCGCGCAGCGAGTTGAACGAGCGGGTCGAAGGATTGAACCTCGGCGCGGACGATTATCTGACCAAGCCGTTTTTCATCGAGGAACTGACCGCCCGCCTGCACGCGGTGACGCGCCGCGTGACCGGCGCCGGGCGGAGCATCCTGGCGGTGGCGGATCTGACGATGAACCTGCTCACGCGCGAAGTCCGGCGCGGCGGGACGAACATCGAGTTGACGCCGCGCGAATTCACCCTGCTGGAACACCTGCTGCGATCGCCCGGCCGGGTGCTGACACGGGTCCAGATTTGCGAGCAGGTGTGGAGCTATGACTTCGATCCGGGCACCAACCTGGTCGAGGTTTACATCCAGCGGCTGCGGAAGAAAGTGGACGGTGACGCGCCGGTGAAATTGATTGAGACCATCCGCGGCGTGGGCTACCGCGTGAAGGCGCACCCATGAAGCCCTTGTCCTTCCGCCTGCGGATCGCCCTGCTGTCCGCGGTGATCTCTGGAGCCGTGTTGCTGGGGCTGGGCGCCGCCTCCTGGTTCCTGATCCAACGGCAGGCGGTGGAGGCGATGGACACCGAGCTTCGCGCCCTGGGCAGCCGCCACCCCGGATGGCTGGCCAGCCGCGCCAATTTCGAGCGTTTTCGCGGCTCGCTCGCGTTCATCTTCGGGGAAGAACACCAGGGCCAGGTCATTTTTCTCGTCAAGGATGCCAGGGGGCAGCGGCTTTACCTCGCGCCGGGCTGGCCTGCCGGGCTGGACCCTGACGCGATTGATGGCGCACTTGCCGACGCGCCCACGACGCCTGGTCAGACCGCGACGAATGCAGACGGCCTGCCGGTTGGCCTGGGTCGCGGCGGCGCCGGCCGGGGCGGTCGAGGACTGGGATTCGGCGGCGGGCGTGGCGGGTCGCCCGTGGTTTTCACCAAGGTTCCCCGGTTCTTCACGGCCAGGAGTGCTGACGCTACGTGGCGACTCGGGGTGATGGGCAACGACGAGTTGCGGCTCGTCGTTGGGCTGAGCTATGAACCGGTCCGGTCGGAGCTGGACCGCCTGCGTAACGTCTTTCTCGTCATGCTGCCCGCGGCGCTCCTGCTGGTGGGTGGCGGGGGGTGGCTGGTGGCGGGCCGGGCGTTGCGTCCGCTCAAGCGCATCCGCCAGATGGCCGAACGCGTCACAGTCCGCGGTCTGGACCAGCGCATCCCGGCGTCGCACGATGACCCGGAAATCACCGCTCTCATCCAGGTGTTGAACGGCATGATGGACCGCCTGGAGACCAGCTTCCGCCAGGCCACACGCTTCAGTGCTGATGCTTCGCACGAATTGAAAACGCCGCTGGCCATCATGCAGGGCGAACTGGAAAACGCGCTTCAAGCCGCCGAGCCGGGTTCCGCCACGCAGCAGGTTTTCACCAACCTGCTGGAGGAAACCCAGCGGCTCAAACGCATCACCCGTGGCCTGCTGCTGCTTTCCCAGGCGGATGCCGGCCAGCTCCGGCTCGCGCGGGAACCGGTTCCCTTGAGCGCCGATCTCGAAGGCATGATCGAAGACGCCCGCGTGCTCACCGCCGAGGCCGGGTTGCGCCTCGCTGCCGAATTGCAGCCGGACCTCTGGGTTCAAGCGGATCGTGGCCTGCTGCACATGGCGCTGCTGAACCTCATCGCCAATGCCGTCAAATACAACGAAGCTGGCGGGTCCGTCGGCATGACCCTCGCGATCGAGGGGGAGCAGGCGGTGGTGACCGTGTGCAACAGCGGCCCGGGCATTCCAGCGGCGGACCAGCCGCGGATTTTTGAACGGTTTTACCGTGGCGATCAGGCCCGGGGGCGGACGACCGACGGACTCGGCCTGGGACTGAGCCTGGCGCGGGAAATCGTCCATGCCCACCAAGGCCGGCTCGTTCTGCGGGAAAGCCGGCCGGGGCGAACCTGCTTCGCGCTCTCGTTGCCACGGCTGACGCGCCGAGATGCGCCTGGCCCGGCCGTCGCGGCTGACGCCGCTCGATCCTCAGCCAGTCAACCCGGCGCGGGATTTGCCGATTGATTCGTCCGCAATTGCCGGTCGGTGTTCGGAACGGCCCGCCGTGGCCCCGTCGTCCCAGTCCTCCCGTGACCGTTTTGTGCCCGCATGGATGTTGTGGTGCTGCCCGCAAACTGGCGTTCCCAGTTCGGCGCGCCCAACTATTCGGTGAGTTCTTTCAACGAGTGGACCTGTGTTTCCATGCCCTTTATGATCGGCATGGCGCGGCCGAGGACGGTGGTGTCGCTCTCGCCGGGAAAGCTTTGCAGCACCACGCGCACGGCAGCGATGGGATCGCCGTTGCGGTCGCGCAGAGGCATGGTCACCAGGTAGCGTTTGCCGGACTTGCCGGCGTAGATCGTGCCCTTGGCCACGCAGTCCTTCTCCACCGGGCCGGCCGGTTGACCGATTTCCTTCGCGTTGTCGCCGGCGATGAGGCGCAACTCCGGTTTTGCGGTTGTGCCGGCGAAAAGTTTCAGCCCGAGCAACCGCGGATAGCGCTGCAACGTCTCGCGCACAAGCTGCGCGGCCAGCGTCTCGCGCGGCGTGAAGTTGATGCGGGTGTCGGCGAAGTAGCTTACGGAATCCGACTTGGTCCAGAAGGCGATCTTGCCCGTGGGATACGTGCTGTCCGTCAGCTCGGGGATCGGTTCCTTGCCGTCGAAATGAATGCGGATGTGGTTGCCCTTGCACTCGATGGTCAGTTCGTGCCAGACGCCCTTGGAAATCGGCATTTCCGGGCCGATGGGATCGTCGCGGACGCCGTTGACGACGCGGTAGAAGCGGAACGTGTTGCCCAGCGAGCTGGCACGCACGACGTAGAAATTTTTCTCGTCCTGCAGCCGGAACGCGATGCCGGCCATCTGCTCCACCGCGCCGGAGACGGTCTTGAACTTCGTCGTCAGCGTGAAGTCGCTGAAAACCTCGCCGTCGTAAATCAGCAGCGGAAACCGCTCGTCGGTGGGATCGGTGGACATCTGGGCGAGGACGCGGTGCCGGGCGACCTGTGGCGCCTGCGGCGTGAGCGGCTGGAAGTCGGCGGGCAGGTCGTCGAGGATGACCCGCCAGTCGCCCGGCTTGCCGCCGCCGGCCAGCGCGCTGCGAAAGCCTTTCGGCGGCTCGTTCAACGTCGCCTCGCTCAGGTCAAAAACCCGCTCTGCCGCCCGTGCGGACAGCAGCGCGGCGAGCGCGAGGGCTGCCATCGTCCAGAATCTCATTCCGCCGCAACGTAACAAAAGCCGGCGGGGCGACAAGCTTTTGTCCCGCGCCCCGCCGGTGCTTTGGCCGCCGGCGCCTACTCCCAGATCATTTCCTTGACCGTCTTCCCGGCCGGGATGAACGGCAGGACGTGCTCGGTGTAGGGCGTGATGATGTCGAGCAGATACGGTTCGGACGAATCGAGCATTCGCTGGAGGGCGGCACGGAGGTCGCGCTTGAACACGACGCGCTCGGCGGGGACGTTGAAGCCCTTGGCGATGGTCACGAAATCCGGGTAAATCTGCCGCGCGTTCTCGATGTCGCCGAGGTAGGTCTGCCCGCGGTTGCCCTCGTAGAAGCGGTCTTCCCACTGCACGACCATGCCGAGGTGCTGGTTGTTCAACACGACCGCCTTCGCGGCGATGCCCTCGATGTGCGCCATGGCGAGTTCCTGGACGTTCATCAGGAACGAACCGTCGCCATCAATGTCAATCACCTGCCGGTCCGGGCAGGCCACCTTCGCGCCGAGCGCGGCCGGATAGCCAAAGCCCATCGAACCGAGGCCGGCGCTGGTGATGAACTGCCGCGGCTGCCGGAACTGGTAGAACTGGCCGGCCCACATCTGGTGCTGGCCCACGCCGGTGGTGATGACCGCCTCGCCGCCGGTCAGCTCGTGCAGCACGGCGATGGCCTCCTGCGGCAGGATCACCTGGCTGGCGTCGCCGCCCATGAGGTCGCGGATGTGCTGGGACTTGAGCGTGTCGGCGTTGACCTTGTAGCTGAACGGCGCCTTGGCCTTCCATTCGGCAACCTGCGCGTGCCAGCCGTGGAAGCGCTTCTGCACGGGCCGCCCGGCGAGCAGTTCGTTGAGCCGGCGCAACGCGTGGTGGATGTCGCTCACGATGGGCAGATGCACGCGGCGGTTCTTGTTGATCTCGGAGGCGTCAATGTCCACGTGGACGATCGTCCCGTGCTCGCAAAACTTGTCCACCTTGCCGGTCACGCGGTCGTCGAACCGCACGCCGAAGGCGAGCAGCAAATCCGCGCCGGCCACGGCCCAGTTCGCGTAGGCGGCGCCATGCATGCCGAGCCATTTGAGCGAGAGCGGATGCGTCTCCGGAAACGCGCCGCAGCCCATGATCGTGGTGGCCACCGGAATCTGCGTGGCCTCGACGAACCGGCGCAGTTCGCCGGCCGCGCTGCTGGAGATGATGCCGCCGCCGGCGTAAAGCACCGGCCGCTCCGCCCGCTCGATGAGGTCGAGGATCTCCGTCAGCGCGGCGTCGTCCGCGCGCGGTTCCGGGTGGTAGCCGCGGAGGTTGACCGTGTCGGGGAAGACCGGCTGCGCGCGCGACTGCTGGACATTCTTCGGCACATCAATCAACACCGGCCCCGGCCGGCCGGTCCCGGCGATGTGAAACGCCTCCTTCACGATGCGCGGCAGGTCATGCACGTCGGTGACCAGATAACTGTGCTTCACCACCGGCAGCGTCATGCCGTAAATGTCAGTTTCCTGGAACGCGCCCTTGCCGATCATGCTCTGCGGCACCTGGCCGGTGATGGCCACGATGGGGACCGAGTCCATGTAGGCATCCGCGATGCCGGTGACGAGGTTGGTGGCGCCCGGCCCGCTGGTGGCCATGCACACGCCCACCTTGCCGCTGGCGCGGGCGTAACCCTCCGCGGCAAACACGCCGCCCTGCTCGTGGCGGGGCAGATAGACGTGGATTGGTTTCGAACGGGTCAGCGCCTGGTGGATTTCGAGGCTCGCGCCGCCGGGGTAGGCGAAGATGGCCTCCACGCCCTCGCGCTCGAGGGCGGCCACCAGAATCTCGCTGCCGAGCAGGTCGGTCCTGGCCGCCGGGGCGGTGGTGGCTTTCGGTGCATTTTTATGTATCGTGCTCATTTCTGTTGCAAGTTGGCGGCCCGGTGCGGAGGCAATAAAAAACCCACGACCGTCGGCCAGCCGTGGGTGATTTGTCGAAATTTGCCTACGCCCGACAAAGCCCCGCGGCGTCGCCTCCTACGACGACGACCAGCAGACGGCTTGGGCAAACGATCAGCATCATTACGTTTGAACTTTAGCGGCGCCGCGGGCGGGCGGTCAAGTCCGATCCTTGCTCAGCCTTCCTTGAGCAGCGCGATGAACTGCTTCATCGCCGTGGAAAGGACCTTGCTCCGTTTGTGAATCAGGGCGATGGGGCGGAACAGATCGGTGCCTTCGATGTTGATCACCGCCAGGGTCTGCTTGGCGATCTCCTGCGTGATGGTGGATTGCGGGACGACGGCGATGCCGGCGTCAATTTCCACCGCGCGCTTCACGGTTTCGACGTTGTCGAACTCCATGACGGAGTTCACGGAGACGCCGTGCTCGCGCAGAACCTTGTCAATCGCCTTCCGCGTGGGGATGTCCGGCTCGAAGGAGATGAATTTCTGGCCGGCCAGCGCGCTGAGCTTCACCGTCTTGTGACGCGCCAGCGGGTGCTGCGGATGGCAGATCAGCACCATCGGCTCCTTCTTGAGCGGCACCAGCTCCAGTTTGGAATCCCGCGCCGGATAGGCCACCAGGCCCAGGTCCACGACGTTGCCAAGCACGTCCTCGTAAACCTGGTTGGACCGGCGGTATTCGACGTGGATGTTCACCGTCGGGTAGCTTTTGAGGTAGCGCTTGATGTAGGGCGGCAGGTCATGCAACCCGATGCTGTAGATCGTCGCGAGCCGGATGGTGCCGGAGATGATGTCCTTGAGTTCCTGCAACCGGGTGTGCAGTTCCTCGTAAGATTGCACGATTTGCTTGCTGGTGTCGTAAAGCACCTGCCCCTCGCGCGTGAGCCGGAACTTTTTCTTGCTGCGTTCGATGAGCAGCGACTTGAATTGACGCTCCAGCGAGCTGATCTGCTGGCTGACGGCGGACTGGGTGATGTGATTAATCTGAGCGGCCTTGGTGAAACTCTCCGTTTCCGTCAGATCACAGAAGACTTTCAGACTCTCGATTTGCATGAGCAAAGATGAACCCAAATTTCGGCGTTAGTCAACCCTATTAATGCAATCCATTCCCGCCGTTGTTTTCGCCCGCCGCCGTGGCCGGGAGCCATGCCGCCAGCAGCCGGCCCGCCGCCGTCCCGGCCCGCCGCGCCGCCGCGAGCACGTCCCCGTGCGACAGTCTCCCGCGCCCGCGCCCGGCGGCCGGATTGGCCAGGCAGGACAATCCCGCCACCCGCAACGCGCATTGCCGCGCCACGATGGCCTCCGGCACGGTGCTCATCCCCACCGCATCCGCCCCCAGCCCCGCCAGGGCGCGGATTTCCGCCGGCGTTTCATAGCTGGGGCCGGACACGGCCGCATAGACGCCGACGCGCAGGCGCACGCCCGCCCGCCGTGCCGCGCGCCGCAGCTCGCGCCGCAGCCCGGCGTCGTAAACGGCGGACAAATCCACGAACCGCTCCCCGCCGGCCGCCGGCCCCCGCAGCGGATTCGCGCCCATCAGGTTGAGGTGGTCGCGGATCACCATGAAATCGCCGGGCGGGAAACGCGGGTTGATGGCGCCCGCCGCGTTGGTCAACAGCACCGTTTCGAGGCCCAGCGCCGCGAGCACCCGTATCGGGAAGGTCACCACCGCCAGCGCATGGCCCTCGTAATAATGCGCCCGGCCCGCCAAAACCGCCACTGCGACGCCGGCCAGCTCGCCGAAAACCAGTTCCCCGGCGTGGCCGTCCACCGTCGTCGGGACGAAACCCGGAATTTCGCGGTAAGGAATCGTTGATTCGGCTTGGATTTCCTGTCGCACGGCGTGGAAGCCGCTGCCGAGGACGATGGCCAGCTTCGGGGCGAGCCGTGTCCGTGCGCGAATCCGCCGCACCGCCGCAGCCACGTCCAGGGCACCGGCCGGCGCGGGAGGCTCGCCGGCTTCCCGACGCGCGGGACCAACGTGTCGGCTTGATTTCTCCATGAGCAAAACTACGTTGCCCGAAACGTAGGCGAACCATGCCGCTCAGCAAAGATGAAATGTGCCGTTACGCGCGCCACCTCGCCCTGCCGGAGGTGGGTGCGGCCGGCCAGGAAAAGCTCCGCGCCAGCCGCGTCCTGTGCGTCGGCGCCGGCGGGCTGGGTTCGCCCGCGGCCATGTATCTGGCCGCGGCGGGCGTCGGCACGCTGGGGCTGGTGGATTTTGACACCGTGGATTTCTCCAATCTCCAGCGGCAGCTCCTGCACGGCACGCCGGATGTCGGCCGGCCGAAAACCGAGTCGGCCCGCGACACGTTGCGCCGGCTGAACCCGGACGTGGCAATCCGTCTGCACCCGGTGCGGCTCGCCGCGGCGAACGCCGCCGAAATCATCGGCGCCTACGACCTCGTGGTGGACGGCGCGGACAATTTCCCGACCCGCTACCTGACCAACGACGCCTGCGTGTGGTTGAAGAAGCCCTATTTTTACGGCTCCATTTTCCGGTTCGAGGGCCAGGCGAGCGTCTTCGCGCCGCACCTGGGCGGGCCGTGTTACCGCTGCCTGTTCCCCGAACCGCCGCCGCCGGGCGCCGCGCCGAACTGCGCCGAGGGCGGCGTGCTGGGCGTGCTGCCGGGCGTGATCGGCTGCCTGCAGGCCACGGAGGCGATGAAGCTCATCCTCGGCGCCGGCCGGCCGCTGCTGGGGCGGTTGCTGGTGTTCGACGCGCTGGCGATGCAGTTCCGCGAAATCAAAGTGCGGCGCGACCCGGCCTGCCCGGTGTGCGGCACCAATCCCAGCATAAGGAAATTGATGGACTACGATCCGTTTTGCCACGGAAGCAGCGGCCCGCCGCCGGCGGACGCGGAAACCGACGAAATCACCGTGCAGGAGTTGCGGCGGGTCCTGGCGGATCCCGGCGCGGGCGTGCGCGTCCTCGACATTCGCGAGCCGTTCGAGGCGCGAATTGCCCGGCTGGAGGGCGTGCCCTTGCTGCCGCTGAGCGAGCTGGCGGCGCGCTGCGCCGAGCTGGATCCGCGGCAAACCTATTATTTGCTGTGCCACGCCGGCGTGCGGTCGCGCCACGCGACGGCCTTCCTCAAGGCGCGCGGCTTCCGCCATGTGAAAAGCGTGCGCGGCGGCATCGCGGCGTGGTCGGCGGAAATTGATCCGGCCGTGCCGCGCTACTGATCACGGTGACGCGCGATGAACCACGTTTTCTTTTCGGATAATTTTGCTTTGCCGCCCGGCGGCGCTTCCTCATTCTCCTGACATGGGCACACGGCGTGAAGCCCGCGAACGCGCGGTGCAATTCTTGTTTCAAGCTGACCTGAACCCGCCGGACGATCTGCCGGCGGCGCTGGACCGTTTTTGGGAGTCGCAGCGCGCCGCGGCGCTGGCGGAGGACAAGGGCGGGGCCACGTATGGCCAGCCGCTGACGCTGCCCCCGCCCACCGCCGCCGAAACCGCCGTCCGCGTGTTCGCCGATCCGCTGATCCTGGGCACCTACGAGCACCGTGCCGAGCTGGACGCGGAAATTGTGCTGCACGCCAAGAACTGGGATCTCCACCGCATGGCCGTGGTGGACCGCAACATCCTCCGCCTCGCCATCTTCGAAATGCGTTTCCGCGAGGACATCCCGCCGGTCGTCAGCATCAACGAGGCGGTGGACATCGCGAAAAAATTCTCCACCGAGGAGAGCGGCAAGTTCGTCAACGGCATCCTCGACAAGATCCGCGGCCAGTTGATGCGGCCCGCCCGGATCGTGAAATGAGCCGGCCCGCCCGCCAACTTCCACCCGCTCCGCCGGCCCGGCCGTCCCCGTGAGCGTATGTTCGCCGACCTCCACCTCCACACGCTTTTCTCGGACGGCACCTACACGCCGGACGAACTGGCCGGTCACGCCCGCCGGCTCGGGCTGGCCGCCGTGGCCATCACCGACCACGATTCGATGGAGGGCTGCGACTGGATGGCCTCGGCCTGCGCCCAGAACGGGCTGGAATTTGTCCCCGGCGTGGAACTGACCGCCGAACTCGACGGCTACGAACTGCACCTGCTCGGCTACTTCCTCGACCGCCACCATCCGCGGCTCGTCCGCGAACTGGCGCGGTTCCAGGTGGTCCGGCAGAACCGCATCCGCGAAATGGTCGCGCGCCTGAACCAGTTGCAAATCCCGCTCCAGGCGGACGCCGTGTTCGCGCTGGCCAATTGCCACGCGCCCGGCCGGCCGCATGTGGCCCGCGCCCTGGTGCAGGCCGGTTTTGTCAGTTGCCTGGACGAGGCCTTTGACCGTTTTCTCAAGAAACACCGGCCAGCCTGGGTGCCGAAATTCAAGTTGCCGGCCGCCGACGCCGTCACGCTCGTCCACGAGGCGGGCGGGCTGGCCGTCATGGCGCATCCGGGCATCAACCACATTGACCACCTGATTCCTCCGCTGGTCGAGGCCGGGCTGGACGGCTTGGAATGCTTCCACGCCAAACACTCGACCGCCACCACCGAATATTATCTGCTCCTGGCCGACGCGCACCGGCTGCTCGTGACCGGCGGCTCCGACTGCCACGGGTTGAGCAAGGGCAAACCGCTCATCGGCACCGTGAAACTGCCCTACGATTACTTTGCCCGGCTCAAGGCCGCCGCACCGCCAGCGCGGAGCACAGGCTGAGGCCGCCGGCCGCGTTCATTTTTTGCAATCGCTCACATGGGCCTCTTTCAAAAACTCAAGGCGGGTCTGCAAAAGACCCACAGCAAGCTCGTTCATGAAATCAAGCGCATCGTCACCGGCTCGCCCCGGCTGACCGGCACCACGCTCGCGGAGCTTGAAGCCGCGCTGATCGGCGCCGACCTCGGCTTCGCCATGACGACGCAGATCGTCGCCGCCGTGAAACACGCCTACGAAACGCAGGGCGGCGCCGGCCCGGACGTCTTTGCCATCGCGGAGGCCGAGGTCGCCCGGAGCCTTGCGGCCAACGAACCCGCGCTCAAACGCGCCGCGAACGGCGTGACGGTCGTCTCCGTCGTCGGCGTCAACGGCACCGGCAAGACCACCACCTGCGCGAAGCTGGCGCACCTCATTCAGGACCGTGGCGAAACCGCCGTCCTCGCGGCGTGCGACACCTTCCGCGCCGCCGCCATCGAACAGCTCCAGCTCTGGGGCGAGCGGCTCGGCGTGCCGGTGGTCGCCGGCGCCTACCATGCCGACCCCGCCGCCGTCGCCCACGACGCCATCACCGCCGCGCACTCCCGCGGCGCGCAGTTTTTGTTCGTGGACACCGCCGGCCGCCTGCACACCAAGAGCAATTTGATGAAGGAGCTGCAAAAGGTGCATCGCGTCATGGGCAAGAAACTCCCCGGCGCCCCGCACGAGGTGTTGCTCGTCCTCGACGCCACCACCGGCATGAACGCGATCAACCAGGCCCGCGAATTTCACAAGGCGGTCACCCTCACCGGCCTGGTCGTGACCAAGCTCGACGGCACCAGCAAGGCCGGCATGGTCGTCGCCATCCAGAAGGAACTCGGCCTGCCGATCAAGTTCATCGGCGTCGGCGAACAGCCGGACGACCTCCAGCCGTTCGACGCCGGCCAGTTCGCCACCGCGCTGTTCAGCGAAAAAGGTTAACCGGCGGCAGCCGGCGGCGCGCGCGTCACCGCGCCAGCCCGGCCAGCGCGCGAACCTCCCCGGCGGTCAGGTGCCGGAACGCGCCCTTCGCCAGCGTGCCGAGCGGCAGCGGCCCGATCGCCACGCGCACCAGCCGGAGCACGTTCACCTCCAGCGCGCCCAGCAGCCGCCGAATGTGCCGGTTCCGTCCCTCGTCCAGCACGATTTCCAGCCAACTGGTGCGCGTCCCGTGGCGGAGCACCGTCGCCCACCGGGCCGCCAGTTGGTCCCCTTCCACGGTCACACCCGTCGTCAGCGCCCGGCACAGCGCTTCGTCCGCCACGCGGTCCACCTGGACGTGATAAACCTTGTCCTGATGGCGGGCCGGATCGGTGATGCCCGCGGCCCAGGCGGTGTCGTTGGTGAACAACAGCAGTCCTTCGCTGGCCTGGTCCAGCCGGCCCGCCGGCGCCACAAACGGCAAATCCGCGCCGGCGAAACAGCAAAACACCGTGGCGCGGCCGCGTTCATCCGCGGCGGTCGTCACCAGCCCGCGTGGCTTGTTCAACATGAGGTAAACCTTCGCCGCCGTCCGCACCGGCTGGCCGTCCACATCCACATGGTCACGACCCAGCACCACGGGCCGCTCCGGATCGCGCACGACGCCGCCGTTGAGGCGCACGCGCCCGGTGGCCACAAGCTCCCGCGCCTGGCTGCGCGAGCAAAAACCGAGCTTGGACAGCGCGCGGGCCAGGCCGGTGCGCGGCGCGGTCGCCGGCGAAATTCGCGGCTGCCGCCGGGCTTCGGCCGTGCCGTGGCGTCCAGCGCCCGCGGTTGCCTGGGCACGCCCGATTTGCCCGCTGTTCCGCGTCGGCCGGTTCACCGCATTCCACCAAAGGTTTGCAGGTTCCATTCCTCGACCAGTTCCCGCGGCAGTTCCTTGAGGAAGCGCGAGGGCTGCTGGAACACGTCGCCGCCGGTCGCGCCGGTGGTGCGGATGAGCGGAAAGCACAGGAACAGCTCGTTCTTCGCCCGCGTGATGGCGACGTAGAACAGCCGCCGTTCCTCCTCCTCGCCTTCCGGTGACGCGACCGACCGCGCCGACGGGAACAGCCCGTCGCAGAGCATGATCACGAACACCACGCCGAATTCCAGCCCCTTGGCCTGGTGAATCGTCGAGAGTTTGAGCCGCTCGTCGTTGTTGGCCGCTTTGTTCTCCGCTTCCGCTTCGACGTTGGTGAGCAGCGCAAGCTGGGCGAGGAAATCCTCGAGGCCGGTAAACTGCTGGGCGAAGCTGGCCAGTTGCTCCACGTCGTCCCGTCGCGCCTGGTAGTTTGCGAAGGTTTGCTTGAGGTAGTCCTCGTAAACCGCCTCGACGATCAGCGTGATCATTTTGGCCGCGTTGCCGCGGGTGTCGGCCGCCTCCAACTGTGCCATGGTGGCGGTGAACTGCGCCCACGCGACGGCGGACTTGCGTGGCACGACGTCGGCGATCGTTTGGAGCGCGCTGGCCAACGGCGGCGGGCTGGCAGTGGATGCGTTTTCGACGGCCGGTTCGTTTTTCTCCAGCGTTTCGCGAAAGCGCCGCCACAACTTGTCCGCCGCCTTCGGGCCGACGCCCGGCAGCATCCGCGCGAGGCGTTTGAAGGCGAGTTCGTCGCGCGGGTTGGCGACGAGCCGGAGGTAGGCGGCGACGTCCTTGATGTGCGCCTGCTCGAAGAAACGGATGCCGCTGGTGATGCTGAACGGGATGTTCCGCCGCGTCAGTTCGAGCTGGAGTTCCAGCGCGTGAAAATGCGCGCGGTAAAGCACCGCCATGTCGTTCAGGCTGGCGCCTTCCTCGCGCAATTCCAGCGCCCGCTGCGCCACGAACGCCGCCTGCGCGCCGGCGTCCGGGCAGACGACGAGCACCGGCTTGGGGCCGGGCTGGCGCACGGCGACGAGTTCCTTCGGATGCTGGTTCACGTTCGGCGCGATGGCGGCGTTGGCCAGCGTGAGGATTTCCGGCGTGCTGCGGTAGTTGGTTTCGATCTTGTAAACCTTCGCGCCGGGATGGCGGTCGGCGAAGCGCAGGATGTTCAGGAAATTCGCGCCGCGCCACGAGTAGATGCTCTGCGAGTCGTCGCCCACGGCCATGACGTTGTGGTGCCGCGCGGCCAGCAGGTCAATGAGGTCGCACTGGAGCTGGTTCGTGTCCTGGTATTCGTCCACGAGAACGAACTGGAACCGCCGCTGGTAATGCTCGCGCACCTCGGCCTGTTCGCGCAGCAGCCGGAGCCAGAGCACCAGCAGGTCGTCGAAATCCATCACGCCGTCCGCGCGCTTGCGTTCGGCGTAGCGCCGCTGGAGATCCTCGAGCGCCGGGGTCAGTTCGAGAAAATGTTGGAACTGCCGCTCCAAGATTTGCGGCACGGTGCGGACGGTGTTCGCCGCGAGCGAAAAAATCTCCAGCAGCGCGTCCGCCTTCGGAAACCGCGTCACCTTCACATCAATGTCCGCCTCGCCCAGGCAGGTGTGGAGCAGGTCCTCGGCGTCGTCGCGGTCGAGGATGGTGAAATCGCGCCCGTAGCCGAGCAGCTCGGCGTGCCGGCGGAGAATGCGGTGGCCGACGCCGTGGAACGTGCCGCCCCAGAGGGCGTCGAGCTGCTGGCCCAGCAGGGCGGCCACGCGCCCCATCATCTCCTTTGCCGCCTTGTTCGTGAAGGTGAGCAGCAGGATGTTCTCCGGCGGGATGCCCTGCTCGACGAGCCAGGCGACGCGGTAGGTGAGCGTGCGGGTCTTGCCCGCGCCGGCCCCGGCGAGGACGAGCGCCGGGCCGGGCAGCGCGGTGACCGCCGCGAGCTGCTGCGGGTTCAGTTCGCGGGCGTAGTCCAGCCGCAACTCGACCGGCGCCCGGAAGGGTTGCAGCACATAGTCACGCGCCATGCCACGGATTCAACCGGCAAACCGCGGGTCACGGAAGGAAAAACGCGGCGGCAACAAAACGTGGCGTGACATCGGGCCGCTTAATTCTCATCATTGCTTTGCCGTTTGACTCGCGGACAGCGCCGGAAGGGCCGGCGGGCCGGAGTCGCTGACTGTGCCTGATGGACATGAACCGCCGCACATTTCTCCGCCGCACGGCGGGCGCCGCGCTGTGGCTCGGCGCGCCCGCCGTGGTGCCCCACGCCGAGGACGCCTTCGGCGACGACGACCTGCTGGCGCGGGCACGGGAGCGCATCGCGCAGCACCGCCAGGCGGCCGCCGTCGTGGCGGTGCGCGATGGGCGCGGCCGGCCGGTGCCCGGCGCCACGGTGCGCGTGGAGCAGTTGCGCCACCAGTTTTTGTTCGGCTGCAACTTCTTCAACTTCGAGGCCCTGCCGACGGCGGATCAGGAGGACAACTACCGCCAGCGTTTTGCCGGGCTGATGAACTACGCCACACTCGGCTTCTACTGGCCGGCGTATGAACCGGAACGCGGCCAGCCGCTCTACGATTACACGGACAAGGTGCTTGCCTGGACCAGCCCGCACGGCATCGTCTGCAAGGGCCACCCGCTGGTCTGGGATTTCGCCGACCCGAAATGGCTGCCGCGGGATTTCGCGGAAATCCGCGCGCTTTCGCACGGCCGCGTTCACGACTGCATCGCGCGGTTCAAGGGCCGGATCAACTTCTGGGACGTGGTGAACGAGCCGACCGCGCTGGGGCGCTTTGGCACGCGCCTGGGCGAGTGGGCGCAGTCGCTCGGCCCCGTGCCTTACGTGAAGGAGCATTTGCAGGTCGCCCGCGCCGCCGCGCCGGACGCCACGCTGCTTGTCAACGACTACCGCGCGGACCCGCCTTACTACCGCATTCTCGACGCGCTCCGCGAAAACCGCCGGCTGATGTTCGACGCCGTCGGCATCCAGAGCCACATGCATGCGGGCACCTGGCCGTTGGCGAAGCTCTGGGACGTTTGCGACACCTATGCCCGGCTCGGCCGGCCGATCCATTTCACCGAAACCACCGTCGTCAGCACGTTGCAACGGAGCGGCGAAAAGAAATGGCAGCCGACCAGCGCCGAGGGCGAGGCGCGGCAGGCCGATTACGTGCCGAAGTTTTACACGATGCTCTTCGGGCACCCGGCCGTGGACGCGGTTACTTGGTGGGATTTCTCGGATTATCACGCCTGGATGGGCGCGCCGGCGGGCCTGGTGCGCGCCGACATGTCGCCTAAACCGGCCTACGACCGGCTGCGGGAGCTGGTCCGGGGCGAGTGGTGGACGAACACCTCCGGCCACACGAACGCCGACGGCGAGTTCACGCTGCGCGCGTTTCACGGCACGCACCGCATCACGGTGGAATCACCGGTTGGCCATGTGGTGCTGCAGGACGTCGGCTGGCTGCGCGGCACCGAACACCGGACGTTCGTCATCGTGTAGCCGGTCCCGCGCGACGCGGATTTTGGTTGAAGAGCGGCCGCGCCGGCAGCGTCATTCCGCTCGTGAAGATTCCATTGTTCCCGTGGCTGGTGTCCGCTGTGACCATCCTTTCCCTCGCGACGCTGCCGGCCCTGGCGGCCGGACCGGCGACGGAAATTCCCATCCCGCCGGCTGACGCGATCCTGGCCAAACTCCGGCCGGGGCACCCACGGCTGCTGGCGACGGCGGACGATTTCGCGCAATTGAAACAACGCCTCCGCGACGACACCACGCTCCAGCAATGGCACGCCAAACTCGTTGCCCGCGCCGACCGCATCCTCCGCGAGCCGCCGTCCAAATATGAAATTCCCGACGGTCTGCGGCTGCTTGCCACCAGCCGCCGCGTGCTCGACCGCGTTTACACGCTGGCGCTGCTTTATCGCTTGGACGGCGACCGCCGTTACGCCGACCGCGCCTGGCACGAATTGGGAGCGGCCGCGAATTTCAAGGATTGGAACCCGCGCCACTTCCTCGACACCGCCGAGATGACGCACGCTTTTGCCATCGGCTACGACTGGCTTTACGACGTGTGGACCGACGACCAGCGCGCCACCTTGCGCCGGGCGATGGTGGAAAAGGGTCTGCGGCCGGGCGTCGAGAGTTACCGCGGCCATCCGTCCTACGGCTGGTGGATCACGGCCAAGCACAACTGGAATCAGGTCTGTAACGGCGGCCTCGGCCTGGGCGCGCTCGCGCTGGCCGACGTGGAACCGGCGCTGTGCGGCGAATTCCTCCACGACGCGCTGGGCTCGATTCAACTCCCGATGCGCCAATTCGCACCGGACGGCGGTTGGCCGGAAGGACCGGGTTATTGGAACTACGCCACGGAATACAACGTCATCTTTCTCGCCGCGCTTCAGACTGCGCTGGGCACGGACTTCGGATTGTCGGCCCTGCCCGGCTTCAACCGCACCGGCCAGTTTCCGCTGTTCCTCACCGGCCCGACGCGCCGCACGTTCAATTACGCCGACGGCGGCGACGCGCCCATCCGTGCGCCGCAGATGTTCTGGCTGGCGCACCGGTTCCACTTCCCCGGTTTCGCCCGGTACGAACTCGCGCTTGCCCGGCCGCAACCGCTGGACCTGCTTTGGTTCGATCCGGATTTGGTCAACACGAACGGCAGGTCGCTGCACCCTGATCAATGCTTCCGCGGCGTGAACGTCGCGACGCTGCGCAGCGGGTGGAACGATCCGAACGCGCTGTTCGTCGCGTTCAAGGGCGGCGACAACCAGGCGAACCACAGCCATCTTGACCTCGGCACGTTCGTGCTCGACGCGCTGGGCGTGCGCTGGGCCGTGGACCTTGGCGCCGACGACTACAACCTGCCCGGCTACTTTGGCCGCGAGCGCTGGACCTACTACCGTCTCCGCGCCGAAGGCCACAATACCCTCGTCATCAATCCCGACGCCGATCCGGATCAAAACCCGAAGGCGGCCGCGAAGATTGAGCGCTACGACTCCCGCAATCCGGACCACGCCTTCGCCATCACCGACCTCACGGCGGCCTACGCGAACTCGGTGCAGCGCGCCGAACGCGGCGTCGCGTTGCTCAACCGCCGGCAGGTGCTGGTGCAGGACGAAATCACGGCTCAGAAACCGGCGGACGTGTGGTGGTTTTTCCACACCCCGGCGGAAATCTCGCTGAGCGACGACGGCACGACCGCGACGCTGACCCAAAAGGACCGCACGCTCGTCGCCCGCCTGCTCGCGCCGGCCAACGCGCGGTTCACCGTCATGGCCGCGCAACCGCTGCCTTCCTCGCCCCATCCGGAAAAACAGGCGGCGAACGCGAACATCAAGAAACTGGCGATCCATCTTCCGAACGTCACCGACCTGCGGCTGGCCGTCCTCCTGACGCCGGAAAAGGCGGGTGAAAGCGAACCGGAAGCGCCGAAGTTGTTAGAGCTGCGCGACTGGTGACGGGTCCAGATTTGGTCAAAACGCGGAAAATGATTCGGCAAGGTCAGGCGCATTGCGAGACGGGTTGCGCACGCCGCCAAAAAACGGCAGACTCGCCGCATGAAAGCCCAAGTCAAAGTCGGCGCCACGGGCGAACTCAGCTTCACCGTCGAGGCCGGGCAATTGATTGATTTCCATCAACCCGGCCTGCCGCCGGTGCTCAGCACGCCGTCGCTGGTCTGGTTTCTCGAACACGCCGCGATCGCCGTCCTGGAGCCGCTCCTCGAACCGGGCGAAATTTCCCTCGGCACCGAGATCGAGGTCCAGCACCTCGCGCCCACGCCGGCCGGCCTGCGCGTCCACTGCACGGCGCGGGTCGTGCGCGTGGACGGCCCGGCCGTGGGATTCCAGGTTGAGGCGCGCGATGATCGCGAATTGATCGCCCGCGGGCTGCACCAGCGGCGTGTGGTGCGCATTGAGAACTTCGCCAGGCGCGTCCAGGCCAAGGCCGCCGCGCACTGATTGCAGCCGATTCAACGCATGAAATTGTTGCTTCCAACGGTCTTTTTGTTGCTCGCGCTGGCCCGGACCTTCGCCGCGCCGGCGCCGAAAGTCGTCTTCACCTTCGACGCCCGGCCGCTGCAAAAGCTGGACCTCAGCCAGCCCGCCAACGTGCGTCGCGTCTGGGACACGCTGCACGTCCTGTCCGCGCTGCAGGGGTTGGCGAACCGCGCCGCGCCGCGCTTCTACCTGTTTTACTGCGCCGAGTTCGGCACGGACACCGACCAGTTCTGGTTCGACTGGTTCCGCGGCGAGGACGGTTGGTTGAAAGACGCACAGGTGCGCCCGTTGGCCGACGTGGCGGAGGCCGTGACGACCTTCCGCGACGCGTTTGCCGGCGTGGTCGTTTATGACCAAGACGTGCCGGCGACCTCGGACCTCGCGTCCACGGCGGCGGGCGTGGAGCGGTTGCTGCCGGTGCGGTTCGATCTGGCGACAAATTCGCTTTTCACGCTGCTCACGCGGCAACTGCACCTGCCGGTGAAACTCTGGCTGGTGAACCCGGATGGCACGGCAAAATTCACCGGTCACGGCACGGTGCCGGATTTGAACGCGCCTTCCAGCGGCAGCGCGAAGGTGGACGCGTATCGCTGGGCGATGGCGCGGTGGTTGAAGTCCGGCCGCTGCGCGCCCGGCGTGGCCGCGTATTACCTCGACGCCTATTGGCTGCAACGCCCGCGCAACGCCGCGCCGGATATGCACACGCTCTCGAACCACGACTGGTTCATCGCCCACCGCGCGTTCTTTTTCGACCTCTCGCCGTGGGGCGATGAGCCGCCGGTGGACGACCCGGCACAGCCGCCGGGCGCGGACAAACGCTGCCTGCTGGACGTGCTCCGCGCGCTTTATGATCGCGCGGGCGGCGGCATCACGAAAATCGGCGGCTTCCCGCCGTGGCCCTTCAAATACACGACCGCCGGCCACGCCGGAAAACACGAGGGCGTGCCGACCGAATGGGAGTTCACGCGGCTGATCTCGCAGTTCAACGCCTACAAGGAAGCGGACGCCGCCGGCCTCGGCGCGATGGCGAACGCGTCGTTCTTCCAGCATTACCCGCTGAAGGCGCGTTACCCGCAGCCGAACCCGAAACCCACGGCCGCGTCGTGGCGGGCGCGCGGTTTGCTGACGAGCGACGGTCGCGTGGCGAAGAAATTGTTCGTCGGCCACTACGTCGGCGATTACGACGCGCCGTCATGGCTTTACAAGGCGGTGCCGGCGTTCTTCCGCGATCCGGCGCGCGGCGCGGTGCCGCTGGGCTGGGCGTTCGATCCGAATCTCGCCGCCCGCGCGCCGCAGGCGCAGGCCTACGCGTATCGCCACGCGACGACGAACGACTTCTTCATCGCCGGCGACTCGGGCGCGGGCTACCTGAACCCGCGCGGGCTGACGGTCCGGCCGGATTCCGGGTTGCCCAGCGGGCTGGCCGCGTGGACCGCGCACTGTCGCCGCGACTTCACGCGCTGGGGCATGACGATCACCGGCTTCATGCTCGACGGCGCGAGCGGGCCTTCAACGGAAACCGAATTCGCCGCGTATCGCACATTCAGCCCGGGCGGCCTCGGCACGCACTTTGAAAAAGGTCCCGCGCTGCACGCCGGCGTGCCGACCTGCCCGGAAATGGACCTGCCGGATTCGGCGGAGCAGGCCGCGAACGTTATTGCCGACCGCGCCGCCAAAGCGCGCGGGCAAACGGCCTTCCTGTGGGCACGGAGCATTTTGAAATCGCCCGCCTGGTATGCCGAGGTTTCGCGCCGCCTGCGCGAGCAACATCCCGAAGCCGCGGTCGAGGTCGTGGACCCTTACACATTCTTCGGCCTGATCCGCGAACAGTTCGGCGACGCGAAGTAAATCACCGCGCCAGCTTCACGTAGCCATTCGCACGAAACCATTCGACCGCGTCGGCCAATGCCTGCCGGGGCGGCGTCTGCGGCAGGCCGAGCTCGCGGACCGCCTTGGCCGGGTTGAAGAACATTTTGTAGCGGGCCATGCGCACGCCCGCGACCGGCGCCCGCGGCGGTTTGCCGGTGAGGCGCGACACCGCTTCGTTCGCGTGCGCGGCGGCGAGGGCGACGGCGTAGGGAATTTGAAAACGCGGCGCTGGCAGGCCGGTCAGTTCGCCCAGCACGTCCAGCATTTGCTTCATCGTCCAGTTGCCTTCGGCGTGGCCCAGCACGTAACGCTCACCGGCCCGGCCTTTTTCCGCGGCGAGCAGGTGGCCGAGCGCCACGTCGCGGACGTGAACCCAGTTCAAGCCGGTGTCGAGGTAGGCGGGCATCTGGCGGTTCAGAAAATCCACGATCACCTGGCCGGTGGGCGTGGGCTTCACGTCGCGCGGGCCGACGGGCGCGGTGGGATTCACGATGACGATCGGCGCACCCTTGGCGGCGAGTTCGCGGGCGATCTCCTCGGCGAGCCATTTCGAGCGTTTGTAGTCGTTGCTCATTTCCGCCAGCGTGGCCAGCGCGGTTTCGTCGGCGGGGACGACCTGCCCGGCCGCGCCGCGTGGCGGACGGAGCGTGCCGACGGTGCTGGTGTAAACGATGCGCCGGCAACCGGCCTCGACGGCGGCTTCGAGCACGTGACGCGTGCCGTCCACGTTCGCGGCGAACATCGGCCGGTAGTCGCGCAGCCAGAGGTGGTAGCTCGCGGCGACGTGGAAACACCAGTCGCAGCCGCGCAACGCGGTCCGCAGCGCGGCCGTGTCGGACAAATCGCCGGTGACCGGCTCAAACTCCGTGTCCGCCAAACCGCGCCGGTCCGCGCCCGGCCGCAACAGCGCCTTGACCCGATGCCCGCGCTGGACGAGTTCGCGGATCAAATTGGCCCCGATGAAGCCGGAGCCGCCGGTGACAAAACAGTTCACGGGCCGCGACGGTAAGCCGCCGCGCCGCCGCCGGCGAGTTTTTCATAAGGCACGTCCCCCGCCGGGCAACGTCACGAATTGGGTGACGGCAACGCTGCCGGCCGGGCGATGGACACGCCGACCGCCGACCGCGACACCACAAAGGCATGGTTGGCGGGACGCTACCCCTAAAAATGCCGCAAACGGTGATAAACCGTGCGGGTGGCCAACGTCGGGTCGGCCGCGTTTTGGCGGCTGCCAGCAACGAAGCTTGGGACGAAGAATGGGTTGCCAGCGACTTGCGGTGGAGGAAGATTCCGCGTGCCGTGAATGGGCGACGATCACCGGCAACCCAGTTACTCACATCACCTCTGAGGGCAATCCAGCGAGACCATTGCCGGGTTCTCGTGAGGGCGCGTTTCTACTGGCGTTTGCGCGCCGTTTGACAGGGTTTCCGCGTCCGGTATAGTCCGCGTTTCAATGAACCGTAATCCGCATGTGGCTGTGGTCGGTGCGACGGGCGCCGTCGGCATCGAGATGATCCGGACGCTGGAAAAGCGCAATTTTCCGGTGAGCCGGTTGACGTTGCTTGCGTCCGCGCGTTCGGCGGGCAAACCGCTCGCGTTCCGCGGCGAAGATATCCCCGTGGCCGAGCTGACGCAGGATTCGTTCCGGGGCATTGACCTCGCGCTGTTCAGCGCCGGCGGCAGCATTTCCAAGGAATTCGCCCCGATCGCCGCGCGAGGCGGTTGTGTGGTGGTGGACAATTCCAGCGCGTTCCGCATGGACGACGCCGTGCCACTGGTGATCCCGGAGATCAATCCCGCGGACGTGCGGCGGCATCAAGGCATCATCGCGAACCCGAATTGCACCACGGCGGTGACGCTCATGGCGCTTTACCCGCTGCACCGGGCGTTCGGCTGCCGGCGGATTTTCGCCTCCAGCTACCAGGCCGTGTCCGGCACCGGGGCGAAGGCGATTGCGGAATTGGAGCGGCAGGTGGACCAGATCGTCCGCGGCCAACCGGTGACGCGGGAGGTTTACCCGCACCAGATTGCCTTCAACGTGCTGCCGCAGGTGGATGTGTTCCTGCCGAGCGGTTACACGAAGGAGGAAATGAAGATGCAGAACGAAGGGCGCAAGATCATGCACCACCCGACGTTCCGGGCCAGCGTAACCTGCGTGCGGGTGCCGGTGTACCGCGCCCACTCAGTGGCCGTCAGCGCGGAGTTTGAGAAGCCCGTGACGGTCGAGGCCGCGCGCGCCGTGCTCCGGCAGGCGCCCGGTCTCGACGTGGTGGACGATCCGGCGAACCAGAAATACCCGATGCCGCTGTTTACCTCCGGCAAGGACAACTGCGAAGTGGGCCGGCTGCGGTTGGACTGCGCGCTGGACAACGGCCTGTGCTTCTGGGTCAGTGGCGACCAGCTCCTGAAGGGCGCCGCGTTAAACGCCGTGCAAATCGCCGAGGAACTGCTCAAGCCCGCGAGCTGACACCGGGAAAATTAGCTGTTGCGCACGGTCGCCGGTCTGTTAGGCTGACTCCTCTTTTCGCTGGCTGGCCGGGCGATTCCGGCCGGCGGTGGGAAGGCAACGGCCACAAGTCCGCGCCGGGTTCGGCACGGCGGGCCATTAACAACATCAGAATCAATCCCGTGTCCCGCGGGATGGCTTGACGGACCCACCGGCAGGCTGACAACCAAAGGGAAACAAACGCGTGATCAGCATTGGCATCAAGGAACTCCTCGAAGCGGGCGTTCATTTCGGACATCAAACCCGGCGGTGGCACCCGAAGATGAAGCAGTTCATCTTCGACGCCCGCAACGGCATTCACATCATTGACCTCAGCAAGACCCTCGGCCAGCTCGAAGCGGCGTGTGGTTTTCTGGCCCAGACCGTGGGCAAGGGCGGGCAGGTGCTGTTCGTCGGCACCAAGAAGCAGGCGCAGGAGGCCGTCAAGGAAGCCGCCAAGGCGTGCGGCCAGCCGTTCGTCACCGAGCGCTGGCTCGGCGGCACGTTGACGAACATGAAGACCCTCAAGCGTTCGATGGGACGCATGCGGGAAATCGAGAAGATGGAGACGGACGGTTCGATCAACCAATACGTCAAGCAGGAGCAGTCCGCCATCCGCCGTGAACTGGCCCGGCTGGTCAAAAACCTCGACGGCATCCGCAGCATGGAAAAACAGCCGGCCGCCATGTTCGTCGTGGACATCAAGCGCGAGCACAATGCCGTAGCCGAAGCCCGCCGCCTGAAGATTCCCGTCGTGGCGATCGTGGACACGAACTGCGATCCCGACCTCACCGATTTTCCCATCGCCGGCAACGACGACGCCATCCGCTCGGTGCGGCTGATTCTGGCGGTGATCACGCAGACCATCACGCAGGCCCGCGCGGAATACGAGGCGAAGTATGCCCGCCGCAAGACCGAGGAAGAAAAGCCGGCGCCGCCGGCCCCTGTGCCCGCGTCCGGGCCTGCCGCAACACCCGCGACGCCAGTCGCCGACGCCCCGGCGGTCCTGGCGACCCAGGGCTGATTCATACGGAAGTCGCGCCGGTGGCACGGGTGGTGCGCCGGCGGTTTCCTTGTCCTCATCGCTTAACTTTCAAAATTCAAAACACTTTATGGCTGAAATTCCGGCAAGTCAGGTCGTTAAACTCCGCGAGATGACCAACGCGGGCATGATGGATTGCAAGAAGGTGCTGATCGAAACCAACGGCGACCTGGGCGCCGCGGTGGATTTGCTGCGCAAACGCGGCGTCGCCACGGCCGCCAGGAAGGCGACCCGCGAGGCGAACCAGGGCGCGATCGCGGCGTGCGTCCTGACCGGCGCCCGCACCGGCGTGCTGCTGGAGGTGAACTGCGAGTCCGATTTCGTGGCGAAGAACGACATGTTCCGTGCCTTCGCCGACCAGGTGGCCAAGGTGCTGGCCGAGAATCCGGCGGCGGATGTCGAAAGCCTGCGCACCGACGCCGTGGCCCGCATCCGCGAGAACATCAGGGTCGCGCGCTTCAAGCGGTTCGAAGTGGCCGGCAACGGGCTGGTCGCCGCTTACATTCACACCGGCGCCAAGGTGGGCGTGCTGGTTGAGGTCGGCGCCGGCAAGGAAGCCACCGTGGCGAGCGACGATTTCAAGCAGCTCGTGCGCGACATCACCCTGCAAATCGCGGCCGCGAATCCGGTTGCCGTCCGGCAGGAGGAAGTGGACCCCGCGGTCGTGGCCAAGGAGCGCGAGATCGTCGCCAATTCCGACGTGATCAAGAACAAGCCGCCGCAGGCGGTGGCGAAGATCATCGAAGGCAAGCTGGACAAGTTCTTCAAGGAGAACTGCCTGCTGAACCAGGGTTTCGTGAAGCGCAACGGCGAGATTTCCGTGCAGGAACACATCGCCACGCTGGCCAAGCAGCTCGGCGACGACATTGTGGTGCGCCGGTTCCTGCGTTTCCAGGTCGGCGAGGCGTTCTCGGCCTGATTTCCACGGACGCCGGGCATAATCCAGCCCGGCGTCTGGCGACCGTTTTACAGTGGACGTTTCAGTTGCCTCGTGAAGCCGTGGCGCGAGGCACCAGTTTACCGGCCGCTACGATAGTCGCCACCTCTTGCTGGCAGTGTGCGCACTTATGGCGCGCTGAATTCAACTTCTCAATCCGGCCGCGCTGTCCATCGTGACAGTCGCGGCCTTCGCCTTTTGAACCTGAGCGCGTTGTGTTGCCGCTCAGTTGGCGGGAATGAATTCCTCGGCTCGCAGCATCACCGGGCCGAGCAAGCCCGACTCCAGCAACGCGTCGTCCTTGGTCCAGTGATGCCAGGTGGTGAATGTCAGCCGGCCGGTTGGGCTGGGCTGGTTGTCCAGCAGCCATTGCGGCCATTGCTTCAATTCCTTCCCGTTCCACTCGCAGTCCGGCGGCAGTTGCTCGTCGCCGATGAGCCGGTTGGGCCAGAGGTTGGTCACCTTCACCTGCAAGGTGTTCTTCCCCGCATGCGCCACGCCGGTCAGGTTTACGCAGAAGGGCGGTTTCCAAAGAATGCCCAGCGATTTCCCGTTCAGTAACACCTCCGCGAAGTCCTTCACTGCGCCGAGATCGAGCCAGAGGGTGCGTCCAGCGGCCAAGCGATCCGCGGGGATTTCAATGTCCTTTTCGTAAGTGACCGTGCCGGAAAAATACTTCACGCCGGGATCGCTGTTGGCCGTCCAGGACTCAAGTCGGTCGAAGGTGACTTCCGCCGGCGCTTTCCAGCCGGGCGGGAACCGGACGTTCCACGATCCGCCGATCTCGACCGGTGCCGGCACGCTTTCGCACTTCAGCTCAAGTCGCCGGCCCGAGGCGGCGGTGAGTGTGAATGTCCCCGGCGCGCTGGCGAAAATGCCAAGCTGGCCGGCGGCGTCCGGCGCCACGCTATAGGCCGGAGGCTGGCCGATCGCCTGCTCTGTTTCCGGCAGTGTCAGCGGTTCGTTTTCGCCGACGGTGATGCTTTTGTGAACGCCGTCGAGCGAATACTCGACGCGCAGTTCCTTGGGAACCATGTAGGCCGGGTCGCCGGCAAGGTCGTTGCCGGCGCGGACCTCCAGTTCGTTGTCATGCACCAGCGCGGCAAGTTTCGCCGTCACGTCCACGGTTTGCTGGCGGTCGCTGATGCGCCGTGGCAGTTTTCCGTAATACGCCTTGAGGACCACCGCGCCAGCCGGAGCCGTCCACGTTTCGTTCTCATTGACCTCCGCGGTTTGCCGTTTCCCGTTCGCCGAAAACTCCACCCGCAGCGCTTTCACCGTGTTGGGAATCGGGTCCCGGCCGGCCATGTCGTTGCTCGCGGGAACCAGACGGTTGGTGCCGGTCAGAAAGGCCTTCACATTCTTGGTCACATCCATCCAGCCGTTGCCGCCGGGGAACGCGCCGTAAACGGCCTTCAGGATGCGCAACTCTGGCCGCTTGACGCGCGGCGCCTCGGCCAACGGCGGTCCCTGGCGCAGGACCGAAACCAGGTGATCGCCGGCCGCTTTCGCGCGGAACACGACGAAAATCGAACCGGCTGGATCAAATTGCAGCGGCACGATGGTCTGGCCGTTTTCCTCATGCCACACCGGCGCGGGCTGGATTTGACCGGTCTGCGGATTCCACAGCTCCGGCGCTTTGCCGCTGACGCGGAACGTGCAATCCGCCTCGTCAAAATGGCGTCGCTGATTGGAAACAAAGTAAATGTCCGCGTCGCCGTCCACGCGATGGGTGTAGGCCAGCTTGGCGCTGGCAGTGGAGGGGAATGCAAAATCCGGCTTCACGCCGAGCGCGGCGAACACTTTGTCCATCGGTCCTCCCCAGACGACCTTGCCCTTGCCGAGCGCGTGTTCGGTCACGGTTCTTCCGTCGCAATTGCCCCACATCTCGGCCGCGAGTTTCTGCACCTCGGCATCGCATTGCGGATAATCTTCGAGGCTTGGCGAGGCCTGCGGCGGCGCGCCCACGAGCGTCAGGCCGTCCGCCACAAACTGGCGCAACTGGCGCAGCAACGGCGGGGTCAGGTTGCGGTCGGCCGGCGGCAGAATCAGGACGTGGTAACGCATCCCGCTGCGGAGGACCAGTTGGCCGTCCTGCACCGAGGCCTGGTGTAGCAGCACGTCGGCGTCCACGGCGTCGTAGTCGTGGCCGGCCGGCAGCGCGGGATCGCCAACGCGCATTTCGACCGGAGCGCTTTCGCCGGTGAAATACGCGGCATCCGCCACGGCGCGGCCCTGTTGCAGGAGGTATTGACAGTGGGTGATGTAATCAATCCACGGCTTTCCCTGGTTCCACCAGGTTTCCGTCCGGTCGAAGTGGAAACCCCATTGGCCCATCGTCATGCCAGGCCAGCGGTTCGTCCAGGGCTGCATCGCATAGCGGTGGAAGATGTAGCGGTTCAGACCCTGGCAATACATCAAATCGCCCAGCGTCTTGAGCATGTAGGGATACTCCGTCCAGCGGCCGGTGCGCGGGCCGGGCGCGGCCGTGAACGATTCCGCGCCGACGATGGTTTTGCCGTAGATGTGCGCAATGGAGGCGGCCATCTTCACCGAGGGATGTCCGTCGCTGCCGCTCCAGAACTCGCCCATGACGACGTCCGCCGGCGCCCCGGCTTGCAGCGATTCAAACGGCCCGGTGTAAGGCTCGACCGCGTTCAGCAGTCCGTGCTGCCGGCAGAGTTCGGCGAAATGACCGAAGTAATTTTCCGCAAACAAATCGGCGATGGTTCGGCGCACGTCCCAGAGGAAACGCTCCGACACCGCGGGATTGTCCACGACCTGGCCGGTGAACGTGGGCAGAAATGGCAGCGGGTCGTAACCCCGGCGTTTTTGAAACTCCGCGCGGAAATCCGGCGTCCAGTTCTGGCCGCCGACTTCGTAGCTGTCAATCAGCGAGCAGTCCAGCGCCTTGCCGGCGAGCGGGCCGATGTCGTCGAGGATTTTCTGCATGAAGCCAGCCCAATGCGCGTCGAGCGCAGACTTGCTCATCTTGTCGCATTCCAGGCCGTCGCCTTCCTTGGGCGCGGGATGGTTGTCCACGCCGGTCGGCGTGTAGCCGATGCGCAGGATGGTCCAGTTGCCGGCCGGAACCTGCCAGGTCAGTTTCCCGTCGGCCGACAGTTTGGAAGTGAGATCAACGACCTCGCGACGTTGCACCGCGCCGGCGGTCGCATCGCCGGCGGCGCGCGCCGACAACACGGCGTCACCGCTGAATCCGTCCTTCGCGTCAATGTTCGCAATGGTTGCCCTGGTGTCCGGCACCGGGAAGGCCAGCACGGCGATGTCGCGGTAGAAACCCAGTTTCGTCGGCGGCTGCGGCAGAGTGGCGCTGAAAGTGGCCGGGCCGGTCACGCGCAGTTCGCGGGTCGTGACCCGTTGCATCGCGTTCGTCACCGTGTTCCACGGACCACCACTGCTCGACCAGCCGGCGCAGTTTTCCACGCACAGTTTGAGGCCCAGCCGGTCAGCCTCTTGCACGGCGAACTTGAAATCCTCCCGCCATTCCGGGCTCATGAATGGCACCGGGCCGCGCGGGATGCCGCAGTCCACGTTCACGATCGTGGCGCCGCCGAGGCCGATCTGCTTCATCGCTTCGAGGTCGGCGGTGATGCCCGCCTTGGTGATGTTGCCGTTCATCCAGTGCCACCAGGTCTGCGGCCGGGCGGAATCCGGCGGATGGAGAAAACCCGACTCCAGCGGATCGTTGGACGCGGCGGCGGCGAGCGCCCAGCACAACCAGGCGGAACTAAACAAAAGGCAAAGCGGTTTCATGCGGTTAGTATGTGAAATTTCTCTCGGCCGTGAATTTTGTTGCTGCGGCCGCTCCGCGACAAGTGCAAAGACGGAAAAGAGTTTCTATGGCAATATCCGGCGCACTGGCGTGCCAAGATGAGTGACGACCAGGCGCGATTGGCGGACGCGCGTATCCTGTGCCACCTAAAAACTTTTCAAGAAAGTTTCCCCATTTTTCCTGACTTTTGTGTGCTGCATTTTCGTGTTGACACATGCCAGCCATTCCGGAAAAGCCCGCTGCACAGCACATGAAACAACCCGAAACATGTGTGATGTCCACTCGCAACCGGCAACCGGGCAGAAGGGGAGGGAGGTCGTTACCCAATTTCAGCCGTCCTTTTGGCCAACTAGCCGTGCTGACCCGCCGGCCCGCCCGGACGCGCGGCGGCGCGCCGACCAGCGCGCCGGTGGTGGCGATAGACACCCGCCAACGGTTGCGCCACCTCATCAGCTACAAGGATTCGGCGGGGAACCGGGCCAAGCCGCCGGGCGTGGCCTATTGCGAGATATGGAGCAAGGTGGGCAGCCCGGCGCCGACGGACCTCGGGCAGATGAGCTACCTGGGCAACGCCAGCCGCACGCCGCAGTTGGAGGAATACCCCGCCGCCCAGGCCGGCCAGCCGGCGACCTATTGGCTGCGCTGGGTGAGCACGCGCGGGGACAAAGGCCCATGGAGCGCGCCGGTCAGCGCCACCATCCCAGGGTGAACCATGAACCCACCCAACGCCACGGTAGCAGCAACCGGCCAGGCCAGATGACCATCAAGGCCACTGAAGCGATGAAAAACGAGGCGAACGAAACACCGGACGGGCGGACCGTTGCCGTGCTCAAGCAGGGCCCAGCGGCGGGCAGGGTTAGAAGTCATGCGGCCCCGCTTTGCCGAACCGGCCAACAGATGTCTCGGTTGGCCCTCCGCCAAAAACGATATGTGCCGGCTTTGAGTAACGCGTCTTCAACCAAGCGGGGGTGCATGATTGCAAACATTGCTCGCTGTGATGACCTGTCTGTCAGTCGACTACTTGAAAAAACTGTGACGCGTGACATCGCCGCCGAGTGAAACTAGTTGTACTTAGATGTTTTGATAGTAATGGAACATAAATCGAACAAGAACTAGGCAGGTTATCAATTAGCCGACTATGAACAGGACTGTGAATGGTGAACTAAATAGTTCAAGACATGGCAGGTGTTTCAGCTTGTGGGTGGCTCTATTTCTGGTTGTGACCGGTGGCCTTAAATTGTACAGTGTGTTGCTTGAGACAAAGATCTAAGAGCCTGTTTGAAAACCCTGGAATCGCATGAATTGCTCACGCCAGGCGGCGAAGTTGAATGCGGATCATGGCCAGGTGAATCCAAGCCTCGGCACTCGATTCGGTGCGCTCGTAGTCCCGGACCAACCGTC
>JAJXZJ010000049.1 GCA_021780105.1 bacterium
CCGGGTGCGGTTCCACAGCGCCCTCGGCTACCAATCTCCTGTGGACTTTGAAACCCATCTGAACTAAAACTAAACCCATGCCTCATGTGTCACCCCAACACTGTCCACCAAATCGAGGCAAGGCCAAGCCATCATTGAAATAATAACATGGACAGGTAACTACAACAGTCCGGAAGATTCTTATATGGCCGGCGGCTTAGGCGCCGGTATTGCTTTCTCCAATCCCACGGGCGGAGGCGGGGCGTCAGCAGCCAGTCTGGTGAACATGCCTGCGATTGTGTTAGCAAACCTTACAATTCCGGAGCCTTCCTCGTTGGTTTTGCTCCTGCTGGGAACCGGAGGCTTGCTGGCTTGGCACCGGAGGAGGGTTTGACCATGAATAAACGCGATGCCGGTTTCAATTGTTCGGGAGTCGTTCGTCGGGCGTTGACGAAGCTCGCATTCTGCATGGCCGTCGCCTTGGGCTTGATCGCCTGGTGTCATGCGCAGGGCACGATTGCCTTCAACAATCTTGCCAACAACGATTTCTCAATGGGTGCTCAAAGTGGGGGGCTCGCGCATATTTTTACACCGACTCCGCCATCAGGTGGATCGTGGGGGTTGCTGAATGAGGACATGAACTTCGAGCTATATGCGGGTTCAAGCCCCGACAGTCTTCAGCCGGTTATACTTGGCTCATCGGTGATGGCTCCGCTTTGGGTATCAGTGTAGGCGGGGGCCACTTTGCCGATCCTAGCGGGGGCGTCTATACCATTCCCGGCGTTGCGCCCGGATCAGAAGTCTATATCCGCATTACGGCATGGCCAGGTAACTTCAGCAGCCCGGAGCTCTCTATTGCTGCGGGCTATACTCTATTGCTGCGGGCTATATAACGACGGGCGATATTTCCTTCTGGAACCCAACTGGCGGAGGGGGAACGCCAGCAGCGAGTATGGAAGGTATGCCTTCGATGAACATGCCAAGCATTCCCGAACCAGCGCCCGTGGTTTTGCTTCTGGCCGGAGCAGGTGCCTTGCTGGTTTGGAATCGGAGGCGAGTTAGTCGAACCGGCGCCGAGGTGGCCATCGCTTCACCCAATCCGTGAAGCCTTCGACCCCGTCAGCAAGGATTCAGGGCAGCGCGTGAGCGCCGTTTTCAGTTGCGGTCGCACGCCGCCTTCCTAACCTTCTGACATGTTCAAACCGACCGACCTTTTCGACCTGGCGCAAACCGAACACGCCGCGCTGTTCGACGGCTGCGACCACGCCTGGGACGCGCTGAAGCAACTCAAGGCATATCTGGCGGCGCACCTCCGGCCCGCGCTGCACAACCGTTGCGAAGGCGTGGCGTTTATCGGCCCGGACGTGTTCATCGGCGAAGGCACGGTGGTCGAGGACGGCGCGATGATCAAAGGCCCGGCGATCATCGGCCGCAACTGCGAAATCCGCCACAACGCCTACCTCCGCGACCACGTGATCGTCGGCGACGGCTGCGTGATCGGCAACGCCTGCGAACTCAAGCACGCCATGCTGTTCAACGAATGCCAGGTGCCGCATTTCAACTACGTCGGCGACTCCATCCTAGGCCACCGTGCGCATCTCGGCGCGGGCGTGATTTTGTCGAATCTTAAGGTCGTGCCCGGCAACGTCACCGTGGAACTGGACGGCCGGCCGTTCGACACCGGGCTGCGCAAGTTCGGTGCGCTGATCGGCGATCACGCGCAAGTCGGCTGCAACGCGGTGCTCAATCCGGGCAGCATCCTCGGCCGCGGCGCGTTGGTGTATCCCTGCACGAGCTGGCGCGGTTACCTGCCCGCGCACAACATCGCCAAAAATCAGGCGCCGCAGCAGGTCGCCGTGCGCCGGCCGCGCGAGTAACCGCCCGCGCCGGCGGCCGCCGTTCTCACTTCGCCGGACGAAGCCGCACCAAGACGACGCCGTGCCGCGGCACGGTGGCCGCGTATTCGCCGGTGAATTTATCCAGGTCCTGTTGTCGCCACAGGTCACGGACGATTTGCCGGCCGCTGACGCCCACGTCGGCCCAGCGGGCGGTGACGGTGGTGGCCATCTCGCCGCGGTTGAACAGGCCCACGGCGCGCGTGCCGTCCTCCAGTTCGCGCATCCAGACCTCCGTGTCGCCATTTTTCGCGACGCGCCGGCCCGGCCGGCCCAGCGGATCCTGGTCCACGTCAATCACCTCGTCGTTCGTGAGCAGGCCGAGCGTGAACGCGTCCAGCCGCGTGATGTCGCCGCTGAAGATGAGCGGCGCGGCCAGCAGGCTCCAGAGCGAGACGTGGGTGTATTGCTCGTTCGGTGTGAGCGGCGTGGGCGCGGTGCCGCCCTTCCAGTTGCTGAGGTAGCCGAGCAGGAGATAATCCGGGTCGTTCCAGTGGCCGGGGCCGCCGTAGCGTTCGAGGTGGTTGTTCGCGTAAACGTCAAAGCCGTCGCGGAACAGCGCGGCGGGAATGCCCTCGAACGAGCCGCCGAGGTCGCCGGCCGTACGCCAACTGTTGCCGCCGGCCGACGCGCCCCATTCCCACACGTTGCCCATGCCGTATTGGCAGAGGTTGAGCACGATGTCGCGCGGCTGTTGTCTGAGCAGTCCGCTGATGAGCTGGTAAGGCTTTGCCAACGCCGCCCGGTCGGGGTTCCTGGCGATGTCGCCGTAGGAGCACCAGTCGTATTTCAGGAAATCAAAGCCCCACTCGGCGAACCGGCGTGCGTCCTGCGCCTCGTGCTGGTAGGCGCCGACGTGCCCGGCGCAGGTCAATGGCCCCGGCGAGGTGTAGATGCCCGCCTTGAGACCCTTCGCGTGGATGTAGTCCGTCAGCGCCTTCATGTCCGGGAAGCGCCCGTTGGCGTTGACGCGGCCCTCGGCGTCGCGCGGTTCGCCGCCGAGCAGCGGATCGGGCGAACCCGGCTTCACGGCCCAGCAATCGTCAATGTTCACGTATTCGTAGCCGTGGTCGCGCATCCCGCTGCTCACCATCGCGTCGGCCGCGGCCCGCATGATCGCGTCGGTCACACGGTTTTCCCAGACATACCAACTGTTCCAGCCCATGTGCGGCGTCAGCGCCAGCGTGTCGCCGCAGACGATGCGGAACTTGCGCCGCGCCGTGCCGTGGCGGTTCGACGCCTTGAAGCTGACCTGGTAAACGCCCCGGCGGCCCAGCGCGCCGGTGATTTGTCCGGCCTGCGGGTCCAGCTTCAAACCCTTCGGCAGGCCGGACGCGGCGAACTTCATCGGCCGCTCGCCGGTGGCGGCAATCGTGAACAGAAACGGCGAGCCCGGCCGCACGCCGAAAATCCGCGCGCCATTGATGCGCGGCGCGGGACCGGGCTTCGGCGTGAGCACGACCGCCGGTTCGCGCGGCGGGTCCATCGCCTTCGGCGTGGCGCCGCTGGTAATGAACCGTGCGTCGGCCCAGTCCGCGTGGTCCCAGCCGTTGCCGTCGCCCGCGTCGCCCACCAGCAGGATGAGCGTCTTCACGCCCTGCAAATCCACGTCCACGGTTTTGGCCGGCTGGCCCAGCCGCAGGACGCCGGATTCCCAGAGCGTGCGGCCGTCGCCGACGATTTTGAACGTGACCGAGGCCCGTGTGTTGCCCGCCGCGTCGTCCACGCCCACCGACGCGAGGAAGCGCTCCGCACCGCCGGCGAGGTCAACCCACAGCGAACTGGCCGCGTGCGTGCCGACGCCGTGGGCGAACTTGTGTCCGCCGATGGTGAGCGGCTGCTCGCGGATCGAGCGATCCGTCTGCGGCGTGCCCCAGCCCTGCCGCATTTTGGCGAGGTCGAGCGACGTGAGCCAGACCGTGTCCGCGGCCCGGCCGGCCAGGGTGAAGAGCGTAAGCGCAACCAGCAATATCAGTTTCATGGCATTCAACGATTCGCGGCAGCGTCAGGATGCCGCAACCACGCCGCCTTGATTTGCATCAAGGCCCCGGCTTCCGCGCGCGCAAACCCGGTTCGATAAATCCGAGAAAAGCCCGCGACACCGCGTGGCGCCCACGTTAAGCTCGGCCGTTGTCCATGCCGAGCATGAAGCGCGAGTCCCATCGCCCGGCCGTGGTCGCGAGTCTGCGGCGCTGTCGGTTGTTCGCCGGAATTTCCCCGGCGGAACTCGGCCGCGTTGCGGCGATCACCGTCGGCCGCGCCGTGCCCAAGGGCAGTTACCTTTTCCACGAAGGCGCGCCGGTTCACGGCATCTATCTGGTCCGGCACGGGGCCATCAAGGTGCATCGCGTCAATCCGCTGGGCCGCGAGCAGGTCATCCACGTCTTCCGGCCATTCGAGTCGTTTGGCGAGGAATCGCTGTTGTCCGAGGCCGGCCACCCGGCGGACGCCTGCGCCACAGAGGACAGCCAGGTGCTGCTGGTGCAGAGGGCCGGCCTGCTGGCGATGGTGAAGCGGCGGCCCGAACTCGCCCTGTGCCTGCTCCGCGCGATGGACCGGCACGTTCATTTGCTCATCAGCCTGCTGGACGACCTGACGTTGAAGGACGTGAAAACGCGGGTGGCGAACTGGCTCCTGCAACGCTGCCCGGACCCGACCAGCCCGCGGCCGGTCCGCATTCAACTGCCGACCACCAAGCGCGTGCTCGCCGCCGAGCTGGGGACGGTCGGCGAAACCTTTTCCCGCACCGTTGCCAAGTTCCGCGAGTTGAACCTGCTCGCCGTCGAGGGCAACACGGTCACGCTGCTGAGCCCGGCGCGATTGACGCAGTGGCTGGGGCAGCACCCGGCGGCGGCACCGCCGCCCGCCGGTGTCCGGCTCTGGGGACAGCCGCGGTTCAACGTGTGACCGCGCGGCCGTTCAGCCGACCGCCGCGCCGACGCCGAGGTTGTGCTTCCGGTAAAACGCGGCGTTGGCGACGTATTTCTCCGCCCAGTATTTCAGCTTCGCGCGCTCCTCGGGCTTGAGTTCGCGCACCACCTTCGCCGGCGCGCCCATCACGAGCGAGCCGGGCGGGATTTTCATCCGCTGCGTGACCAGCGCGTTGGCGCCGATGATGGACTGCTCGCCAATTTCCGCGCCGTCCAGCAAGGTGGCGCCCATGCCCACCAGCACTTCGTCACCCACCGTGCAGGCGTGGACAATCGCCGCGTGGCCGATGGTGACGTAATTTCCCACGATGCAGCCGAAGTCGTCCGCCAGGTGGAGCACCGTGCCGTCCTGGATGTTCGAGTGGTGGCCGACGACGATGCGGTTGATGTCGCCACGCAACACGGCGTTGAACCACACGCTGGACGCGTCGCCCAGTGTCACGTCGCCCACGACCACCGCCCCCTGCGCGATGAACACGTCGCGGCCAAGCGTGGGCTTCTTCAGCAGGAACGTCTCGAGTTGCTGTTCAAGCTTGCTCATGAAGCAAGGATGAAGCCGCAGCGGGGCAGAGCCGCCAAGAAAAATCCCCGCCGGATTGCCGGCGGGGAAGGCTCTCAGTTTCTCAGAAGTTCTTTACCGGCGGTCGCGATGCGGCCGGACGTAGTACGGGTGGCCACCGAAGCCGACGCTGACGGCAAACACCGGGCGCGGCGCATACACCACCGCCGGCGGCGCGGCCACCACGACGGGTGCCGGGGCGACGTAATAAACCGGCGCGTAATAAACCGGCGCGGGGGGCGGCGCCACGACCCCCGGCGCGGGGGCGACATAGCAGGTGGGCGGCGGACGGTGGTTGCCTTCGAGCGCCTTGACGAGCACGGTGCCGGCGAGCACGCCGGTGAGCACCTTGCCGGCGGTGGCCCACTCGTGGTCGCCGGCCGCGGCGTTTTGCAAACCGGCCCCGGCGAGGGCCAGTGTTGTCAGCGTAAGGATTGCCGTTTTCATGGTATTGACCTGGTTTCCGGTCTCTTGCCGGGTTTGACTTCGGGGATTGTGTTTTATTCACGACGGGGGTATCCCTTGCGCGGCTTGTCCAGGCAAGTTTGTGGAACCGGGTCCGACTTCATCAAGACCGCCAAAGCGCACGCGCCGGCGGCTGCCGCGGTCGTTTCGCGACCTGACGCCGACGAACGCGTTCAACCCGCGGACGTTTTTCCGCGAGATGGTGTGGAAGGCGCTGCTGACGCGCCGCCGCGGCCAGCACCAGCGCCCGGTGTTCCCGCCGTTGACGAGGAATCAAATCGGCCTGACGTGGATCGGTCACGCCTCGTTCCTCGTCCAGTTTCCCGCGCTGAACCTGCTGATTGACCCGAATTTCGCCAACTGGCTGTTCCTGCTCAAGCGCCAGCGCCGCGCCGGCTTCAAATTCCGCGACCTGCCGCACGCGGATGTGGTGCTGCTCACCCACGCGCACTTCGACCATTTCCACAAACCCACGCTGCGCCGCCTGCCGCGGCCGCGCCTGGCCGTCGTGCCGTGGGGCGTCGGCGACCTGGCGGAAGGGCTGGGCTTCGACCGGGTCATCGAGCTGGAATGGTGGGAAACCTTCGCCCGCGGCGATTTGAAAATCACTCTCGTTCCGGCCAAGCACTGGGGCGCGCGCGTCCTCGGCGACCGCCACCGCGGCTATGGCGGTTTCGTCATGGAATACCAAGGCCGGCGGCTTTATCACGCCGGCGACAGCGCCTACTTCGAAGGCTTCAAGGAAATCGGCCGCCGTTGTCCGCCGGAGATCGCCCTGCTGCCCATTGGCGCCTACCATCCCGAATCGTTCCGCAACGTCCACATGGGCCCGGACGAGGCCATCAAGGTCTTCCGCGACGTGCGTGCCCGCTGGCTGGTGCCCATGCACTACGGCACCTTCCGGTTGTCCTTCGAGGACATGGACGAACCACCGCGCTGGCTCGAAGACCTCGCCGTGCATCACGGCCTGATCCAGCACCTGCGCATCCTCGAAGAGGGCGTGCCGGCGGTGTTTTGACGCCGCAAAAGCCTTTTCACCGGCCGGCGCTCCGCTACCCTCGGCGCGTGATCAAACTGGTTCTGTTCGACATTGACGGAACCCTCGTCCGCACCGGCGGCGCGGGCGTGTCCGCGTTTGCCCGCGCGGGCGAAACCGCCTTCGGCGTCCGCGACGGCACCCACGGAATGAACTTCGCCGGGCGGACGGACACCTCGCTGGTCCGCGAGTTCTTCGGCCGGCATGCCATCGCGCCCACGATGGAAAACTTCCAGCGTTTTTTTGACACCTACGTCTTCCTCCTCGACCACTATCTGGGCGAACACCACGGCCGCGTCTGCGCCGGCGTGCGTGACTGGCTCGCCGGCCTGGCCCGGCTGCCGGCGCCGCCGTTGATCGGTCTGCAAACCGGCAATGTCCGGCTCGGCGCCGAGATCAAGCTGCGGCATTTCGGGCTGTGGGACGCCTTCACCACCGGTGTGTTCGGCGATGACCACGAGGACCGCAACCAGCTCGCGACCGTGGCGCGCGAGCGCGGCGGCCGGCTGGTCGGCACGCCGTTGCGCGCCGGCGAGATTCTCGTGATCGGCGACACCCCGTTCGACATCGCCTGCGGCCGGGCCATTGGCGCGAAAGTTCTTGCCGTGGCCACTGGCGGCGCCACGTTGGAGGAACTGAAACGTCACCGGCCGGATTGGGCGGTGCGCGACCTCACCGCCCTCCGTGCCGGCGAAATCTGCGACTGAGCGCGCCGGTCAGTGGCGGTGCCGCCCGCCGCAGCAACTGCCGCAGCCCGCGCGGTTGAGGTCGCAGGCGCCGTCACCGCACGGGGCGGCATGGTCGTTCCCGCCCATGCTCGAGGCGAACACGGACAGTTTCTTCTCCAGCCGCTTGGAACCACAGTGCGGGCACGCGGTGCCCTTCCAGCGCGTCGAACGTACCAGCATTTCGGTGTCCTTGTCGCATTCCGGGCAATGAAACTCGTAAATCGGCATGGGCCGAGAATAACGATCCTGCCGGAAAACTCAAATGGTTCATCGGAACAGACCGCCGGACCAACGCGCCGCGGCCGGCGGGAAAACGGTTTTCGTTCGCGCGGCCGGAACCGCACGGCTACGTTTCCGGCCGGCAATGATGCGATTCTTGTCACCTTTGTTTCAGCCGCTCGGTCTCGTCTGGGTGGCCGCGGTGCTGTTGTTTCTCTGGCATGTGCGCCAGCGACGTTGGCGGTGCGCGTTCGTGTCACTGTTTTTCGCCGGGCTGCTCTCGCTGGGGGGCGGGCCGCTTTCCTTTCACCTGCTGGCTTCGCTGGAACGACCCTACGCCGGCGTGGATGCCGGCAAGGTGCCGCCGGCGGACGCGGTGGTGATGCTCGGCGGCGTGTTGCGGTCGTCGCAAAACGATGTTCTCGGATTTGATCTTGGTGATTCCGCGAATCGGGTGGTCACCGCAGCCACGCTGATTCACTGGCGCAAGGCCCCGGTGCTGGTGTTGGGCGGCGGCGCGGCGGGCGGTCCGGCCGCGCCAAGCGAAGGCGAGCTGGTCGAACATTGGCTGAACGCGTGGGGCATCACGAATGCGACGATTCTCCGGCTGGGTATCCGTAAAAACACCCGCGACGAAGGTGAGCACACGGCGGCGCTGTTCAAGGAGCACGGCTGGAAACGGGTGATCCTGGTGACCTCCGCCGGACACATGCGCCGCGGTGAAGGTGTGTTTCGCAAGCTGGGCATCCCGGTGACGTGCGTCGCGGGCGATTTTTACGGGATGTCGAATCTGGAAGCCGGCCATCAATTCTGGTTGTTCCCCACGACCGGCGGCTTCGAGGCGCTGGCCCGATACGTGCATGAAACGCTTGGCTGGTGGGTGTATCGCTGGCGCGGATGGGTGGAGTAGCGGCTGCCGGCGCGGATTTTATTTGGCATCGGCCGGCGAGCGGGGGATAAGTGGCCAGTCCAACTGAAATATGAGCATTGCCGCCTGGTTCAGCATCGTTGCCGCGATTGCGGCCTTCACCCTTCCGACGACCGCCCAGTCCACGCCAAAGGAGTTTCTGCCACCGGCACCGGCCGGGCAGCACTGGAAGCTGGCGTGGAGCGACGAGTTTGACGGTCCCAAGCTGGACGAGACGAAGTGGAACCGGCTGGGCGACGAAAAACGGCGCGACGGTTACTGGATCAAAGATGACGCCTATCTCGACGGCCAGGGTCATCTGGTGCTGCGCACGCGCCGGGACGGCGACCGCTTCACCTGCGGCGCCGTCAACACGGAGCACAAGTTCGAGCACGCCTTCGGGTATTTTGTCGCCCGCTGCAAGCTGCCGCAACAGCCCGGTCACTGGCCGGCGTTCTGGCTGATGTGTCCGGGTGTCAGCACTGTCGGCAACGAAGGGCGCGACGGCACGGAAATTGACGTCATCGAAATCCCGTGGCGCGACGGCCAGCTCACGTCGAACCTGCACTGGGACGGCTACGGCAAGGACCACAAGACGGCGGGCATCAAGTTCAAGAGCAAGGACGTGACCACGGGCTGGCACGCGTTCAGCTTCGAGTGGACACCGACGGAATACACTTTATTCGTGGATGGCAAGGAAACCTGGCGCACCACCGCGGGCGGCGTGTCGCAGGTGCCCGAATATCTGCTGCTCACGGAGGAAATTGGCACCTGGGGCGGCGACATCAAACAGGCCACGCTGCCGGATTCCTTCCTGGTGGACTACGTGCGGGTTTACGACCCGAGCAAATAGGACTTTTCGCGCTGGCCAGGCCGCCGCGCCGCCGCGGCGCGCGTATCCCGACGGTGAACGCCAGGGGCCGAACTGGGCCTCAGCGGGGCGTGACCGTCGGCGCGGGCTTCGATTCCCCCGCCAGGGCGGCGCCAACCGAGGAAAATGGTTGCCGCTACGGCAGCCTTCAGGCAGAAGAGGCGTTGTCGTGGAGCTTGCCCTTGGCGACGCGATAGGATTGACTTGTTGAATGACAACGACGGTAATTGACAGCCGCCTGAAACTACAGCTTCTGCTGTGGTATGGCGCCATGTCGCTGGCGCTGCTGCTGCTGAGCGTCTTTCTGGCCTCGGACTTCTACTTTATCTCGTTGATCGTCGCGGGCACGCTGTGGCTGACCACGATTCCGTATCACGCCCAACTTTCGCTTCGCGTGGCGATGGCCACGTTCGGCTCCGCCTTCGTCGTTCCGTTTCTCGGTTCGGCCAGACCTTACGTGTGGGAAATGGCAGCCTTGCTGGCCTGGACCGGGGTTCCCGTCCTGATTTTCACGCGCAATCTGCCGGCGGATCTGGGTGAAACACTGCGGCGTAACAAATGGATTTTTATCGGGGCGGCTCTTTACTGCATTGTCTTGCTGGTCACGATGAAGGCCCGCGGCGTGGGCCTGCGCATTCTGGGTTCCAGCAAGATGGGGGGACGCTTTTACTTCCAGCAGTTGATTTGTGCGATATTCCCATTGCTCTTCGCCATCTGCCCGATGAAGGAAAAATCGTTTGTGCGGCTGTTCGTGCTGCAATGCGTCCTGGCCTGCACCTACATTCTTTCAGACTTCGCCTTCGCCCGCGGGGGGCCGGGCAGCGGATACATCCTCACCTTTCTCGAGGTGCCGGGCGATGCGGTCAACTTTGAACATCAGGCGGAAAACTTTGGTATTCGACGATTCCAATCGTTCTCGCAAGCCGGCCAGGGCCTGATTTTCGCCTTGCTCGCCTTCAACAATTTGCGCGATTTCATCGGCCGGCGCTCCGTCTGGCTGATCCCTTCCACGTTGCTGATCCTCGGCATAACGCTTTACAGCGGCCACCGGATCGCGTTCGTCAGCATCGCCATCACCGTGGGCGTCTTCGCCTTTGCCCAGAAATTCCTGCGTCCCCGTAACCTGGTGGTGGGCGGCGTGATGCTGGGTATGCTGGTGATGTTCACGTATGCCTTCTCGGAACGTCTGCCGGAGTCAGGCCAGCGGGCGCTGTCGTTCCTGCCCGGTCTGCACGTGGAAAGCCAGGTGGCGCTGGACGCCAACAGCACCATGGTCACCCGCAAAGAAATGCTTCGCCTCGGCTGGGGATTGATCCCCCAGTATTTCTGGATCGGGCGCGGCTTTGCCAACGCCGCCTATGGAGAGGATTTTTCAGCGTATGGGTTTGATAAGACCATCGCCTGGCACTTGGCCATCGGCCGGTTTTACAACGGTTTCATCGGTTTGATGGTCAACACGGGGGTCTTTGGCTTTTTGAGCATGACGATCTTCATCATCGGGGGACTGTTGCTGGCTTTCCGGATCATCCGCCATGTGCGTCGTTACGGCTCCTACGACCGATTTTCGCGGATCGGCGCTTTGGTGGCGAGTTCCTACGTCTTCAGCGTTATCGCCTTCTTCTTTCTGCATGGCGACAGCGAATTCGCCATGAAAAGTTTCTCGTTGCTGACGGGAATGTTGATCATGGTCGAGCGCCTTTTCGACCAGCGGCTCCGCAACGAGGAGCAGGAGACGGCGGTGGAGACGAATGGCTCCGCCGCCATCACATGAAGATCCTTCACCTGCTGGGCGCAACCGATGACATCGGCGGTATTCTCTCGGTCCTCCGGAACGTGCAGACCGCCACGGCCAGCCGGGCCATCCAGCACCTGGTCTGGGTCAACCAGACTTACCGCGAGGTCCGGCGGCCGGCGTTGACCTACCGGGTCAGCCGCCACCTGCTGGACGAATCGTCCAGCCACCTCCGCCTCCTGGTGGGCGCTCTTCGCGCCTTGCCGGAGTTGAAGCGGACGCTCGCCGCCGAGCCTTGCGAGATCCTGCACGCGCATTCGCGCGGTTCGCTGATGCTCGCGGCGGGCGTGGCCGCGCTCTGGCGTCGGCCGGTCTTGTTTACCAACCACGCGTATGCCCGCCGCCGCGGACTTTACCGCTGGGCTGCCCGGCGCCGCCATCTGCGAACCGCGGTGCTCACGCCCAATATGGCCCGTCACTATGGGCTGAAAACCGGCCCCGGCGGCGCGGAAATCATCTCCGAATGTTGCGCGGATCGTTTTTTTGAACTGCCCTGCGTGCCCCGCGGGCAACGGGACCGCGGCGCCCCGCTGCGGCTCGTGGGTCTCGGCAACATTTTTCACTGGAAGAAGTGGCATCTGGTGGTGGAGGCGATGGCGCGCTTGACCGACGGCGAACGGCGCCGTGTCGAATTTCACCATTGGGGCCCGGTTCCCAACAGCCCGGAGGCGGCCGCCTGCAATACGGACCTGCGCCGGTTGATCCAGGACCGCCAGGTCGCCGATCGTTGCCATCTTCATGGGCTGTCGTTGTCCGTTGAGGAACCACTTCGCGAGGCGGACCTGTTCGTTCTCCCCTCGACGAACGAACCCTGTTCCGTGGCGCTGATCGAGGCGCTCGCCCTGGGGTTGCCCGCCCTCGTCTCGGCCAGCGGCGGCAACGTGGACATCGTCCAGCCGGACCGGACCGGTCTGTTGTTTGAACCGGACCAGCCCGACAGCCTGCGCGATTGCCTGCGGCGCGTCCTGCGCGGTGAGTTCAAACCAGCGGCGCCGGCGGAAATTCGTGCAAGCGTCCGGCACCGCTGCGCTTCTGCCGTGGCGGACGAATATTGCCGGCGCTACGACGAGATGGTGCGGTCGCCAGCCGCGCAGCCACGAGCCGGCGGTTAACCGCCGCCCCGCGGAACATCCGGCAGGTGCGGGGCCGACCGCAGCCATTCCACCGTTTCCTGGATGCCGGCGTGGAGCGGGATTTCGGGCTGTCCCAGCACCTGATAGGTGGGTTCCATGGGCACCCGATAATCGGTGGTCATGCTCCGGAAACGGCTGCTGGTGATGTAGAATGGTTTGCCCTGGAGGCTGGTGATGACGTCGCCCACCAGCCCGGCGGTGGCCAGCAACGCGCGCGGCACCTTGCGCGCCGGCCGGCCGGTGAGCGCCTGGGAAAATCCGTTCACCCAATCATGGATGTCGCCCGGCGGGTCACCGAGATAGAAGACTCTGCCATTCACCTGTCCGGCGGGCAGTTCCAGGATGCGGTGCATTTGCCGGACGACGTTGCCAACATAGGCATAGCACCGGATCACCGGCTTGCCGGCCGGATGCGCGTAAATTCCACGGGCAATGACCCGCCAGGCCTCGCGCCGGTAGCGCATGTGCCAGGGACCCCAGACATTCGTCGGGCGGACCAGGGTCCAGCAGCAGGCGAGATTGGCCGCGCGCGTCAGTTTCTCCGTGAGGACTTTGCTCTGCCCGTAAACGGTCACGGGGTGATAGTCGTCATCGGCCTTCGGAAGATAGCCGGGGCCGCAGACAAACTGGCTGGACGTGATGATCACCCGCGAAATCGAGGGCGTGGCCTTCACGGCTTCCAGCACGTTCCGGGTGCCGGTGGTGTTGACCTGGTAACTTTCCTCCACCGTGGTGTCCTCCCGACAATCCGTCCGGGCGGCAAGGTGGATCACCTGGTCGGGCGCGAAGTCGGCAAACTCGTGTTGCAGCGCGGCGGCATCCATGATGTCGCACCGCCGCCAGCATTCCCGGTTTCGCTCGTCCAGCGGCGGGTCGGACGACAGGTCGCGGATTTGCGCGCCCCTGCCGGCAAAGAACTTGATCAAGTTCGTTCCGATGAAACCCGATCCGCCAGTGACTAATAGTTTCATAACATGGAACCGGCCAGCGCGAACGCCTCGGCCATGCGGCGCTCGAAGGCTTCCTTGGAAAACTCCGCGAGGTAGCGTTCCCGGCCGCGGCGGCCGAATTGCTCGCGGAGCGTGCGCTGATCGCACAGCAGCGCCAGTTTGCCGGCGGTTTCCGCCGGGTCTTGCGGTGCAACCAGAAAGCCGTTGTCGCCGTCCTTGACCAAGGCGGGAATGCCGCGCCAGTGCGTGGCCACGATCGGCAGCCGGAACATCATCGCCTCCACCAGCACCAGCCCGAAGGACTCCGCCTCAAAAAAACTGGGAAAGCAAAAGATGTCCGCCTGCTGGTAGGCACGCCATTTGTCCGCGCCGACCAACACGCCCGGGAATGAGACCAGCGGCGCCAGTCCGCTCACCTGGACAAAATCCCGCGCCTCCCGCTCAAAAGCCGGACTTTCAAATTGCCCGACCGCGACCAGGCGGAACGATTTTCCCGCCTCGCGCAGCCGCCGGCAGGCATCGAGCAGGACGAGCACGCCTTTGGTTCGTTTCAGGACGCCGACATAAAGGATGACCGGCGGATGGTCCGCGTCATCCCGCGGGGGCAGGTGTTGTGCTTGGTCGTCCAAACCCAAAGGCATGACCACGCTGCGGCGGGCCTTCATGAAACTCCCGTCATCCGGAGCCGTTTCGGCGGACCGGATGGCCAGCTCCGGCCGCCCGTAAGCAAGCCAGAACGCCCGTTTCAGCAGCCAGTTCAACTTCGGGTAAAGCTCGGAAACGCCGCTGGCGTGAAAGTGAAAAATCGTCGCTTTGAACCACGGCCGCACCAGCGTCAGGAAGAGGGCGTCCCTCAAGAAGGGAACCATGTTCGGCCCGGCCGGCGGGTAATAAAGAACTTGCGGCCGGTGCCGAAGCCACGCGCCGAAGGTCCGCCCCAGCAGCCCGGCCAGCTCCCACACTTTACCCGGGCGAAAACGGCCGATCTCGCTCATCTCCCGCGAGAAACCCATCCGCACATGCAGCAACTCGAATCCCGGGTATCTGCCTTCCAGCATCCGCTGAATCATCACCGCCTGCCCTCCAAAGGGCGGCGGCGTCTGCCCCACGACAAGGATGCGCACTACGTCAGCCACGGCTGCCATTCTTGCAGATCCGCGCGCCCACCTCATCGCACGCGAATTCATTTTTCGTCTGCGGCCGGGTTTCGGGCGGACCATCTCGCGTTTCCATGTTCAGAATGCGGCATTCAACCGGCCTGGAAGCTAGCAGTCAGGCCGGGGAATTCGAGCGATTTTTGCACGTCGTGAACTGTGAAATCGGCCATTCGGGGCGGTTTCTTATCTTGTGCCGGCTGGCGGTCGTGATAACTTGGCGGCTATTCGCCCGGCTATTGCACAAGATGTTGACGAAAGGCTTGAGGATCATGAACCCGACACCTCCTCCCAGCGATCGAAAAACCCGCCCGAACACCGTCGTCGCCCGCTGGCGCGCCGCCGGCGCGGCCAGCCTCCTGCCGTTGCTCACGGCGGCGGGCCCCGGTGTCGCCGCCCTGGCCGCCGAGCCGCCGGCGCCCCCGAACATTGTCATTATTTTTACCGACGACCAGGGCTACGCCGACGTCGGCAAGTTCGGCGCGGAAGGTTTCACGACGCCGAATCTGGACCGCATGGCGGCGGAAGGCGCGATTTTTCGAAATTTCCACGTTGCGCAGCCGGTCTGCTCCGCGTCGCGGTGCGCGCTGCTGACCGGTTGTTATCCGAACCGTCTGGGCATTCACGGCGCACTGGGACCCGGCACCAAAGTGGGATTGAGCAGCGCGGAGATGACGCTGGCGCAGCTCGTGAAGCAACGCGGTTACGCCACCGCCATGTTCGGCAAATGGCACCTGGGCGACGCGCCGCAGTTCATGCCGCTGCGCCACGGCTTTGACGAGTTTTTCGGCCTGCCGTTGTCGGTGGACTACTGGCCGGGGCATCCGGACCTGATCACCAATTTTCCGCCCCGCCTCGTCGCCATCAAACGCGAATACCCGAACCTGCCGATTTATGACGGCGACCGGAAATTCCGCGAGGAGATGTCCATTGACGATCTGAACCACTTGACGACGTGGTATACCGAGCGCGCCGTGAAGTTCATCGAAAAGAACCGGTCGCATCCCTTCTTCCTTTACGTGGCGCACAGCATGCCGCACATGCCGCTCGGCGTGAGCGACAAATTTCGCGGCAAGAGCGCGCGGGGACTCTACGGCGATGTGATCGAGGAAATTGACTGGTCGGTCGGGCAAATTCTCGACGCGCTCAAGCGCCATGGTCTCGACGACAACACCTGGGTCATTTTCACCTCCGACAACGGCCCGTGGCTGTGCTAGGCAATCACGCCGGCTCGGCCAAGCCGCTGCGTGAAGGCAAGGGCACGAACTGGGAAGGCGGCACGCGCGAACCGTGCATCATGCGCTGGCCCGGCCACATTCCCGCCGGCGCGGACTCCTGGGACATGTTCATGACCATTGACTTGTTTCCGACCATTGCGAACCTCATCGGCGCAAAGCTGCCGGAACATCAACTCGACGGTCTGGATGTCTGGCCGATCATTTCCCGCCTGCCGGGCGCGAAAAACCCACACTCCGCCTATTGGTTTTATTACGAGGTGAACCAGCTTCAGGCCGTGACCAGCGGCGACGGCCGTTGGAAACTGCAATTGCCCCACACCTATCGAACCATGCTCGGCCAGAGGCCCGGTCACGATGGCGTCCCGGGGGATTACACCAGCCGGAAGATCGGGCACGCGGAGCTTTTTGATCTGACGCACGACATCGGCGAAACCACCGACGTTGCCGCGCAACATCCGGACATTGTGAAGTTTCTTGAGGCCGAGGTGGAAAAGGCGCGGGCCGATCTGGGCGACGCGCTGACCCAACGCCCCGGATCGGGCCGCCGCGAACCCGGTCGCCTGAACGCCGTGGTCGCCCGGAATTGACCTTCGGGCCATTCGCGCAACGGTTTCTCGCGCGGTGCAGTCGCTGGCTGCGATCCCGCGCCACGAATGCAACGTTGTCAGCCGGCCAGCAGCTTCACGGGTTCGCGCCGCCGTTGCGTGAAGCGGAGCCAGTGCGAGTAGCCGACGCTCCGGGCCAGGGCGACGGCCTTGTTGAAATCCGCGCCGACCTCACCCGGCGCGTGGGCGTCCGAGCCAAAGGTGATCGGCACGGCCAGTTCGTGCGCCAGTTCGAGAATACTCCGGCTGGGGTAGATTTCCTTGCAGTCCTTGCGCATGCCCGCGGTGTTGAGTTCGATGGCCGCACCGGATTTCCGGGCCACTGCCAAGAAGCGCCGGAACAGCGGCATGCAGTCCTCCTGCGGATAAAAGCAGAATTTTTTGGCCAGATCCACGTGGCCGATGATGTCAAACAATCCGGAGCCGGCCGCCAGCGTCAGCCGTTCAAAATAGGCCGTCCAGACCTCGAACGGGTCGCGCTCGCGCCAGCGGGAAAGTTTGGCTGGGTTGTCAATATCCCAGGCGTCGGCGAGGTAATGGACCGAACCGATGAGGAAATCCCACGGGTGCCGGCCGGCCAGTTCGCGGACCCAGGCTTCCTGGCCCGGCAGGTAATCCACTTCCAGGGCAAGTTTGATCGTGAGCGCCGGATGTTCGCGCCGTGCCCGTGCGACGCGTTCCACGTAGTCGTCCAACTGGTCCAGGCGCATCCGCCAGTTGTCGAAGTCGTCGCGCGGCATCGGACTGTGGTCGGAAAAGCCAATCTCGGTCAGACCTAGCGCCAGCGCGCGGGCGGCGTATTCGGAGGGCTCGCCGGTGGCGTGGCGGCACAGCGGCGTGTGCATGTGGTAATCCGCGGGCAACGACATTGGGGAAGGTTCGACGCCCGCCGGAACCGTCGCAAGCCAAATTCCATCGCGCAACCAACAGCCGGCCGCCGGTTTCCGGCGTGACCAGCGGGTCATGGGAACGGTTAGCCAACCTTGACTACGTTCCCTAAAGAAGACAATCTCCCTGTTAAGAACCCATGCAACGCATGTTCCTTCCGTCGCGGTCGGGACCTCTCCCCCATGTGAGAGGCGGTTCGCATTAGGCAGCAAGCAACCACTCAATCCACGAAATCATGAAAAAGACCTGCGCCCCGCACACCCTGGCCTTGTCAAGCACTTGTATGTTGCTGTTGATCAGCCTGTCGCCGCTCCCTACCGTTTCCGTGCGGGCCGGCGACAGCGTCGTTCCTCCGGACGGTATCGTGAGTTGGTGGACGGGTGACGGCGACGCCGCCAATCTCGTCGGTTCGCCGGGGACGCTGGGTGGCGGCGCCGATTTCACGGCCGGCATGGTGGGCCAGGCGTTTCAGTTCAACGGCTCCGGGCAATACGTTGCCACTGACCTGGACGTGCAGCCCGCCGCCCTGCCCGCCACGACGTGGGAGGCGTGGGTCTTTCCGACCACCGTGAACGCCCCGATCCGGCAGCAAATCCTCAGCGACGACAGCGGCGGCTACGGGCGCTCGGTATTGATCGAATCGGGAACCACCAGCTTCGGCGTCTTCACGGGCAGCGGCGTCTGGAAGCCCATGGAGGTGAGCACAAACGAATGGCAACACATCGCCGTGGTGTTCGCGCCCACCAACATCTGGTTCTACAAAAACGGGGTTGAATTTTCCTATGACCGGACACCGGTCGGGCAGAGTTCCAGTTCGAAGCTGAACATCGGCCGCAATCCCAACTACGGCGAATACTTCGCGGGGGCCATTGACGAGGTGACGATTTACAACCGCGCGCTGTCAGCGGACGAAATCCAGGCAATTTACGCCGCGGGCAGCGCGGGAAAAACCCATACGGTCACCAACATCGCGGATCTCGCGGTCGCACAAAGCATTTCGCCGGAACCGGTTTCGCTGGGCGTGGGGCAAAAGCTGACCAACGCGGTCGTCGTCAGCAACCTCGGTCCGGCCACGGCGCCGGGCGTCAGCCTAACCGTGAACATCCCGCCGGCGACGACGCTGGTCTCGGTCAGCAGCAGTGCGGGAACCTGCTACCAGTCCGGCGGCCGCATCTACTGCCTGCCAGGCGACCTGACCAATGGCCAGGCGTTCACGCTGACAGTGGTCCTCAGCCCGACGGTTCTCGGTCTGACCACGAACACGGCGACGGTCGCCAGCCTGGCGGGCGATCCCTCACCGGCCAACAACATGGCCACAACGGTCACGCACGTTTACGGCCATTTCACCCCGACGGACGGCGATTGGCTCGCCCCCAGCGTCATCATGACGAACACGCCCGAAGCCGAGTGGATGGTGCGCGTGGGCGACATTGACAACCTGGGCTTCGGCTGGCCGCCGGGCTTCGATCCCTTCTCCGGCAACGCCACGCCCAGCCACGGCTACCCGTGGACGGTCAACACCAACGATCCCGCCGGGACGGATCGCATCATGGTCGTGTCGAGCTACGACGGACATCCGCCTCACGGGCTGGACGGTTACACGGGCTACACGAGCCGGCCGGATAATACCGTGGAGCCGATCACGTTGACCTACGATCTGGGGCCGCGCACGGCGACTTCCGCCGCGCTGCAAATCTTCGTGGACGACTTCCAGGCGCCGGTCTGGGGCGCATCCTACCAGGCCACGCTCAACGGCGTGCGCGCGCCCTTCCTCGACTCGGTCATCAATTCGCTCGTCCAGACCGGCCCGATCGGCAAGTTGATCACCGTCGGCCTGCCGGCGGACTTCCTGCCCCTGGTGCAAAACGGCCAGCTCGCGCTGCGATTCGACGATCCCACCACCGGCGCGGGCGACGGTTACGCGATTGATTTCGTGAAGCTGCTCATCAACATCAGAACCTTCAGCCAATACGGCACGATCCAGGGCGCCGTCATGGACGCCGCCACGCAACAGCCGCTCGCTGGCGTCCAGGTGACCGCCCAGGACATCTCGGCCGCCACGACCGACAGCAACGGCCAATACACGTTGACCAACGTCGTGGCTGGCCTGGTTTCCGTGAAAGCCTCGCTTCCCGACTACGGCGCGCAAATCCTGTCCACCGACCTCGTCGGCGGGCAGACCAACCAGGTCAACTTCACGCTGACGCTGCAACCGATTCTGCGCATCGAGCCGCTCGCCGGCCGCCAGGTGCGCATTTCCTGGCCGGGCGCGCTGACCGGCTTCACGCTCCAGACGACGCCCGCGTTGGCGCCGGCGCAATGGACGCCCGAGGGCACGCCGCCAGCGCTGGTGAACGGCCGCAACGCGGTGATCAACACGCTGGGTGACGCGGCGCGGTTTTACCGGTTGATCCAATAGGCGCGTGGCTTCCACGGCACTTCGCGCCGCCGGGCGAAGCCGGTCGTTGGTTGCTTTTTCGCACCGGCCTGCTTTGCTAGGTGGCCGTTGATGTTGATCCGCCGACCCAACTTCGCTCAGCGGGTGCGCCCCTGGCTCGTGCTGGGGCGGGTATCCAACCTGCCCACGGTCTGGTCAAACGGTCTCGCCGGCTGGCTGCTGGGCGGCGGCGGCCGCTTTGGATCGTTGCTGCTGGTCTGGCTGGGGACAACGTTTCTCTACCTCGGCGGAATGTGGCTGAACGACTTCTGCGACGTTGAGTTCGACCGCCGACACCGCCCCGGCCGACCGATTCCCGCCGGCCAGGTCACGCGCCAGTTCGTCTTCTACGGCGGTTTGCTCTGGCTGGCGGCGGGGGTGCTGACGCTCGTGGCGCTGGCGGATGCCAACGTGTTCTGGACGCTGCTGCTCGCGGCGCTGATCGTGACCTACGACGTGGTCCACAAAATGACGACCATCTCGCCGCTGCTGATGGCCGCGTGCCGGTTCTGCGTGTATCTCCTCGCCGCGTCCGTGGGCGACGACGGCATCGGCGGGCTGGCGGTGTGGTCGGCGTTCGCGCTGGCGGCCTACATCGTGGGGCTGACGCAAATTGCCCGCAAGGAACACACCCAGGACCGGCCGGACTGGTGGCCGTTGCTGCTGTTGCTGACGCCGATCGGCCTGGCGCTGCTGGCCAACGCCGGCGCGTATCGGGAAGTCGCCATCGTCCTGTGCCTGTTGTTCGTCGTCTCGGTGCTCGTCGCGCTGCGGCACGCCGTGCGCGACAGCGGCCCGAACATCGGCATGACGGTTTCCAGCCTGCTGGCGGTGATTGTGTTTGTGGACCTCCTGGCCGTGGCGGGCGATCCGCCTGGCGTGGTGCCCGCATTTCTCGGCCTGTTTCTGCTGGCAAAGCTCGCGCAGCGCTACGTGCCGGCCACGTAATCTCCCAGCGGCGCCGCGGGTGTGGCCGATTTGTCGCGCGCGCCGTTTGGTGTCATGCTACGACCATGATTATCGGTGTTCCGAAGGAGATTAAGCAAAACGAGTTCCGCGTGGGCCTTCTGCCCTCGGCGGCCTACCAACTCCACCAGCGCGGCCACGAAGTCATCGTTGAACGCAACGCCGGTTTGGGTGCCGGTTACCCGGACGAGGAATACCGGCACGCCGGGGTAACGCTGGTCGAGGATCACGCCGCCGTGTTCGCCCGCGCCGGGCTGATCGTCAAAGTCAAGGAACCGCAGCCGGCGGAATTCCCGCTGTTGCGGCCGGACCAACTGCTGTTCACCTACCTCCATCTGGCGCCGGACCGCGCGTTGACCGAAGCCCTGCTGAAATCCAGCGTCACCGGTCTGGCCTACGAAACCATCGAAGTGAACCGCCGGCTGCCGTTGCTGGAGCCGATGAGCGAGATCGCCGGGCGGATGTCCATCTTCGTCGGCGCGTATTTCCTCGCCAAGCACCGCGGCGGCAGCGGCACGCTGCTCGGCGGGGTGCCGGGCGTCTTGCCGGGGCGCGTGGTGGTGCTCGGCGGCGGCGCCTCTGGCATCAACGCCGCCCGCATGGCCACCGGCCTGGGCGCGGATGTCACCATCCTCGAAGTGGACCTGGAGCGGATGCGCTTCCTCGACATCACGCTGCACACCGCGCACACGCTTTACTCAAACGAGGCGCACCTGCTCGATCTGCTGCCCGCCGTGGACCTGCTGGTCGGCGCCGTGCTGGTGCCGGGCGCGCGGGCGCCCAAACTCATCCGCCGTGACATGCTGCGGCGGATGCGCCCCGGCAGCGTGCTGGTGGACATCGCGATTGACCAGGGCGGCTGCGCGGAAACCTCCCGGCCGACGACGCACGACGACCCCGTGTTCGTCGAGGAAGGCGTGTTGCACTACTGCGTGGCGAACATGCCGGCGGCCTACGCCCGCACGGCCACCCAGGCGCTGACCAACGTGACGTATCCGTTCGTCGAGCTGCTCGCCGACCACGGCCTGAAGGAAGCCTGCCGCCGCCAGCCGGCGTTGCGCGGTGGCATCAACGTCATGGCCGGCAAGGTGACTTGCGCCGCGGTGGCCGAAGCGCACGGCCTGCCCTTGAGCGGACCGGCGCTGTGAGCCGCCGGGTCAAGCCATCGCTTTCTGGAACCGTTCGGCGACGAAGTCCCAGTTGATGACGTGGTAAAACGCGGCCACGTATTCCGGCCGGCGGTTCTGGTATTTGAGGTAGTAGGCGTGTTCCCACACGTCCAGCCCCAACAACGGCAGCCGGCCGTGCGACCACGGCGTGTCCTGGTTCGACGTTCCTTCGATGCGCAGTTGCCTGCCGTCGAGCGTCAGCCACGCCCAGCCGCTGCCAAACACACCGAGCGCCGTCTTGGTGAATTGCTCCTGAAAGCCGGTGAAGCCGCCAAACGCCGCGTCCATTGCCGCCGCCAGTTCACCGCCCGGCTTGCCGTGTTCATTCTTGTTCAGCCACTGCCAGAACAACGAGTGGTTCGCGTGGCCGCCGCCATTGTTCCGGATGGCCGTGCGAACGGTTTCCGGCAGCGCGTTCAAATCCTTCAGCAACTCGTCCACGGATTTTCCGGTCAGTTCCGGGTGGCCGGCGACCGCCTTGTTCAAGTTCGCCACGTAGGCGGCGTGGTGCCGGTCATGGTGAATCTGCATGGTTTGCGCGTCCACAAACGGCTCCAGCGCGTCGGTGGCGTAGCCCAACGGCGGCAGCGTGAACGGGCCGGTGGCCGCCGGGGGCGGCGGCGCCGGCGGCGCGGGTTGGGCGGAGAGTGGGCCAACGGTGCTGGCGGCGGCACCAGCCAGGGCGGCGGAAGCAACGCGTTGGAGCGCCTGACGACGGGTCATCGTAGTTCGGTTCATTCGAGTTTGAGTTGTCGAACCCTAATGAACCGCGAAACCCCGGCTTGTCAAAAAACTTTTGGCCGGGACGTTCCGACCCGTCCTGGCACGGCACCGACCGGCATCGAGATTTGGTTTTGAAGTTTTGCGGCGGTTTTCCTAGGCTGCCGCCGTGACGGTAGAGACGTTTCAATCCGAACTCGCTGCCGCCCTCAAGGCGTTTGACAAATACATTGTCTGCCTGGAACGGGCGCCGGACGACTGCCAGGCCTCGCTGCACTCGCTGATGGAGAAGGCGATCAAGGCCTACGAAACCCGCGCGCCGGGTCTCCGCCACGGCATCGCGCTGGACCGTTACCTCACCATCATCTTGAGCCAGAGCAACACCGACCGGCCGCTCTGCGCCATCTACTTCAACCTCTTCACGCCCTACAGCCGCAAAGGCGTCTTGAAAGCGGCGGACTCCGCCGGGAGTTCCAAATAGCGTCGCGCTGCCGCCGCACGGCGGGCGCCGGTTCAGACCAGCGGGCAGCGGAACCGGCTTGCGGCCGCGATGCCGTCCAAGCCGCCTTGTTCTTCCAGAAAACCCCGTTCCGCCAGCAAATGCGGTCCCGCGGGATCGCGTTGCAGCAGATGCTTCAACTCCTTCATGTCGGTGGACCAGCGGAAGCCGTTGAAAAATTCCACGCCCGCGAACTGCGCTTTGTAAAGCGCGCGTTCGGAATAGCAGGTGCCGAGATGCAGGTGCGCGCCGCCGCGCTCCGCGAACCATTTCACGGCCGCCGTCATCATGAACATGCCCACGCTGCGGTCCGCGTAGGCAAGGTCGTAAAATGCATAGTAGTAGAACGCCAGCCGCGGCTCCTGGAGAAACAAGAGCGCCGTGCCCACCTCGCGGCCGGCTGCCGTGTCGCGGAACACCAGCAGGTGCGAAATCACCGGCGCGGCCATCAGCGTGTCCAGCCGCTGCTCCGACATCACGCCATCGCCGAAACGCTCCGCCGCGTAGGCCAGCCACGCGGCCTTGCGCTCCGGCGTGTAGGCGAATTCGCCGCGCGGGACCAGCGCGCAGGTCAGGCCGTCGCCTTTCCGCAGGATGCGGCGGTTCTCCGAACTCGGCGTCCAGCCCGCCAGCGGCACGCGGATCTGCCGGCACAGGTAAAACCGGTCGAGTTGCGGCGACGCCGGGAGAAAACCCGCCGCCAGCAAATCCGCCGGCGTCTCACCCGGCTCCGGCACCGCCCAGATCACATACGGGTAAAGGTAGCGCGAGTAATCCGGCGTTGTTTCGGAGAAAAGCAGCTTCATGGCGTTGTTCCCTCCGTCGCCGGTTCGTCGTTCACCTCCACACGGGGCAGCCGGCCGCGCCAGCCCGCGAGCACGTCGTAGGCGACGCTTTTGGCCAGCGTCGCGATTTCCTCGACCGTGATTTCCTCCGCGCCCTGCCGGCCCTGGATCACCGCCTCGTCGTCCAGCCGCGCTGCGGGAATGTCCGTCACATCCACGGCCATCGCGTCCATCGCCACGCCGCCGACCAGCGGCGCGCGCCGGCCGGCCACCAGCACGTGCCCTTCGTTGCGCACCCGCGGAAAACCATCCGCGTAGCCGAGCGGCAGAATCGCAATCCGCCGCCGGCTCGCCGCCGTGTAGCGCATGCCGTAGCCGACGGTTTCGCCCGGTTCGATTTCCTGGATCGCCGTGATCCGCGCCTTGACCGTCATCACCGGTGCCAGCCCCGGCAGCCGCCGACAGACCTTCGAGGGATACACGCCCAGCGGCAGGATGCCGATGCGCACCAGGTCGTAATGCGCCTCCGGCAAATCGAGCAGGCCGCCGCTGTTGCACAAATGCCGCGTGCCTGGCGCAAAGCCGGCGGCCGTCATCGCGTCCAGCACCGTCTGGAACCGCCGCCGCTGCTCACGCGCGAAGCTCTTGTCCAGCTCGTCGCTCATCGCGAAATGCGAGTAAACGCCGGCGACGCGCAACGCCGTGAGCGACCGCACCGCCGGCAGCCATTCCGGCACCGCCGACCAGCGCAGACCGAAGCGGTTCATGCCGGTGTTGATTTTCAGGTGAACCGTCGGCTGCCAGCCCGACCGGCGCGCAAATTCGTCCAGCCGCCGCGCGGTTTCCAACTGGCCGACGCAGCAGGTCAAATTCAGTTCACAGCACCACGGAAAATCCGGCGGCGCGGGGTTGGTCAGCAGGAAAATCGGCGCGCTCAGTCCGGCCGCACGCAACACCGCCGCCTCACCCGGCGTGATGACCGCCAGCACCGACGCGCCGGCTGCCAACGCGATGCGCGCCACCCGCACGCTGCCGTGGCCGTAGGCTTCGGCCTTCACCACGGACAGGATTTGCACCGCCGGGGGGGTGAACGCGCGGACGATCGCAAAGTTCCGCCGCAGTTGGCCGAGGTTCACTTCGACCCACGCGTTGCGCGGCAGCGCGGTGGACGGCGGGACCGGCATGTCACTCCTCGCCCGGCGGCCAGAGGCTGGCGCCAACATCGGTCCGGTAATAACCGCCGAGGCAGCGCAGCCGGCCGATGTTTTCGTAAGCCTGCGCGATGGCTGCCGGGAGCGTTTCAGCGACGGCGCACACGTCCGCAATCCGGTGGCCGGTGGCGACAATCGCGCCGTCCGGCCGCGCGGCCACCTCGTTCCACCAGACATCGCAGGTGAACGGCGCGGTGATCCGCACCGGCACGCGCGGGCCGGCGATTTGCACAAACGGATAGCCGTAACCGGCCAGCGTGAGCGAGCAGCCGAAACGCCGTCCCGGCCGGAAACGAACCGTCAGCGGCTCGTCCCGCGCGGCGCGGAGGAACACGTCCAGCGGGTCGGCCAGCAACCGCGCCAGCAGCGTGCCGCTGGTGACGCCGAGGCGGACGTTGTATTCGAGGACGTGCCAGCGGCCGTCGCGCTGCATCGCCGTGACCTGGACCGGGCCGCGGAAGTTCGTCTGCCGGAACCACGGCTTGAGCGGATGCAGGAGCTGCCGCGCCAGGCCGTAGCGGTCGTCGGCGTCAGCCTCGACCAATCCGCCCAGCGGCGCGCCGGCGACGATGCCCAGGTTGCCGTCGAAGGCGCGCTTGTATTCCTGGTTCGTCACCAGCGAATGAACCTCGCCGCCGCTGACGAGCGCGATGTGGCCGACCTCGCGCCGGCCGAGGTATTCCTGGAGGAAAATGCCCTCGGCGTCGTTCACCTCCGCCAGCCAGCTCAGCGTTTCGTCCGCGGTTTCGCAGGCGATCGTGTGAATCGGGCTGGTCGGCGCGCAGAGCGGGTTTTTGATGACGAAGCCGCAGCCGCTTTGGCGGACAAACGCCTCCGCCTCGGCGCGATTTTTGGCGAACAGCGCCGCGGGAAAAGGGATGCCGAACCGGCGGCAAAGCTGCCGGCCGAGGTCGCGTTCGCGCTCCAGCTTCAACGCCTCGCCGGTGGCGCAGAGGAACGGCGTGCCGGTGTCGAGGAACCGCTGCGCCCACGGCTTCAGCGCCCATTCGATGGACATCGGCACCACAAGGTCCGCCGGTTCGCGGGCCAGCAGGGGCGTCGGGTCCGGATGCCGCGCGGCGTCGTGGCACGGGCCGGCCAGCGACGGTCCGTAGTGGCCGTAATCGCGGGTGAGGTAGCCGCGGACACTGGCGCCGGCGTCGCGCAGACAGGTCATCAGGCCGTGGGTGAAGGCGCCCACGCCGAGAACCATGACGGAGGGGGATGAAGGAGACGTTTTCACGACGGCGTCCGGCGGCGGACCGCCGGCAGGCGAGCTAGTGGTATTCCTGCAACGCCTTGACCTGGTAGCCCTGGCGTTTGAGCGCGGCAATGCCCAGCACGGCCGCTTTCGCGCCGCTGAGCGTGGTCATGATCGGCGTGCCGGTATAAACCGCGGTGGTGCGAATTTTCACTTCATCGGCGCGCGGCGTGGCGCCGGACGGCGTGTTGATGACGAGCTGCAACTCGCGGTTTTTGAGCAGGTCCAAAGCGTTCGGCCGGCCTTCCTGCAATTTGAAAATCCGCCGCACCTTCAACCCCGCCTGCTCCAGCACCGTGGCCGTGCCGCCGGTGGCGATGAGTTCGAAGCCGAGTTCGACGAACTGCCGCGCCAGCGGGGCCACGCGCGGTTTGTCCGCGTCATTCACGCTGATGAACAGCCGGCCGGAGGTGGGCAGCGGCACGCCGGCGGCCATTTGCGATTTCGCGTAGGCGATGCCGAGGTCGGCGTCCAGGCCCATGACCTCGCCGGTCGAGCGCATTTCCGGCGAGAGGATGATGTCCTGGCCGTGGAAGCGGTTGAACGGGAAGACGGACTCCTTCACGGCCCAGTATCCGGGCCAGATTTCCGCGGTGAAGCCGAGTTCCTTGAGCGTTTTGCCGGCCATCACCTTTGCGGCCAGTTTCGCCAGCGGCAGGCCGATGGCCTTGCTCACGAACGGCACCGTGCGCGAGGCGCGCGGGTTCACCTCCAGCACATAGACCGTGTCGCCCTTCACCGCGTATTGCACGTTCATCAGGCCGATGACCTTCAGCTCGCGGGCCATCGCGTGGGTGTACTCGCGGATGACGCGGATCGTGGCGTCGTTCAACGTGTGCGGCGGCAGCACCATCGCGGCATCGCCTGAATGGACGCCGGCGAACTCGATGTGCTCCAGAATGCCGCCGATGACGATGGTGCCCTGGCTCGGATCGTCAAACCGCCCCACGTCGGCGATGCAATCCACGTCCACCTCGGTGGCGTCTTCGAGGAACTTGTCCACCAGCACCGGCCGTTCCGGCGAGGCCTCGACCGCGAAACGCATGTAGTGGGTCAATTCCGCGTCGGAATAAACGATCTGCATCGCGCGGCCGCCCAGCACGAAGCTCGGCCGCACCAGGATCGGGTAACTGAGCCGTTTCGCGACCTCCAGCGCCTCGGCTTCGTTCGTGGCGATGCCGTTCGGCGGCTGCGGGATGTTCAACTTGTTGAGCATCGCGGCGAAGAGCTTGCGGTCCTCGGCAATTTCAATTTCCTGCGGGCTGGTGCCGATGATGTTCACGCCGTTCTTCTGGAGGCCGAGGGCGAGGTTCAACGGCGTCTGCCCGCCGAACTGCGCGATGGCACCCCAGCAACCCTCGCGCTCGTAAATGTGCAGCACGTCCTCCAGCGTGAGCGGCTCGAAGTAGAGCTTGTCGCTCGTGTCGTAATCCGTGGAGACGGTCTCCGGGTTCGAGTTGACCATGATGGTCTCGAAGCCGTCCTCCTTGAGCGCGAACGCCGCATGCACGCAGCAGTAGTCGAACTCGATGCCCTGGCCGATGCGGTTCGGCCCGCCGCCGAGAATCATCACCTTCCGTTTGGCCGACACCTTCACCTCGTCGTCGCCGCGGTCGTAGGTGGAGTAGTAATACGGCGTGTAGGCCTCGAACTCGGCGGCACAGGTGTCCACCAGGCGATAGCTCGGCACCAGCCCCAGCTCCCGCCGGCGGGCGCGGACGGCGTCCTCGCCCTGGCCCGTGAGGCCGGCGATCTGTTTGTCGGAGAAGCCGAGTGATTTGGCTCGGACGAGTTGTTCCGGGCTGATGCTGCGGTCCATGTTCACCAATGCCGACGAGTAAGCCTGAGCCACTCCGCGCTGGCAAGCCCGGTTTGGGCGGCGATGTCTCGCCAACGGACAACCGCGGCCGGCAAACCGTGCTGGTGCGACGCTCTCGTGTCGTTGCATCGCGCGGCAAGCCACCCCCGGGTGAGTCAAGGCGCAAACCGATTTAGCCGGAGCCTTCGCGGTTGTCGATGATCAGTGCGGCTCGTGGCGGTGGGGTATCCAACTACTGTTGAAGAACCCTGAAGAATTGTCTGGTGCCGGCGCCGTCAAACGGTTGCGCTGTCTCCCAGCGGCTTGAAGTCAGCGTGTTGGTGGTCAGTGACCGCCAAGTCGTCAAGTTCGGGTTCCCCGCTGTTTTCGGTGGAATAGGTGGGTAGTTTGTGGGGGATGACACCAGAGACGCTGTTTCACGAACTGTTGGGATTGGGCTTGAACTGGGAAGTGATCGAGAGCCGTTTCGAGCGGGCAAGCGGGACGGTGTTTTTGGAGATTCGCGAGACCCCCAAGCTGTGGGATCTGGTGCGCTGTC
>JAJXZJ010000064.1 GCA_021780105.1 bacterium
ACATCCTTCGCGAAATTCTGGCCGCGGATTTGGGCCATGAAAGCCTCCGGCACCGGCTTGCCCTTGACCACCAGCGATTGCGGGCTGACGAACAGCACGCCGTTTTCCAGGGAAACCTTCAGCGTGGTGCCGCCGTTGAGATGGCGTCCCTTGCCTTGGATGAGCGGCACCTTGTCCAGCGGCAGGCTGACCTGCGCCTTGATCCCGTCTCAGTCCATCGAATAGCGTTTTACGCCGGTGAGTTGGCAGAGAATCCGCCAGGCAAACGCGGGATTGTTGCGCAGATAACGCCGCCAGAGCCGGCGCGGTTCGCTGCACAACCGGAAGAACCACTCCAGGCCACTGCGCTGCATCCAGCGTGGCGCCTGGCGCATCCGGCCGGCGTGAAAATCGAAGGCGGCGCCCACCCCAAAAAACAATGTCGCGTCGAGCCGCTGCCAGTGTTGCGCCATAAATCGCTCCTGCTTTGGCGTGCTGAGTCCCACCCAGAGTATGTCCGGCCGAACGGCCGTAACCTGCCGTGCCAGGTCGGCTTCTTCATCCGCGGTCAACGGACGAAACGGCGGCGTGTAGATGCCTACGACCTGTAAACGAGGAAATCGGGCCATCAGCCGCCGCTGCAGTTCGCCAGCCACGCCCTCCCCCCCGCCGTAGAAAAAATGGGTCCATCCCGTCTGACACGAGGTTTCGCAGATCAAATTCATCAGGTCCGGGCCATAGACGCGTCCCATCTCCCGGTGGCCGCGCAGTCTGCCCGTCCACACCATCGGCATTCCATCCGGCGTGTTGAGGTAGGCCCGGTTGAGAATCGCCCGCAATGCCGGATCGCGTTGCGCCTCCATCACGCCATGCACCCCGGTCACGCACACGTAACCCTTGGTCTTCGACGCCAACGCCCGGGCGACGGCTGCAAGGGCGAAATCAAGATTAAGCACGCTCAAGCCGACCCCCAGGACGTTGACTCGCTCGACGGGACCCACGATTCCGCTCATGTCAGACGCCATACAAGACCCGGCGGAACCTAGCCGAAGCGAAGCAGCCTTTCAATCCCCGGAGGTGCCGCCTAGACCAGTCGCGGAGCCGGGCCCGCCTCCTCATCCGTCTCGGACAAACAATCGTCAATCCGCCGGTGGGCGCCGGGATAATGAAACTCCTCCAGCTTCAGTTTGGCCGCCTGCAAACGCGTCAGCAGCACCTGCGCCATGCGCGTCACCAGCTCGCGACCAAAATCCGGATGGTCTTCGGCGAGGGTGCGCAGCCGGCCCGCCTCGAAAACGATGATCTCGGTGGCATCCACCGACCGCGCGCTGAACTGCCAGCAGTGCGGTGGAAACAACCACGACCACCCCAACGCCTCGCCGGAACTGAGGGTCTGAAAGACGACCGTGCCGCGCCCGGGCACAAAGGTTTCCAGGGCTACCTGACCGCGCTGAAGCAAATAGAACCGGTCCGCCTCGTGTCGTTCGTGGAAAATCAACGCGCCGACGCCGTGGTGCTCGATGGTCGCCACCTGCGCCAGCAACGGCAGAAACTCGCTCCGCAACCCCCGCCAAAACGGATGAGCAGCGATGATGTTTTCCGTTGTTTCCATACGCTTAAAAATGGTTGTGTGCGTCAGAGTCGTTCATTTCTGAACACGCTTGGTATTCGGTGTAAAATTAGTCTAACTCAGTGTAAAAGCTCAACCTGGTTTGCCAATGAATGCACGTTTTTTGGCGTGGGCAACGCCGTCCATGCGGCCCGCGGACGGATTGGCAAGGCCGCGCTGTCAAAAAAAACGCAGGCCCGGAGGCCTGCGGATGGCAGTAAAACCGGCAGCTAGGCGCCGTTGTCGCCAATGGCCTCGACCGGACAGCCTTCCTTGGCCTCCTTGCATTGGGACTCTTCTTCCGGCGATTCGGGCTGCTTGTAAACGAAGGAATAACCGCCGTCTTCATTCCGTTTGAAATTGTTCGGCGCCGTTTCGCGACACAGGTCGCAGTCAATGCACTGGTTGTCCACGTAGTATTTACCCTGGACGTTTTCTGGATATTTGTTCGCAATGTCAGCCATAATGGTCTCGAATTGTTGGGGGCTAGTTATCCTTTGAAGCCGTGCATTGCAAGTCCCATTTCAACTCTTTTTATGCGCTGGCGCCCGCCCCCAAGGCCGCCACCAGTCAGTAAAGCTTTCCGCCGCCCGCGCCAGCCGAAGCCGTCCCGCCTCGTGCCACAGCACCGCCGCCGCACCGTGCGAGAACCGCGTTTCCCACGGAACCTGATACGCCCCCGCCTCCAGCCACACCAACCGGTCGCCCGCGCGAATGCGCGCCGGCAGCCGCCGCCGCGCCAGTTGGTCAAACGCCATGCACGTCGGGCCGTAAACGATCGTCGGCACGCGCCGGCCACGGCGCGCGGGCAGTTCCAACAGCGCATGCTCCTCCCAAAGCGAAACCAAGGCGTGCAACGTGCGCCCTCCGTCGCAGATCAACTGCCGCAGCCCGCCACGCCTCTTTTCATCCCGCACGGTCACCACCAACGCGCCGGCGCCGGCAGTCAGGAACCGCCCGTTCTCCAGCCACAGCTCGCGCAAACCGGGGAAGTGGGCCAATGCCCGCCGGTAAATGGCCGCCAGGTCCGTCAGCTCGAAACCGGCGTCGAAGCGTTCGCCGGCGCGCGACCGCGTGTGCGGCGGCGGCAATCCCCCGCCGCAATCCAGGTGCCGCGGGGCAAATTGCGCCGTGCGGCAGACAGCGGCCGCTTCGTTCACGGCACGTTCGTAGAGGGCCGGTGACGTCACATTCGTGCGCAGGTGAAAATGAATCGTCTCCCGCCGCACGCCCGCGCGCTGGAGTTTCCGCAGCGCGGCAACTGCGTCCGCGGGTTCAAAGCCAAATTGCGTCGGCGCCGACGGACATTCCGGATCCACTTCTTCATGTGTCCGCACCCGCACGCCGCAGCGCCACCGCAGCCGTTTCGCCAACGGCAGCAAGGCCGTCAGTTCCGCGGCGGAATCGAAATTGACGAGCAAATCGCACGCGGCCACGCCCGGCAGCCAGCGATGTTTCGCCGGCCCGTTCACGAGAATCTGCTCCGGCGCGAATCCCTCGGCCAGCGCGGCGCGAAACTCGAATTCGCTCACCACCTCGACCGGCCGGTCTTGCCGCCGCCACCAGCGCAGCAAGGGCGCCGCCGGTTGCGTCTTGCAGGACAGCCAGTGAACCACCGGCACCGGCAAGGCCTCTTCCAAAACGCGAAGCCGCCGCAACGCCGCCCTGATCGGCTCGACGGAGAACAGGAAGAACGGCGTCGGCGTGCCGGTGGCCAGCGCCTCGCCCGCCCGCCGGCGCCAAAAGGCAAGTTCCGCCGGTGTGTGACCGAAGTCGGATGGCGCGCTTGAAGGCATGGTCAACCCAGTTCGCGTTCCATCACCACATCGCACCGGCACGAACGCGGCCCGCGCCGCGCCGCGCGACGGAAACCGTGATGCTCGTAAAGCTGGATCGCCTCGCGCAACACCGTCGCCGTTTCCAGCGTCATCCGGCGAAAGCCGAGTTCGCGGGCGGCATTGAGCGCGTGCGCCAGCAGCAGCCGGCCGAGCCCGCGATGCCGGTGATCGGCGCGTAAATACATTTTGCGCAATTCCACGGTGACCGCATCCAACCGAAACAACGCGACGGTGCCGACGATTTCACCGCTGGCGTTCACCAGCACGTCGAAACGCCCGCCGCGCTGACAAAAATGACCCTCGATGTCGGCAAGATCGGCGTCGGTGCCGTCCGGGTCCGGCCGCAGACCGTGTTCCTGGAGAATGACGAAAATCAGTTCCCGCGCCGCCGTCGCGTCGGCGTTCGTGGCCGGGCGCAGTTGAAAATCGGTCGTGCCCACGCGGCGCAGCGGTTGGAAGCTCATGCGAAGGCCAGCACGGGCAGACCGGTGCGTGCGTGGATGGTGGCGGCGATCGTCTCCAGTTCGCCGGCTTCGAGTTTTGTGGCCCACGGCTCCGGCGTGGGGCGCGCGACGGTGTAGGCATGGATTTCCTTGATGCATCCGCCGGCGGCGACGAGCGCGTTCAACCGTTCGCAATACGCCGCCAGTTCCGTCGGCGGCATTGCCTCGCCGCGGACCCGGAGAAACAGGCTTTGAACGACGATCGGGCGTTCGCGCGCCGTGGCGAACAGGTTGGCGAGAATGCGGTCGAACCGGACAAACGACCGGTTGACGAGGCGGAAATAACCTTCTGTGCCGGCGTCGAGCTTGGCCCAGACTTCACCTTGGTTCGCGTCCATGATCGTCAACCCGCGTCGCACGTCCGCCTTGTCTAGTCCGGCTGCGTCGGTGATCAGCACCAGCTTCGCATCGCGCAAACCTTCGGCGCGCTTCACGTCGGCGACCGCTTCCACGCAGGCGGCGAAATTTGGGATCATCGTCGGCTCGCCGTCGCCGCTGAACGCAATGTCCCGGATCACGCCCGCGAGTTCCGGCGTTTCGCGGAACTTGCCGGTTCGCGCCAGTTCGCCGGTCTGGACGGCGTGGATGAGCGCGGTCAATTCCTCGCGAAGTTGCGGCACGTCCACGCGGTTGGCGCGGCCCGGCGTGCGGCGGTCCACCTCGCAATAGACGCAATCGAAGTTGCAGCGTTTGTCCGGATTCAGGTTCACGCCGAGGGACAACCCGCGCGAACGCCGCGAGATCACCGGATACACAAAGGTGAATTCGGCGAAACTGCGCGAATGATCCCGCACGACGGACATGGCGCTGCTGACCGGGTTTTCTGCCACGGAAGCAGTGTAGGTGAAGCGGCCGGCCGGGCAAGCGCTTCCACGTCGCTTGACTTCCGCCCGCCCCACGGGAGACTTCCACGTCATGACGACTATTCCAACGCAATTTGACGGAGTCACGGTCCTCGCGAAGGCTAACGTGTACTTCGACGGCAAGGTGGTCAGCCACACGATCCGATTTCCCGATGGCGGACGCAAGACGCTCGGTCTCATCCAGCCCGGCACGTATCACTTCAGCACCGCCGCGGCCGAACGGATGGAAATCGTCGCCGGCGCCTGCGCGGTGAAGCTCGACGGCCAGGCCATGCCGCGCCTATGCGCCGCCGGCGAGGCGTTCACGATGCCCGCGAAGTCTGGCTTCGACATCACAGTCGCCGACGGCCTCTGCGAATACATCTGCTCCTACCTCGGCTGACCACTCCCCTGCCCTGCGACCGCTTTGCCCGCCGCATGGCATTTTCCACCGCCAAACCAGGTCGTTGCGGCGTGTCATCGCCCCAGTTGGCGCAAGCCGCTTCGCCTTGACGCGCCGCCGCCCCTGTCTATGATGGTGCTTCCATTTTGGAATTCTAATACTGAAATATGAGCACGATCCAAGAAATCCTGGCCCGCGAGATTCTCGATTCCCGCGGTAATCCCACCATTGAAGTTGATGTCACGCTCGAATGCGGCGCGTCCGGCCGCGCGGCCGTGCCGTCCGGCGCCAGCACCGGCGAAAACGAAGCCATTGAGTTGCGCGACGGCGACAAGAAACGCTTCGGCGGCAAGGGCGTCACCAAGGCCGTCAAAAATGTCACCACAACCATCGCTCCCGCGCTCAAGGGCGTGGACGCGCTCGATCAATTGACCGTGGACCGCATCATGCTGGACCTCGACGGCACCGAGACGAAGTCCAAGCTCGGCGCCAACGCCATCCTCGCCGTCTCCCTGGCAAACGCGAAGGCCGCCGCGGCCGTCGTCGGCCAGCCGTTGTTCAAGTATCTCGGCGGGCCGAACGCCAAGGTTCTCCCCGTCCCGATGGCCAACGTCATCAACGGCGGCGCGCACTCGGACGCCCCGATTGATTTCCAGGAATTCATGATCATGCCGCTCGGCCTGCCGACCTTCAGCGAAGGGCTGCGCGCCATCACCGAAACCTTCCACGCGCTCAAGGGCGTGCTCAAGCAAAAGGGTTTGAGCACCGCTGTTGGTGATGAAGGCGGCTTTGCCCCGAATCTCAAGAGTGCCGAGGATGCCCTCGACGCCATCATGACCGCCATCAAGAGCGCGGGCTACAAGGCCGGCAAGGACATCTACATTGCCCTCGATCCGGCGGCGTCCGAGTTCTACACCGGCAACAGCACTTACACGCTGAAGAAGAGCACCGGCGAGAAACTCAGTGGTGACGACCTGGTGAATCTCTGGGCCGGCCTGGTGGACAAATATCCCATCGTCAGCATCGAGGATGGTTGCGGCGAAAGCGACTGGGCCACTTGGAAGAAACTCACCGACAAACTCGGCGACAAGATCCAGCTCGTTGGCGATGACCTGTTCGTCACCAACGTCAAGTTCCTGAAGAAGGGCATTGATACCGGCACCGCAAACTCCATTCTCGTCAAGGTGAACCAGATCGGTTCGCTCACCGAAACGCTTGACGCCGTGTTGCTGGCGCAGACGAACAAATACACCGCCGTCCTCTCGCACCGTTCCGGTGAAACCGAGGACTCAACGATCGCCGACATCGCCGTCGCCACGAACTGCGGTCAGATCAAGACCGGTTCCCTCAGCCGCACGGACCGCCTGGCGAAATACAACCAGCTCCTCCGCATCGAGCAACTGCTCGGCAAGAACGCCGTTTACGCCGGCACCAGCGCACTGCCGAAGAGCCGCTAACCTTTCAACGGTGGCAAACCGGCCACACGCCGGCGTTGTTGCGCCGAAACGCGCCGCCACCAGGTTTGGATTCAAAACCCGGAAGCCAGTTGCCTGGCTTCCGGGTTTTCCTTTTCGCGCTGATGGGATCAGTTCGTTCCCGCCGGGGCCGGCGTTGGCTCAGGCGTGGGTGCCGGTTTCGTGTGGTTGACCACGCTGCCCGCGGCACGAATCGCGCTTGCGTCAGGCTTTCATTCGCTTGCGGGCGGCAAAACCAAGCAATCCCAAGGCGCCCAGCACACCAAATTTCGACGGCTCCGGCACGGTCGTGAACGTGCTGGAAGCCTGGTCGTAAAGCGTTGCCACGATGTTGAAGTTCACCGGCGCGCCGGTGGGGTCCATCACCATGGGGTCGGTTCCGGTAAGGTTGTCACCGGCGTTCGCCTGGCTGGAGGCGTCGCGCCAGTAGATGAGGTTGAAGCCGTAGGACGAGTTCAGATTCAGCGGCGACGGCGCGGCCGGTGGCGAGGTCAGCGAGGTGGTGCCCAGCGCGAGCGGGTTCGGCGGCGGATAGCCGAAACCACCGTTGAAATCGGGTATGATTTCGTAGCTCACCGAGGCGAACGGCACACGCGGCGCCGGGTCGTTCCAGGTATAGGTGGGCGTGGTGGGGACGCCGGTGGCGCCGTTGGGCGGCGTGGCGATGTCAACCTGGGGGAAGTCGGCTTCGGTGATGTTGTTCAACGAAAGCGTGAAATGATACGTGTCCGTTCCGTTGACAGTCATTGTCCAGGTGTTCTCGACGGAGGATTTGATGTCGCTGAAGCTGTCGAGGGGTGAACCCGCGCCGCCAAGGTTGCCAGTCAAGTTGCCGTCGTGTGACGAGACGGTGAGAGTGCTGATCCACGCCTCCGTCGTCGAGGGATCCGCATAAAATACAAACGGTGCGGCGGGATTGACCCCCTGCTGCCGGAAGAAATCAACGTAGAGGGTGATGTCGGCGCGAGCCGGCAGAGACACGGCGATCCCGGCGAGCAAGCTCAGGGAGCAAACAACGCATTGCGATTTCATTTTCATGACCTTTCGATCTGTCTGTGTTTGGGCGTTCCGCAGTCCACCGATGTTCTTCAACTTAATGAAAGCGATTAGTATGTCAAATGGAAAACAGCTCAGAGCTCCGGGCCGCCGTCGTCTTGCGCCGCTTGGGCGCCAGTGCGGCACCTGCCGTGCCGGCTTTGGTGAAGTTGCTGAGCGATCCTGACGGCAAAACTCAGATCACTGCGGTCGAGGCGCTGGGCGCGATCGGTCCCGCACGGCGGTCGCATTGCCGCGGCTGCGACAGCTTGACGAGCAAGCCACCAACGGCACCGACTTCAGCGATTACCTCCAGATCACAACCGAGATCGCCCTGGACGAATCCAAGCGGCGCGCGAAAGCCGGCTTCCGCTTCGCCGCGGCTCCAATGAACAGTCACCCAACCTGCGACTTCGTTCGCCGGCATTCGGTGGCTTCATGGAGCGGCGGAGTTCGCCAGAAAAAACTTGCGTATTCGGCCGGTTGCCCGTAATCGCGGTCCAGACGTTTGCCTATGAAACACCATTTGCTCCGTCTGCGACTCGTTGGCTGTTCGCTCGCCCTGGCGGCCATGCCCGTCCTTTTGGAGGCTGCGGAGCCGGCGGCCAAGCCGGACGCCAAAATCCGTGTGCTTGTGGTCGCCGGCGGGCACGATTACGAAACCAACGCCTTCCTACAGGTGTTCCGCGACAACCCGCAGGTGACGCTGCTCACCGCGGCGCATCCCGACGCGCAGGACTGGCTCAAGCCCGACAAGGCAAAGGACTGGGACGTGTTGGTGCTTTACGACCTCTGGCAGAAGATCACGGACGAGGAGAAGGCCGAGTTCATCGCCCGGCTCCAAGAAGGCAAGGGACTGGTGGCACTCCACCATTCGCTGGCCGATTACCAGGACTGGCCGGAGTTCGAGAACATCATCGGCGGGCGCTATTACCTGGCGAAACACACCGTCAACGGGGTTGAGCAACCCGCCTCAATCTACCAGCACGGCCTGCATTTCCACGTCCGCGTGGCCAACCCGCAACATCCGGTCACCGCCGGCATTCAGGACTTTGACATCGTGGACGAAACCTATGGCCTCTTTGAGGTCGAGCCGCAGACACACGCATTGCTGATGACCGACGATCCAACCAGCGGCAAAACCATTGCCTGGGCACGCAACTACGGCGCGGCGCGGGTGGTTTACATCCAGTCGGGCCACGACCATACGGCTTACGATAATCCGAACTACCGCCGGCTCGTGACCAACGCGATCCGCTGGGTGGCGCGGCGTGATTGACGGGTCGCATGTTTCTCAAAAGCATCGCCTGCGAGATTGCTTTTCGCGAAATCTCCTTCGCGGCGGCACGCTCGACCAATATTGTTGAAACCGAGTTTCTCACCCAGGGTCACCACGACCATCCGGCCCTCGGCAACCAGGAAATTCAGCGGCGGCTTGACGCCGTGCCCGCCGGCAAATTCGACGCCATCCTCCTCGGTTACGGCCTTTGCAGCAGCATCCTGCCGGGCCTGAACTCGGCGCACACGCGGCTGGTGGTGCCCCGCGCCCACGACTGCATCACCTGGTTCCTCGGCTCCAAGGAGCGTTACCAGCACTGCTTCACCGCCCGGCCTGGCACCTATTATTACACCAGCGGCTGGCTCGAATGCCGCACACGCCGCGGCGGCGACCACGCGGCCGGCTACGGCGGCTTCATGCCGGCCAGCGCCAGCGCGGGCTGGCAGGTCACTTACGATCAGTGGGTGCAGAAATACGGTGAGGAGCAGGCGAAATACCTCGCCGAAGTCATGGGCCAATGGGAGGCGAACTACACCCACGGCGTGCTGATTGATTTCGACTTCACCCAACCGTTGCGCCTGCGGGAAAAGGTCCGGCAAATTTGCGCCGACAAGGGCTGGCAGTTTGAAAACGTCGCCGGCGACCTCGGCCTGTTGCAGCGCTGGCTCGACGGCGATTGGAACGAACGCGAGTTTCTCGTTGTGCCGCCGGGTCGGAAGATCGCCGCCACGTTCGACGAGCAAATCATCGGCGTCGCGCCGGCCGCTGAGGACTGATCGCGGTCAACCTTGCGTGGTGGAGGACTCGAGCAGTTGCCGCTGCCAGGGCAGCAAATCCTTGGCGTGCGTGTCCCAATCCTGCGCCAGCAGGCTCAACGTCGCGCGGCTGGCGATGAGCGTCGGGTCCAGTCCCAACTGCGCGGCATGGCGATCACGCTGGCCGTGCAGTTCCTCGATCCGTTTGCGCTGGGCCAGGGTAAACCGGCCGTTGTGGTGCCGGCGCGGCTGCGGCCAGTGCTCCTCCGTCAGCGCCAGAGCGCGTTCAATCGCCCGGTGAAGCCCATGCCGGCGATGCGGCGACAACCGTGGCGGCACCAGGTTGTCCACGCCGCGTCCTTCCGACGCCTCCGCGGCCAGGGCCAGCAACTTGTCGTGCGCGATCACAAAGAACGGCGGGCGGTTCGCGTTCACGGCCTCGTGCTCGCGCCAGCGCCACAGCTCGCGCAGCACCGCCAGCCCGCGCCGGCTGAGACGGTCGGCGCCCTTCAACCGCCAGGCCTCGTCGTGGTTGGTGACGCGCGGCTGTGCGCAGTCGGCAACGAGCTGGGCACAGGCCTGTTCGTGCCACGCCATCCGGTCCAGCGCGATCAACTGGCCGTGCAGGGCGTCCGCCACCGGCTTGAGGTGGCGCGTGTCGTTCACCGCGTAGGCCAGCATCCGCGGCGAAAGCGGTCGCAGCGCCCAGTTGGCCTTTTGGGAACTCTTTTCCAGGGTGATGCCGAGAAAGCGATGCACCAGATCGCCCAGACTGAATTGTTTGATGCCCACCAGCCGCGCGGCGAGCATGGTGTCGAACACCCGCGCCGGCACGAAACCTGGTCCGCGCCGCAGCAGGCGCAGGTCATAATCGGCCCCGTGAAAGATGAGTTCACGGCCGGCCAGGGTCTGCCAGAGCGGCGTGAGGTCCAGGGAGGCCAGCGGATCAATCAACAAGTCGGCGCCCGGAAAGCTGATCTGGATCAGACACAGCTTTTCCGGGTAGGCGTGCAAACTGTCCGCTTCCGTGTCCACGGCCAGCCACGGAGCGGCGCGCAGCGCGGGCAGGATGGCTGCCAGGCCGTTGGTATTGTCAATCACGCCGCAGTCTTAGCGGCGAAGGCACGGAAAATAAAGCGCCATTTCCGCTTTTGACGCGCCGTCCGGGACGCTGAAACGGCGCATAAGCTTGACGAACTTCGGTGCCGTGCCTTTCATTGCCGCCAGATTCAAGTCCCGTGACATCCATGAACCTTGCGAGTGAGTTCACCGCGTCCGCGCGCCGGCACCGGAACGTGACCGCCGTGTTCTGGGGCGAGGAGCAGTTTTCCTACAGTCATTTTCTGGCCCAGTCCGCCGCCGTGGCCGCACAGTTGCAAACGCGCTTCACCGTCCGGCCGGGCGATCGCGTCGGCATCTGGCTAAGGAACTGCCCGGAGTTCATCTCGGCGCTGTTCGGCATCCTGCGGGCGGGCGCCGTGGTGGTGCCGATCAACAATTTCCTCAAGCCGGACGAGGTCGCCTACATCCTGGCCGACGCCGGCATTGACGTTCTCATCACCGATGCCGGCGCCGACGCCGCGGTTGCGCACCTGACCGCAACGCGCCCGACGCTGCGTCCGTGGCGCGTGGAGGATTTTCCCCCGGCCGACGCGCCGGACGTGGACGGCCGGCCCGCCATGGTGACGGACGAACTGGCGGTGATCATTTACACCTCCGGCACCACCGGCCACCCGAAAGGCGCGATGCTCAGTCACGCGAACCTGCTGCACAACGTCGCCAGTTGCCGCCGGGTGCTGGAGGCCGTGCAGGCGGACCGGTTTGCGCTGGTGCTGCCGATGTTCCACAGCTTCATGCTCACGGTTTGCATCCTGCTGCCGTTGCTGGTCGGCGGCTCGATCGTGCTGATCAAGTCGCTGAACCAGCCGAAGACCCTGCTGCACGAAATCACGCGGCACTGTGCCACCATCCTGCCGGCCATTCCGCAGTTGTTTCGCGCGCTGACGCATGTGCCGCCGCCGGACGACCTGACGCTGCGGCTGTGCATCAGCGGTTCCGCGCCGCTGCCGGCGGAGACGCTCCGGGCGTTTTCGGCGCACTGCGCGGTGCCGTTGCTGGAAGGCTACGGACTGAGCGAAGCCAGCCCCGTGGTGGCCTTGAACCCCATTCACGCGCCTTCCACGCCCGGTTCCATCGGCCGGCCAATCCCGGAGGTCGAAATCACCATTCGCGACGACGCGGGCCACGAACTGCCCGACGGCCAGGTGGGCGAACTCTGCGTGCGCGGCGGCAACGTGATGCTGGGTTACTGGAACCAGCCGGAGGCGACGGCCACAGCGTTGCGCGACGGCTGGCTTTACACGGGCGACATCGGCTTCCGTAACCCGGACGGCTTTTTTTTCATCACCGACCGCAAAAAGGACATGCTGCTGGTCAACGGCAACAACGTCTATTCGCGCGAGATTGAGGAGGTCATCTACCAGTTTCCGGGAGTGCGCGAGGCGGCGGTGATCGGCCGGCCGGACCCCCGGCGCGGCGAGCAACCGGTGGCGTTCGTGGTCATGAACGATGGCGAGCGAATGGATGACGCCACCTTGATCCATTTTCTGCGCGAGCGGCTGGCGGACTACAAGGTTCCCCGGCACGTCGTCCCCGTGGCGAACCTGCCGCGCAACGCCACCGGCAAGATTCTCAAGACTGCTTTGCGCGCGCTTCCGGCCTGAGCCGGCGCGCCCCAACGCCGCCTTGCGGTTTTAACCGGCTAGCAGCCAGCCGCTTATAAGCCTGTCAAGTCATTACCTTCAGCGGCGCTTTCCCTGTTGACGCTCCCCTTTTAGCCCCCGTAAACTATCGCCACTACGAAATCGGCGTCGGAAGCGCCGGTTTTTTGGAGATCGCTTATGGCTGAAGGTTATTGCGTCAAATGCAAAGCTAAAAAAGAGATCGCCGATGCGGTCGAGGAAGTCATGAAAAACGGCCGCAAGGCCACGAAGGGTCGTTGCCCGACCTGTGGCACGGTCATGTTCAAAATACTCGGCGGCAAGGCCGTGCCGCCGCCATCCGCCTCCGCGCCGACAACCCCGGCGCCCGAAACCAAACCCTGAAACCCGCCGCCCGCGCTCGCGGACCGGTGAAGTTTTGCCCAAACTCGTCTATGCCTGTCCAATTGGCTTACGCCATCATCACTCCTTATTCGCTTCACAAGTCGCGCACCGGCGGCATCATTGCCCGGCTGGTGGCCCGTTCGGGGCTGGAAATGGCCGCGGCCCGCATGTTTGCCCCCAGCCAGGAACTGATCCGGCAATACGCCGACAGCATTGTTTCCGCGCAAAACCCGCAGGATCGCCGCGTCCAGGAGCTACTCAAGGATTACATTCTGAGAAGTTTCGCCCCCGATCCCAAGACCGGCCGCCGGCGTCGCGTCATGGTGCTGCTCTTCCGCGGCGAGGATGCCGTCCAAAAAATCCGCTCCGTGGTCGGCAACTTTGGCATCCACCAGCTCGGCGGCGAAACGATCCGCGACACCTACGGCGATCTGATCATGGACGAAAACGGCCAGGTCCGCTACTTCGAGCCGGCCGTGCTGGCCGCGCCCACGCCGGAGGAGGCGGCGTTCAAGCTCAAGCTCTGGACGCGGTTTTCGGACACCGACGGCGGCGTGGTCGACAACGCCATTGCCTATGAGCCTTCCGAGACGCCCCAGCGAACGCTGGTGTTGTTGAAGCCGGACAATTTTCGGTTCGCCTCCGGCCGGCCGGGCAACATGATTGATTTCTTCTCGCGCACCGGCCTGTTCATTGTGGGCATCAAGGTCCATCAAATGAGCGTGGCCGAGGCCATGGAATTTTACGGGCCGGTTCGTGAAACCCTGCGCAAGAACCTCGGCACCGTGTTCGGCGCGCGTGCCCGCGAGGTGCTCGAAAAGGAATTCGGCCTGACCATCCCCAACGCCGAGGAACAACACCTCGGCGAAATCCTCGGCCCCATTTTCGGCGAACGCCAGTTCGAGAACATTGTCCGCTTCATGTCCGGCCGCAGCCCCAGCGAATGCGAGCCGTCCCTGATGACGCAGCCGGGCACCGAAAAATGCATCGCCCTCATCTACGAAGGCGTCAACGCCGTCCGGAAGATTCGCGACGTGCTCGGCCCCACCGATCCCACGAAGGCGCCGGTCGGCTCCATCCGGCGCGAGTTCGGATCGAACATCATGATCAACGCCGCCCACGCCAGCGATTCGCCCGAGAGCGCGCGCCGCGAGATGAACATCGTCAAGGTGGGCGAAAATAATTTCAAACGCCTCGCCGAGGAGTTCTACGGCCGGGCGTAACCCGGAACGACACGACTATTGCTTTCCCACGGGCGCCGCGCCGAACGGCGCCCGCGCTTTTTTCCGGCCGTGGCCAGATTCCGCTTGGCGATGGCGCCTGTGCCGGGTAAAGACGGAGCGTTCCCGCCTACTGGCGCCGGTCTTCCGTTTGCGCCGGGAAAGCCGGGTTGACGCCCATGACTGTTGCAACCTCCGACAATGCCGCCGCCGCACCCTGGTGGCGCCAGATGAACGGCTATTGCTGGTTCGTCCTGTTCGTCGCCACCGCCGCCTGGTCCTTCGACTGCCTCGGCCAGCGGATTTTCACCCTCGCGCGCATCCCGGCGCTGACCGCATTAATGCACGGCGCGGCGAGCGGCGAAGTCCAGGCCGCCGGCAAACAGGTCACCGCCATCTTCCTCGTCGGCTGGGGCATCGGCGGGATGATCTTCGGCCCGCTGGGCGACCGCCACGGCCGGGCGCGCATGTTGTCCGTCACGATCCTGCTTTACTCGCTCTGCACCGGCCTTACGTTCTTCAGCCAGACGTGGTGGGATTTCACCCTGTTCCGTTTTCTGACCGGCGTCGGCGTGGGCGGGGTCTTTGGCCTTGCCGTCTCGCTCGTGGCGGAAACCATGCCCAACGGCGCGCGCACCGCGGCGCTCGGCCTGCTGCAGGTACTCTCCGCCGGCGGCAACATCCTCGCCGGCCTGTTGAAGCTGCTCATTGACCGCCTTGAAACCGGGCACGTCATCGGCGCCGGCACAAGCTGGCGCTGGATGTTCCTGCTTGGCACGCTCCCGGCGATCCTGGTCATCTTCATCCAGAAATACCTCCACGAACCCGAACGCTGGCTGCAGCTCAAGGCGCAGGGACGCCTGCCCGCCGCCGGCATCCTGACGCCCTATCGCCTGTTGTTGAAGGAGGCACGCTGGCGAAAAAGCCTCGTCGTCGGCTCTGTGATCGCGTCCACCGGCGTCATCGGCCTTTGGGCGATTGGCGAGTATGCCGTGGACCTCCAGAAGAGCGTTTTCGGCAATTACTATCGCCAGGCTGGCGTGCCCGCGGCGGAGGTCAGCGCCAAGGTGGCCAACGCCATCACCTGGGCCTACCTCTTCTCCCAATTCGGCGCCGCCGCCGGCATGGCTTGGTTTACGCGTCTCGCGAGCAAGTGGGGCCGGCGACCGGCCTTCGCCGTCGGCTTCTCCGCGGCGCTCGTTTCCACGGTGCTGGTCTATTGGAAGATGAACGATCCCCTTTCCGCGCTGGGAATGATGTTCATCATGAGCGGCTGCCAGCTCGCGGTGTTTGCCGGCTTTTCCATTTATTTGCCGGAACTTTTCCCCAGCCGGCTCCGCAGCACGGGCACCTCGTTCTGCTACAACCTCGGCCGGTTTGGCGCCGCCGTCGGCAGCTTCTTCTCCGCCGAACTGGCCACGCGGGTGTTCGGCGGCTACGGCTCGCCGCTGATGGAACGCTACTCCGCGATGACCATGTGCGTCATTTTCCTCGCCGGCCTCGCGATCCTGCCCTTCGCACCCGAAACCAGGGGCCAGCCGCTGCCGGAGGAAGAACCCTCGGCGGTCAAGTAAGCGGGCTTCCCCCGCAAGGGCGCCAGGAGGGCGGCGAACCGCAATGACGCCAATAACGGGACATTCCGAAACCCGGCTCGCACCAGGCTGCGGTGGCCGCCGGCCGGTCATCGCCTGCCGCGACCCAGACCGCCACGGACCGCCCGAAGTCCGCTTCGACGGCACGCGCGCCAGTGTCTTTGAATCCCGACGACTGGTGTGCGTCGAACTTGCACCGCGCAGGCGTCAGGGAACGATGTTCGGCGAGCACGCCGGAATGACCGTGGTTGGCGCCAGCGCCAGTCTGCGCTAAACAAAACTGCAAACGATGAACCTGTTTCGATTGATATCGGCGGCCGGCTTGAGCAACCGGCTTGGCGTCGGCGTTGTCACCGCAATGCTCGCGGCGACACCAGGTCGCGCCGATTCCCCGGCGACCATCACCTTCGACCATTGTCTAGCCATCGGACGGGTCGGACGCAGCGGCCGGTCGCCGGTTCACACGGACGCCGTCGAAGCACGGATCGTTTCCGGACAATGGCGGCGACCGGCGGCCGGTGACGAACTGCCCATGCCCAACGGCAGTTCGCGGGCCTGGACGCAGATCACGACGAACAAGGACGGCTGGTTCGCCGACCGCGCCTTCCGCGAAGGCTACGCCTACCTGCCGGTGACGGTGGCCACGGATCGCGTCATGCTTCTCGAGGCCACGGGCAACAACATGGCTTACGTGAACGGCGAGCCGCGGGCGGGCGATCCCTACGAATATGGCTACGTGAAGCTGCCGGTGGCGTTGCACGCCGGGACGAACGATCTGTTGTTCCAGTGCAGCCGCGGCCGGCTGAAGGTCGCGCTCACCACGCCGCAAGCGCCGGTCAGCTTCAACCTTGGCGATCCGACCCTGCCGGACCTGATCGCCGGCACGAAGACGAACACCTGGGGTGCTGTCGTCGTGGTAAACGCCACGCCGGAAGCGCAGCAACATCTGGTCATCCGCGCGGCGTTCGCGGGCGGGGCAACCGTGGATACGGCCGTGCCGGTCATTCCACCGCTCGGCGTGCGCAAGGTTGGATTCCTGCTGCGCGGCAAGGCGCCGCGGTCGGGCGACAAAGTCGCGTTGCAGCTCACCCTGTTCAACAAGGCCGGCGGGAAGCGAAAAACCCTGGACACCGCCAAAAACGACCTGCGCGTCCGGCGGCCCGAGCAAACACAGAAGCGCACCTTTGTGAGCGACATTGACGGCAGCGTGCAGTATTGGGCCTTGAATCCGGCGCAGCCCGTCCACCGCAACGACCCGCCGCCGGCGCTGTTTCTCTCGGTACACGGCGCGAGCGTGGAGGCCATCGGCCAGGCCGACGCCTATTCGCCGAAGACTTGGGGGAACATCGCGGCGCCGACGAACCGCCGGCCTTATGGCTTCGATTGGGAAGACTGGGGGCGGCTGGACGCACTGGAGGTGTTGCGCCTGGCCACGGCCGAGTTGCATCCGGATCCGCAGCGGATTTACCTGACCGGCCATTCGATGGGCGGCCACGGCACCTGGCAACTGGGCGCGCTGTTTCCAGACCGCTTCGCCGCCATCGGCCCCAGTTCCGGCTGGATCAGCTTTTTCTCCTACGCGGGCGGCCGCCGCTTCACCAACGCGACACCGGTGGAAGCCCTGCTCCAGCGCGCGACCGCGCCCAGCGACACATTGCTGATGGAAACGAACTACCTTCAGGCGGGCGTTTACATTCTTCACGGCAGCGCCGACGACAATGTGCCGGTGACGGAGGCACGCCGCATGACGAACGTGCTCGCGCAGTTCCACCACGACTTCCAATATCACGAACAGCCCGGCGCCGGCCACTGGTGGGATGCCTCGGATGAACCGGGCGCGGATTGCGTGGACTGGGCCCCGCTGTTCGACTTCTTCGCACGCCATGCCATCCCGACCGACGAGAGCCTGCGCGAGGTGAATTTCACGACGGCCAACCCCGGCGTCTCGGCGACCTGCCACTGGCTGACGATCGAACAACAGGTGCATCCGCTGGAGCGCAGCGCCGTGGACGTGCGCTGGGATCCGGGTCTGCGGCGATTCGTGGGCACGACGTTGAACGTCGCGCGACTCGCCTTGTCGCTGAACCAGATCAAGCCGGGCTCGCCGCTGAAGGTTGAACTCGACGGCCAGACGCTCGACAAAATCCCGTGGCCGGTTGCCGGCCAACTCTGGCTGCAAAACGACGCCGGCCAGTGGCGCGTGACGAACGCATTGTCGCCGGCAATGAAAGGGCCGCGCCGCTCGGGGCCGTTCAAGGACGCGTTCCGGCACCGGATGATGTTCGTTTACGGAACCGCCGGCACGCCTGCGGAAAATGCCTGGGCATCTGCGAAAGCCCGGTTCGACGCGGAAACGTTTTGGTATCGGGGCAACGGCTCGGTGGACGTGCTTCCCGACACCGCGTTCAACCCGCGTGCCGAGCCGGATCGCGGCGTGATCCTGTATGGCAACGCGGACTCGAATCGCGCGTGGCCCGCCCTGCTCGGCAACAGCCCCGTGCAGGTGCGACGCGGGAAAGTCACAATCGGCGGGCGGACGTTGTCCGGCGACGACCTGGCGTGCCTGTTCCTGCGACCGCGCGCCGGCAGCGACGTGGCGTGCGTGGGCGTCGTGGCCGGCACGGGCATCGCCGGCATGAAGCTCACGGACCGGCTGCTGTATTTCCTCTCCGGCGTGGCGTATCCCGATTGCACGGTCATCGGACCGGACATGCTCAGCGACGATGCGCGCGGCGTCCGCGCCGCCGGCTTTTTCGGCAACGACTGGAGCGTGGCAAAAGGCGATTTCGCCTGGCGCGACAACTGATTTGCGGAGACGGGCGGCTACCGCTTACTCCGACCACACCAGCGCGTCCTGCCGGATGTGCCACCGCTGCACGTGGCCGTCCGGCAGTTTGACTTGGGCCGTCGCCTCGAAACCGTCGGCGGTTGGCTTCATCGTCGGGGCTGCGACCAGCCCGCGGGCGAGGTCAGCCGAAAGCTTCAACTCGCCCAGCGATGTCGCCCAACGGTGATGCGCTGCCTGGTAGTCGCGCTGGGCATAGTAAATTTCCTGAAGCGCGTTACGCGCCGGCATCGCCGGGTCGGGGACGAATTTCGTTTCGCCGAACGGCTGCCGGGTGAATTGCACGTAGCCCCACTTCTCCGGCCGGTGCATGTCCACGATGCCTGGCGGCGACCAGATCCAGTTGTCTTCGCGCGTCCCCGGCACCTTTTCATAGCGGCCGTTCACGATGTTGATCTGCCATTCGACGCGCGAGAAGTCCACGCGCCACTGGTCGCCCTCGCCCGGCGGCGTGCGCCGGTGGGCGTATTGGGCGAGCGCCTTCCACGGAAACGCGATTTCCACCGACCAACCCCGGTCGGTGTCGTCGGCGTTGTTCAGCGTTCCGTCAACGTGGACCGCGGTTTTCAAACCGGGAATCTCCCACTCGTTGAGCGCGGGGCCGCCGTCCTTGTAAGGCTTCTTGAGCAGCAGATCCCAGCCGGTGTTCAGGGCGTTCATCTCGAACTCGTAATACTCGTGGCTGTCGCCGTTCGGGTCCATGAACACCTCGAAATCGTTGTCGCGGAAAATCACCGCGTCGTGCTGCGTGATCGTAGCCCAGACCTGCGGCTCCTGTAGTTTCGCCGCCACGTAAAAATACTCGTCGTCCCAGAGCATCTTGGCGCGGGTGCGAAAGCGCGGCTTGGGCTTCACCGCGCCCTCGATGTCCTGGAAGTCGGCGGTCCACGGCGCACGTTGCCAGTCGGCTTCATCCAGGCGGCCGTCCACGTTGATCGGACCGGTCGTGTGGTGGCAGACATAGCCTTGGGGCACCATGGGTTTCATCCGCGCCCAGTCGTCGAGGAAACCGGCGTGCAGCGGCAGGCCGCCGCCAAGCAATCCGAGCACCGTGAGCGTCATCGCCGTATGGATTTTCATAACGTCTCGTGTTCTGTCCGGCACCGCCGGGTCGTCGTTCCCGATTGTTCGCGCCAGATTCATTCTGCCGGCGATGGTGCCTGTGCCGCCGGCCGCGCGCAATCCTGCGTTGTTCTCGGCAGGCAGAGCGGCGACGGGATCGGCATCGGCTCGGGGCGTGGCCGCATGGCTGGACGGCGAACCCACAAATGCGTTACGTTCCACGCCATGAACAAAGCCACTGGATTCTGGCAACTCGCCGCCTTCGGCCTCGGTTTGCTGCCCGCCTTGGGCCTGGCGGCGGATGGCCCGCGGCTTCGGGAGATTTCCGAGGGTTTGAAGGGCTACATCCACATGCGCGTGCCGGCGCCACCGGCCGAATTCGGCTTTGGCGTGAGTTTCTATGCGAGCGCCTGGCCGCTGCTCGAAAAGCCGCTGGCTGGTTTCCAGATCGGCCTGCCGTCCACGTGGATCATCCCCGACAACCGCAACTTCAACGAGCCGCTCTGTCCCGTCGGCACCATCGGCCGCGACGAGTGGGCGGAGCGCGGGCCGTCGTATCGCGACGTGTTCCAGACCATCGAAGGCGGCCTGGGCTTCTGGGTGGGCACGCAGTTTGGTTCGACCATTCCCAAGTTCCGCATGAACGGCACGCCGAACTGTTACTCGGTCGAAATCTCCTCGCCCGGCTGGGGCTTCGGCCGCACCACCGCACTCGCGCCGGACCAGATGGGACTGGCGCAGTTGAGCAACCGCCTGCTGGTGCCACCGGATGGACTCACCTTCCAACCGGGAACCTGCGGCGAGTTGTTCGGCAACGCGTGGATGGCCCTGCCGTTGATGGCGGCAACAACGAATCACACCGGGGCCGAGGGCCGGACCGTTCCAGGCGACGTTGAGCGACGGCACGGTGGTGACATTCGCCTGGTATCGCTTCGTGGACCAGCCATCCCTGCAGTCGCTCCACCTGAGCACGGACGCGAAGGCGCGGTTACAGAACTTCGCTGAGCGCCTCCACGCGAACTGGTCCACGACGCGCGAATACATGCCGCCGCCGTCGCGTGGCACACTGGCCGCGCTGGACGGCGCATTGATTGTTGCGCCCCCGCCAGGGCTGGAAGTTGGCTACGTGCCGATCATAACCCGCCAGGCTGCGCGCTGACTCTCGGCGGACGGCGAGTTCCGGATTTGCATCCGGTCCGTGGCAACGTAGAGTGCGCCCGCACACAGGCTCGTCACGAGCGGCGTGAACCAGGACAACACACAACGAACCGCGCGTTCGGCTTTTCCGGCCAGATTTCTGCCCGGACTTGTGGTGCTTTTCCTGGGCAGCGGTTGCGCCGCCTTGATCTACGAAATCGTCTGGCTGCAGCTCCTGCAACTGGTCATCGGCCTGACGGCCGTTTCACTCGGTCTGCTGCTGGGCACGTTCATGGGCGGAATGTGTCTCGGCAGCCTCTTGCTGCCGCGACTGGTTTCCACGCGACGCCATCCGCTCCGCGTGTATGCGTTGCTGGAACTGGGCATCGGTGCGATCGGCGTCGCGGTGCTCTTCGTGGTTCCCTGGCTGGGCCGGTTCTACACGGCCGAGGGCGGACCGGGGCTGACGGGAATCCTTCTGCGCGGCATGGTGGCCGCGGTGTGTCTGCTGCCGCCCACGTTGCTCATGGGCGCCACGCTGCCGGCCATCGCGCGCTGGGTCGAAACGACGCCGCGCGGCGTTTCGTGGCTGGGATTCTTCTACGGCGGCAACATCGTCGGCGCCGTGTTTGGCTGCCTGTTCGCCGGTTTCTATCTGCTGCGGATCTACAACATGGCCACCGCCACCTACGTCGCGGCGTCCATCAACGTCACGCTGGCGGCGGTCGCGTTCGGTTTGGCCGGTCGGGCGGGACCCCGGACGCTCGTCGGCCCGACACCGGACGGCGCCCGGCAACACCGGCGCTGGTTCAGCGCGGTTCATGTGACGATTGCCCTGTCCGGGCTGACCGCGTTGGGCGCCGAAGTGGTCTGGACCCGCCTGCTGTCCCTGATGTTGGGCGCGACGGTTTACACGTTCTCCATCATCCTCGCCGTGTTCCTTATTGGCCTCGGCATCGGCAGCAGCCTCGGTTCCGTGGTGGCCCGCGTGACGGCGCGACCGCGATTCGCGCTCGGCGCCTGCCAGATGTTGCTGGTAGGTGCGGCGGCGTGGACGGCGTTTGCCATTTCCCGTTCCCTGCCCTACTGGCCCGTCAACCCCGCGCTCGCGTTGAGTCCCTGGTTCACTTTCCAACTGGACCTAGCGCGTTGCCTGTGGGCCATTCTCCCGGCGGCGGTGCTGTGGGGCGCGAGCTTCCCGCTCGCGCTGGCGGCGGTGGCCGCGGGCCAGTCCGATGCCGGGCGGCTGGTGGGCGGGGTTTATGCCGCCAACACGGTCGGCGCCATTGTCGGCTCGCTCGCGTTCAGTTTGCTGCTGATCCCCGCCATCGGCACGCAATCGTGCCAGCGGCTGTTGGTCGCGCTGCCGGCGGTGTCCGCATTATTCATGTTGGTGCCACTCGGCGGTCGTGGGCCAAATCGCGCCGCTGACGGACCGGATTCAAACCGCCCACGGTGGTCGGCTGCGGCCGGAATTCTCGCCGCGCTGGGCGTTACTGCCCTCCTGACGTGGGGCGTGTCGTCCGTGCCGTGGGGTGTGGTGGCTTACGGGCGCTACATGGCGACGTTCGGCAACCGGCTGGCGCCAGGGATCGTGCCGGAAAAGGACGTTCCCTCCGGCATCGGCGAGCCGGACATCTTCTGCACCTACGTCGGCGAGGGTCTGAACGGCTCGGTGGCGGTGACCAAGTGGCGGTCCGGCATACGGAACTTCCATTCCGCCGGCAAAGTCCAGGCCTCCACCGACCCGCGCGACATGCGGCTGCAGCGTCTGTTGGGGCACATCTCCGCGCTGGCCCACAAGAAACCCGAATCCGTGCTCGTCGTGGCCTGTGGCGCCGGCGTTACGGCCGGCACGTTCGTGCCGTATCCCAGCGTCAAACGCATCGTCATTTGCGACATCGAACCGCTGGTGCCGGAGAAGGTCACGCCGATGTTCGAGCGCGAGAATTACGCCGTGCTAAAGGATCCGCGCACGCAGGTGGTCTTCGACGATGGGCGGCATTTCATCCGCACGACGAAGGAGAAGTTCGACATCATCACGTCCGACCCCATTGATCCGTGGGTGAAAGGCTGCGCCGCGCTGAACACGGTGGACTACTATGAAATGTGCAAACAACATCTCAAGCCGGGCGGCGTAATGAGTCTCTGGTTTCCGCTTTACGAGAGCAATCCCACCACGGCCAAGAGCCTCATCGCCACCTTCTTCAAGGCCTTTCCAAACGGCATTCTCTGGAGCAATGACCAGAATGGCGAGGGCTACGACGCCGTGCTTTTCGGCCAGGCGGAGCCAACCAGGATCAACCTGGACGAATGGCAGGAGCGGTTGAACCGTCCGGACTACGTCAGGGTCAAACAATCGCTCGCCCAGGTGGGCTTCTTCACCGCCACGGACCTCGTGGCCACCTATGCCGGCCAGGCATCGGATCTGCGCCCCTGGCTCAACGACGCCCAAATCAACACCGACCAAAACCTGCGTCTGCAATACCTCGCGGGCATGGGACTGAACGATTTCATGGGCAGCGAACTGCTCGCCCAAATCAGACTCTTCTACCGTTTTCCCACCAACATCGTTTCCGGCTCGGAGCAACGGCTGAAACTGCTGAGGTTCGAACTGGAAGGCACGCCCACAAACCGGTAGTCCGCCTCCAACCAGCACACCGTGGCGGACCCGCAAGGCGACTACGACGACTGGATCGAATTGCGCAACCTGACCGACCAGGACGTGGACCTCACCGGCCATTATCTCAGCGACGAGCCGAACAATCCGCGCAAGTGGCAGTGCCCCGCCGGCACGACGATCCCGGCCGACGGCTACCTGCTGATCTGGGCGGATGAGGACGGCTCCAACACACCCGGCCCGCACGCCAGCTTCAAATTGTCAGCCTCGGGCGAGGAACTGTTCCTGCTCGACACCGATGCCAATCTGAAGGCCGTGCTGGATTCGATCTCGTTTGGTCCGCAGGAAACCGACTGGTCTTACGGCCGCACCGTAGCCGACGCCGACGTGTGGGCCATCATGGAACCCACGCCTGGTGCGGCGAACAGGTAGGCCGGCGAACCGGGGGCGGACTTGGCAGGCCCGCCGCCGCCCTGAGCGACGAATCTTACTTCTTCAACCAACCCTGCACGTCCAGCCAGTCCGCAAAGCGTTCGATCCAGCGGTCGGAAGGCAGGTGCTGTTGCCGCATGCCGAAGCCGTGTCCGCCCTTGGAATAGAGGTGCAATTCCGCCGACTTCCCGGCGGCGATCCAATCCTGGTAAATCTGAACGCTCTGCGGCGCCAATCCGAGCGGATCGTCCGACGCCGCCACCACGAAGGCGGGGGGCGCATCTGCGGGAACCCCATTCCCCTTGAGCGCCCAACTGTAGGCCGCGTAAATCGGCGCCACGAAATCCGGTCGCGTGGCCGCCGTGTAGGTCATCCCCACCGACATCGCCACGGTGCCGCCCGCGGAAAACCCGATGATGCCGACGCGCTCCGGATTGACGCCCAGCTCGGCCGCGTGCTTCCGCACGTAACCCACGGCCGCTTTGCCGTCCGCCGCCGCGAGTTTGACGATGGGGGCCACCACTTGATCCAGCGGTCCGCGGGCCATGACTTCGCGCGTGGGATCGTCCGTCTTGCATTCCACCAGCCGGTATTTCAGCACGAAGCAGGTGACTCCCTTCTGGTTCAGCCAGCGCGCGACATCGAAACCTTCGCTGTCAATGGACAGGGCGAAAAACGCCCCGCCGGGGCAGATGACCAGGGCGGTGCCGTTGGCCTTGCCGGCCTCCGGCTGGAAAACCGTCAGGGTCGGATTGGCCACATTGAACACCACCCGCGTGTTCCAAAGGTTGGTCCGGTTCTCCTGTTCGGATTGTTTCCAGTCTTCCGAGCCGGGCGCCGGTCCTTCGTAGAGTCGGAGAACCTTGTCCTGGGCAACGGCATGGAGGCAGCAAAGGGAAAGCAAGATGGCGGCAGCGGTGCGTCGTTGGCTCATGGGCGTTGACTTTTGGCCACGCCTGATGGGTCGTCAACCCGAAATCAAACCGGTTGGCAGGAGCCGGTCAGCGCCATCTGGCGCAAGAATTCCGCGCTCGGCCGGAGGGTCGCGAAATCCATTTCGACGAAGTAGTTCTTCACCCCGCCGCTCCGGGTCGCGGCAAAGAGTTTCTGCCAGTCAATGATGCCCTTCCCGATCGGCACCGCCTGCGGCTTGTTCGTCGTTGACCAGACGGAAAGGTGCAGCGAAATGAACCGTCCCGGATACTTGGTCGGGAACGCGGCCGGTTCATAACCGGGGGCCGCCACCGCAACCTGGAATTGCATCTTGATCAGGTCTGGATCGAGCCGGCCGATGATGGCATCGTAGATGAGGCGCCATCGAGTTGCTTGAACTCAAAATGGTGGTTGTGAATCCGAGTTGCGATCCCGCTTGTTGGGTGCGGGCGCCCGGGCTGGTTGATTTCGTCGCACGCGTGCAGCCAGTCGGCCAGCGTGGCTTCCGGCTTGAACCAGAAGCCCGAGGCGATCATCTGGGCAAGCCCCAGTTAGTGCGCAAACGCCATCCGCTCGTCGAGGGGCGCCTTCAGTTCCCGGAATGAGTCATGGCAGCTTGGGCACTTGTGGCGGTGCCAGTGAAGGGGACTTCTCGTGGGATTCGCAGTTCGTTCGGACTTGGTGTTCGGTTTAATAAAGCCCCTCAAAGCTCCCAACCTTTGCGATATTCGCGGGTCAGATAGCGATCGGCCCCCGGCACGTTGGCGATCTTCATGTTCGCGGCATCCCAGAGCAGACGTTTGCCGCCCAGACGCAGCGAAATCGCGCCCAGGTTGAACGCCTCGGAAATCGGTCCCGCCAACAGAAAATTGCCCACCGTCGGCTCACCGCCTTGAAAGGCCCGGACCCACGCGCTCGATTTTCGCGTGGAAGGCTTCAAGTTGCGCGTCGCCTCCTGGAATTCGCGGTTCTTGCTTTGCGGAATGACCGCCGGCGATTCACCGAGGAAGCCGGCGAGAATCCTGCCTTGCTCGCACACAAGCATCATGCCTTCGGCAGGCAGTTCGCGGCCATCAGCCACCAGTTCATCAGGCGTGGGTGGGCGAATGCCGCCGTCATACCAGAAAAGGTCCAGCGCGGGCCGGTCTCCTTTGGCCGCAAACCGGAAGCGGATCGTGCAGGCCGCGGGGAACGCATAATCATTGTGGATCTTGGTGCTCACGTGGTCATGGATGGCGCACAGGTGGCTGGGCGTGGATTCCACCCAGACCGGCGCGTCCAGACCCCATTCCGCAAACACCGGCCAGAGGCTGTAATGGCCCATGTCGGCGACCGCGCCGGCACCGAATTCATACCAGCCGCGGAATACGGCGTTCGTGTAATGCGGATGATACGGGCGGAATGGCGCCGGCCCCAGCCAAAGGTCCCAGTCAAATCCCTCCGGCACCGGCGGCGTGTCCCGGGGGATCACCGGGTATTGCGGCCAGACCGGCCGGTTCGACCAATTATGGATTTCGCGCAAGGCTCCGAGGTGGCCGGCGCGAATCCATTCCGCCACGGCGTGAATGTTTTCATTGGCCGACGCCGGCAGAAAATGCGTGGGCACCTTGGTTTGCCGGGCGGTTTCAATGACCAGTCGCGCCTCGCGCACGCGGTTCGCCAGCGGTTTATGCACCATCACCGCCTTGCCTTGCTTCATGGCGGCAATTGCGATCGTGGCATGGAGGTGATCCGGCGTCATGATCTTCACCGCGTCCAAGCCCGGTTCCTTGGCGAGCAATTCGCGGAAATCCGCATACACTGTGCAGCCTTGGTATTTTTCGGAACCGCGCCGGTTCGCGTAATACGTCTCCACCATCTCCTTGGCGACGACGCGTCCGCCGGGGATGCCCCGTGTGCCGGCCCGCCAGTCGGTTTTGCCGATGGCCGCGGCGATGCCCGACCGCAGGCCGTCCCTGGACCAGTCCACGTAATTGTCGCTGTCCGTGTTGGGATCGCACACCGCCACCACCTGCACATTCGGCAGCGGCAGCAGGTCAATCATCTCGCGCAATCCCTGGGTGCCGCAGCCGATCAACGCCAGCGTGAGCTTCCCGCTGGGCGGTGTCTGCCCGGCGGCGCCGAGGACGTGACTGGGAACGATGGTTAACGCCGTCGCGGACACGCCGGCACATTTCAAAAAGCTTCGTCGCTGCATAACATTGGTTCAGGCGTTGGTGATAGGCCCGGCACACGGGATTTACAATCCGAAAACAGCCTTCCGCCCGCGCGCCGGAAGTGGCTTGCTTTGGCTGGGTCGCGTCCGGGCGCCGTCCTCGGCAGGCCACAGCGCCCCGAAAGCCCGCAGACGCATGACTTGCCTCGCGCAAGATTGACTTGCCGCCGCATCCGCTTCAACCTGCGTTGATGAGCGATGACCATGGACCGTTCGTCCTTCACAGCAGAGGTTTAAGCAACGTCAACCGCCGCCGGCTGCTGGCCTTTCTGGCGCTGCTCGGATTGTGCTTGAGCCTTCCGGCCGCCAACGCGGACTGGCCGGAGTTTCGCGGTCCGCGGGGCGATGGCCATGCCGATGCTCCAGGAGCGAAGCCCGTCGGCCTGCCGCTGCACTGGAGCGAGACGAACAACGTCCGGTGGAAAACGACGATTCCCTTTCGCGGCTGGTCCACGCCGGTGGTGATGGGCGGCCAGGTCTGGTTGACGACCGCGACGGAGGACGGCCATGACTTCTTTGCCCTCGGCCTGGATGCCCAGACCGGACAGGTTCATTTCAACGAAAAGCTGTTCCACAGTGACAATCCAGAGCCGCTCGGCAACGGGGCTTCGATGAACGGCTACGCGACGCCGTCGCCGGCCATTGAACCCGGCCGGGTTTATGTCCACTTCGGCAGCTTTGGCACGGCCTGTCTGGACACCGCCACGGGCAAACCGATCTGGAAACGGGACGATTTGCGCTGCCGTCATTACCGCGGCCCGTCGTCGTCGCTGGTCCTGTTTGACAACCTGGTGATCCTGACGATGGACGGCGTGGATCTGCAATATCTGGTGGCGCTCGACCAAGCGACCGGCCAGACCGTCTGGAAAACCGATCGCTCGGTGGCGTGGAACGACGAGAACGTGCCCGGACAAATGGCGCGGGACGGCGACCTGCGCAAGGCCCACAGCACCCCGCTGATCGTGACCATTGCCGGGCAGCCCCGGATGTTCAGCGCGGGCGCCAAGGCGGCCTATGCCTACGATCCCCGCACGGGCAAGGAGCTGTGGAAGGTTCAATACAACGACTGGTCGGCGGCGCCCGTGCCGGTCTATGGCGACGGCCTGGTCTTCTTTGTCACCGGCTTCACGAGAGGCGATCTCCTGGCGGTCAAACCGGAGGGCCAGGGCGATGTGACGGACAAGAACGTGGTCTGGAAATTCAACACCCGCGTGGGGAAATATTCCTCGCCGCTGCTCGTGGACGGCCTGCTCTACACGGTCGCGGAGGAAGGTTTTCTCACCTGCCTCGAGGCGACCTCCGGCCAGGTCGTTTGGAAGGGGCGGATTCCCGGCAAATATGCGGCCTCGCCCATCTATGCCGACGGACGGCTGTATTTCTTCAACCAGCAGGGCACGGCCACGGTCCTCAAGCCGGGTCGCGCGCTGGAGGTGCTGGCGACGAACACCCTCAATGACGGCTTCATGGCTTCGCCAGCGGTGGCGGACAAGGCGTTGTTCTTGCGCACCCGGACGCATTTATACCGCATTGAAGCCACGCCCGGAGCCGAGGCGGCACGTCACACCGGCACGCCGTCAATTTGAACGTTCCCGGTTCGCCGGACAAACTTGCGCCACAACTTTCACCGTCGCTTTGCGGTGAAAGCGGCGGAGTTCGCCAGGGGCAGGTTGTGACGGGATGGTGGCGGCGCCCGTCAGTGGTTCACGGCTTTCATGCTCCATTCGGGATAGCGCATTCCGGACGCCGCGCCCGGCGGCAGCGCCGCGCTGATCTCCACCAGTTCCCCGGCGGCGAGTTCCACCTTCAGCGCCGCGACGTTCTCTTCGAGATACGCCTGCCGTTTCGTGCCGGGAATGGGCACGATGTCCTCGCCTTGGGCCAGCACCCAGGCCAGCGCCAGTTGGGCGGCCGTACAGCCTTTCCGCGCGGCAAGACGCTCGACTTGCTCGGCGAGAGCGACGTTGCGTTCGAGGTTCTCTCCCTGGAACCGCGGTGAGTTGTGGCGCCAGTCGTCCGCCGTGAGCGCGTCGGTTTTTTTGAACTTGCCGGTGAGAAACCCGCGTCCGAGCGGGCTGTAAGGCACGAAGCCAATTCCCAGTTCCCGGCAGGTCGGCAGGATTTCCGCCTCCACGTCGCGGGTCCAGAGCGAGTATTCGGTTTGCAGCGCCGCGATGGGATGCACGGCGGCCGCCCGGCGAAGCGTCGCCGGAGCCGCTTCCGACAGGCCGAGATGACGAACCTTGCCGGCGCGGACCAGTTCGCTCATTGCGCCGACGGTGTCCTCGATGGGCACCTGCGGATCCACGCGGTGCTGGTAATAAAGATCAATCTCGTCAATGCCCAGGCGCTTCAGACTCGCGTCGCAGCAGGCACGGACGTATTCGGGCCGGCCGTTGACGCCGAGAAATTTGCCGGCCGCATCGCGGACGTTGCCGAATTTGGTGGCCAGGATGACTCCGCTTCGCCGGTCCTTCAGTGCCCGCCCCACCAGGCGTTCGTTCCCGCCACAGCCATACATGTCGGCCGTGTCGAGGAACGTGACACCAAGCGCGAGGGCGCGATGAATGGTGGCGATGGATTCCTCGTCGTTGCGCGGGCCGTAGAATTCCGACATGCCCATGCAGCCAAGTCCGATGGCCGAAACCAGCGGGCCGTTCTTTCCCAGTCTTCGTTGTTTCATTGTCGCAGCCTTTGTTCTGTTTCGACGGCGCACGGATCAACTCCGTGCCGCCTCTTGTCCACGCAGCATAGCGTGTCCGCTCAAATCGCGCGATTCATTCCGCCGGCAGCATCATGTCCACCCGTCTGAAAGCGGCTGTCAAACGCGCCAACGTGGCCCTCGGCCACGCATTAAAATACCCGCCACGCGTAGATCAGGACCCCGGCAGCAGCGATTGCCGGTGCGCACCAGACCCGGCATTCAACGACGGAGGCAGCATGAAGGTCCGCGCGGGCACACTTGCAAAGGGCGCGGAAACGGCATCCGCCGCATTCGGCAATCGCGCACGCGGAAGGGCGGCCCGCACCGGAGGCAGGCCCGGACACTGGCCTGGCGGCCCTGACGGCGTTGTGTGCGGGCGCATAATAATGCATTCATCTTGTCTCCAGGCGGCAAGATTCAAAGTGAAGAATTTCCAGATTGACCGCGTTGCCGAACATCAGAGCAGCGTAATTTTTCCATTTCAAACCCTATTTTAACGGAGGGCTTTGTCGAACCGGTGACGATGACAGCGGTCGCCCCCGACGGTTCGAACGCAACGCTTGCCACCAAGCCCATCGAGTGACGGGCCACGAAGCCATCGTGCAACGGCTCTGCGCTGACGGCCTTGTCAGATTCATGACTACTCGTGGGAACGCTCAGCGGTCGGTGTAGTTGCGCGTTGTTTGAGAGCTGCCGGGCGGGGCCAGGCATGGCGTGCTCTGCGTGTCCGCGCCGGGTGGGCCACCGGTTTGCCTGGACCGGGTCACCGGGACGAGATCGCCACGGGGCGGTTCGCCGGCCCGCTGCCGGGCGCTTCCCAGCCCCCGCCGAGGGCCTTGTAGAGCGTGACGAGGTTGAGCGACACGTCGCGCTCGCTTTGCGCGAGCTGGTCCTCGGATTGATAGAGCGAACGCTCCGCGTCCAGCACGTTGAGGAAGCTGGCCAGACCGTTGCCGTAAAGTTGATTCGCCAGGTGGACGGCCTCGCGGTCGGCCGTCACCGCATCGGCCAGCGAGCGATGTCGCACCTGTTCGTTGGCGTAGGCGACCAGTGCGTCTTCAACCTCCTTGAAGGCGTTCAAGGTGGTTTGCTCGTAGCGCACCAAGGCCTGTTCCTGGCGCGCGTTTTGCACGCGGATGTTGGCGCGAATCCGGCCGGCGTCGAACACCCGCCATTGCACGGTCGGGCCGGCGGACCAGAACCGGCTGCCGGGTTCAAACCAGTCGCTCGCGGTGATGCTCTGCAAACCCGCCGAGCCGGTGAGGGAGAACTTCGGGAAGAGGTCGGCGGTCGCCACGCCAATATCGGCCGTGGCCGCAGCCAGCAAGCGCTCGGCCTGCCACACGTCCGGCCGGCGTTGCAAAAGGTCGGATGGCAGGCCCACCGGCACGGCGGGCGGCACGGGCGGAACCGGCGCCACGGCGGACAACTCCGCCTGCAACGCGCCGGGCGTTTGCGCCAGGAGGACGTCGAGGCTGTGCATCGCCGCCTGAAGCTGGCTGTTCAGCGCCGGCACCTGGGCGCGCGTGGTGGCGAGCAGGGACGCCGCCTGTTGCACGTCGAGATCGCTTGTCAGGCCGTTGCGGAAACGGTCCTGCGTGAGCGACAGCGCGTCGGTTTGCGCCTTGATGTTTTCCTGCGTGATCCTCAGGCGGTCCTGGAGCGCGCGGACTTCGAGGTAGTTTCGCGCCACCTCCGCGTAGAGACTGACACGCACGAACTCACGGCCGTATTCCACGGCGACGAGGTTCGCGTTGGCGGCCTCCGTTTGGCGGCGAACCCCGCCGAAGACGTCCAGTTCCCATGCCGCGTCGAAGCCGGTTTGAAAAACGTCGTAATCCAGCGGCACGCCGGGCGGAAACGGTAGAGGACCGTTTTGGCTGTAACGCACGCGGGAATAGGAGCCGTTCGCGTCGAGCGTCGGCCATTTGCCGGCGCCAGCCACCGCGCGCGCGGCCCGCGCTTCACGCACGCGGGCCTCGGCCAGCCGGAGATCGAGATTCGTTGTTGCCGCGCGGGCCATCAGCGAGTCGAGTTCCGGATCGTGGAACGCGCGCCACCAGTCGGCGGCGGCGACGGTGGCGTTCGTTTCGCCGCCGCCGAGCGGTTCGTGCCACTGCGTGGGCGCGGCCGGCTTCGGCGGTTGGTAGTTGGGACCGACGGTGCAGCCGGCCAGCACGGCCGTCAGCAACGCAGAAATCAGCATTCGTTTCATGGCGTCATCAATGCGCAGCGGCGGACGGGTGGTGATGGGCTGGAGGCCGCCGCAGCAGGAAGACCAGCGCCACGGAGGCGACGCAAATCAGCGCCAGCCAGCGGAAGTTGTCCACGTAGGCGAGCACGTTGGCCTGTCGCACGAGGGAGTGGTAGATCATGCCCTCGGAAACCGACCGGGCTGAAACGTCCCCCAGCGAGGGGGCGAGCGAGTTGTGCAACGCGTGCAAGCGGTCCGTGAACGCGGGATCGTAGGGCGTCAGGTGGCTGACCAGGATCGTCTGGTGCCCTTGCGCCGCGCGCGCCACCATGGCCGTGGTGATGGAAATGCCGAGGCTGCCGCCGACGTTGCGCATCAGGTTGTAGATGCCCGTGGCGCTGCCCATCAATTCGTTGGACAGCATCGCCATGGTCGTCGTGGAGAGCGGGACAAAAATCATTGGCATGCCCAGCCCCTGGACAAAGTTCGGCAGCATGATGTTGGTTTGCGCGATGTGGAGATTGATATCGCCCAGCAGGAACGTGCTCACGCCGACGAGCAGGAAGCCGCAGCCGATGAGTTTGCGGTTGTCCACCCGGCCAGTGAGGATGCCGACGAAGGGCATGATGCACAAAGCGCCCAGGCCGCGCGGGCTTTGTGCCAGGCCGCTGTTCAGCGCCGGATACCCCATCAAGTTTTGCAGGAACTGCGGCAGCAACGTCAGCGGGCTGTAGATGATCACACCCATGATCGTGATCAAGGCCGTGCCGACGGCGAAGTTGCGGTTCTTGAGCACGCGCAGGTTGACGATCGGTTTGTCCACCCGCAGTTCCCAGATGAAAAAAATCAACGAGGCGACGACACAGATCAACACGAACCACCGCAGCCAGACCGCCCCGAACCAGTCCACCTCCTGGCCCTTGTCCAGCACCACCTGCAGCGTGGCGAACATGATCACCAGCAGCCCCAGACCCACGAAGTCCATGCGGCCGGGGCGGGCGTCCCGGATATACGGCGGATCGTGAACGAAGCGTTCGATCATCGAAATGGCGAGGAAGCCCACCGGAATGTTGATGTAGAAAATCCACCGCCAGGAATAATGATCGGTGATCCAGCCGCCCAGCACGGGACCGATCACCGGCGCCACCACCACGCCCAGGCCGTAGGCGGCCATCGCCTGACCACGCCGCGAGGGCGGAAAACTTTCCAGCAAGATCGCCTGCGCCAGCGGTTGCAGCGCCCCGCCACCCGCGCCCTGCAACACCCGCGCCAGGACCAGAAAACCCAGCGTGGGCGCCGCCCCGCACAACAGGGAGGCAAACGTGAATATGGCAATGCAACTGATGAGAAATCGCTTCCGCCCGAAACGCAACGAGAACCACGCGCTGGCCGGCAGCACCACGGCGTTCGACACCAGGTAGCTGGTCGCCACCCACGTCGCCTCGTCCGTGGTGGCCGAGAGATTGCCGGCCATGTGTGGCATGGAGACGGTGACGATGGTGGTGTCCAGCACCTCCATGAACGTCGCCAGCATCACCGCCACGGCGATGATCCACGGCGGTTCGGGATGAACTCCCGTTTGCGCGGCGGTCGCCGTGCTCATCGCACCTCCACCGTCGGGACCACGGACATGCCTGGCCCCAGCGTCTGGCTGATCGCGGCGACGTCGCCATCGAATACGATCTTCACCGGCACGCGCTGGACGATTTTGACGTAGTTGCCGGTGGCGTTCTCCGGCGGCATGAGGCTGAACCGCGCGCCGGTGCCGGCCTGAATGCTGTCCACGTGGCCCTTGAACTTGTGCTCCGGATAGGCGTCCACTTCGATGCTGACCGGCTGTTCGGGCCGCATCCGGTCCAATTGCGTCTCCTTGAAATTGGCGACCACCCAGACCTGGTGTGGCACGATGGCGAGCAACGACTGCCCCACCTGCACGTAGGCGCCCGGCTCGACCGCCTTCCGCGTCACCCGCCCGTCCTCCAGCGCGACCAACCGTGTGTAGGACAAGTTCAGTTCGGCCTGATGCACGGCGGCCTCCGCCTGCTGCACGCCGGCGCCCGCGGTTTCAATCCTGGCTTTTGCCAGTGTCACCTGCGCCCCGGCGGCGCGTGCCTGGTTGCGGGCGACCTCCACCCGCGCGGCGGTCGTCCGCGCCTGCGTCGCCGCCAGGTCCAGCGCGCTTTGCGACACCGCGCGGCTTTCCACGGACTGGTAACGCTTCAAGTCGGCCGCCGCCTGCTGGGCGTCCGCCTCCAGGGCCGACACGTTTGCGCCCGCCTCGTCGGCCTGGGCCTGATCGGCGTCAACCTGCGCCCTGGCTTGATCCAACTGGCTGCGTGCCGCCGCCAGCGCGGCCCTGGCCTCCTCCCGGCGCGTTTCGTAGTCGCGCGGATCAATCTCCAACAGCAGGTCGCCTTGTTTGACGGATTGGTTGTCCTTCACCAGCACCCGCGTCACGCGCCCGGCCACCTGCGGGGCCACCGAGGTGACGTGCGCCTCGATGAACGCGTCGTCGGTGGATTCAAACGGAGCGACAAAGCGCCGGTAATAGCCGCCCCCGGCGAGGCCCGCGAGCGCCAGGATGACGCCAACAATCAGGCGCTTCCGGCCTGGCGCAGATTTCGGCGGCGTGGCGCCGTTCCCGGGGGCGCTCGTGGCCGCCGCTTCGGTTGTGCTGTCAGTCATAATCAAATGGTCAATCCGGCGCGGCCGGTCATGCGCTGTTTCTCCTCCGCGGAGGCGTGCGTCCGCCGGCGGGCTGCGCGCGGAATGAACGCACGCCCAGTCTAGCCGCAAACCGTGGTCTGACGAATATCATGTTGGTTTTCCCGCCATACCTTTATGATATGGCGCATGGAACTGCGCCATCTGCGTTACTTCGTCGTGGCTGCCGAGGAATTGAACATCAGTCACGCCGCCAAACGGCTGCACGTGTCACAGCCCCCGCTGAGCCGGCAGCTCCGCGATCTGGAGACGGAAATTGGCGCGGCCCTGTTTGAACGCAGCCGGCGCGGACTGCGGCTGACGGAGGCCGGCCGCTCGTTTTTGAAGGAGGCGCAGGCGATCCTGCGGCACAGCCAGCGCGCGGTGGAACTGGCACGGGCGGCCGACCGCGGCGAGGCCGGGCATCTGGAAATTGCCTACGTCGGCGCGGTGGGCGGCGTCTTTCTTCCGCGGGTGATGCGCCGGTTCCGGCAACGTTTTCCCCTCGTGGAGTTCGGCGTGCGACAGTTGGACCCGCAGCAGCAGGTCGCAGCGCTGCTCGACAACCAGATTGATCTGGGCTTCATCGGCATGCGTTTCCCAGGATTCCAGAAGGAGCTGGGGTTCGAGTGCATCCGCCAGGCCGAAATCATGGTGGCGCTGCCGCCGGACCATCCGCTGCCGGCCGGACCGATCCGTTTGCCGGCGCTGGCGCGCGAGCGGTTCATTTTCCTCGAATCCGCCATCAGCCCGCCGTTCCATGACTGGCTGCTCGACCTGTGCCGGACGGCCGGCTTCGTGCCGGACATCGCGTATGCCGTGGACAGCGCGCCGACGTTGCTGGATTTCGTGTCGGCCGGCTTTGGCGTGGCGCTCGTGCCGGAACTGTTTCAGCGTTACGTCGCCACGGAAGCGGTTTTCCGCCCGCTGCAGAATTGTCCCGCGACGCTCGACTTGTTCGTGGCGTGGCGCCGGGCGAATCCCTCCCCCACCCTGCTGACGTTCCTGAAATTGCTGCGCGAACAGAACCCCCTCGCCGGCAAGGCGGCCGGCAAGCACAAACCGTGACGCTCGCTCCGGCTGGCACGCCACGGGCCGCCCTCAGATCGTCATGGCATGGCGGCGCTCGGTGGGTTTGGGCAGGTAGGCGTCGAACCGCATGGCGATGATGCGCACCAGCAACCGCCCCACGTCGGTGACGCTCAGCCCTTGTTCGCTGCGTTGCAGCAGGCCATCGGCTTCGAGATCGCCCAGCGAGGCGAGTTCGCTGGCAAAATATTCGCGGAAATTGACGCCGAGCCGGGCGGACATCGCCGCGAAGTCCAGCCGCAGGTTGCACATGATCTGCATGATCGTCTCCCGGCGGATGAGATCGTCGGCCGTGAGCACGTAACCGCGCGCGTAGGGCAGCTCGCCGGCGTCCACCTTCGCGTTGTAGGCGGAAAGATCCTTGAGATTCTGCCAGTAAGTGCCGTCGGCCTGCGAAATGGAGGACATGCCGAACGCGTAAATGTCGGCGCCGCCGCGCGTGCTGTAGCCCTGGAAATTGCGCTGCAGGGTGCCCTGCCGCTGGGCGACGGCCAGCTCATCGGTCGCGCGGGCGAAATGGTCCATGCCGATGTAGAGGTAGCCGGCGTCGCCGAGTTTCTCGATCGTCAGCTTGAGCAGCTCGAACTTCACCGCCGGCGTCGGCAGCACCCTGGTTTCAACAATCTTCTGCGCCGGTTTCATCCACGGCACGTGCGCGTAGCTGAAGACGGCGAAACGATCCGGCCGGAGCGTGAGAATCTCGTCGAGCGTCTGTTCAAACGACGCCACGGTCTGGTGCGGCAGGCCGTAAATCAGATCAATATTCACCGAGGTGAAACCCGTTTCGCGCAGCCAGCCGACGGTCTGCGCGGTCAGCTCCAGCGGCTGGAGGCGATGCACCGCCGTCTGCACCTCCGGGTTGTTGTCCTGCACGCCCAGCGAGGCGCGGTTGAAGCCGATCTCGCGCAGCGCCACGAGGTGGTCGCGCGTGAGCCGGCGCGGGTCCACCTCGACGCCCGCCTCAATGTCCCGGGCGAAGTTGAAGTGCGCGTGGATCAACCCGCCCAGCCGGCGCAACTGATCCGGCGAGGAGAAGGTCGGCGTGCCGCCGCCGAAGTGAAGCTGCGTCACGCGGCGCTGCGGATGCAGCCGCGGCCGCAGCGTCGCCATCTCGCGGCCGAGCGTTTCCACGTAGTCGCCGCTCTTCCGCCGGTCGGTGGTGATGACGGTCGTGCAGCCGCAGAACCAGCAGAGCGTTTCGCAGAACGGCAGGTGAAAATAGAGCGAGAGGTCGCGCGGCGCGGCGTTGTTGGCGCGGATGTTTTCCAGCACCGCTTCCACGGACAGCTTGTCCGTGAACTGCGTGGCCGGCGGATACGACGTGTAACGCGGACCCGGCACGTTGTATTTCTTGACCAGCTCGAGATTGACGTTGAGTCGGCTCATGCAAAACCACGAACAGTATTCGCCAGCGCGGCGAGGTTTTCCAGTCGGGCGTCCGGCGGCACGCCGTGACCGAGGTTGAAAATGTGCCCGCGCACGCCGCGCATGGCTTCGAGCAGGCCGCGTGTTTCCGCGGCCACGCGCTCCGGCGTGGCGGTACGCAGCAGCGCCGGATCGAGGTTTCCCTGCACGCCGACGTTGTCCGGCAACTGCCGCCGCACGTCGGCCAGCGGCGCGGTCCAGTCCACCCCCAGCACATTGGCGCCCAGGCCGGCCAGCACGTTCCAACGGTCATTGACGCCCTTGGAAAACACGATGACCGGCACCTCGCTGCGAAGCTCGGAAACAATCTCGCGCAGCCAGCGCGCCGAGGCGGCGTCGAACAGGTCGGCACCCGCCTCGCGGCCGAGCGTGTCGAACACTTGGAGGGCGTCCGCACCAGCGGCAATCTGCATCCGCAAATAACCGGCGATTGCGCGGGAGAGTTTTTCCGCCAGCCGGTCGTAAAGCGCGCGATCCGTGAGAAACAACGTGCGGGCCAGGGTGAATTCCGCGGCGCTGCCGCCCTCGATCATGAAATTGGCGAGCGTCCACGGCGAGCCGGCAAACCCGATCAGCGCGGTCTGATCGCCGAGTTCGCGTCGCGCCAGCCGCAACGCGTCGGCCACGTAGCGCAGCCGGTCCGTGACCGCGCCCACATCCAGGCGATCCACGTCCGCCGCCGTGCGAACGGGAAATTCCATCTGAATGCCGCCGGTTTCGCGAAAGGTGTAGCGCTGCCCGAGCGCCTCGCAGATCACGAGAATATCGCTGAAAATGATCGCGGCATCGAAGCGGAACCGGCGCACCGGCTGCAGCGTCACCTCGGCGGCCAGCTCCGGCGTCTGGACCAGTTCAAGGAATGAATGCCGCTCCTTCAAGGCGCGGTATTCGGGCAGGGCGCGGCCGGCCTGGCGCATCAGCCAGACGGGCGGGCGGTCCACCGGCCGGCACAGGCAGGCCGCGGTGAAGCGCCGGCGTGCGGTCCAATCGCCGCCGGGGGCCAGGGAAGCGTCGAGTTCCATCGTCGGACGGAGCGTAGGCGGTTTCCCGCGGCGGGCCAAGCGGGATTCGTCACCGGCGCCGCGGGCGGCGCTTTTTTCTTCATCGCAGGCTTTATTTATGGGAACCATTTGGTAACCTATTCGGCATTTGACAACGAACGCTAACGAAGGTCACCGCACTTTGCCGCCATGAGCGCCGATCAACTCTACCCGCCATCCACCGAGCTTGTCGAAAACGCCAACATCACCCGCTGGATGCGGGACCGGGGTATTGCCTCCTACGACGCGTTGCTGGCCCGCGCGGCCGACTACGAATGGTATTGGGCGGAAATGGCGAAGGAACTGGACTGGTTCCAGCCGTGGACGCGCACATTGCGCTGGAACACGCCGTTTGCCGAGTGGTTCCTCGGCGGCAAGATCAACATCGCCTACAACGCGCTGGACCGTCATGCCCGCGGCCCGCGCAAAAACAAGGTCGCCTACATTTTCGAGGGCGAGCCGGGTGACGTGCAGCGCTGGACCTATTACGACCTTTGGCGCGAGACGAACCGGTTCGCCAACGCGCTCAAGCGCCTCGGCATCCAGGCCGGCGACCGCGTCACGCTTTACCTGCCGATGATTCCGCAGTTGCCCATCGCCATGCTGGCGTGCGCGAAGATCGGGGCGGTTCACTCGGTCATCTTTTCCGGCTTCAGTTCCACGGCGTTGAAGGACCGCGTCAATGACGCCGAGGCGAAGCTGCTCATCACCGCCGACGGCAGTTTCCGGCGCGGCAAGGCCGTGCCGTTGAAGGCGAATACCGACGCCGCGCTGGCCGCCGGGACGCCCAGCGTGCGACACGTCATCGTCGTCCGCCGCACCGGGCTTGAAGTAAGCATGCAATCGGGGCGCGACCTCTGGTGGCACGATTTGACCGCCGCGGAATCGGATCACTGTGAGAGCGTGCCGCTCGACAGCGAGGCGGTGCTGTTCACGCTTTACACCTCCGGCACCACCGGCAAGCCGAAAGGCATCGTCCACGTCCACGGCGGTTACGCGGTGGGCGTTCACACGTCGCTGAAATACGTGTTCGACCTGAAGGAAACGGACATTTACTGGTGCGCGGCGGACATCGGCTGGGTGACCGGCCACAGCTACATCGTCTATGCACCGTTGATGCTGGGCGCGACGTCCGTGATGTATGAAGGCGCGCCGGACTGGCCGGAGCCGGACCGCTGGTGGCGCATCATCGCCCGCGAAGGGGTGACGATTCTCTACACCTCGCCCACCGCGATCCGGATGCACATGAAGTTCGGCGAAAGCTGGAGCCGCGCGCACGATCTGTCCACCCTGCGCCTGCTTGGCAGCGTCGGCGAACCGATCAACCCCGAGGCCTGGCGGTGGTATCACGCGCACGTCGGCGGCGGCCGGTGCCCGATCATGGACACCTGGTGGCAGACGGAAACCGGCGCGTTCATGGTGTCGCCGCTGCCGGTCACGCCGCTCAAACCCGGCTCTGCGACGCGCCCGTTGCCGGGCATCGCGGTGGACGTGGTGGACCAGAGCGGCCAGCGGTCGCCCGACGGCGAAGGCGGTTTTGCCGTGATCAGACAGCCCTGGCCCTCGATGTTGCGCACGCTTTACAAGGACCCGGATCGTTACCGGCAAACTTACTGGTCGCGCTGGCCGAACCTGTATCTCACCGGCGACGCTGCGATGCGCGATGCGGATGGCTACCTGTGGTTCCGCGGCCGCGCGGACGAAGTCTTGAATGTCGCCGGCCACCGGCTGGGCACTTCCGAAGTCGAAAGCGCGCTGGTGGCACATCCGGCCGTCGCCGAGGCCGCCTGCATCGGCGTGCCACACGACGTGAAAGGCGACGTGCCAAAAGTCTATGTGACACTGAAAGCCGGTCACCAGCCCTCGCCGCAGCTTGCCGATGAACTGAAGCAGTGGGTGGCCAACGAAATCGGCCCCATCGCGCGGCCGGAAGCCATCGAGTTCCGCGATCGTCTGCCAAAGACGCGCTCCGGCAAAATCATGCGCCGGCTGCTGAAGGCAGAAACCCTCGGCAAGGACGTCGGCGACGTTTCCACGCTGGAAGACTAAGCTGGTTGTTGGTGCAAACCGTGTGGTAATACTTTTTCCGCGGGCCGCGGAAAAGGTTTTGTTGTGTTTTGTATTTCAGCGCAGGAATAGGGGCATACGATCATTATGGGCAACCTGATTGCCCAATGCTTGAGAAAGGCACCAGATGAGCAAGACACCACGACGCGATTTCATCAAAATGTCCGGTGCAATGGGTGCCGGACTCGCGGCATGGCCGCTGATTGGCCGGGCCGCGCAGGTGGGCAATGCGTCCATCCGTCCGAACATCCTCGTTTTCCTGACGGACGATCATGGTCAGTGGGCGCAACACGCCTATGGCAACTCCGAATTGGTGACGCCCAACCTGGATCGTCTGGCGGCGCACGGCACGCGAATGACTCAGGCGTTCACCACATGTCCGGTCTGTTCGCCGGCCCGGGCGTCATTTTTCACCGGGCGGATGCCTTCGCAGCACGGCATTCACGACTGGCTGGAGGAATCCAAATACGCGCTGGCGCATCCGGGTTTGAAACGACAGACACTGATTTCAGAGCTGCTGAAAAATGCCGGCTATCACACCAGCCTGGTAGGCAAGTGGCATTGTGGGCGCACGCGCGAACCGCATCCGGGCTTCGATTATTGGTTCAGTTACTGGGTGAATCAGTATCCGCACGAAGGCACGCAGCATTTCTCGGATCAGGGCAAACTGGTGGTCGAGGAAGGTCAGCAATCACCGCTCCTGACCCGGCGGGCGATTGAATTTCTCCGCGAACACCGGCGGAATGAACACACCAAAGACCAGCCGTTCTTCCTCTTCATCAGCTACGTGGACACGCATTCGCCGCACAACACCGCGCCGGCGGACCTGGTTGAGAAGTATGGGTCCGCCACGTTTCGCGATATTCCCAAGGAACCATTCGCGACGTGTCACGGCCAGGCGTTGATCCCGGTGGGCCAGAATCCGGAGGTCGAGCGCAAGAAACACATGCAGTATTACGGTGCCGTCTCCAGCCTGGACCGGGAGGTTGGCAAGGTGCTGGCTGCGCTCGAAGCCACGGGCCAGATGGACAACACGCTGATTGTTTACACCGGTGACCACGGATTGAACTGCGGCCAGCACGGGATGTGGGAAAAGGGCAATGCCACGATTCCGCAGAATTTCCTCGAAGAATCCGTCCACATCGCCTGCACGCTGAGCTGGCCGGCAGGCGGCATCCGGCAGAACGCGACCTGCGACGATCTGGTCAATCATCCCGACTTGTGGGCGACACTGCTGGAAATCGCAGGCGCCTCACCCGACGACCAGTTGGCGGCGAAAATCAATTCACCTGGACGCTCCTACCTTGGTCAGTTGAGAGGGCAGAAGGTTCAAGGCTGGCGGCAGACCATGATCAGCGAATACGGCAACGCGCGGATGGCGCGCAACGAACGATACAAATTGATCAAACGCTATCCGTACGTCGGGGTGACTTTTCCCGACGAACTTTACGATCTGCACGAAGACCCGCGCGAGACGGTGAACCGCCGCGAAGACCCAAAGCTTCGAGGCGTGGTTGAGCATCTCGCGGGGGAAGTGGATCGGTTCTTCGCCAAGTACACCGTTCCCGGCCACAGCGGTCTGGACTTGGAACATCAACCGGAATGCACGCCGGCCAGTCCTTGGCTTGCCGCCGCACGAGACCGCAAACAACACTCGTAGGTTCGCTCCAGTCTCACGTCCGAAAGTGATCGTCCTTTTCGCGAATGAAGTCCCTTGGCTGTACGACAGAATCACCATGAAATTAGACCACGCCCTCAAGCTGGCGGCCTTGCTACCAACGACGTTTCTCGCCACCAGTCTCGGTCAAGCCGCCGAACCGGCCACCGGAAATCGCCCGAACATCGTTTACATCCTCTGCGATGATCTGGGCTTCGGCGACGTGCATTGCCTCAACCCAGAGCGGGATAAAATCGCGACGCCGAACATGGATCGCCTGCGGGCCGAGGGCATGGTCTTCACTGACTGTCATTCCAGCTCCGCGGTCTGCACCCCGTCGCGCTACAGCATTCTCACCGGCAGGTACAATTGGCGTTCCCGGCTGCAATCCGGCGTGCTCGGCGGTGAAAGCGAGCCGTTGATCGAACCTGGCCGGCTGACGGTGGGTGAATTCCTGAAGCAGCATGGATACGTGACTGCGGGGTTTGGCAAATGGCATCTGGGGTTGCGATTCGACAAGAAGGACTTTAGCCGCCCCATCAGTGACGGTCCGCTACAACACGGCTTCGATTATTTCTTCGGCATTGCCGCCTCGCTCGACATGCCGCCGTATGTCTTCATCGAAAACAACCATTTCACCGAGGTCCCGAGCGCGACCAAGAAATTCCCGTCCTTTGTTTACGGGAAGGTCGCCGTGCCCGGCCCCGCGCGTTTGGGCCCGGCCGGCCCTGATTTCGATGCGGTGAATGTCCTGCCGACCATCACGCGCAAGGCGGTGGATTACATCGGCACGCGCGCGGTGGACCGCAAGCCGTTCTTCCTGTATCTGGCGCTGCCCTCGCCGCACACGCCGCTGGTGCCCTCCAAGGAATGGCAGGGTAAGAGCGGCATCGGACCTTACGGCGATTACGTGATGGAAACGGACTGGGCGGTGGGCCAGGTGCTCAAGGCGCTTGACCGCGCCGGTGCGCGCGACAAGACCCTCGTTTTCCTCACCAGTGACAACGGCTGTGCGCCTTACATTGGCGTCCACAAACTGGAGGCGATAGGACATTACCCCAGCGCCCAGTTCCGCGGCTACAAATCGGACATCTGGGAAGGCGGCCACCGCATTCCGTTCCTGGTCCGCTGGCCGGGAAAAATCAAGGCGGGCAGCCACAGTGAGCAAACCGTCTGCCTGTCCGACTTGCTGGCCACCTGCGCGGACATCTTGGGCGCGAAACTCCCCGGCAACGCGGGCGAAGATTCCGTGAGCATTCTCCCGGCGTTGCTTGGCACCGACACGGCGCCGCTGCGCGTGGCGCTGGTGAATCATTCCATCAACGGCCGGTTTGCCATCCGGCAAGGCAACTGGAAGCTCGAACTGTGTCCAGGTTCCGGCGGCTGGGGACAGCCCGGCGACGCCGCGGCACTCAAGCGGGGCCTGCCAGCCATCCAGCTCTACAACCTGCACGATGACATTGCGGAGAAGACCAACGTCGAAGGCCAAAATGCCGAAGTCGTGACCAACCTCGTGAAGTTGCTGGAACAATACGTTGCCAACGGCCGGAGCACTCCCGGTCCACCACAGACGAATGACGTGCCGGTGGACATCTGGCACGCGAAATAAGCCCACATCACCGCGAACCGCATTCTTGCCTCAAATCGCCGCCTTTGGCAGCCGGAAGAGCACGAATGCATTTTACACTTGATCATTCCAATACCTTTCCACATTATCTACCATAACCATGAAATGGTTGTTGTGTGCGCTTGCGTTCACCCTGTCCACCCTCTCGGGTTTCTGCGGGGACAAGATCACTTCTATTCATTGGAATGGGAAAGACATCAAGGAGATAAGCGATGTTCAAGTTTCCGCGAGCGGGCAAATCACCATAATGCATTCAGGAGGAATATTTACCACCACTGCGGATAAACTACCTGCGAACTTCTTAGACTCCTGGCGTATCAAGAAGGTTGCGGCACCGAAAACACAACCGGATGACATTGAAGAGGCTCTTCGGGCCGGCTTGTTCCGGGAGGTAGATGGTACTGTCTATGATCTGCGAAAACCACAGCCCGATTGGACACTCTTCCACAATGTTACGGTGCTGCAGGTTTTGAATGAAGGAGTACTCATTGACTATTCGTATTCTTTGAGGACCATTTTCGTTCGCAACCTGCCAAACACCTTAGCAGACGACGATTTTCTACCGCTACTACGGGCAAAGTTAACTGGGACATTTACATACATCAACAAACTTGGAGATACAAGAACAGTCCGCCAGTACGACGTAGGGAAGATCTGCACGCGGGATCAAATTCCCGAGTCGATGACCAAACAAAATGCGCCCTACGCCAAAGTCGCATTCAGTAAGGAATCTAAAATCATACTAAATCAATTGCCCGAAAGCGAGGAGTTGTCAGCAAGCGGTACTGGCTTTTCATTAGCAAGGATGGTTACTTGATTACAAACTTCCATGTTGTCGAGGATGCCAAACACATAAAGGTGAGGGCAAGAAACAGCGTTTTTGACGCGCAACTCTTGAAAACAGACCCGTCGAGGGATCTGGCACTGCTTAAGGTGGATGGCCAGTTTGTGCCTTTGGCTATTGCGAAGGACAAATCTGCCTCACTTGGAGAAGCGGTGTTCACAATCGGTTTTCCCAATATTGTCATTCAAGGGCTACAACCAAAATATACTGATGGAAAGATTAGTAGCCTTTCGGGCCTCCGTGATAATATGGATTGCTACCAAATCAGTGTACCAATCCAATCTGGGAATTCAGGAGGCCCATTGATGGACCTAAGCGGAAATGTAATCGGTGTAGTTGTTGCCAAGTTGAATGATTTGCGAGTTTTGCTTTCTTCGGGCAGTGTGCCACAGAATGTCAATTATGCTCTAAAGTCCGAATTGGTTCGTGAGTTTTTAAGTAAAGTATCGGACGTTAAATTGAAAGCGAATCAAGCGATCTTAAATACTGAAGAGGTGCTGAAGGCAACCGAAGAATCTGTTGTCTTGGTGTTAGTTTATAAGTAATTGGGATGGTATAATCGAACCTACGGAGGTAATAGCTCCCTGAATTTCAATCGCGATTGAATCTACGTACCTTTCTGATTGTGTCGTACTCACAGATCACGGACAGGCCCGGTCCTCCGGAAAGGCTGGCGCAGAGCATCCTTGTGACGAATGCTCATCACTTCAATCTTCACCACGGGGGGACACGATGCCACAGTCTTTCCACCCTTTGGCGGAAAAGGATTTGCCGTCCCACGCATTTCGGCGCACGAATTGGCCTGCACCAATCATCACGATGAAACGGTTCACTTGGTTTCGAGGTCTGGCCTTGGCGGGTTTGCTCGCCACCGTCATCAATCTCGCGCTCGCGCAAAGCACCAATCAGTTCATTCCGTGGGAGCCGGTCGGGCTTTCCGGCGGTGGCGGCATGTTCGCGCCCGCCATTTCGCCGGCGAATCCCGATTTGATGATGCTCAACTGCGACATGAGCGCCGCCTACCTTTCCACCGATGGCGGACACAATTGGCGCATGATTCCGCATGCGCAACTCCACGGCGACACCGCCTGCCGGCCGGCGTTTCATCCGACCAACCCGGACATCATCTATGCGTCGTCAGGCGGGCAACTCCGCGTCAGCCACGATCGCGGCCAAACCTTCACGCCGATCGGCAACCTCAAAGAATCGCTCGCCGGTGAGATCGCCATTTGCCCGGCAAACCCCGACCTCATGCTGGCCGGCACGCGCAATGGACGTTGTTACGTTTCGCGTGACGCCGGCAAAACGTGGATCGCCTGCGCCGGGCCGCGCGGGCGGGTGATCGGATTCCATTTTGTCGGCGACGGCCGCATGATCTTCACGGCGACGGCGGACGGCGTTTGGCGTTCCGACGACGCCGGGGAGGTTTGGTTGGACAAAACCGCGGGCCTGCCGGAGAAGAAGATTCAGGGCTTTGCGGGCGGCTCCTCGCCGGACGGCCATCTGACGATGCTCTACTGCTCCGTGCCGAGTCATGCTGACAACGGCGCGTTTCAAGGCGGCGTTTACCGGTCGCGTGACGGCGGCGAAACCTGGCAGTGGGCGATGGGTTCCGGCATCAACAAGGAAACGCAAAAGGCCGACCAGTGGGCCTACGGTCCGGTCGCGCAATACCATCAACTGCTCACTACAGATAAGCAGCCGCTGACCGTCTATGCGTTCAACACGAGCACCGGTTTCAACCCGCCGCATCACGAGACGGTGTATCGCAGCGACGACGCCGGCGGAACGTGGCGCGCAACTTACTACCAAGACCCGCGCTTCGCTCAGTGCAACGTGGAGCCGGATTACGTCACCGCCTCGTGCGGGCAATCCTTCAAGGGCGGCGACACACCTTTCGGCGTCGCCATCTGCAACACCGATCCCAACCGCGTCATGCTGGTGATGAACGAATGCCACGTCACCGACAACGGCGGCAGAACGTGGTTCAACGGCAGCACCTATCCGGCGCCCGGACAAAAGCGCGGGCCGGGCTGCGCGTGGGTCTGCAACGGCCAGGTCGTCACGACGACATGGAATTACTACATTGATCCCTTCGAACCGAACCGCCACTACATCGCCTACACGGACCTCGGCTTCGCGCGGTCCACCGACGGCGGCCGGACGTGGATTTGGTGGGACAAACAATCCTGGGCGCCGTGGCGAAACACCTGCTACGAAATCGCCTTCGACCCCGCGGTCCCCGGCCTGATGTGGGGTGCCTTCTCCGACGTGCATGACATTCCCAACGACAACATTATTCTCGAACGTCACGGCCATAACCTGCCTGGCGGCGTGTGCGTGTCGCGCGACTTCGGCGCGTCGTGGAAGGCCGAGGCGCACGGCCTGCCGCTGAAAGCGGTGACGGGCGTTGTCCTCGACCCGCACAGTCCCAAGGGCGCCCGCACGCTCTACGCCGGCGTATTCGATGTGGGCATTTTCAAATCTCCCGACTCCGGCCGCACCTGGACGCTGAAGAGCACCGGCCTGGGCGATCCGAAGAACATGCGTGTCTCGCGGGTGATTCTGCAGCCGGACGGCACGTTGTTCGCGATGATCTGCGCCAAGCGCGCACCGGGCAACCGGTCGTTCCTCAGCGAAGGCGCCGGGCTGTATCGCTCGCGCGACGGCGCGGAAACGTGGGAAAAAATCAGCACATCGCAGCCGTGGCTTTACCCCAAGGACTTTGCCGTTCACCCGCACGACAGCCGGCGCATTCTGGTGGGTGCCTGCGACACGAGTTGGGAAGACCGCACCGGCGGGCTTTACCTCACGGAGGACGGCGGCGAGCACTGGCGGCGCATCGGCCGCGAGGGACCGCAAACCTTCGGCGGCTGCTTTCATCCGCAGCACGAGGGATGGATTTACATGACGCTCACCGAAAGCGCCCCCGGCGCCGGCCTGTGGCTCTCGCGTGACAACGGCCAGACCTGGACACCATTCGACGACCTCCCGTTTGCCAACATCCAGCGCGTGCGGTTCGATTCCACCCATTCCGACCGGATGTTCGTCACCACCTTCGGCGGCAGCGTGTGGCGCGGGCCAATCGAACCACACACGCGCTGAGTGCGGCGGCAGAACCGGCCGGATTTCTGAGTCCGGCGCGGGGATAGAACGTTCAGCGGACTACAAGTCCGCGATGCGGCAGAGTGCAACTCTGCGCTACGAAGGACCCTTCCAGCATGAACTGGACGGGAGGTGCCGCCCAAGCCAAACGTGGAATCGTCCCAAGCTGTTCGAAATGAACTTGAGAGGGGTGACCATCGCTATTGCGATTGCTGCGCACGGTTTTGGACTATCAAGTTCGACCTTGACGGCGGCTTCGCGGAAGTGGGCGATGGCGGTTGCGCCGTTGGCGGGTTGGTCGTCTGGGCGCTTGCCGTGCTGACCAGAGCGAGACAAGCAGCATGGTGCCAACGAGGATGAGAAACACCTCCCGGCCAAAATGCCAATGGCCAATCCGTTGCATAGTGTGGGACGGAGGCTAAACCGAAGGCGCTCACGGGCAGCAAGACTTTCAGTGGTGGCAACGCGGTTTCTTTTCGGCTTGGCAGATTCCCTATGCCGGGCGAAGACTGGCGCCGTCAACACATGGAAACCCAAGCTGGCGATCACAAGGCAGTTCACGGCAACCCGGCGGCGGCCTGCCGCGGAGGGGTCATTTTGCTCGGCGCTTCGCTGCTTGGCGCCATCATTCGTGCGTCGCCACTCTTGCGATCCCGCTTCGAGAACAACATGACGGTTGGGATCTGGCCGATCACGCTCTGGGGGGTGTTTCCGTTGGGCGCCTGGCTTGGTTGCTGGCTGCCGGCCCGCGTGCGCGGACGCCCTACCCTTCTCGCTGGTGCTCGCGGATTGCTCACGGGCATCGTGACCGGCCTGGTCGCCGGTCTGGCGATCGTCGCCTGCCTCCATGCTTGGGAACTGTGCAGCTTGATCAGCGAGCGCCACAGCGGCGGCTACGCGTCCTACCGCGTGTCCGTGATCCGGTCATTTCTTCATGACTTGTGGCCCATGATGAAGGCCCAAGCCCTGGCGATGGGCATCGTGGTCACGGTCTGGGCGTTGCGGGACTGCCGGCACACCCCGGCGTCAATGCCAGTGGCGGACTCCGCGGCCAGCCCGTGGACGCCGCGATTCAGCCTTACCCACATGCGGATCGCGTTGGTGATCGCCGGCGGACTGGCGGTCTTCGGCGGCGTCCTGGTTTTCACGGAACGCGCCGAAATCAGCAAGGTGTTGGTCGTGGCGGCGGGCGCTCTCGGCACGGTGGTGATCGGCCCGTGGATGGGCCCGTTGGCAAATCCCGGCGCGAGTACGGGAGGTTTGGCGCTGCGGGCCACGGCCATCGGCCTGCCGCTGCTGATGCTTTCGCTGGTGCCGTTTCGGCGCGGCAACCATTTGGCCACTTTGCGGAAACTGACGCTGGCCTGGTGCGGCTACATCACCGCCATCCTCTTCTGGGTCTATCTTGGGATCATGGTGCTGGGCCACTCGCTGGGTTGATCACCCGCCGGATGATTTGTTTCCCCCTGCTTTCGTTCCCCCGGCAGCGGCGTCAGCATGAGGCTGAACCCGGAACCGAAAGGGTTGATGCAACTCAACGAATCCGGCGTGGTGCGAGGGTACCTTGACTTGCATGAGGACGTTGGCTGAAACGCCGGCCGCAGTGAAAACGGCGCATTTGACGGCGAAGTCTCCGCTCCCACGCGAACACGGAGCCTGGGCGGTCCTGCTGGTGCCGTTCGCGACCGCTGTCGGCATCAGCAGCAAACTCACGCCACCTGTCGGCCTGCTGCTGGTCAGCGTGCTTTGCTTCTTCATGGCGCGGGCCACCGCGGCGGGCACGGCAGAAGCGGCGTTTTGTCCCCCGCACCACGCAACGCGATCACCCACTGCCCGTCGCGCCAACTGGCTTGCCCAGGTGCGCGCGCCCGTCAGACCCAAGGGAAGCCGCGGACGCAATGGAATTTCCACTATCTCTGGATGCCGCTGACGATCAGCAACGGCAAACGGTGACTTCCCGTGCCCAAGGAATGGACCCTCGACATCGCAACCGGCGAGGCGGCGATTGTCCGGCAGCCCCGCACGCAGCCGCCAACGCCCATTCTGTGGTCGAAGGCAGCCTGACCCCGAACTCATAGCAGCGCCCGCGCCCGTCCGGGGGGATGGCTGGAGGCGCCTCGCGTCCAGCGCGTTTCGCGCGGGCTGACGTCCCGAACCGGCGGAACGACCCGGTACCCGAAGTCTTCCGTGAGGGCGCGGAAACAGGGCCGCGAGGCGCGGGCACTTCCCCAAACCAATTGGGTTTTCAAGCTCAGCCCAGCCTGCCCAGTTGCTGCAACCGCAGCACCAGTCCACCGGCTTTTCTTGAAGCCGGCAGGTCCGCCACGAACTCCGCGACCCAGTCGTTGTGGCCCTCCGGATCCACCAACATTTGCTGGACACGCCAGGTCTGCTTGTCTTCCGAAGGCCTCACATAGGTGTGGCGGAGGTTACGCGCCTCGGGTGTAAGCAGCAGTTGCTCGTGGTCAGCAAGGTAGTCGTCCATGAGTTGCGCCAACCGGCCGGCAGTCCAAGGCTGTTCGTCCGCAGGACAGGGGTTTCCACTCACCCCATTCCCCTCCTCCACTGGGGGGGAAGCTGTCCGGAGCTCGGGTGAGGGGGATTCGGCCAACGACTCCAGCGCCGCCTCGTAATCCCCAATCACCAGTCCGCGCAGGAACGTAAAGATACGATTGCGAATCGCCGCCGTGAAAGCCTTCGGGTCACGGGTGATGTCCGCCGCGGCATCTTCCGCACCAGGCGGACGCAGCTCCATGCCGGTATCCTTCGCCCGATCGGCGGCCAGGCGGCGCTCATAGTCCGGGTCGCGCATCTTTTCCCACTCGTCGAGCAGGCTGGAATCCACCGCGCGGATCAGCGTGCCAAGGTAAAGCTCCATCTCGCGCACGGCGTCGTTCTTGGCGGCATCGGGGACGGTTTGCTTGAGCACCTTGTAAACGCTGTTGAGGTGCCGGAGCAACAGACCTTCGGCGCGCTGGAGTTCGTAGTCACGGATGTAGTCGGCGAAGGAGCGGAAGTTCTCGAACATCTCCCGCGCGATGCTTTTCGGCCGGATGTTCTCCTGCCCAACCCACGGGTGCTTGTCGGCAAAGGCGTTAAACGTGGAATAAACAAACTCACGGTTCGGCTTGGGGTATTCGAGGTCCTCCAACCGCGCCATGCGTTCCTCATATTCGATGCCTTCGGCCTTCATTGCCACCACTGCCTGGCCTTTCACCTTGTCGAGTTGTTTGCGGAGGATAAGGTCGGGGTCTTCGAGGATGGATTCCACGAGCGTCAGCAGCACGAGCGCGTAGTCTTCCTGCTCGGGGTTCACCAGCGGCAGCGTCTCGATGAGGTAAAGCGAGAGCGTCTGGTCCATCGAGAAATCGTCCTGCAACGCAACGTTCACGCGAAGCTTCCGTTCGTTGCCGCCAACGATTTCAATGATCTTCCTCTCCACCAGCGACCGGAATAATTGCCACGCGCGCTTCGTGTGCTCTTTCTTCTGCCGCGGCGAATCGTGGCAGTCGCGGATCAACTGCTGCATCGCGCGACAGCCGTCGCCCTCCCGGCTGAGCACGTTCAACAGCATCGCGTGCGACACCTGGAAACGCGATTGCAGCCGCTCCGGCGGCGACGTCATCAGCCGCTGAAACGTCTTCACGTCCCAGTTCACGAAGTTGTGGTCCGGCGGCCGGCGCTTCACAACTTTCTTGCCGTCGCGTTTTGCCTTTTCTTCCAGCTTAAGATTCTCAACGACGTGTTCCGGTGCCTGCGCCACCACCCAGCCCTTGTCGTCGAATCCCTTCCGCCCCGCCCGGCCGCTGATCTGGTGAAAATCGCGCGCGCTGAGGATGCCGGTCTTCTGCCCGTCGAACTTGCACAGCCGGGTGAAGAGCACGGTGCGGATCGGCACGTTGACGCCCACGCCCAGCGTGTCCGTGCCGCAGATGATTTTGAGCAAGCCCTGCTGCGCGAGTTGCTCGATCAGCACGCGATACTTTGGCAGCAACCCGGCGTGATGAATCCCGATCCCGTGTTTGAGCCACTTGCGGATTTCCGGTCCGTAGGGGCTGCCGAATTTGAACCCGGCGATCTCGTTCGCGATCTGGTTTTTCTCCTCGCGCGTGCAGACGTTGATGCTCGTGAAATCCTGCGCGCTTTGCGCCGCGTCCGCCTGCGTGAAATGGACCACGTAAACCGGCGCCTTGCCCTCGGCGGCGAGCTTTTCCAGCGTCGGCGCCAGTGGAATCTCGGAGTAGGTAAACTCCAGCGGCACCGGCCGCTCGGTGGATTTCACCGCCGCCGTCGCGCGGCCGGTGCGTTTCGTCAACTCCTGCTCGAAAAACTCCGTCTCGCCCAGCGTCGCCGACATGAGCAGAAACCGCGCTTGCGGCAACGTCAGCAATGGCACCTGCCACGCCACGCCGCGCTCGCGGTCGGCATACCAGTGGAACTCGTCCATCACCACGTCGTCCACGTCTGCGGCTTCGCCGTCACGCAAGGCAATGTTGGCGAGGATTTCCGCGGTGCAGCACAGGATGGGCGCATCGTGATTCACCGTGGCGTCACCGGTGGACAGGCCCACGTTGTCCGGCCCGAACTCGCGACACAGGTCGCGCCACTTCTCGTTCACCAGCGCCTTGATCGGACACGTATAAACCGAGCGCCGTCCCCGCGCGAGTGAGGCGAAATGCAGCGCCATCGCCACGAGCGATTTGCCGGAGCCAGTGGGCGTGTTCAGGATGACGTTCTTCCCCTCGAACAATTCGAGCACCGCTTCCTCCTGCGCCGGATAAAGCGTCAGCCGCCGGCTGGCGACGTAATCGAGGAACCGCCCAAGCAGGACGTCGCTGCTGGCGTCCTCCTCGCGCGGCAGAAGGTCGTAAAGCGTGGTGGCCACGGCGGAAAGGCTACCGGCTGCCGCCTCGGTTGAGAAGGAAGATAAGGCCAGGGCGCGCGTGTTCCCGTCATATAAGGCCGATGGCGGGGACTAATTGTGTCAGGCCGGGCCGCGAGGGCGCGATGGCGGGCAACTGCAACCGCGCCCAGAAGAACTGGCCCCGCCGGAACTCCACCCGTGTGGCTTCGAGCTGGCCCGCGAGGGCACGGACGAGGCGCAGTCCGATGCCCAAGCCGTCCTGCAATCCCGCGGGTGATTGGCCGGGACGGTTGCCCACCAGGATCACCAGCCGGCGGCCGCGCCGCTTCACGCGGAACAGAATGTCGCCCTCGCCGTGCTTCAGGGCATTGGTCAGCAGGTTGAAAAGCATCTGCTTCAAGGCGCCGCAGTCTGTCCAGGCCACCATGCCATCCGAACAGAACCAGCGCAGGCGGCGGCCTTCCGCCTCCGCCAGCCGCGAAAACGGCTCGAGGATGTCCGCCAGGCAGCCGTCGAGGATCAGCGTTTCCGGGTGCATTTCCAACCGGCCCTGTTCGGCCCGGGCGATGGTCAGGGCGGTTTCGACATAATTCGAGAGCCGCGCGAGTTCGTCCTCCAGTTCCTCGGCCAGCTCGGGCGACATGGAGGCGGCATTGCTCTCCACGCGCAGCCGGATCAACTGGAGCGGCGTGCGCAGTTCGTGCGCCACCTGGGCGGTGTATTCTCGCAGGTGGGCAAAGGAGGTTTCCAGCCGGCCCAGAAGCTCGTTGAAATGCCGGACCAGTTCGCCGATTTCCGGGTCGGCATCGGGCGCCGTGAGCCGCTCGGCCAGCGTCGTGGCGCCGAGGTGGGCAAGCTGCTGGTTGACCTCGCGGACGGGGCGGGTGGACTTGCGGGCGATCCAGTGCGCGGCGAGAATAGACAGGCCCACAAGCGGGAGTCCGACGATCACCCAGAAGCCGATCAGTTCGTGGAGAATGTCACGCACCTCCCGTTCGGTGAAGCTGCCATGCAGGATCCAGTCCGGGTGCGCCGGGTGCGTGCGCTCCCATTTTTCCTGGCGCAATTCATAGTCCAGGTGCCACAGGCCCGACACCGCCAACACCGTGACGACGACCAGCAGACTCACGGCGAACCAGAGCGTCAGGCGCCAGCGCAGCGATTTCATGGCGCGTTCGGCGGGACCAGCGCAAACCCCACGCCACGCAGCGTGCGGATGAACGACGGCTCGCCCGGTTGATCAATCTTCGCGCGCAGGTAATTGATGTAAACGTTCACCACGTTCGTCCCGCCGTCGAAATGCTGGTCCCAGACATGCTCGACGATGGCGGTCTTGGAAACGGTTTTCGGCGACGCCTGGGCGAGAAATTCAAGCAGGGCAAACTCGCGGTTGGTCAACCCGATCTCGCGTCCTCCCCGACGAACTGAACGCGCCACCAGGTCCAATTCCAGATCCCCCACGCGCAGGGTGTGACGGACCTGCCCCCGCTGGCGGCGGGCCAGCGCCCGCAGCCGCGCGAGCAGTTCGTCGAGGGAAAACGGCTTGACCAGATAATCGTCGGCACCGGCGTCCAGACCGGCGACGCGGTCCCGCACTTCCCCCCGCGCGGTGATAAGAATGACCGGCACGCTCACGCCGCGACGACGCAGTCCGCGCACCAAGGTGACGCCATCGAGTTGCGGCATCATAATATCAAGCACCAGCGCCTCGAAGGGGCCGTTTTCCGCCGCCCACCGGGCCTCGGCGCCGTCGTGCGCGCAGTCCACGACATGCCCGGCCTGCCTTAGCCCGGTCGCCAGGTGGCGCAGCAATTTCGGATCGTCTTCCGCCAGGAGCAGTTTCATACCAGCTTGCCTGTGCCCGCCATCCTAGCGGAAATGCAAGCCGGTTTGAACTGCAAAGAAACGCCGCCGGCCTAATCGTGGTCCTGCCCGCCGGCGCCGGTTTCGGGATGGGCGGCGGTGGCAATGGCTTCCAATTGGCCGTCCGCGACGCCGGCGGTTGCCGCGCCCGCCACGCCCGTGCCGTGTTGAAACACCAGCGCGCCACCGCGATGGCCGGTTTCATAGACGGACCAGGACGCCGCGCCCGCCATGAGCGCCGCCGCCACGGCGACACCCCGTGCGGCGCGGGGAAACCGCACGAGCAACGCGGACGCCACCGCGGCAAACGCGGCGATGGCGGCCAGCGTCAGCGTTCGTTCGGCCCACTCCTCGTGCGCGTCAAGCAAGGCGGTCACCTGGGACGACTGGCTTTCCACCAGGCCGCCGTCCGATTTACCGGTTTGGACGGCCGCCCACGCCCCCAACGCGCCCAGTCCCAGCAACACCGCTGCGAAGGCAGGCACGTAACCTTTGCGCCAGAACACCGCGAGGACGGCCGCGGCGGCGCCAAGCAGGATCAGCACCACCGGAAAATGCACCACGGCGGGATGCAACGGGTCAGGCATCAGGTTCATAGGCATTAAGAGGTGGGCGGCCACGGTGACGCCGGAACATCAGTCGATGCGGACGTAATTGCTCACCGGTTCACGACAACTCGGGCAGCTCCCGTCCGGAAGCTTGGTGGTGGTGTAGCCGCAGACCATGCAGACAAAGAGCGGCTGGTCGGCGTTTTGAGCGAGGTTGTCGAGGGCGGCCTGGTAAAGTTTGGCGTGCTCGCCTTCGGCCTTGAGTGCGTAGAGGAAGGTGCGGACGGCTTCCTTGGCGCCGTCCTTCTTGGCCAGCGCCAGGAACTCCGGATACATCGTGTCGCGCTCGTAGGTTTCGCCTTTGATGGCGGCGCGGAGATTGTCGGCGGTGGTGCCAGGCTTCACTTCGTCGAGTTGGAAGTCCTTGACCTTGCCACCAAGCGCCAGGATCGTCTTCTTGTGGCTCTCCTTATGCACCGATTCCGCCCTGGCTGCCGCCCGGAACAGACGGGCGGCGTAGGTCTTGCCTTCCGCATCGGCCGTCTTGGCAAACGCCTCGTAGCGATGCTGGGCGTTGGACTCGCCCTGGAAGGCGGCGTTGAGGTTGTTGAGCGTCTGGTCGGAGACCTTCGCCTGGGTCGAGGTAACCGCCGCGAGCGCGGCGCCGATAAATAGAATAAACAGTTTTTTCATACGCGCTCAGCATGGCACACCGTCCATTGGAAAACCGTTAGCCGGAGGTTAGAAATTTTTAAGAAAGCCGCGGGGTGGTTGAATGCAATTCCGTCCCCTGGACCGCTCGAATAGCGGTCACACTCCATTTTCGCCGGTTGCGCGGCACCGGACTTTGGACCGTGGGGGGGTAAAGGACCGGGCTTGGATTGGCCCATCGAAGCCAGGCCGCCTGGCCGGATTCAGCGTGGGTCGGCAGTCCATGCCTGCCTGCCATGCGCCCACGAGCGCTCGATTTCCTCGAGAGTGCGCCCCTTGGTTTCCGGCACGAAGCGCCACACGAAAATCAGTTCGATCACGCACATCGCGCCGTAAATCCAGAACGGCGCGGCGCTGTGGAAGGTTTGCGTGAGCCACGGATCCTTGTTCAAAAACGGCGCCGTCTGCGTCACCACCCAGTCGGCCACCCACAGGAACAGCGTCGCCACCGCCAACGCCCGGCCGCGCACCCGCGTCGGGAAGATTTCCGCCAGGATCACCCAGGTAACCGGCCCCACCGACATGGCAAAACACGCGATGTAGCCGATGATCAGGACCAGCATCCAGCCTTCGATGCGCTGGTGGTAGGCCGCCGCGCCCATGCCGAACAAGCACACGCCCATGCCCGCCACGCCCAGCAGCATCAGCGGCCGGCGGCCCAGCCGGTCCACGGTCCAGATCGCGACCAGCGTGAAGACAAGATTGGCTGCGCCGACAATGACTTGCTGGAGCAACGCGGTATCCGCGGCGGTGCCGAGTTTTTTCAGGATTTCCGGACCGTAGTAGAGAAAGGCGTTGATACCGGTGACCTGCTGGAGGATGGCAAGCGCGACGCCGATAACGAGCACGACGCGGAACCCCGGTTGGAGAAGCTGGCCAAGCGTGGCGCTTTCGGTGGCGAGCGAGGTCTCGATTTCCTTGAGTTCCGCGAAGGCGACCGCCGGCCCATTCACACGGGCGAGGATATCATGCGCCTCCTGGCGGCGGCCCTGCTCCACCAGCCAGCGCGGACTTTCCGGCACGAAGGAAAGCATGAGCAGAAAGAAGACCGACGGTACCAGACCGAGGCCGAACATCCAGCGCCAGCTCGTGGTAATCCGCCAGGTTTCGCCGCCCTGGCGGGTGATGAAATAGTTTGCGAGATAGACCAGCAAAAAACCGGTGACGATGGCGAGCTGGTTGAGCGAGACCAGCCGGCCGCGGGAACGCGCCGGGCTGATTTCGGCGATATACATCGGCGACGCCAGCGCTGCCATGCCGATGCCGATGCCGGCCAGCGTGCGGAACACGATGAACACGCCGAGCGTCTTCGGCAGGGAAGTCCCCACCGAAGACACCGCAAACAGAAACGCCGCCAGCACGAGCAGGCGCTTTCGTCCGAGGCGGTCGCCCACCACGCCGGCCAGCACGGCGCCGAGCGCACAGCCGAAAATGGCGCACGACATCGCCCAGCCCTCCATCGCCGGCGTGAGGCTGAAGCGCTGCGTCAGAAAGCCGATCGCGTCCGAGATGACACCGGTGTCGTAGCCGAAGAGCAGTCCGCCCAGGGTGGCCACGAGGCAAACGAGCAGAAGAAAACCGGCGCTGCCCCGGTCGGAATGCGGATGTCTCATGCGGCGGGCGACTCAGTGGGTGCTGTCGCGGATGGCCCGAAACAGGGCCTCGACGTTCGCGATGGGCGTGTTGCCCTGGACGTTGTGGATGGCGTCGAAGACGAAGCCGCCGCCGGCATTAAAGATTTCGATCCGCTCGCGCACCTCGCGATAGACGTCCGCCGGCGTGCCGAAGGGCAGCGTTTTTTGCGTGTCCACGCCGCCGCCCCAAAAGACGAGCTCCCGGCCGAATTCCTTCTTCAACCGGACGGCCTCCATCTCGGCGGCGGAGCATTGGACCGGATTGAGGATGTCGAAGCCGGCCTCGATGAAATCCGGTATCAACCGATACACCGAGCCGCAGGAATGAATGAAGGTCTTCCACCTCGTGCGTTCGTGAATGCGGCGGTTGACCTGTTCGTGAAACGGTTTGAACAGATCGCGATACACCGGCGGCGCCACGAACGGTCCGCGTTGCGTGCCGAAATCCGTGCCCGTGATCATGGCGGCTTCCACCGAGTCACCGAACAAATCAATCAGCACGTCCAGATTTTGCAGAGCGATCTCGCACTGTTTCTCGAACACCTTCCAGACGTAGTCGCGCCGCGTCTTCGTGGAGATATACCACTCGGAAATGTCGCGGATCCCGCGGGGACGCTTCAGCCACGGCGCCGGGACAAGCGCGATGTCGCCAAACGCCGTGCCCGGCACCACGAGGATCGCACCGGCGTCGCTGTGCTGATCGCGCCAGGTTTTCAGGTCGCGATAATAGGCGAGGTCCCCGGTGCTGAGCGGACCGAATTCTTCGAGGTTGTCGGCGGGATCGAGCTTCGCTTCGTCAATCGGATCCTGGCGCACGATCGAGTCAAAAAAGTAACCGCCTTCGGGCATGTGGCCGCTGGGTGGCACGCTGGTGTCGCCTTCCGGATACATGAGCCAGCCGCCGTCCGGCGCGGGCGTCAGATTCATCTGTCCGGGCACCAGACAGGGCGTTCCGTCGAAGAGTGTGAACGGCTTCCAATCTTTCGATTCGGTGCCGAAAAGGGACTTCCGCGGCAGCAGGCCAATCACGTCAATGCCGAGCGCAGCGCGCAGTTCGTCGTCCATTTCGCCAAGCATCTGGTAAGGCTCGATCACCTTGACGCGCCGGGCGGAATCGCCGAACAACCGCTGGCGAAGCTGATGAACGACGGAGACGTGGATGCCAGTGACGGCGGTGGCCCCAAAGTCCACGCAGACGCGGTCGGGTTGCTGGTGATACAGCGTGGCTTGGAGACATTCGCGCGAGTTCATGATCTTGCAGTGACTGGCTGGAAACAGGAAACCACTCCGGCCCGCCGGCTGGCAATCACCAACTGTCGCCAAGGTCATCTTGTCGTTTCAAGCGAACCGGCGTGGCGCCGACGACGGCCGGCTCAGTCCGCGAACCGCTTCGTCATGTCGCCATACGCGTCAACGCGCCGGTCGCGCAGGAAAGGCCAGTGAGTGCGCGTGGTGTCCACGTTCGCCAGGTTCACGGAAACGAGCAGGTTGGTTTCCTCCGTCGCCCCGGCCCTGGCAAGAACTTCGCCCGCGGTACCGGCAACGAAGCTTTGCCCCCAGAACTCAATCCCGTCGCCACCCACACCGGCAAGAACCTCATGCCCGACGCGGTTGACGGCCGCCACGTAGCAGCCGTTCGCGACCGCGTGGGCGCGCTGGATCGTTTCCCACGCCGCGTGCTGGCGTTCGCCCTCCTGCGCCTTTTCGCCCGGATGCCAGCCGATGGCCGTCGGGTAGAACAGGATTTCCGCACCCTGCATCGCGGTCAGCCGCGCCGCTTCCGGATACCACTGGTCCCAGCAAATCAACACGCCGATCTTCGCGTAGCGCGTCTGCCAGGCGCGGAAGCCGAGGTCGCCAGGCGTGAAGTAGAATTTCTCGTAGTAAAGCGGGTCGTCCGGGATGTGCATCTTGCGATAAATCCCCAGCAGCGAGCCGTCGGCGTCAATGACCGCCGCGGTGTTGTGGTAAAGGCCGGCCGCGCGTTTCTCGAACAGCGACGCGATCACCACCACGCGCCGCCGCCGCGCCAGCCGTTGGAAAGCCTCGGTGCTGGGACCGGGAATGCTTTCGGCGAGGGCGAAATTCGCGTGGTCCTCGCTCTGGCAGAAATACTGCGAGCGGAACAACTCCTGCGTGCAGATGATCTGTGCGCCGGCCTTCGCGGCGCGGTCCACGGCGGCGAGCGTTGTTGCCAGATTCGCCTCCGGGTCCGGCGCACAGGCGGTCTGCACGAGGCCCAGCGTCACCGAAGCACCGGCGGAAGATCGTTTCATGACCGGCAGTCTAGGAGGAACGCGCGCCACCGGCAAGCGAGGGACGGGTCAGGCGTCGCGCCGAGAGCAGCGCACGGCCGGGAGACCCGTGTCGGTTCGTCCGAAAACATTTGTCGGATTTCGCCGTTCGGCGGCTCAATAGCGGGTGAACTGAAGATGACGGATTCCGGACAACTACTTCGCGCCTACGCCGACCACGGCGACGAGGCCGCATTCCGCGAACTCGTGACGCGCTACGCAAACCTGGTCTATTCGGTGGCGTTCCGGCGGACGGGCGGGGAAGCCCCGCTCGCGCAGGAGGTGGTCCAAAGCGTGTTTACCGACCTCGCGCTCCGGGCGGACGCGTTGCACGGCGACACGCTCGGCGGCTGGCTGCATCGCCACACCTGTTTCCTCGCCGCCACCGCACGCCGCGGCGAACAGCGCCGGCGGGTCCGTGAACAGATTGCGGCGGAAATGAACGCGCTCAATGATTCCCCGGAGGCGGCCTGGCGCCAGCTTGCGCCGGTGCTCGACGAAGCCGTGAACCAACTCGGCGCCACCGACCGGCACGCCGTCGTGCTGAGGTTTTACGAGGGCTGCGATTTGCGCGCGGTGGGCCGCGCGCTCGGCACCAGCGAGGACGGCGCGCAAAAGCGCGTCCGCCGGGCGCTGGAAAAGCTGAGAGCATTCCTGGTCCGCCGCGGCGTGAGCTTGTCGGTCGCCACCCTGGCGTCGCTGCTGGCCGGCAGGCAGTCAGTGGTGCGCCCGTGGGCTTGGCCGCGAGCGTGGCCGGGCCCGCGTTGGCCGCCGCCGCGGGCGGGAGCTTCATCTTCACCCTTCTCAAAATTATGGCCTCGACCAATATCAAAACCGGCATCGCTGGCGCCGTGCTGCTGACCACCCTTGGCACCGCGCTGGTGCTCCAACAAAAATCGCAGGACCGGCTGCGCGCCGAGAACAGCGCCTTGCGGGAACAGACGAATGCAGTGGAACAATTGCGCGCTGACAATGCGCGCCTGGCCGCGCTCAAAGTGGACGCCGATGAGCTGGCCCGCCTGCGGCAGGAGCAGTCGGAGTTGATGCGGCTGCGGGCGGAGGTTGCGAAGTTGCGCCGCGACGCGCTCACAAACAGCATGGTTGCCACCACACAAGCGCCTCCACCGGCGCCGGCCGAGCAGCCGCGGGTGGTTTTGCAGGATTTCCACGCGCAAGTCGGCAACGGCGCGACGCTCGTCACCGGCGGCTGGACGACGTCCGCAGGCAGACGAATGGTTCTGTTGATGACTCCGGAATTCGTCCGAACCTCCACGCCGGATGCCGGCGGCGTGATCGCCCATAACGTCACCGTGACATTTCAATTCGTGGAGGGAGACGAGGCTGCGCTGGCCCAGTCGGGTCTGGGCAATGTAATCACTGATGGACCGCAGAACGCGCCCCAGCAAACGCTGAGTCCGCAACAGATGTCAGACTTAACAACGCAACTGACCCGGGGCAGTTTCACCTTCCAGTCGTCACCGAGACTCTCCGTCTCCGATGGACAGCAGGCGACCATCACAACCGATGCCAACCAACCCGGCGGGCCAGCCATGTCGGTTGAACTGACCGCAAACGTTGCCGCCGATGAACAGTCGGTGGGCCTCTCCTTGAACGTCCTGCAAACACCGCAAACCATGCCGCCGGAATCAAGCGGTGTCCTTCCAACGCCGGAGCATCCTTAACAGTTCGTTCAAGCAGGGCCAGTTCGGGTCGTGCGCGGTTTCGCGTTGCGGCCGGAGCGGCCTATTCCACGGTGACGCTCTTGGCGAGGTTGCGCGGCTTGTCCACGTCACAGCCGCGCAGCACCGCGACGTGGTAGGCGAGCAGTTGCAGCGGGACGATGCCGACCAGGGGAAATGTGCATTCCGCCGTGTCCGGCACGTAGATCACATCGCTGGCCTTCCGGGCGACCTCGGTGTCACCCTCCGTGGCGATGGCGATAACTGGTGCGCCGCGTGCCTTGACCTCTTCGAGATTACTCATGGTCTTCTCGTAGAGCGTGCTCCGGGGCATGACGACGACACAGGGCGATTGCGCGTCGAGCAGCGCGAGCGGACCGTGCTTCATTTCGGCGGCCGGATAGCCTTCGGCGTGGAGGTAGGAAATTTCCTTGAGCTTGAGCGCGCCTTCGAGCGCCACGGGGAAATTGAGCTGCCGGCCGAGGTAAAAGAAATCGCGGCATTGGGCGTATTTCCGGGCGATGCGTTCGATCTGCTCGTTTTGCGCCAGGACGTGTTCCACGGCGGGAGCTACCGCCTCCAATGCCCGGAGAACCTGCAAACCCAGGCCAGGTGACATCGTCCGCAGCCGGCCCATGAAAAGGGCGAACAGGGTCAACACCGTGACCTGCGAAGTGAAGGCCTTGGTGGAGGCGACGCCGATTTCCGGTCCGGCGTGCAAATAAATGCCGCCGTCGGCCTCGCGGGCGATCGTGCTGCCGACGACGTTGCAAACCGCCAGCACCTTGTGGCCGCGACGCCGGGCTTCGCGCAACGCGGCGAGCGTGTCCGCCGTTTCCCCCGATTGGGTGATGACGAGCACCAAGGTGTGCTTCTCCAGCGGCGGATTGCGGTAGCGGAATTCGCTGGCGTATTCGACCTCCACCGGCACGTGGGCAAACTCCTCGATCAGGTATTCACCGACCAGGCCGGCGTGCCAGCTTGTGCCGCAGGCGGCGATGACAATCTGGTCCACGGCGCGCAGCTCGGCGGCGGTCATGTTCAACCCGCCGAATTTCGCCGTGGCTTCATTGTGGTCCAGCCGGCCGCGGAGCGCATTTTCCACGGTGCGCGGCTGCTCAAAGATTTCCTTGAGCATGTGGTGCGGAAAGGAACCGCGTTCGGCCGCCTCCGCGCTGAATTCGATCTGGCTGATCTGCACGCGCGCCGTCTCGGAACCGAGGTTGGTGACGTGGAAATCGTCCGCGGTCAGCGTCACCACGTCGTAATCGTTCAGGTAAACGACCTGCCGGGTGTGCGCGACCATGGCGGTGGCATCGCTGGCGAGGAAGTTTTCGCCCTGGCCGATGCCAACGATCAACGGCGAGCCGCGGCGGGCACCAACGATCACGCCTGGTTCGTCCTCGGAAACCACCGCAATGCCGTAGGTGCCGATGACCTCGCGCAGCGCATGGACCACCGCCTGCGTCAGCCGTGGCGACGACGTTTCCGGGGTGGACAGTTTCGCGTATTCGACGCCGATCAGGTGCGCCAGCACCTCGGTGTCGGTCGCGGAATGAAACTGGTGGCCTTCGGCCAGGAGACGTTGTTTGAGCCGGTCGAAATTCTCAATAACGCCGTTGTGGACGACCGCGATACGGCCGGACTGGTCCAGATGCGGATGGGAATTCTGATCCGAAGGGGGACCGTGGGTGGCCCAGCGCGTGTGGCCGATGCCGCTTCGCCCGGCGAGGGGCTGGTCGCCCAACAGAAGGCTGAGGCCCTCGTCAATCTTGCCCTTTTTCTTGCGGGTTTGCAGCCCGCCGCCATCAAACACGGTGATGCCGGCGCTGTCATAGCCGCGATATTCGAGGCGGCGCAACCCCTCGAGGATGATGGGCGCCGCCTCCCGTTTGCCGATGTAACCGACGATTCCACACATGGCTGAAAAGGTTGCCGGATTGCTACTTGCCTGCCGCTCGCGTCGCAAGCTATAAGGGGTGCGAGCAACGCGCAAGCAACGATTCAATGTTATGACGACAGCGACCAACCGGCCCTCCGAAGCAGGCAGCGTGCTTTCGGTCATCATGGGCGGCGGCCAGGGTTCGCGCCTTTTCCCGCTGACCCGCGAGCGTTCGAAACCCGCCGTGCCGCTGGCGGGCAAATACCGGCTGGTGGACATCCCCATTTCCAACTGCATCAACTCGGGGATGAAACGCATCTATCTGCTGACGCAATTCAACTCCGCTTCGCTGCACCGGCACGTCTATGGCTCGTTCAAATTTGACCATTTCAGCAACGGTTTCGTGGAAATTCTCGCCGCCGAGCAGACCCCCACGGACACTTCCTGGTATCAGGGCACGGCCGACGCGGTGCGCAAAAACCTGATTCATTTCCGCAATCAGAGTTTCAACTACGCGCTCATCCTCAGCGGCGATCAGCTTTACCGGATGGACTTCCGCAAAATCCTGGCCCAGCACATCGAGACCCAGGCGGACATCACCATCTCCACGACGCCGGTGACGCGGCAGGAGGCGCAGTCGCTCGGCATCATGCAAATTGACGCGTCGCGCCGCATCGTGCGGTTCGAGGAGAAACCCAAGGATTCCGCGGTGCTCGACGCCCTGCGCCTGCCACGCGAGTCTTACGCCCAGTTCGACATCCAGCGGAACGAGGATCTTTACCTGGCCTCGATGGGCATTTACGTGTTCAACCGCGACGTGCTCTTCCGGGTGCTCGACAACAGCCTCACCGACTTCGGCAAGCACGTCATCCCGCAGGCCATCCAGCGCGACCGGGTGTTTTCCCATGTCTTCCAAGGCTACTGGGAGGACATCGGCACGATTCGCTCCTTCTTCGAGGCGAACCTTGATCTGGTCAGCGAGCTGCCGCGGTTCAATTTTTTCGACATGGAAGCGCCCATCTACACCCGGCCGCGCTTCCTGCCAGCCTCCAAGATCAACGGCGCCGTCATCAACCACGCCATCGTCGGCGACGGCTGCATCCTCAACCACTGCCGCATCGAGAACAGCATCGTGGGCGTCCGCTCGCTCGTGGACGCCAGCAGCTACATCAACCGCACGATCGTCATGGGCAGCGACTACTTCGAACCGTTGGAATCCATCAAGGCGAACGCCGCCGAAAACCGCCCGCGCATGGGCATCGGCCAAAACACCCGCATCGAAAACGCCATCGTGGACAAGAACGCCCGCATCGGTGACAACTGCGTCATCACCCCGGCCGGAAAGCCGGAAAACGTGGACCACCCGCTTTACTTCATCCGCGACGGCGTGGTCATCGTTCCAAAGAACAAGGTGCTGCCGAGTGGCACGGTGATTTGACGATGGCGTCACCAACGGGCCGCGGACCCGCTGCTTTCAGTGCCAATAAAAATGGGGCCGGCCGAAGCCAGCCCCATGTGATTGCAAGGTTCCTCCAGTGAGTCAGGCGACTCAATAATCCATGCCGCCGCCCATGCCGCCCGGACCGCCTGCGGCCGGAGCCGGCTTGTTCTTCTCCGGAATTTCCGTGATGAGGCATTCCGTGGTCAGGAGCAAACCCGCGATGGACGAGGCGTTCTGCAGCGCGGTGCGGGTGACCTTCTTCGGGTCCACCACGCCGGCCTTCATCAGGTCCACATACTCGTCGGTGGCGACGTTGTAGCCTTCATTGCCCTTGCGCTTCTTGACCTCCATCACCACGACGGAGCCTTCCATGCCGGCGTTGTCCGCCAGAGCGCGGGTCGGGTATTCGATCGCGCGCTTGACGATGTCCACGCCGATGCGCTCGTCGTCGTTCTCCGGCTTGACGGTGTCAATCGCCGGCAGGCAGCGAATCAGCGCCACGCCACCGCCCGGAACGATGCCTTCTTCGACGGCCGCGCGGGTCGCGTGCAGCGCGTCCTCGACGCGGGCCTTCTTCTCTTTCATCTCGGTTTCAGTCGCGGCGCCGACATTGATCACCGCCACGCCGCCGGCGAGTTTCGCCAGGCGTTCCTGCAACTTCTCGCGGTCGTAGTCGCTCGTGGTTTCCTCGATCTGGCGACGGATCTGATTGATCCGGCCCTGGATTTCGGAGGCCTTGCCGCTGCCTTCAACGATGGTGGTATTTTCCTTGTCCACCACGATGCTCTTGGCGCGGCCGAGGTCTTCCACGGCAAGGTTTTCGAGCTTGATGCCGAGGTCCTCGGTGATGCACTTGCCGCCGGTGAGGATGGCGATGTCTTCGAGCATGGCCTTGCGGCGGTCGCCGAAGCCGGGGGCCTTGACGGCGCAAATGTTGAGCGTGCCGCGCAACTTGTTCACGACGAGGGTGGCGAGTGCCTCGCCTTCGACTTCCTCGGCAATGATCAACAGCGGCTTGCCGATCTTGGCCACCTTTTCAAGGATGGGCAGCAGGTCCTTCAGGCTGCTGATCTTCTTTTCGTAAACCAGGATGTAGGCGTCGTCGAGCTTCACCTCCATCGTCTCGGCGTTGGTGACGAAGTAGGGCGAGAGGTAGCCTTTGTCGAACTGCATGCCTTCGACCACTTCGAGGGTGGTTTCGATGGACTTGGCTTCCTCGACCGTGATGGTGCCGTCCTTGCCGACCTTGTCCATCGCGTCGGCGATGATCTCGCCGATCGTGGTGTCCCAGTTCGCGGAAACGGTGGCCACCTGCTTGATCTCTTCCTTGTCCTTGACCTTCTTGGCGATCTTGGCCAGGTGATCCACGGCGGCTTCCACCGCCTTCTGGATGCCGCGCTGGATGCCGATGGGGTTCGCGCCCGAGGTGACGTATTTCAAACCTTCGCTGTAGATCGCCTCGGCGAGCACCGTCGCCGTGGTGGTGCCATCGCCCGCGGCGTCGCTGGTCTTGCTGGCGACTTCGCGGACCATCTGGGCGCCCATGTTTTCATAGGGATCTTCCAGTTCGATTTCCTTGGCGACGGTGACGCCGTCCTTGGTCACGGTTGGCGAGCCAAATTTCTTGTCGAGCACCACGTTGCGGCCCTTGGGACCGAGGGTGGCGGCGACGGCGCGGGAAAGCTTGGAGACGCCCTTCAGGAGCGCCTGGCGCGCCGAATCTTCAAAGAGGAGTTGTTTTGCAGCCATAGTTCAATTGTGCGTTGTTGGTTATAATTGAGAGTATCCGGTTATTCGAGGATGGCCAGAATGTCGTCGGAGTTCAGGAGCTTGAATTCCTTGCCGTCCAACTTGATCTCGGTGCCGCCGTATTTGGAGACGAGCACGCGGTCGCCGACCTTGACTTCAAACGGAACTTTCTTGCCGTTGTCGTCGGTCTTGCCGGTGCCGAGCACACGGACAATGCCTTCCTGGGGTTTTTCCTTGGCGGTATCGGGAATGATGATGCCGCCCTTCTTGACTTCCTTCTCTTCGACCGGCTCAACGAGGACCCGGTCTCCGAGTGGTTTGACGTTTAGTGCCATAGTTTGTTTTCTTTCGTTTCGTTTGGTTTGATGTCGAATCAACTCCCGCCGCACGAGCAGGCGGGAAAAGCTCACTTGTGTTTTTCGTCCACGACCTCCGCGTCAATGATCGGCCCTTCGTCCGATTTCTTCTCGTCGGTCTTGCTGCCATCGCCGGAAGCGCCCGCATCGGGCCCGGGCGCCGGCTGGCCCTTGGCCTGCTGCGCCCGCTGCTGCGCGGCCTTGTAAAGCTCCGCCGACACCGCCTGCCAGGCCTCATTGAGTTTGTCGCTCGCGGTCTTGATCGCGGCTGTGTCGGTGCCCTTGATCGCTTCCTTCACCGCGGCGACAGCGGTTTCAACCTTGCTCTTGTCGCCGGCCGAAATCTTGTCGGCATTGTCCTTGAGCATTTTCTCCGACCGGTAAACCGCGGCGTCGGCCTCGTTCCGTTGCTCAACTTCTTCGCGCTGCCGCTTGTCGTCGTCGGCGTGGGCTTCCGCGTCCTTGCGCATTTTTTCGACCTCATCCTTGGAGAGGCCGCTGGAGGCCGTGATCGTGATTTTCTGCTCCTTGCCCGTGCCGAGGTCTTTGGCGCTCACGTGCAGGATGCCGTTGGCGTCAATGTCGAACGTCACCTCGATCTGCGGCACGCCACGCGGCGCGGGCGGAATGTCCGTAAGCTGGAACTTGCCGATGGTTTTGTTGTCCTTGGAGAACTGGCGTTCGCCCTGTAGGACGTGGATTTCCACGCCGGGCTGGTTGTCGCTGGCGGTGGAGAAAATTTCCGATTTGCGGGTGGGGATGGTGGTGTTGCGCTCAATGAGCCGCGTAAAGACGCCACCGAGAGTCTCGATGCCGAGCGAGAGCGGCGTCACATCCAGCAGCAGCACGTCCTTCACTTCGCCCTTCAGCACGCCGCCCTGGATGGCGGCGCCCACGGCGACGACTTCATCCGGGTTCACCCCCTGATGCGGCGGTTTGTTGACGAGCGAGTGGGCGGTTTCGACCACTTTCGGCATGCGCGTCATGCCGCCGACAAGCACCAGCTCGTCAATTTTGTCGGAAGCAATTCCAGCGTCGTTCAGGCAGTTTTTCACCGGCCGGATCGTGCGCTCGAACAACTCGTCGCAGAGCTGTTCCATTTTGGACCGCGTCAGCTTCATGCTGATGTGTTTCGGACCGGAGGCATCGGCCGTGATGAACGGCAGGTTGATCTCATACTGCTGCGAGCTGGAGAGCGCGATCTTTGCCTTTTCCGCCTCCTCCTTGATACGCTGGAGCGCGTCCGGCTGTTTGCGGAGATCCATGGCGTGCTCGCGTTTGAACTCCTCCAACACCCAGTCAATGATGTGATTGTCCCAGTCGTCACCCCCCAGGTGCGTGTCGCCGTTGGTGGCCTTGACCTCGAACACGCCGTCGCCGATTTCCAGCACGGAAATATCGAATGTGCCACCGCCCAAATCATAGACGGCGATTTTCTCGTCCTTCTTTTTGTCGAGGCCGTAGGCGAGCGATGCGGCGGTCGGCTCGTTGATGATACGGAGCACTTCGAGGCCGGCGATGCGGCCGGCGTCCTTCGTGGCCTGGCGTTGCGAGTCGTTGAAGTAAGCCGGAACCGTGATGACCGCCTGCGTGATTTTTTCGCCCAGGCGCATTTCGGCGTCCGCCTTGAGCTTCTGGAGAATCATCGCGGAGATTTCGGGCGGGCTGAACGTCTTGGTTTGCCCGTCGGCTTCCACCTCCACGGCGGCGTCGCCATTCGCTGCGCGCACGACTTTGTAGGGCACGCGCTTGATCTCCTCCTGGACCTCGTCAAACTTGCGGCCCATGAAGCGCTTGATCGAGTAGGTCGTGTTGCGCGGGTTGGTGACGGCCTGGCGTTTCGCGGCGTCGCCCACCAACCGCTCGCCGGACTTGGTGAACGCCACCACGGACGGTGTCGTGCGCTTGCCCTCGGAATTCTCCAACACCAACGGCTCCCCGCCGTCCATGACGGCCATGCAGGAATTCGTGGTTCCCAAGTCAATGCCAATTACCTTTGCCATAGTATCAAAACTCGCCCCTACCTAAGCAACCGGGATGCCGAGTTCGATAAAATTACACATCTTTATCACCATCAATTACTTGAAGCGATCGGCATCGTTTTCACCAACCGTGGTTTTTGTGCCGCGAGTGACACGATGACACTATCTGACACCAAGGCCGCCAACATCTGACACAATCGGATGACGCGGTGATCCGCCGCGGGTCGCGCCATACTGCCAGCTTCCGAAGCCAGAAAAAGCGTGTCGGCGGCCTGCCAATGGTTAAACTCGCGCCGTTCAACCGCTGCCGGTGTGTTTAAGGCCGGCGCGGCACAGTCTGCCGATTCAGTTGCCAACGTCTGATCACATGAAACTCTGTCGCTTCCTTCCGCGGGACGCTGCCTCGTTCACCGCCGGCCCGCTTCCATGCGTCGGCCTGCTTGACGGCGAAAACGAAGTCGTGAATTTGACCGCCGTGGGTTTTCCGTCCTTGACCGAGATGTTGGAACGCGATGACCTGCCAGCCCGGCTGGCGGAGGCGCTTAATCCCGGCCTTTCCCGCCTGCCGTTGGCGTCGGTCCGCCTGCTCGCCCCGGTGGAACGTCACGAAGTCTGGGCCGCCGGCGTCACGTATCAGCGCAGCAAAACGGCACGGATGGAGGAATCCGCCTTCAGCGCCTCGGCCTACGACCGCGTTTACGCTGCGGAACGGCCGGAACTCTTTTTCAAGGCCCCGGCGGAAAAGGTCGTTCACCCCGGCGGGCCGGTTGGCGTGCGACGCGACGCGCGCTGGACCGTGCCCGAACCGGAACTGGCGCTTGTGTTCAACTCTCGCGGCCGGCTCGCGGGCTGCACGGCCGGCAACGACGTCAGCGCGCGGGACATCGAGGGCGAGAATCTGCTTTATCTGCCTCAGGCCAAAATCTATCGCCATTCCTGCGCGCTCGGACCGGTCCTGACCATCGGCGCGGACGAAACGGCGATTCGCGCCTGGCAGATTTCCCTGGAAATCCGGCGCGACGGCGCGGTGGTGTTCGCCGGCCAGACCGAGGTTGACCGGCTGAAGCGGCGGTTCGACGAACTGGCTGAATTCCTTTTTCGCTGTCAGGAATTTCCGGCCGGGGCCGTCTTGTTGACCGGAACCGGCATCGTGCCGCCGGATGAGTTCACGCTGCGGCCCGGCGACCACGTGCGCATCACGATTTCCGGCGTTGGTTCCCTGGAAAACCCGGTGGTTGGGGTCTGAACGGGAGCCGTTCCACGGTAACGCATGGCTCTTTTGGACTTGCGCGCCGATTAGAAACCGGCATAAAGACGCCATGAGCAACCTAGAAAACTCGACAGCCAGTTCCCTACCCTCTTACATCACCAGTGCCGTTCCCAATCCGGCGTCCAATCGCGGGCCGTGGTTCAAAAACACCGCCCCGACCTACGCCGGCATCTTCCTGTGGTTCGTCTTTTGGGATTCCATGTCTGGCAACGGGCTTTCTGTGGGCGGACTCGCACCGACACTGCTGGGCATCATCCTCGGCGGTGTCATCTGCTACGCCCTGTTCTATCTCGTCCCCGGCACCTTGGGTATGCAAACGGGCCTGCCACTTTACGTGGTTGGCACCTCGACCTTCGGCGCGGCGGGCGGTCTCATCATGCCGGGCTTTCTGATGGGTGCATTACAGTTTGGCTGGCTGGGCGTCAACACGTGGGGATCGTCGCACGCCCTGGCGGACGGTTTTCACGCCCCGTCGCTCTATGTTCCGCTGTGTGTGATCTGGACATTGCTCGCGGCCTTCGTCGGCCTGAAAGGCATTCAATACGTGGCCAAGGTGGCGACGTATCTGCCTTTGATTCCAGTGGTTGTGTTGATCATGGGGTTGGTGTTGTTTGCCGGTTCCGCAGGCAGCTACACGCCGCCAGCAGCCACCACCGGTTCGGGAAACGGCGGAGTTCAGGCCATGCTAGTAATGATTGCAGCGATCGTCGGATTCTTCGCGACTGCGGGCGCCGCAGGCGTGGACATTTGCAGCAACAACCGTGACAAGAAGGACGTGAGCATGGGCGGCATCGTCGGTATCATCATCGCCATTATGTTCACGGCCGGCATTTCGGTCATCGCCGTCGCCGGCGCACGGGCAGCGGGAATCATTGATCCTTCCGTCAACAACATGACCGTCGCCCTCTCCAAGAAGCTCTCACCTGGTCTTTACGCTGCGGTCATGATCGGCCTGACGCTGGCTTCGTTCCCTGGCGCCTGCTTCTCGTCTTTCATTGCGGCGAACAGCTTCAAAACGGTCATGCCGAAGGTGAATCCGTTCGTTTCGGTCGGCATTGGTGCCATTGTGAGCATGATCTTGGCGATCACCGGTGCAGCCGGCAATCTACCAAGTGTATTCGGGTTGATCGGTGCCTCGTTTGGGCCAATCTGCGGTGCGATGTTGGTGGATTACCTGCTGGCGGGGGGCAAGTGGAACGGCCCGCGGAGCGGCTTCAACCCGGCGGGCTGGATTGCGTGGGCGGTGGGCTTTGTCGCTGGAATTCTGCCGAACCCGATTGTGCCTGAGGTCATTCGGCCAAATGTTCCATTCGGTCCTGCGGCGTCATTCATCGGTGTTGATAAGCTTTGGACACTCTTGTGCATGTCCTGCGCACCTGTTACGGCCTTCATCGTCGGTGCGGTGGTTTATTTTGTTTGCGCCAAAATAGGCATGCTTTCGGCGACCGTGCCGATGCCGGCAAAGAAATGATTCACGACCAGTTCGGTTGAATTCGCAGAGGGCGGTTCCATTCGGAGCCGCCTTTTGGTTTGTGCGCAACCCGTCCCACACGCTGCCACTTCCAAGCAACAACTCCACCGTGCCCGCCCGCCTCGTCATTCCAAAACGAGCTTTCCGACGGCGGGAGAGTGTTCAGCGCGCCGGCGGCGTCTTTTCAAGAAACCGGTCAAACCGCCGGCTCACGGAGAATTGGATCGTGTCGCCGGGCTTGCGGACTACCTGGGCGGCGGCGGCTTCCTCCGTCTCCACCAGTTTCAACCCGTCCGTCGGCCCCAGCACGCTCACCACCTTGCACAAGGCGTCCGCCGTCATGCCGGTGGGCGCGATCGTCGTCACCAGACTGTGATCCGTGAGGCCGATGCCGGTGCGCGGGTCCACGACGTGCGAATAGCGTTTGCCGTCAATTTCAAGCCGCTGAAACAAATCGCCCGAGGTGCTCACGGCCATCCGGCGCAGCACGGCGAAACGCGGCGGCGGGGCGTTCGTCACGTCGAGCGGCGCGATTTCAATGCGCCAGCCCGGCCTGCCCGGCGGCGGATCGCCGACCGAGATGTCCCCCGCCCCGGCCACAAGCGCCCGGCGGAAGCCGTGGTTTTCCAGGGTCCGCAGCGCTTCCTGCGCGGCATAGCCTTTCGCAATGCCGCCCAGGTCCAGCCGCATGTTCGGGGCCACCAACTGGACGGAGTGATTCTTGGGGTTCAACTCGAGGAGTTCGTAGCCGACGGATTTGCGCGCCCGCGCCAGCCATTGGGGACTGGGCATTTGATGCTCGCGCCGCGCCCGCCGCCAGAGGTTCACGTAAGGCCCCACGGTGATGTCGAACGCGCCGGCGCTGCGCCGGGCGAAATCCTGCGCGGCGACCAGCACGCGCCACAAATCCTCGCTCACCGGCACCCATTGGCCGGAGCCGGAAGTCCGCGACAGGCGGCTCAACTCGCTGTCGTCATCGTAATCGCTCATGATGCCGTTCAACTCGCTAATGCGTGCAAACGCGGCTTTGGCCGCGGCCCTGGCCGTGGTTTCGTTTGGGGCGTAGAGGACGATGCGGAACGGCACGCCCATTTGCGGCGACCGGAATTCATACCGGTCCAACGCCACGGGCGGCGTGGAACGACAGGACGTGATCAGGACGGCCAGCGAACCAACCAGCAGGCTGGTCCAGGGCGCAACACGGAGCCAACGACGCATGGCGCACTTTAGCCGGCGAAGCGGCGGCGCGTCCAGCGGTTGTGCCGGCAGGGGCGATCGAACTCAGCCCGCCGCCTGGTGAAAAAGCGTCAGCAGCATGGCGAACCGCTCCGTGGCCTTGACGCCGTGCGGCAGGTTTGGCGGCATGTGGACGAGATCGCCGGCCTTGAGTTGATGCGCTTTCCCCGCCAGCGAAAACTCGCAGGCGCCGGAGAGAATCTCCACCAGCGCCCGGTGCGGCGAGGTGTGTTCGCTCAACTCCTGTCCGGCGTCGAAGCCGAACAAGACGACACGCGCCGTCGGGATCTTGAACAACGTGCGGCTGACAATGCCGTTCGGGGCAAACTGGGTTTCCGCGGCCAGCGATAACACCGCCGGCTGGTCCAGCACGATCATGGTTTGTTCGCTCATGACGGCAGTTTACACCATGATGGCGATGGCGCCTTGATGCAGGTCAACCGCCGGTTGCGCCGCGCACCGGGTCGCGCGCGTCAAGAAATCCATCAGGCCACGGCGGCGATCAGACGTAGAGCGCGGATTGCAGGTCGAACAGGAGCACGCTGGTGAAGGGATAGCGTTTGTCCGGATCGCGCTCCAGGCACTTGAGGATGATTTTCTCCACCACCGGCGGAATCTCGGGATTCAAGTCTCGCGGCGCTTGAAATTCGATGCTCCGGTCGAGTTGCTGGCGCAGCACCTCGTCGGCGGTGTCGGCGGCAAAGGGCTTGCGGAAGGTGAGCAGTTCGTAAGCGGTGACACCGAAGGCAAAGATGTCGGCCCGGTGGTCCACCGGTTCGCGCAGCAACTGCTCCGGCGACATGTAGGCCGGCGTGCCGGGGTTCTTGGAAAGTTTCTTCGGCTCGGAAGGACGGGGAAGCGCAAGGTCAAAGTCCACCAACCGCACGCTGCCGTTGCGCGTCACCATCACGTTTTCCGGCTTGAAATCCAGGTGCATGTAGCCGTTTTCGTGGACGTGTTCCAGAGCGGCGGCCATGTCAATGAGGATGTTGCCGACGTATTCCTCAAGCACCGGATCGCTGTCGGCCATGAGCAGTTTCACGTTGGCGCCCTCCACGTAGTCAAGCGCACAGTAGAGGGAACCGTCAATCTTGCCGTGCTCGCGGTAGCCAATGACCAGTTCGCACCGCGGCATCCGGGACAGCACAAGACATCCGTTGAGAAAGCGTTTGCGCGTTGTAAAATCGAAGAACTGGTCGGAGTGGAGACAGCGGACGGCGCAGGTTTGGTTCTGGACATCGGTCGCCAGCCAGACGTCGGCCATGCCGCCACTGTTGATCAACTCGTGCAACGTGTAAGCCCCGAACGGACCGGGTTGCCGGTGCCCCTTTTCCGTGGAATCGCTTTTGCTCAAACCAAACATGTCATGCCTGCGGGTTCTCTGCCACCGCAGGAAGATGGCGGCCATCGGATTCTCTTGCAAGTGGCGGTTGCGAGCCGGCTGCCCGACCGACCCGGTGAGGCGGGCCTCCACCGGCGCAAGACGAAGCCCCGCGCGCGTCCTTGGGGCGCGATGCCTGAAACGCGCCGGCAATCCTCGGCAACCTCATTTGGGGGTGATCAGGGCCTGGAATTCCGGCTGCCCGTGCAGCGGCAGGAAACGCGCGTCGCCGGCCGCCACGACGTGGAGGTTGGTGGCGGCGGAATTCGTGGCGAGGCGGCTGTCGCTGAGCTGGAGCGCCATGCGCAGTGACTGCAACGCCTCGTTGGTGTGCAGCGCCGTGGTTTGCGCGCCGGCGAGGTCATACCAGATTTCCGGGCTTTGCGGCATGAGGCCCACCAGCTTGTGCAGGGCCGGTTCGCTGCGTCCGTAAAGGTTCAGGTCCACGTAGGCGCGGGCGACCGACAGCAGGGTCGTCGGATCCGCGTGGGGATTGGCGACCAGCGCATCGAGCACCTGATAGGCCTCGTTCGTGCGCTGGAGCGAGATGTAGGCACTGACCAGGGCGAACGCGGTCTTGAGGTTGGTGCTGTTTGTGCGGTAGGCTTGCTCGTATTGTGCCAACTGCGTCTGCACCTGGTTGAGCGTGGACATGCCTTGCTTCATGTGTTCGAGGTTGTCCGCCAGGCTCTGGGCAAACGAGCCTTCCTCGTCGAATTTCGCGGAGGTCTGCGCCAGCAAGATGGCGTCGTCCAGGCGCCCGGCGCCGGCGAGCAGCGCGGCATAGCGGCTGAGCGTCTCCGGCGCGTAGGGGCAGAAGATGAAGGCTTGTTTGAAGGCAAAGTCGGCCTCGCGCAGCAGCGCCTCCTGTTCGGCGGGCGTCTTCGGGCGATAGGCCGCGGGGCAATCCGGCCCCAGCCGCCAGGCATACAGGCCGGCGATGGAATTCCGCAGCTTGGAAAACGCCTTTTGCGCATCGTTGTCGCGCACGAATTTTGTGTCGCCTTTGAAACCACGCAGGTCGCCGCGGAGGTAAACTTTCTCCGCGAAATCGCACAACTCCTTGGCGGTCGTCTGGTAGGTGATCCAGTTGCCGGTGAGCCGCGCGGAGTAGCGCGACCAGAATTCGTGGTCGCGTTTCAGGATGTCCTCGCCCAACACCGGCTGTGTCTGCCGGTTGAGTTTCATGATGATGCCGTAGGGGGTGAGATACGGATACATCCAGTCCAGGGCGAAGCTTTCCTCGACGTAGAACTCGTTGGTCGGGTTGGCGTCGAAAATGTCCTTGCACAGCAGGGCGTTGATCGCCATCACGGCCGTCTGGCCGGCCACCTGCGCCCGGCCGTCCGGCGTGACGGTCACATACTCGCCCGGCTTCATCTGGTGCGGTTCATTGGGATGCTCTTCGTCGTGGTATTTGCGGCGCGTGGCGTCGCCGATGTAATCGTTGTAGGCGCGGCCGAGGTCGTCCGGCGTCGGTGTGATGATTTCCTTGGGCGGGAAGACGCCTTCACGCCGGCGGCGCGCCTCGACGCGCTCGCCGAAATTCGTGATGCACCGGTCCAGCGGAGCCACGACGTTCGTCAGGCTGCCGATGAACTTGGCCAGCGAGTTCGTCCGGTGAAACTCCCCGCGCTGCTTCCGCGCCATCTCGGTCTTGCCCATCGCGACGCTCTGGAAATAGAGCACCATATCGCGGAGAAACGGCGGGTCGTGTTGCGCGCTGCGGTTGTAGTGGGCGCGGATGTAGTCCAGGTAGGTGGCGTCGGCGAGCGCGTTTTGCGTGATGATGTAAACGTCGCGCCGGTCGAATTTCGGGTCGCGCCGGCATCCTGGCTTGATGAAGCTCTCGTCGAAAATCTCGTAGGTCGGGCAGAACCGTCCCGGATCGGTGCCGCCAAAGAGAATCGCGTTGTGCGTCATCTCCGGATACAGGCCAAACGGCGGCGTGAACATGTCGTGCCCGAAGTAATAGCCGAACAGGTGCCCCCGCTGTTCGTTGTCGGCCCAGTGCCCCGCCACCGAGAAAACCGGAATCGCGGCGAAGAAGGCGATCAAAACGCCCAGCCGGATGCGGTCGCGGTTCAGCAACACCACGGCAATGAAGGCCAGCAGGAGCAACAGGACAAATACTGCCGTAAGAATGGCCAGCACCGGTTGCGTGGCGGACGGCCGGGTGAACACCTCGTGCAGCCCGATGAAGAAGACTTTCACGCCGGTCATACCGGTGGCCGGGTCGGTGAAGGCATCCTGGATGTGCGCCGTGAGGCTGTAAAACGCAAAGGCAGCCATCACGGCGGCCCCGGCCCAGGCCCAGACCCGACACCGCTGGTAAAACTTGAGCAGCATCGCTCCCGACAACGTCAACCCGAAGCCCAGGAACATGGCGATGGTCACATGCGACGCCGTGAAGAACACCTTCGTTTGATCCCGGCTCTGGCGGTCGGTGTTCGGATTGAGCAGAATGAGAAGCAGAAAGGCCAGGCAACAGAAGATCGCGCTGTTGCCCCAAATCCAGGCCCGCTCGCGCTTGCCCATCTTGTTCAGGAAGAAGAACGGCACCAACGACAGCAACAGGAAGGACGGATGGAATTCCTCCGCCGCGCCCTCAAAATACATCTGCAACTGCCGCACGAACCGGAACGGATCGCCTACGATGTCGGTCGGATTCGTCTTCTCATATTGGCCGCGCGTGAAGGCGTGAATAAAACCTTCCCACGTGCGTGGATAGCCCCAGTTCATCGGCGGGTTCGTGGCCGACGTCAACGGCATGTAGAAATAGAACGCCGCGCCAACCATCCACGCCAGGAACGTCCACAGCACCGGCATCCAGTCGCCCTTCAGGGATTTCGTGACGTAAAGCAGATACGCGAACGCGGCAATCGAACCCAGGCCCACCAGGTTGTAGATGACAAACAGCGGCATGTTCTGGTCGAATGACGTGATGATGCCGAGGGATTTGGCAACCAGACCCAGCGCCCAGATCACGCTGTTCACCAGGAACACGTTCCGGCCCAGACCCGGCCGGACCAGGGCAATCAGCACCTCCAATCCCATCGCCGCCACGATGAGTGTCTGGTGATTGTTGAAGCAGATGCCGAACAGAAAACCGCCCAGATACAGGCACCAGCGTTTTTGCGGCGCGTAAGTCCACTGGAACAGACACAGCATCACCCCCAGCAGCGACAGGACGCTCAGACAATAAACCTCCACGATGACCGCCTGGCTCCACATGAAGCCGTTGAAGCCGATCATCAGCGCAGCCACGAAGCCGGACACCATGCAGAGCGCATTCTCCCACCGCCGGTCAATGTCCCGCAACTCCTCGATGCTCTCCAGCACCATGCTGCACCCGCGCGACACCAGCAGCCCCAGCAAACCGCAGGCCAGCGAGGCCGAAACCGCGGAGGAAACCGACACCCGCCAGGCCACGTTTGAAAACGGCAGCAGCACGGTGAACAGCCACGAATAGATCGTCCACACCGGATAGCCGGGGGCGTGCGGCACCGCCGCGTAATACGAGCCGACCGCCAGTTCGCCGCAATCCTCCAGCGTCAGGTCCGGCGCCAGCGTCAGCATATAGCCCACGAAGAGCAGCAACGCCGTCACGCCGGCCGTGATCCAGTCAATGCGCCGGAACAGCGGCGGACGCGGACCGGCCGGCTCGACATTGGCCGGCGCCGGCTTGACGGGTTTGGCGGGCAGTTTTGCTTCTTTTGCCGGCGCGGCCGACACGGCGGCCTTGCCGGTTTTGTTTTTGCCGTTGCTCATCGCTGTGTAAACGAGGTAGTCCGCTGGTCCAAAAAAGAAGGTTAACTAGAAATCAAACCGCCCCGGTTTGTCCATCCCAATCTGTTCCGGCGGCGGGTTCCAGCGCAGGTTTTCCCCTCCCGCCTGGTAGGCCCAAAAAAGCTGGTTGCTCACGGCCGCCGTGGCGAGAAACGCATTGCTCTGCGCGCCCGGCAGCGACCACGGGCCGTTGTCAGGCCGCGGCAGCATGACGGCCGCCAGCGCCAGTCCGAGGAACGCCGGCGCCAGCCAGGCCAGCCGGTGAACGGGCGCCGGCACGAGCCACTCCACCACCGGCTCAGGCCGAACGGGGAACAGCCGCGCCCGGGTTTCCGGCAATGGCTGACGCGGTGTCCACGATCGCAATCGGGCTTCCAGTTCGTTCAGATTCTTCATGGCATTCTCCTTCCAGGCAGGCGCGGAGTTTCTGCAATCCGTAACGATAGCGGCCGGCCACCGTATTTGGCGAGAGACCCAGCACTTCGGCAATCTGTTCAAAAGTCATTTCGTTCCAGATCTTGAGCACGATGGCCTCCCGCTGGTCCTCCGGCAGGGTTGCCAGCGCGTTGATCGCGGCACGTTCGCGTGGCGTCTCGTCCTCCGGCGGCTCAAACCAGCGGCACGCCTCGACTTCGCGCGCCAGCCGCCGCCACAGGCTCCGACGGTGGTTCAACGCCCGATTGCGAAAGCTGCGGACCAGATAATGCTCGGGCGCCGCCGGCATTTCCGGCAACCGGAGCAACGCCTGAAACGTCTCGTGGAGCACGTCTTCCGCCTCGGCGCAGCTCAAGCCCAGCGCCCGACCGTAAAGCAACAACCCCGCGGCCCGCTCATCGTAGAGCCGTTCGCGCCAATCCGGGTTGACCGCCTGTTGATCCATCGCGCTCACCCTATGAGACACCAACCCCCGCGTTTTTGTATAACAAATTGCGCCGGGATTCCCTGGTGCTCCTGCCCGGACATCACGAACGCCCGGCGAAAGGCGCAAACCGGCGCAATTAGATTGCGGGTGGCGTGGTGGGCAATGGAAACACACTGCTCCGTTTCAGCGTTGAACTGAAGGGAGAGGCTTGCAGGCGGGGCTTGTGCAATGACGGCCGCAGGCGGAGGACGGTGTTGCCCGTCGGCGCGCGGAGTCCGCCCCGGCGCACCGGAGCGGAGCCACCGCTACTTCACGAGCAACATCTGGCGGGCGCGCTTGATCACCTGGGTCAGCCGCCGCTGGTAGCGGGCGGGCAGCCCGGTGTACTTGCGGGGCAGAATGCGGCCGGCGTCCGTGGTGAAGGATCGGAGCAGGTTGACGTTGTGGTGTTCCAGCGTGTCCAGGGTGAAATCAATCTTCGGCTTGGGGCGCGGGGTTCGCGTCTCGGAACTGCCTGAGCGGCTGCGGCTGCGGCCGCGGTTCGGCCGTTCAAGGTTGGTCTTGCGTGGCATAAATTACTTGATTTCGCGATGCAGCGTGTGGCGCCGCAGAAAGCGGTTGTATTTCATCAGTTCGACCTTCTCGGTCTGGGTCTTTTTGTTGCGGGTGGTCGTGTAGCGGGAGGGCGGCTTGCCTTCCTTGCGCGCTTCCGTGCATTCAATGGTTACCAGTTCTCGCGGCATGGATTATTCCTTCTCTTTCGCCGGTTTCTCCGGCTCTTCTTCAACTTCTTCCTCGACGTCGGTCGCGCCCACGCTGTCCACGGAGCCGAGCGAACCGAGCCGGCGCTGGCGCAACGCGCCTTCCCGTTCCAACTGGGCCTGCGCCTCGACGGTGAAACGCGTCCACGGGATCGCTTCCAGCCGGGCGCGGGGGATGGCTTTGCCGGTCAATTCGCAAATGCCGTAGGTGCCCCGCTGAATCCGCTTGAGCGCCTCGTCAATTTCGTAAATCGCATCCTGGTCCGAGGAGAGCAGGCTCAGCGCAAAATCCCGGTCAAAATTGTCCGTGCCGGAATCCGCCATGTGCAGGCTGTAACCATCCATTTCGGCCGCCGATTCCTTGGCCAGGCCGCTCATCTGGCTGGTCAGACGCTCGCGCAGCTCGACGAGGTGCTTGTAATAGCGCGCCCACTCCGCCTTGACGTCCGCATGCATCTCGACGGGCGCCGACACGACCGGTTTGCCCAGGATGGAGGCAGCCGTTGCGACGCCCAATGCCTTGGATTTCCCGGTGGGGACCGGACTCTTTTTAGCTAGAATCTTCTTCTGTGTCACAGCGCGATATTTCCGTTAAACCTGCCAATTGCCCGCTTCTGCCCAATTCCGTCTCAAGCCCACAGTTGAGCAGAGAGCGCGAAAATGTAGCAAAGGCTTCCTAAAGCGCCACAAAAATATTCAGCCGCCAATCCTGGCGGCACCGTTGCCGTGGGAAAACGTTCCGCAGATTCGCCGCTTGCCGCGCCGCGCCCCGCGTGCCAGACTGCGTCAACGATCAGCGGACGATGTATGAACGAGGTCACGCCAGTTCCCGGCCCGGCGAAGCATGCCTGGTTTGAGGTGTCACGTTCCGCGCCGCCCAAGCGGTCGGCCGTGGAGCGCGTCGCGGATTTTCTGGAGGTTTACGGCTCCTACGACGAGGAAACCGCCCGCGCCCAGGCGAGCCGCTGCCTGCAATGCCCGGAACCGCTCTGCGTGGCGGGCTGCCCGCTGGCCAGCCGCATTCCCGAGTGGCTGCTGCTCACCGCCGAGGGTCAGTTCATGGAAGCCGCCGCCCTGACCCGCTCCACGAGCAACCTGCCCGAAATCTGCGCCCGCGTGTGCCCCACCGACCGCTTGTGCGAGGGCGCCTGCATCCTTAACGGCAAAGCCGAGCCGGTGTCCATCGCGGCGCTCGAACGGTTTTTGAACGAATACGCCTTCGCCCACGGCGCGGGCGAGGTGCTGCCCGTTCCACCCAACGGCTTCAGCGTGGCCGTCGTCGGCTCGGGTCCGGTCGGCCTGGCGTGCGCCGATGAACTGGCCAAGCGCGGCTACGCGGTGACGGTGTTTGACGCGCGGCCGGTGCCCGGCGGCCTGCTGGTGAACGGCATTCCGGCGTTCAAGCTGGAACGGACCGTCGTGGACCGGCGCATCGCCCTGCTGCGCCGGCGCGGCATCCAGTTTGAATTGAACACGCATGTCGGCAAAGATGTGACCCTCCGGGAACTGCGGGCGCGGTTCGACGCCGTGTTCCTGGGGTTTGGCGCCCCGCGTTCGCGTTCGCTCACGGTGCCGGGCGCCGAGCGGGCCGGCGTTCATGTCGCGTTGCCGTTTTTGGTGCAGCACACCACCGACCTCCCGCTGGATACGGCGCCAATCGAAGTGGCAGGCCGGCGCGTGGTGGTGCTGGGCGCCGGCGACACGGCGATGGACTGCCTGCGCACGGCCATCCGCCGCGGCGCGCGTGAAGCGATCTGCGTTTACCGCCGCGACCAGGCGAACCTGCCCGGCAGCCGCCGCGAATTCGAGAATACCGTCGAGGAAGGCGCCCGCTTTGTCTGGTTGGCCACGCCGGCGGAGGTGTTGGGCGACGCCGACGGCAAGGTCCGCGGCGTCCGCTGCCTGCGCACGCAACTCGGCGGGCCGGATGTCACCGGCCGGCGCAAGCCCACGCCGCTGCCCGGCATGGAATTCGACGTGGCGGCCGACGTCGTTTTGGTCGCCTTCGGTTTCGAGCCGATGCCCTTCCCGGTGGGCAGCGATTTGAGCCAGATCGCCACCAACGATCAGGGCATGGTGATTGTGGACGCGCGGCAGATGACGAATCTGCCGGGCGTGTTCTCCGGCGGCGACCTCGTGCGCGGACCGAGCCTGGTGGTCCACGCCGTGCGCGACGCGCGCAAGGCCGCGCTGGAAATTCACCGTTACCTTTACTCGCGCAGGGTTCGTGACCTGCTGCAGGATCAGACCGACCATCTGAGTCCAGAAACGCTCTGAACCCGGCCCCGGCGGGTGGAAACCCTTCACCGTCCGGCGAGAACAGGCTTGGCAGGCGGGCGGCCGACCGTCAGGATGCGCCGCCATGTGCCAGTCTGCTGATCACAAGCGAGCGTTCACCTTGATCGAATTGCTGGTGGTGATCGCCATCATCGCCATCCTTGCCGGTTTGCTGCTGCCGGCGTTGTCCCAGGCCAAGACCAAGGCGCAGGCGACCGCCTGCAGCAGCAACCTTCGCCAGCTTGGCATGGCATGGATGCTTTACGCGGACGATTTCTCGGACAACCTCGTGAACAACCATGCCAAGGTGCAGACCACCAGCGACCGGCAGAGCTGGGTCAACAATATCGAGGACTGGGCCGCCACTCCGGACAACACGAACGTGGCCCTGATCATGAGTGGCAAACTCTACCCGTATGTGAACTCGACGCGGGTTTACAAGTGCCCCTCGGACAAGACGCTCGCCACGTGCGGCCCGCGCATCCGCAGCATGTCCATGAATTCGCTTGTCGGCGATCCCGGCCTCGCGCTCGGCCAATTCAATCCAAATTATTTCCAGTGCTACAAAATGACGGACTTTACCCAGCCGTCGCAGACCTTTGTTTTTATTGAGGAACATCCGGATACCATCAACGACGGCTTCTACGTGAATTCCTACGACGACAAGCCGTGGATCAACCTGCCGGCGTCCTACCACAACTCCACCTGCAATCTCTACTTCGCCGACGGTCACGAAGAAAACCACCATTGGATCGTGCCCGACACGGTCCGCCCGCCAAAACAAGGGGCTACGGCCAACGGCTTCGCGCAAATCAATCTCACGGACTGGAATTGGCTGAAGGAACGCGCCGGCCGCCACAAACAGTGAGCCACTGGGGAGACGCATGAACTCCCGCACGATCACGAGCGGCTCCGGCGCTTGCCCCGCGCCCAAGGATTTCTTTCGCGCGCTGCTGGCCCGGATGGTCGAAACGGATGAGAGGAATTCCTGGTCGCATTTCCAACTGCTCGCCCCCGGCGCATGGCTTAAGAACCTGTTTTGGGCAACCAGCCTTGGGTCGAAGTGGCGTTGATTGACCCGCAGTGGATGCAACTCAACGTGACTGTGCCGAAGTCGAAACAAAGCCTTGCTCCGGCCGTGCCGGGGAAATGGTCGCCGGACGGGAAGTATCTATGGCGGGTTGCCCCCTCGAAAACTCACAAAGCCCATGCCTCGTGACGACGTTCACATAGCGGCGGCGGGCGATGGCTCATTCACCGAGGGGAACAACCTCCACCGGTCGTGCGCGTCCCAAACCCGTGACGGCTGTGCCGTCAGTCATCAAGTACCGCCCGGATCGTGGGTTTGATCGAAATGCGGAACGCCTCCCCGGCTTCCTTCTCTTCCACGTTGCTCGCATTCCCCGGGCCACGGCAACTGACGGCCGGCCGGGAATGATACAGAAAACTTGCGTGCATGGGCGCCTGTGCCCAAACTGCGCCGGCAATGCCGACGGACCAGACCAATTCGTTCTCTGCCTACGCAAGTATCAAGACATCGTTGCGCGAGCTTTACGAGGAAGATCCCCGTCCTTGGCTTGTCGGCTTCAGTGGCGGCAAGGACAGCACGATGGTTGCCTCGCTGATTTTCGATACCGTCTTATCCATTCCGCGCGAGCAACGAACCAAGGAGGTCCACATCGTCTGCACCGACACCCGAGTTGAGATTCCGGCCATCGTCGAGATGATCGAAACGACCCGCGCCCGGATGAGGAAGTTCTCCGACAACCAGGGACTCAAGATCGAAGTCCACCTGCTCCGCCCACCCGCCGAGGAAAGTTTCTGGGTCAACATCATCGGCCGCGGCTATCCGCCGCCCAACCGCACCTTCCGTTGGTGTACTCAACGGATGAAGATTGATCCGGTGAATCGCTTCGTGGAGCAACGCGTGGGCCGCTGGGGCGAGGCCATTCTCCACCTGGGCGCGCGCCGGGCTGAAAGCGCTACCCGCGCCCAGACGCTCGCGAACCGCGAAACGCGCAATGGGCTGAGCCGCCATCCCGACCTTCCGCGCGTGTGGGTTTCCAATCCCATCCAGTTTCTCAGCACGGAGGAAGTCTGGGCCTTCCTGCTTCAGCATCCGAATCCCTGGGGCGGCGACAACCGCGCGCTCTTCAAGCTCTATTCCCAAGCCGGCGGCGGCGAGTGCCCCATCCAGATTGACACGAGCACGCCAAGTTGCGGCAACTCCCGCTTCGGCTGCTGGACCTGCACCGTCGTGGACCGCGACAAAGCCAGCGAGGGACTGCTCGAAAGCGGCGACGAGCGCATGGAACACCTGCTCGACTTCCGGCAAACGCTCATTGATTTCCGCAACCCGGAGAACGGTTGGCGCGACAAGCGCCGGATGAACGGCAACAACGGTCCCGGCCCGCTCACCATTGAAGGCCGCCGCGAACTGCTCAAGCGGCTGCTCGCGCTTCAAGAAGAGACAAAGCTCGAACTCATCACGCCGGAGGAACTGCTCCTGATCCAACAAATGTGGAACGCAGCGCGCGATCCGGACGATGGCCGGGGCGTGGCCCGCATTGTCAACAAACAGCGAGGGATCATCATGAATACCGACCTGAAAGAACTGAACCGGCTGCGCGAACTGGAAGAAGAAATCGCCGGCGAGAAGACCATCCGCCCTGACATGCTCCGCCGCATGTTGGCCAAGGTGGAGGAATACAGCGAAAGCCACCGCGCCCAAGGCCTCCCGGATGACTTGCTGAATATTCTCAAGGACGATTTGGCGGAGCGAGAAGAAGTCTCGGCGAACTGACAGGCTGCAAGCGCGAAAAGACTTTGGACCTCCAAAGGATTAATCCGACGTGTCAACAACCGCAGATGAAGAGAAGACTTGGCTTGGTCGGCTGACTCGACTCAACCCGGCGTCTGGAAGAGGCGAGTGCCGGGGCAAGGCACCGCATAAGCCCCTTCTGCTTCTTTCCCTGTTGGATATGGCCGAAGTCGGAGAATTGAATTGCCGCGCATTCGCTCGCAGTGCTGGCCTGGTTCTCAGATTTCGTTGCTACGGTGCGATCACTACCGAAAGGTGGCCGACTCGGCTCGACATAGATCTACCGTTCTTCCATCTAAGCACTCAGGGTTTTTGGATTCCGTTCGATCCGGAAATGAGGCGAGCTAGGTCACCAGACTCGTGCGTTGTCTGTGAGTTCGATCCTATCCTCTTTGATTTGCTTGGGAATCCAGGGTTCCGCCTCAAGGCTCGAATGGTCCTTGTCTCCAAATACTTTGAACCGGCCGAACGCGTCGCCTTCTTCGAAAGCCTGGGTATCCAAGGCGGAAATGTTGGAGCGAAAGCCGCTGATCGCGTTTTGGCGGATGCGATGGAAGCCGCAAAAAGGAAAGGGCGAAGTGCTCGTTTTGCCGTCCGCGTGGCTACCGAATACCGCTACACCTGTGCTCTTACGGGCTACCGATGCACAACGACCGATGGTACGACTATCGTTGATGCTGCGCATATCGAAGCGTGGAGCCAAACCCAGAACGATGACGTCACAAATGGACTGACCCTTTCCAAGAACGCCCATTGGATGTTCGATGAAGGGCTATGGTCGGTGGACGAGGAACTCCGCATCTTGGTGAATCCTCGGAAGTACACTGAACACGGGCCAGAGTCGCTTCGGTTGGTGTCGTTTGCCGGACGACATCTCCAGTTTGATTCTGAAGCTCAACTGCGTCCTTCACGTGACTTTCTTCGGCACCACCGCCTCCATTTCGGGTTTCGGCTTTGACTTACTCGCCGCAAAGCTGCTTTGACAAATGCAGCAAAACACTGCGGCCTTCAAACGCGGCACTGAACTCCATGAAAAGCGCGGCGGTTTGATTGCTGACCGTGACCGACTGAGCAAGCGCCTGAAGGATGTTGAAGCGGAGATTGACCAGAAGGAAGTCGAGCTTGCCGACTTGAAGCGCCAGGAATCCACCCAGACTGGCGCGAATTACGTCCGCTTGATCCAGCAAGACCTGCCGATCAATCCGCTCTACCGGCATCCGAACCCGACTCAGAACGCGCAAGTCGCTTACGAGATCGCCAGCCTGATTCGCTGCTTCGCGCCGCAACTGGGGGCCAAACAGGAGCGCAACATCTGCGACGCCTACCAGCGGCTCGACGCGCCTGACTTTCCCGCGCTGGCGATGGAGTCGGAGCAAAGCGGGGCCAATGGCGTGGACCTGGCCATCGTGCAGAAGATTGACCGCTTCAACCTCTTTGCCAGTGCCCAGACCGCCATCCGCCCGGAGGAGTGGCTCGCCGGTTCGCTGGTGGTTGACTTCAAGGAATTCCGCAACGACACCGACACGAAGGCGCTGGCCGCGGCGTTGATTCTGAATTTTCTGATGAAGAAGCTGGACCAAAACCTGGCGGTAAAGGGCGGAATCCAGCCTCTCAAGATGGTGTTGTTTGTGGATGAGGCGCACCTGCTCTTGCCCAAGGAAGGGAAGGCCGGCTTGCTCGGCTCGCTGGCACGTCAAGGGCGGTCCTGGGGCTTCCCTGTCTGGCTGGCGTCGCAGGATGCCGACGCCTTCATCACCAGCGGAAACAACGCGACAAACTTTGCCGAACTGGCCGAGTGAGGCGTCCATTTCTCCCCGCACACGCTGCCGGACGCGCAGCAACGGATGATCTTGGGCGGCGTGATCCACCGGGAATTCAAGAAGGCGGAAGCGGCGCTGCGGCTGCAAGGGAAACTGGTGGCCGGGGCGGCAAGGCAATTTTGGCGGGATGGAGGGAAGTAGTTACGACTTCCCCGGCTTGGCAGGCGTCTCGTTCAGGGCCAGCGCCGGTTCCCCGGCGCGTTGGCGCTCCTTCGCCGCGATGAGTTGCCGGAGTTCCTCGGCGTTGCGGACCACCGGGCCGTCGTGTGGGTGCTCGGCCATCCAGCGACGCGTATTTTCGCAAAGCTGGTGGATGTCGTAGTTGGCTTCCCGGGCCAACTCATCCTTGATCCGCCAGACTTCTTCGAGGATGGGATTCGAGTTCATGGCTCATTCTGCTCCAAGTTCAATCGGGGTGCAAATCTCCGGCAGCGTCAGACTCCGCGCCGCCATCAAGCTGCGAAGGTGCTTCTGGAGGTGCGGGTTGGCGAGGTGGCGGCAATTCCAAGTCAGCAGGAAATCCACAGCGGCCAGCGTGGCCGCGGCCACATGGATGGCGTCCGAGCGGGCCGCCGGAGGCAGTGAACCGCTTTCGAGAATCGCATCCGCCAGCGCCTCTGTCTCCGTCGTGATGGGCAGCACAGGTAGGCCGCGCAGGGCCTCTTGCCGCAGGCGAGCGTAGTGCGCGTCGCCGCGTGCGGCTTCAGTCAGGGTTTCGCCTGAAATGACGCATTGAAAGGCGGGGCGCTGATCCTGCCACCACCGCCGGGTGGTCTGCTGGTGTGCCGCCAAGACGGGATCAAGGCTGGGGTTAGCAACCAGGTAGCTGACGATGGTTGTTTCGATGTAAACGGTTTCCATGGGATTCAGGTCCGCAGAGCCTTGACCGCCCGGCGCAATCCAGCAAGCGTCAGTTCAATCTGCGCCGGCGCGGTTTCGGTGCCCAGCGAGAACCGGATCATCTGTCGCGAGGCACCAGTGTCGGGCTTCATGGCTTTGACGACATGCGAAGGTTCGTCGGAATCGGCCAGGCAGGCGGAGCCGGACGAGGCGCAGACGCCTTCCTGGTCGAGGAGGAGCAGCAGCGCCTCGGATTCGATGCCGTGGAAGGTGATGTTGGTCGTGTTGGCGAGGCGCAACTCCGGGTGGCCGTTCAGTTCGGTGCCCGGAATGCCTGCCACCGCATCCCGGCCATCTCCCCCGGTGGGGGAGATGGTGTCTGCAGGGCGGTTGTGGGGGTGGCCCAGGATGCCGCGCTCCAAGGCATCGCGCAGCGGGCGAACCTTGGCGTCGTAACCGGGAAGTTGTTTGCGCGCCAGTTCGGCGGCCTTTCCCAACGCGACAATCAAAGCGACGTTTTCCGTGCCGCCCCGCAAGCCGCGCTCCTGGTGTCCTCCGTGAATGAACGGTGAGAACGGCGTCTTGCGCCGCACGTAGAGCGCCCCGATGCCTTTTGGTGCATGAAGCTTGTGCCCGGTGAGCGAGAGGTAATCCGCTGGCAAGTCGCAAAGATTGGTCGGAAGCTTCCCCACGGCTTGCACCGCATCGCAGTGGTAGAGCACACCCCGGCTGCGACAAAGCTCCGCGATCTCCCGCACGGGAAACAGCACGCCGGTTTCGTTGTTCGCCCACATCAGCGACACGATCGCGGTGTTTTCCGTGATGGCGTTCTCCAGGTCGGCCAGTTTCAGCAGCCCGTCGCAGTCCACCGGCAGGTAGGTCACGCGGTACCCATTCTTTTCCAGCGCCTGGCAATAGTTCAGGACTGAGGAATGTTCAACCGCTGAAGTGACGATGTGCCGCTTCAGCGGATTGGCTTTGAGCGCCGCATGGATCGCCGCGTTGTTGCTCTCGGTCCCGCAGGACGTAAACAGGATTTCGCGTGGGCTGGTGCCGATGAGTTCGGCCACCTGGGCACGGGCGCTTTCCAGCACGCGCCGGAGTTGTGAGCCGAACCGGTAACTGCTGGATGGGTTGCCCCATTTGTCGCCAAGGTAAGGCAGCATCGCTTCCCGTACTTCGGGTGCGATGGGCGTGGTGGCATTGTGGTCCAAGTAAATCACGCCATCAAGTTGCCGGCCCGGCGCGGCGGGGCAAGCATGATCTGGCGGCTTCGTTGTGTGCGGCCGACACAACCGCGTTGGCCAAAGCGCGTGCTCGCCAAAGGGCCTTGCCGGTGGTATCAAAGAACCTTGATGAAGGCGGAAACCAAAAGCTGGCTGCGCCATCCGCTGGAGGGTTTGGGGCGCTACGCGCTACTGTGCATGGAGATACTGCGTTCGCTGCTCGGCCAGCGTCCGCGTCTGCCGGACCTGGTTTACCAGCTTTACTTCATCGGCGTGAAATCGCAGTCGGTGGTGCTGGTGACGGGCGCGTTCACAGGGATGGTGCTGTGTGCGCAGACGTTTTTCCAGTTTCACAAGGTGGCGATGGACACGGCCACGCTCGCGGTGGTGAGCGTTTCCCTGGGCAGCGAACTCGGCCCGGTGCTGACCAGTTTGATGGTGGCCGGGCGCGTCGGCGCGGCGATGGCAGCGGAGCTGGGCACGATGCGCGTGACCGAGCAGATTGACGCGCTGCGCACGCTGGCGACGCATCCGGTGGATTACCTGGTCGTGCCCCGCGTGCTGGCCACGGTGATCGCGCTGCCGTTGCTGACCGCGGAGGCCATCTGCATCGGCATCCTGGCCGCGTATGTGGTGGGCGTGTTCCTGCTGGGCATTGACCCGGCCTATTCCTGGCACAACATGCTGCGTTACACGGACTGGCGCGACATCTTGATCGGGTTCATGAAGGCGACCATTTTCGGCGCCGTGGTGGCAACGGTGAGCTGTTACAAGGGCATGAACTGCCGCCAGGGTGCGGAAGGCGTGGGTCGGGCCACGACGGAGGCGATGGTGTATGCCTCGATCACCATTCTGATGAGCAATTTCTTCCTGACGATGTTCCTGAACCGGCTGTTCTATGGCCTGGATTGAAGTGCAGAACCTGCGCAAGCGATTTGGCGCGCAAGCGGTGCTCGACGGCGTGAATTTCCGCGTCGAATCCGGCGAGGCGCTGGCCATCATCGGCCGGAGCGGCTGCGGCAAGAGCGTTCTGCTCAAGCACCTGATCGGTCTGCTCCAACCGGACACCGGCTCGGTGCAGGTGGATGGCGAGAACCTGGCGCGCATGAATGAACGCGCCCTGCTCCAGGTGCGTCGGAAGTTTGGCATGTTGTTCCAAAGCGCGGCGCTGTTCGATTCGTTGAGCGTGGCGGAAAATGTCGGGTTCGTGCTGCTGCGCGAGCGCAAGCTGTCGCCGCCGGAAATCGCCCACCGCGTCGCCGAGGTGCTCGAACTGGTCGAACTCGGCGGCACGGAGGGGCAAATGCCCGCCGAGTTGTCCGGCGGCATGAAGAAACGCGTCGGCCTGGCCCGCGCGCTGATCTACCGGCCGCAGATTGTGCTCTACGACGAACCGACCACCGGCCTGGACCCGGTGGTCAGCGACAGCATTGACCAGCTTATCGCCCGCGTTTGCGCGCAGCTCAAGGTCACGTCCGTCGTCGTCACCCACGACATGCGCACGGTCCGGCGCGTGACGCAACGGGTGTTGTTGCTGCACCAGGGCCGCATCTATGCCAGCGGCACGCCCGTGGAGTTCTTTGCCAGCGCCGATCCGCTGGTCAACCGGTTTGTTCACGGAATCGCCGACCCCAAGGAAGTTGCGTTATGAGCCGTCAAGGAATCGAATTGAAAGTCGGGCTGTTCGTGGCCATCGGCCTGGTGTTGTTGGGCGGACTGTTGCTCCGCTTCAGCCAGACCGCGTCGCTGTTCAGCTCGAGTTACGAAGTGGTGGTCAAGACCAGCAACGTCGGCGGCATCAAGGATGGCGCCGCGGTGCTCATGGCCGGCGTGTCCGTCGGCAACGTGCGCGGCGTGGAGTTGACGCCGGACGGCCGGTCGGTGCTGATCCATCTGCGCATTCTCGCGCAACACAAGATTCATGCGGACGCCCAGTTCGTGATCGAACAGGCCGGCTTTCTTGGCGATCAATATGTCGCCATCATTCCCGGCCCCAACGCCAGGCCGCTGCTCAAGGACGGCGACCTCGTCACCTGCGAGGCGCCGTTCAACCTCCAGGAAGCCGCCCGCGCCGTCAGCCACTTCCTCGTGCGCATTGACCAGACCGCGCAGGAATTCAACGACGCCGTCGCCCGCCTCGATCGCACCGTCCTCTCCGAGACGAATCTGGAAAACGTCACCGTCACGCTGGCGAACTTCCGCGCCTTCTCCGAACGCGCCGGCGGCACGGTCGCCAACCTCGACGCCGTCGTCACGAACAACGCCCCCATCGTGGCCGTCGGCATCAGCAATCTCGTCGTCTTTTCGCACCAGCTTAACGGCCTCGCCGCCAACGTGGACGCGCTGCTGGCGACCAACGGCGCTCCGGTGGGATCGGCGGTCAGCAACCTCGAATCCGCCACGCTGGACGTGAGAGTCTTCCTCGACAAACTGCAAGCCGGGCAGGGGCTTGCCGGGACGCTGTTCCACAACACCAACCTCCAGAACCAGTTCGCCCTGACGGTCAGCAATCTCTCCGTCGTGAGCAGCAACCTGGCCCGGTTCGGCCTGCTCTACAAACCCAAGCCGGCCAAGCCGCCCAAACCGGAACGCATGCTGACGTTCCCTCCCCGGCCGTTTTGAAGGCGCCGCCGCCGGCCTTTGTGCTTGCACCCCGCGCCCCGACCGCTTGAAATGCCGGCCGCCCGACGTAGCTTGCGTCATGAAACTTGTCACCATCTTCCGCACGTTCAATCCGGCCGAGGCCCAACTGATACGGTCGCGGCTGGAGGCGGCCGAGATTCCCGCCATCGTCACCCACGAAACCGCCGCCCTCACCACCGAAGGTTATTCGATGGCCACCGGCGGCGTGCTGGTGCAGGTGGCCGATGATCGCGCCGCCGAGGCCACGGCCCTGCTCGCCGCCACCGACTCTCCTGCTGATGAGCCTGCCAACTGATCCCCGCTTTCGCGAACTCCAACAATCGCTGCCGCCCGGCGAACTGCGTCTCGACGACGCCACCCGCGCCGCGCACGCCACCGACAAGTGGCTCGCCAGCCATTTGCCCGATGCCGTTGCCCTGCCCCGCTCCACCGCCTCGGTGGCAACAATCCTCCGCTTCGCCCACGCGCACCGGATTCCCGTCACGGCGCGCGGCGGCGGCGTGGGCTACGTGGGCGGCTGCGTGCCGGTAAACGGCGGCATTGCGCTTTCCCTCGCGCGGATGACACGCATCAAGGAAATCCATCCGCGCGATTTCGTCGCCGTGGTCCGGGCCGGCGTCATCACCGCCAAACTCCAGGCCGCCGTCGAAGCAAAAGGGCTGTTTTATCCGCCCGACCCCGCCAGCCGCGCCGACTCGACCATCGGCGGCAACATCGTCACCAACGCCGGCGGGCCGCGCTGCCTCAAATACGGCGTCACGCGCGACTACGTGCTTGGTCTGGAAGTGGTGCTCGCCGACGGCACGGTGGTCCGTCTCGGCAGCCGCACGCACAAGAACAAAACCGGCTTTGATCTGGCCCGGCTGTTTGTCGGCTCCGAAGGCATGTTGGGAATCGTGACCGAAGCCACGTTGAAGTTGCTGCCGCGGCCGCCGTTCCGCGCCGCGCTGGCCGCCGGCTTTTCCTCCCCCCTTGACGCCACCCGCGCCATCCAGGCCGTGTTCGAGGCCGGGTTTTTGCCGTGTGCGCTGGAGGTGGCCGACGCCTACACGCTGGCCGCCGCCCAGAAACATACCGGTTCGACCCGCCTCGCCGGCTGTGAGGCCCACCTCATCACCGAACTCGACGGCCAGGAACGCTCGGTCCGCTCCGAACTGCGCCAGGTGGAGGCGGTCATCCGGCGGCACGCGCCGCGGTTCGTGGAACGCGCCCTGGGTGACTCCCAATGCGAGCAAATCTGGGAACTCCGCCGCGTGTTTTCCACGGCGCTGCGCGCCACCGGCCTTACCAAGCTCAACGAGGACATCACCGTGCCGCGCGGCCGGCTGGTGGATTTGTTCGCGTTCACCGCCCGGCTGCAAAGGAAGCACGGCCTGCCGATCGCCTGTTTCGGCCATGCCGGCGACGGCAATATTCACGCCAACGTGATGGTGGACACCGCGCAACCCGACGCCGAACGGCGCAGCCACGAGGCCCTGGATGCGCTTTTCGCGCGCGTGCTTGCCTGGGGCGGCGTCATCACGGGCGAACACGGCATCGGGCTGGCAAAACTTCGCTGGTGGCCGCAGGCGGTAACGCCGGAAGTCCGCCGGCTTCACGCCACGATCAAACAGGCGCTCGACCCGCTGGGCATTCTCAATCCGGGCAAGTTTATTTGACCGCCGCGCGCGCCGGGAGTCCGCGGGCGGCAACTCACGCCCGCCGCGCCTCCACGCTTGCCTGCCGCGGCGGCCTCCGTATCTTGTCAACCATGACAGTAACGACATTTGACGCCACCAACCACGAACGTCTCTCCCGGCTTGGCCGGCGGGTGCTCGGCGGTGGCGAGATCACGCGCGACGAGGCGCTCTGGCTGCTGAACCTCGAAGCCACCGCGGACATTTACGATCTGCTCGCGTGGGCCAACCGCATCCGCGAGCATTTCAAAGGCAACAAGGTTCATCTGTGCTCCATCGTGAACGCCAAGGCCGGCGGGTGTTCGGAAAACTGCAAGTTCTGCGCCCAGTCGGCGTTTTACTCCACCGACTCGCCCCGCTACGGTTTCATTGATCCCGAACCCATGCTCGCGGCCGCGGACGAAGCGCATCGGAACGGCGCGGTGGGTTTCGGCATTGTCGCCGCGTGGCGCGGCCTGGAGGAAGGGCCGTTGCTGGACGAGGTCTGCGCGCGGTTCCGCGAACTGAAGCAGCAGGGCAAGGTGCGACCCGACGCCTCGCTGGGCATCATCCAGAATCAGCGCGTCGCCGACCGCCTCCGCGAGGCCGGCGTGGAGTGCTACAACCACAACCTCGAAACGTCGCGCCGATTTTTTCCCAAGATGTGCTCGACGCACACGTTTGACGACCGGCTGCAAACCATCCGGCTGTTGAAGAACGCCGGCATCAAAATCTGTTCCGGCGGCATCATCGGCCTGGGCGAAACGCGCGAGGATCGCTGCGATCTGGCCCTGGCGCTGCGCGAGGCCGGGGCGGACTTCGTGCCGGTGAACATGCTCAATCCGATTCCGGGCACGCCGTTCGCGCACAATCCGCCGATCAAACCGCTGGAATGCCTGCAGACGATCGCCTGTTTCCGCTTCGTCCTGCCGCGACAGGAAATCCTGCTGGCGGGCGGCCGTGCCGTAAACCTGCGCGACCTGCAAAGCATGAGTTTCCTCGCTGGCGCCAGCGCGTTGATGGTGGGCAACTATCTGACGACACTCAACCAACCTGTCGAACGCGACCTCCAAATGATCCGGGATCTCGGCCTCGATCCGTGCTGGGAGCCGCACGGCGCCACCGAACCGGCGCCGGCGCCTGTTCCTGTCCTCGCATGAACCGGCTCGGCCGGAATCACGACGGCTACCACGGCGAACCACTCGATCTGGCGGCCGTTCACGCGGCCACCGCCGCCGCCGCCGCGCACGGTTGGAGCGTGGAAACCATTGCCACGATCCATGCCGACGCGATCATCGGCTGCCAGCGCACGGGCGCGGACGACCAACGGCGCGTTTATCTTTCCGCCGGCATTCACGGCGATGAGCCGGCCGGCCCGCACGCCCTGCGCGAACTGCTGGCGGCTAACCAATGGCCCGCTCACACCGGACTCTGGCTTTGCCCCTGCCTGAATCCCGCGGGATTTCGCCTGAATCGCCGGGAGAATGCCGACGGCGTGGACCTGAATCGCGATTACCTGCACCAGCGCTCGCTGGAGATTTGCCGGCACACGGAGTGGTTGCAGCGCCAGCCGGACTTTGACCTCACCATCTGCCTGCACGAAGACTGGGAGGCGCACGGGTTTTACCTCTACGAGCTGAATCCGGACGGACGGAGCTCGGCGGCTGAAGCCGTCATCACAGCAGTCAGCACCGTCTGCCCGATTGATCCGTCGCCCGAGATTGACGGCCGCCCCGCCGTAAACGGCATCATCCGTCCAAATCTGGCCGCGGCAACGCGTCCGCTCTGGCCTGAAGCGTTTTATCTGCTGCAACACAAAACCCGGCACAGCTACACACTCGAAGCCCCGTCGGACTTCCCGCTGCCGGTCCGCGTCGCCGCGCTCGTCCGGGCCGTGCGCGTCTTGCTCGACGGCAACCTGGGCATCCGATGAACAAACCGTGGCACCCGCCAAGACCGCTACCAATTGCCCGATGACTTTGATCGCCGACGCTGGCTTGAGCTGTTGGATCAGTGGTTTGAGCCAGGCGTTGTTGTTGCCAGAGCGCGGACGCCCACGGTGGGCCAGGTGTTGCTTGGCAGTCCGGCGTGCTGGCGGCCTGGCCCAGTCCGGCGCCGCAGAGTTTGGCGTGCAGTAGTTCGCGCAAGGCATCCAAGTCCGCACCGCCGCGGCGTTGTAACAATCCTTGGCGGCCCTTCTTTGACGGGCTGTTAAGTCGGGAAGTCGCAATTGGTGCGTGTTGCTCACCGGCTGATGAGCTTGCTCCCCGGAGCTGGAGGGCGACCACAGACATTTCCGCCCATTACCACGAAGCCGGCTTAGTGTTCTCTCGCATTTGCCTCGCTCAGAGCGCGTTCGATGCGACGATCCGGAATGAGCCACAGGAAGGCGACGAACACGTAAACGCAGCAGGAAATCCAAGGCCGGAAAAGCGCGGTGGCCAAGGCAATCGCGTAGAAAACAGGAGACATTTTTCCTTTGAAGTCGCTCCCAATGGCGGCGGCAAGGCGCGAGTCACAACCATGTCCGGCGATGACGATGCTTTGCAGGAGGTAATACGCGATGGCCGCCAGCAACAGCACCGCGCCGTAAAGCACCGTCGGTGCCGTGGCAAAATGATTTTCGCCCATCCAGCCCGTGGCGAAGGGAAAGAGCGAGAGCCAGAAAAGCAGGTGCAGATTCGCCCACATCATCCGGCCGTTCACCCGGCGGACGGCCTTGAGCAGGTGATGGTGGTTGTTCCAGTAGATGCCAAGGTAAATGAAGCTCAACGCATAGGTCAGAAACACCGGCAGCAGCGGCTTCAAGGCGGCCACGGCCGACGCGTTGGCGCCCGTCGGCACACGCAATTCCAGCACCATGATGGTGATGATGATCGCGAACACACCGTCGCTGAAGGCTTCCAGCCGGTTCTTATCCATGCCGCCATGTTAACCGGAGAATGGGCGGCGGCGCAAATGCCCGGAACCGGTTTGAACCGGTTCCCGACCGCTTTCGCACTGCGAACGTCCAACAGCCGGCGCAATCATGTGACGGTCAAATTGCCAACGCCAAACGTCGTGCAGACGATGTGGATGCCGCTGGCGACACGCGTGCTCACCAATTCAAGCCAGCTCTACCTGGACTTAACGGGACCGATTCAAGGACAACGCATTTACCAAGCAACACGTCTGCCGTGAACCGACGTCATGCCCAATCGGCACGTTTTTTCTTGTTGGCGGAATTGAATTCGCCGATAAGCGCGCCATGCAACGACACATCATTCCGCTTCCGACCTTCACCCGCATCCTTTGCTCCACGCTGCTCGCGGGCGGCTTGTTCGCCGCCCTGGCCGGCCCTGATGAATTCCTCGGCCGCTGGGCGCTTACGATCCCCGGCGGCGGTGCCGGCTGGCTCAACATCACCAAGGAAAACGGCTGGTATGACGGCTCCATTTTGTGGGGCGGCGGCAGCGTGGTGCCCGTGTCGAGCGTGTTCTTCGGCGACAACGACACGCTTTACGTGATCCGCGTCCGCGACGTGAAGCGCAAGGACGCCAGCGGCAAGGTCGTCCGCACCCAGCAAATCCCCGAGGCGATCGTGGCCCGCGTGGACGGCGACACCCTCAACCTCACCGAAATGAATCCGCACGACGATGGCGACGGCGTGAGCCGCGACGAGTTCTCCGGCAAGCGCATTCCGCCCGTGCCGCCCGCGCCCGATTTGAGCCAGGTCAAGTTCGGCGACCCCATCACGCTGTTCAACGGGCAGGATCTCGCCGGCTGGCGGTTGACCGATCCGAACGCGGTCAGCGGCTGGAGTGTCCGCGGCGGCATCCTCGTCAACAATCCCGTGCAGGTGGAAGGTCAGCCGCACAAGAATTACGGCAACCTCCGCACCGACCGCGAATTTGAAGACTTCAATTTGAAGGCCGAGGCGCGTCTCGCCAAGAACGGCAACAGCGGCATTTACCTCCGCGGCATCTACGAAGTCCAGGTGGCCGACACCTACGGCCGCCGCCTCGACCCGCACAACATGGGTGCCGTTTACAGCCGCATCTGCCCCACCGAAGCCGCCGAGAAACCGGCCGGCGAGTGGGAGAGTTTTGACATCACCTTGGTGGACCGTCACGTCACCGTGATTCTGAACGGCAAAAAGATCATTGATAACCAGCCGCTGCTCGGCTGCACCGGCGGCGCGCTGTGGTCGGATGAATCCAAGCCGGGTCCGATCTACCTCCAGGGCGATCACACCGGCATCGAATACCGCAACATCGTCCTCCGCCCGGTAATCAAGTAACCGCCCGCCAGCGGTGCCGGCGAAAGCACCCCCAGCGAACCCCCTGGCTATCAAGGTGCCGTGAACCAGGGTGTTATGAGAAGATCGCTAAAGATCGGCAAGCCGGGTTGCTTGCCTGATTGTTCAATGAAGAGTGCGCCGTCAAGGGCCGGGGCATTTACGACGACGGAATTGCCGGTCACAAGAAGGATAAGGCGGCGTTGTCGCAGCAGTTGACTTTGCGGCTCATGGCGGCGATGGCCTGGGCTTGCGGAGGGCGTAACACCAATCTTTGGACAGGCGGCGGGGTGGAGTCGGGCGGGCGGCAAACCGATGCTCAAACTGGCGGCGCGGGGTCAAACCCAGCGTAACTGGTGGCGGGCAATCTTGATCAAATTAGCGGCGGTTGCGCACCATTTTGATCTTCACCACAGGAGGGTCACGATGTCCCCAGCCTTTTCCAATTCAAACGCATTTGAGGGTTGAAGCTTTCGCCGCCGCCCGTCAGACTTCACTCCCGATTTGGCGATGAACATACACGAATTTCAGGCAAAACAATTACTGGCCCGTCGCGGCGTGGCCATTCCCACCGGCAGCGACATCACCACGCCCGAAGCGGCCCCGGCCATCGCGCAACAACTCTTCGCGGCCGGCGCAAAACGCGTGGTCGTGAAGTCGCAGATTCACGCCGGCGGCCGCGGCAAGGGCACCTTCACCAACGGCCTGCAGGGGGGCGTGAAGGTCTGCGCCACCACCGAGGAAGCCGTCCAGCGCGCCCAAGCCATGCTCGGCCAGGTGCTCGTCACCAAGCAGACCGGCCCGGCCGGCCGGCGCGTGAACCGCCTCCTCATCGAAACGGCGCTGCCGATCAAGAAGGAGCTTTACCTCGCCGTGCTGCTGGACCGCGTGACCTCGCGGCCGGTCATCATGGCCAGCACCGAGGGCGGCATGGACATCGAGGAGGTCGCCGCCAAAACGCCGGAGAAAATCGTCAAGGAGTCCGTGGACCCGGCCGTCGGGCTGATGCCGTTTCAGGCGCGGCGCATCGCGGTGGCGCTGGGGTTGCGCGGCGACTTGATTGCCGCGGCGGCCAAACTGCTGGCGGGTGTGTATCGCACCTGGCTGGAGTGCGACGCCTCCCTGGTCGAAATCAACCCGCTCTGCATCGTCGAAGGCCCCGACGGCAAGGACATCATCCTGGCCTTGGACGCGAAAGCTGGCCTCGATGACAACGCGCTTTTCCGGCACAAGGAAATCCTGGCCATGCGCGACCTCGCAGAGGAATCGCCGCTCGAAGTCGAGGCGAGCAAATTCGCGCTCAATTACATCAAGCTCGACGGCAACATTGCCTGTCTGGTCAACGGCGCCGGCCTGGCGATGGCGACGATGGACATCATCAAGCATTACGGCGGCGACCCGGCCAACTTCCTCGACGTCGGCGGCGGCGCGAGCGTCGAGCAGGTGACGGCGGCCTTTAAAATCATCATGAAGGACCCGAATGTGAAGGCGATCCTCGTGAACATCTTTGGTGGCATCATGGATTGCAACGTCATCGCCACCGGCATCGTCGCCGCGGTCAAGGAAACGGGTCTCAAACTGCCGCTCGTCGTCCGGCTCGAAGGCAACAACGTCGTCGCCGGCAAGCAAACGCTGGCCAATTCCGGCCTCACCATCATCAGCGGCGACAGCATGGCTGACGCGGCACAGAAGGTGGTCAAGGCGATTGCCGGGTGATTCACCGGCACGCGGAAATGTCGTGACACGCGTGAAACCGTCATGCTGAACGTCGTCGAACTTGCCTTCTGCTGTTACGCCGTCACAGACATGGCGCGGTCCCGCGCGTTTTACGAGGGCGTGCTTGGCCTGAACCCCACCAGCGCCACCGACACGCCGAACGGCCAATGGACCGAATACGAGTTTGGGCCGTATGCGTTGTCGCTTGGCTGCGCGCCGGGCTGGAAGCCGGGACCGGATGGCGGCACGGTGGCGCTGGAGGTGGAGGATTTCGATGCCGCCATCGCGCATCTGCGCGCCCACGGCGTGAAGTTCCGCCTGGAGCCGGTTCCCACGCCGGTCTGCCGGATGGCGATGATCTTCGATCCGGACGGAAACACGGTTTGCATCCACAAGCGCAACACGAAATGATGGTGACCGCCATGCTCGACGAGGAAACACTGGCGCAGATCAACGGCAAGCAGGTCTGCCCGCCGGATGCCGGCCCGGCTTGGCGGGAGGCGATCGACTCGGGGATTGATATGTCGCTGATCGAGGAGTCTCTCAAATTGACTCCGGAACAACGTCTGGCGGAGCACCAGCAGGTTCTTGATTTTTTGCTGTCGGTTCACGAAGCGGGCTATACTCATGGCGCAGAATGACCAAGCTTTGCTGACCCGGCTGAACGCTAGTGGCCTCGATTTCGTTATCATCGGCGGCGTCTGTGTCGTGTATCACGGTGTGCCGCTGGCCACCTTTGACCTCGACATCTGTTGCCCTTTTGGGGCGGAGAATGTGGAACGCATTGAATCGGCTGTGCGCGATCTGCATCCGGTGCATCGTCTGACCGCCAACCGTTTGCCGCTGGAAATGACACGAAGCGCATTCGGCGATTTCAAGAATCTTTACCTCCAAACGGACTTGGGAAAGCTGGATTGCCTCGGCGAAGTAGCTGGCGTTGGCACCCTCTCCGAAGTGCTCAAACGCAGCGTCGTGGCGGAATTCTCCTACGGCGAATTCCGGTTCCTGAGCCTTGAAGCCTTGATTGCCTCTAAACAAGCCGTCGGGCGGGAGAGGGATTTGCTTGCCGTTCGACAACTTCGCGCCATTCACGAGAAGAACGAACGACCACCACGTCTCTTCTGATCAGCCACAAATTTCAAACCACAACTCGCAAATTGTCATGTCCATCCTCGTCAAACCCGATACGAAAGTCCTCGTCCAAGGCATCACCGGCAGCTTCGGCGCGCGTCATGCCAAACTTAGTCTCGACTACGGCACGCAAATCGTCGCCGGCGTCACGCCCGGCAAAGGTGGCCAGCTCTTTGAAGGCAAGGTGCCCATTTTTGACACCGTGGCCGAGGCCGCCCAGGTCACCGGCGCCACGGCATCGGCCATCTTCGTGCCGCCCGCCTTCGCGGCGGACGCAATTCTCGAAGGCGTGGACGCCGGGCTGGACCTGGTGGTCTGTATCACGGAAGGCATTCCGGTGAACGACATGATCAAGGTCAAGCGCGCGATGGAAGGCCGGCGAACCCGGCTCATCGGCCCAAATTGCCCCGGCATCGTGACGCCCGGCGAGGGCAAGGACTCCCACGGCGGTTGCCGCATCGGCATCGCGCCCGGCTACATTCACAAGAAGGGCCACATCGGCGTGCTCTCGCGCAGCGGCACGCTGACTTACGAAGCCGTGTGGCAGCTCACCAGCAAGGGCGTCGGCCAGAGCACCTGCGTCGGCATCGGTGGCGACCCGGTGAACGGCACGTCGCACCTGGATGTGATCAAGCTGTTCAACGACGACCCCGACACGCACGGCATCATCATGATCGGCGAAATCGGCGGCAGCGCGGAAGAAGAAGCGGCGGCATGGATTGCGGAGCATTGTTCCAAGCCGGTCGTCGGTTTCATCGCCGGCGCCACCGCACCGCCCGGACGCCGCATGGGCCACGCCGGCGCGATTGTCAGCGGCGGCAAGGGCACGGCGGCGGCCAAAATCGAGGCGTTCCGCGCCGCCGGCATCTCCGTGGCGGAGACGCCGTCCGTGATGGCGGAAACCCTCTTGAAGCGCATGTAACCGGACACGCCGATCGGTTGTCCGGCCAAGGCGATGAACCTGGCTGACTTCCTTCTCAATCTCGCCGGGCTGCTGCTCTGGGTGAGTTGGCGGTCAGCCGGATTCGCACCGGCGGCCAGCACTGCCGTTCCTTGGATGTCGCGTCCGTCCGGTTCGATGCCGGCCCGCCGGCACTGGCTGCTGGCCGCGCTCGTCGGGCTGCTCGTCATCCGAGCCTGGTTCTATTGGCGCATCGGCATGGAACTGGACTGGATTGGCTCGCTTGACCTGGGCGCGATCGTCCTGCCGTTCAACAGCGCCTCGCTCCAGCGCATGTTGCTCTATTCCGCGCTCAGTTTCCTCGTGGTCCTCGCGGTCTTTTATCTCTGGCTGTTGCTGCTCTCGATGGTGAACCACCGCGTCGGTGGCGCGCTGCCGCTGCAGCGTGTCGTCCGCCAGCAACTTGGCTGGATGGAGCGTTGGCCGGCGGCGCTCAAACTCGTCGGGCCTTGGGTGCTGGTGGCCGTGCTGTGGTTTGCTGTCAACCCGCTGCTCGTGCAGCTCGGCATGGCGGCCGCGCCCCAATCAACCACGCATTGCTGGCAGCAGGGCGCCGTGCTCGGCGCCGGCACCATCCTGGCTTGGAAATACCTTGTGGCGTTCGTGCTCTTTCTCCACGTGCTGAACACCTACCTCTACCTGGGCAACCACAACTTCTGGGCGTTCATCAACGCCACGGCGCACAACCTGCTCCGCCCGCTGCGCTGGCTGCCGCTGCGGCTGGGACGCGTGGACCTCGCGCCGGTCGCGGGCATCGCCGTCGTGCTCCTCGGCCTGGAACTTGGGCAGCGCGGGTTGACATGGCTATTCGGACGGCTGCCGCTATGACCTCCGATTTTGTTTCCGAACGGGCGGATGGCGTGGTTCTGGCCGTGAACGTGCAGCCGCGCGCCAGTCGCAGTGAAATCGTGGGTTCCACCGGCCATGAGCTGAAAATCCGCATTGCGGCGCCGCCGGTGGACGACGCGGCCAACGCGGCCCTGGTCCGCTTTCTGGCGGAAACGCTCGACTGTCCGCGCGGCGGCGTCAGCCTGCTGCGCGGCGCGACCAGCCGGCACAAACTTGTCCTCATTCGCGGCGCCAGGCGCGCAAGCGTCCTCGCGCGTCTGACACCGGGCGGTTGACTCCGCCGGCGTCGGCATCGCACCAGGAAACCGGCAGCCTCAGTCCAGCCGCAGCCAGACCGTCTTCAAGTAGGCTGGTTCTGCGCGGCTTACCGGAAAGTCCGGCGGCTGGGGCGCGTAATGCTGCCGGACAACCCGCCGGCCGCCTTCTGAAATGGCATGCGAAATGCCGGCGAGAAATTGTTCCGGCGCCAGGCGCGCCGCGTTGGTTGAAGCAAACAAAACGCCGCCGGGCCTGACCAGTTTCACGGCGGCGGCGGCCAACCGGCCGAAATCCTGCTCCGCCCGGAACGTGCCGCCGCTTTTGGAGGTCGAAAACGTCGGTGGGTCGAGCAGCACGACATCGAAGGCGCGGTCCTTCTTCGTCAGCCGGCGCAGCCAGTCGAAGGCGTCGCCGAAGATGAAGTCATGGGCGTTGGCATTGAGTCCGTTCAGGGCAAAATTGCGCCGGCCCCATTCCAGCGACCGCTTCGACAGGTCGAGGCTGGTGGTGTGCGCACCCGCCAGCGCGGCGCAGACGGAAAAGCCGCAGGTGTAGGCGAACACGTTCAGCACCGTGGCGGCAGAGGGGTCGCCGGCGAACAGAGGAAAGCCGGCGGCAACGTGGTTCACGAGCAGGCGGCGGCGGTTGTCACGTTGATCGAGGAACAGGCCCACGGAATAGCCCTCGTTGAAGCTGACCTCGAACGTGACGCCGTTTTCGCGGAGCGTGAACCACTCCGGCGCGGGTTCGCCGAAGAGCCGTTGCGGCGAGGCGTCGTTGGCGGAAGCGCCCCGGATCCGGCGGTTGAGCAGCTTGTGATACACGCCGCGCAGACCGAAACGCGCCTGCCCGGCGCGGAGAAATTCGCGCTGGTTCAAACCCGGCGCGCGGCCGGACTGCGCCAGCAGGAAATCGCCGAGCCGGTCCACGTAAAAATCCGGCGCGTCGTCCGGCGGACAGGAGCGTTCGCCCAGCTCGCCCGCGCCGTGGATCATCCGCCATGCGTTTGTTTCCGCCGGGTCAATAACCGCCTCCCGCAGCAGCCGGGCCGGCGCGAGTGCAAAGTTGACCGGCGCGTGAAAGGCGAACGGCTCGGCGGTCGCCGGATGCTGAAACGTGAGCCGCTCGGCGTGCAGCCAGAGTCGCGCCGCGGGTTCGCCGCCGTATAGCACATCGCCCAAAATCGGGAAACCGCGCGCGGCGGCGTGGACGCGGATCTGGTGTGTGCGGCCGGTGCGGGGCACGGCACGCAGTTCGACGAACCCGGTCGAATCGTCCAATCGCGTGAAGCACGTTTCGGCAACTTCACCGCCAGCAGTCTGCGGCACGGCGACGTAGTGGTCGCCGCGGCGTTCGATTCCGGTGCGAACCGTGAGTTCATGGAATTTGACCGGGTGGCGCGTGACCAGCCGGTATTCTTTGCGGACGGTCCGGCGCATGAACTGTTCGGTGAGCGCGCGGTTGGCGGAAGGCGTTTTCCCAAAGACCAGCAGGCCGGAGGTTTCCTTGTCGAGGCGGTGGATGATCGCGAGCGTGGCCCAGCGCGGTTCGCGGTGGCGCAGCCAGTCGTAAATGCCTTCGCCGGCAAACGAGGCGGGGGAATGGGTGTTCCAGCCGGCCGGCTTGTTCACGACCAGCAGGTGTTCGTCCTCGAAAAGTATGCCGGGAACTGAGCTCACGTCGGCGGCGAGTTTAATCCGTGTGCCCGAAATGTCACCGGACAAACCGCGAGCCGCCAGCAGGCAAAATGAAAACGCCCGCCGGATTGGCCGGCGGGCGCGGTGTGTTTATCCAACGGCCGCACTACGATGCGTGCGCCGTAACCCTAAACTGAGAATCCGGTGGCCGGGGCGCTCAAAGCTTGTTGCTGGCTTCCTCCGGCACTTCGATCTTGGTGGAGCCGACGTCCTTGATTTCCACGGTCGTCGTTCGGTCAATGTCCCGTTCGTTGCCGTTGAAACTCATCTTGCCCTGCACCTTGACTTCATATTTGGAGAGCACGCCGTCGGCGATCCAGAACTTGACCGAAGCCTTGGCGTCGCTGATCTCAGGGCCATTGCCGCCGCGACGACCGAAGCGAAGCAGCGACTTGGCGCCTTCCTCGGTGAGGTCGCCGGAATACACGTCGCCGTCCTTTTTCAATTCTGCCGCCTGACCGGCGAGATCCTGCGCCTGGACAGCCGGCGTCTTGTAGTTGCGCACCATCCGGCCCAGGAACATGGCGGGTCCCCGCTGGCCGGTGCCGTTGGCCGAGCCTTCGGCGACGGCTTCCCATCCGGCGTCAGTTTTCATCGCGGCCTTCTCGCCCTTCATGACCACTTCGACCTTGTTATCGCGCATGGATAGGGACAGGCAGGTGTAGCCGTCCTTCTCCGTCTTGCCTTCCATCGGTCCAGGTCGGAATCCTTGGCCGCCAGCGACCTCGATGGTCTGTTTCCAACTGTAGTTGCTCTTGTCGGCCAGCGCCTTGGCTGCGCCTGTTACCTCATCCTTCGGGCTGTCCGCGGCCAGGAGTGATCCGGTCAGCAGGACCAGCGTGCTTAATACGATGTTGCGATTCATGTTGTTCCTCGGGTTTGCGTGTTGCGCTTATCAGCAAATGTTCGTGTGCCAGGTTCTGCTCTGTTACGTCTGATTCCTGACGGGCCGCAGAACCAGGGTCAATAATGAAGACTCCCTTACTCCCGGCATGGTTACAACGAATTGGCGCATTCCTGCCGGGAATGCGCGCCAGGAAATCAGATTTCAAACAGAAAGGGACACCGTGAAAGCACCACATTCCAGTCCACGGTTTCCCTGGCAATGGGTTGAAGAACAACCAGCACGGGGTCGTGGCCGGAACATCCGAAGGTCAACCGCCGCCAGGCGCTTTGCCACCAGGCACGGACGACCGAAACGTGCCGGCACTCGCCGTCGCTGAACCAGAAGACCGCTTCGGTCGTTTGCCCGGACCGGGTGAGCAGGAGATGACTGGCCACCCCGCCGGGGATTCGCAGCGGCTGGCGCCGCACTACGTTCCAGCCCGCGCCGCGAAAACAGTAGAGGGGGTCGTGAACGGCATGGCGGTCGCGCGAACCGTCAATCGCGATGAGGAGGAATCGCTGGCCGGCAACCTGATAGACGCGTTTGACGACCCGGGCCTGGCGGTAAACTTGCGCCTCGGTTTCGTTGAGCGGCAGATCGTGGCTGGTCAAACCGAGGCTGCTGGTCGGCAGGGTGCCCAGCCGGTTGTCCGGACTCCACGCGGGCAAGAATTCCCACAACAGGCTGAGCGCCAAAACGATGGCAAGTCCAAGCCACAGCCGGTTGCGCGCGACGGTCTTCATCGGAACGATGCGCGACGCGCGAGGCGGACCGGCCCTGCGCTGAGCCAGACGGCTGCGCTCGCGAGGCCGAGGCGGAGGGCAACCACGCCGACCGGGGATAGACCGCGCATCAACCAGCCAAGCGCCGGCATCCAGCAGAGCGCCAAGAGCAGCCAGAGGTTTCGACGACGAAACGCCGGCGCCACCGCGGCGAAGGCAAACGCCAGCGCGCCGTGCATAAGCACATGCATGCCGAGCAAACCACCGGACAAATCCAGTGCCAGGGCCGTCCACGCGCGCCAAGACGTCCGGGCCGGAGAGGTTGAGGGCAGGTGCTGGACGAAGGCTGCGATCAAGGCCGGCACCAGCCAGATTCCCAAGGCGAGCCAGCCCAGACGGTCGAAGGGCGAGTGTTGCCACGCGGTGGCCAGGTCCGCGGATTGCCAAAGGCACAAGGCGAGCACGGCCCATTCGACCCCCGGTTGGACGACTGGAGTCTTCATGCAGCGGCTGGAGCCGAATCGACGGCCCGCCAGAACAGGCGGATGGAAAGCCAGTTGAGGCCGAACATAAACATCAACACCAACCAGCCGGCGAACCCGTGAAACCAGCCGCCCGCAAATTCAGATCCGAACGTCAACGCCACCGCGGTCAACGCCACCACGCGCAGCGTATTCGCAATCCAGGCCAGGGCCGGCAGCATGGTTAGGCTCCACCAGAAACCGCGGCGCTGGCGGAGCTCCAACACGGCCAGCGCCGTGCCGGCAATCAGCATGGCCTGGAGCGCGTTCAGGCCGGAACAGGCTGGCGCCACCGCGATAGGCACGCCTTGCACGAGCAGACTCGTGCCTTCGCGCTCGACCACGAAGCCCAGCGCGCCAAATAGCAGTTTTACACTCCAGGCCGCCGAAAGACGAAACCCCCAGCCCAGCGGCGCGGCGTCGAGGGTGATCCACGGAAAGGCCAGCATCGGCAGCACCAAAAGCCGGTGCAGTCCGGGAATCGAATCCGGCTCCACCCGTTGCCTCAGCCAGCTCCACAGCGCGGCCGTCCAGGCGGCCGCAAAAAAGAAAGTCAGGTCGGTCGCCACGCCAGCGGCGAACAGGATTCCGCCGACCGCGAGCCAGTCGCGATGAAGCTGGAAAACGGTCCGCTGGATTCTCCACGGCGCTCCCAACCACACGAACAACGGCAGGGCCGCGAGAATCGGCAAGGTTTCCGAGGCCGTGGAAATCCAGGCCGTGTTGCGCAGCCAGATCAAGGCTGCGGCAACCGCGAGCAGAACCATCCACAACCGGTCGCGGGCGCTCATCGGGCGGCTTCGGCCTGGTCAATTGCCAGCAAGTTTTCCCGGAGTTGCGGCGAATCGGGGATGAGGTTCAACAGTTCATGCGTCAATTGCCGTGCCGCGTCCCACTGCTTCTGAGCAAAAGCCCGGCGGGCAAACCACGTCTTGGCTTCAACCGATGTGGCGACAATGCCGCGGTAGATTTGCTCCGCCTCGGCGGTCTTGCCCTCGGCGAGCGCCAGACGCGCGCACAGTTCTTTGCCGCTGTTGTCGGCGGCGAGGAGCGGCTGTCGCTCAACAAACTGCCGCGCAACGTCGAAATGGCGCTGCTCGGCGGCGTCGAGCGCCAGCAGGCAAGCCGCCCGGAAGCCCTCGCCGGAGTTCATTGACGCGAGCGGCGTCAGCAGTTTGAGGGCCTCGGTGCGTCGCCCAGCCTCGACGAGCAGTTCGGCGCGGAGCAGGTCCAGCGCCGGCGCTGACCTTTGCCGGGCAAGGAACTCCCGCGCGACCTGGGGGCTGCGGTTGATCCGCAGGACTTGGGCCAATCCATAAACGAGCCACTCCGGCTGATGGGCGAAGTCCGCATTGGTGGAACCAAGCTGCAACGCGGCTTCCCGCCAGCCGGCGGCCAGCGCGGCGGCGGCGAAGGCGTTCGGGCCGCGCAAGAGCGCATCCAGTTCCGCGGGCAGGGAAGCCGGATGATTGGCGGAAGTGCGTTCACGGAGCGCCGCGTCTTCAAGTTGAACGAAGAATTGATGTCGTGCCGCTGCGGGAATCTGGCTGGCGAAGACAAAATCCGGTGGATTCAGCGAACGCTTCTGCCGGTAGTAAAGCGTCCGGTAAAGCGCCGCGGCCAGATCGGGTTCCCAAGATTGCTTGAACTTCGGCTCGAACTTCAGCAGTTGAAAGGCTTCCGTTTCCCGGCCGGATTGCAGCGCGTCCAGCAGTCGCAGCCAGAAAACTTCCTGGCGTTGCGCGGCGTAGAGGTGCGAACCAGGCAGTTGCGCAAAGCCGTTGGTGTCAAAGAACCGTCCCTGGGCCAGCGCGGCGATCCACTGAACCAGCGGCTTGAATTCGCCATTTGGCGGCGAGGTCGAAAGGTCGAACTTGACCGGCCGCACCATCCGGCTCCAGAACTGCGCCTTGAGCCAGACAAAATCCAGCGTCGGCTGCGCCAGCGCCTCGGTCCATGTGTCGAGGGCGAGATCGTAGTTGCGCTGGCGTTGATAAAAACCGGCGAGCTGGTCGCGCAACAGTGGGTTGCGTGGCTCGGCCACCAGCGCGGCGACGTATTCGACGCGGGCCTCGGCCGGGCGGCCGGCAGCTTCCAGTATCTGGGCCCGAAATGACCGGATGTCCGGGTTGCGCGGCTGCATCCCGGCAGCTTGCGCCAATAGTTCCCAGGCGCCGGGCAGGTCCCGGGGGGCAATGAGCAGCGCAAGCCGGACAAGGCGCGTGGCGTCGGCCGTTCCAGGAAGCGTCCGGGCGTGAAGGAATTGTTCCGCCTGACGCGGCTTGCCGGCGAGAATCAGGGCGTCGCAATCCAGCGCCAGCCAGATTTCCGGTCGGCTTTCGCGGCCGCGCCAGACTCCGCGGAGCCGGGTGAAATCGTTAGTCTTGCGGGCGTGCAAAAAAGCGCGGGCCACCAGCGCGGAGGCCGGCTCGTCCGCCAGAATGCGCTCCGGGGTGCGATCATAGATCAGGGCCAGCCGCGGGATGTCGCGCAGCGCGGTCAATGCTTGAAGTTCGACGCGCGGCCACGCCAGGGCTGAAGCCGGTTGCCTGAAGCTTTGAACAAGCGCCAGCGCGTCCACCGGCTTGCCCTGTTGGAGGAGCGATTCGGCCCGCGCGAAGGCGCGTTGTTCCTGCCGGGCCAGCAAACCGGCACGCCAGTATCGGAAGCCGACGAAGCCCGCGAGGACCAGGGCCAACGTGGCGGTCGCCAGGAGCAAAGCTGTTCGGCGCCGGACCATGGTTTCTGGTCAAACAGCGGCCACCGGCGGCAATTTGTTGACCGTCCGCTGGCGTTTCACGAGGACGACCAGACCCAGGAACGAGCCGAGCATGAGCCAGGTTCCCGGCTCGGGCGTCGCCAGCAGCGCGGCGACGTTGGCCTTGCCGATGTCGAGCGCGATGACCACGTCGTTGAAATCTTGGTCACCCCCGCCGTAGAGATCCTCGAAGGAAACAAACAAGTAAGGACTGTCCGCTGCCGCCCAAAAACTGGACGAGAACGCAGCGGCATGACTGATGCCGTCAGGATTGGCGGATGCGGTTGTCGAGAAGACGTCGCTCCCGCCGTTGGCGCCATTCGCGATGAGAAAAAAGTCCAAGGTCGAGCCGGCGCCGATCGTGCCAAGATTAACAAAATCGCCGGGAAGCAGAGGTTGTGACGCCGAGCGTTTCCCTTTGCCGTCGCCACCGTAGCCAACACTGCTCGACGCGTCGGGAAAAATGATGGCTGGATTGCCGGACGAGACCCCCACCCCGGTGGTGTTGAACCCAATCGTGTCGTGGTAGCTCGCTCCTTCGTAAACGAAGTAGGCCCGCACGTCCGACGCGGTGGAAAGGGTGAGCTTTGACGGATCAATCGCCGCGAGCAGCGGGCTGTTGAGATTGTTCTGACTTTCCGGAAGATACGACAGAACAGCCTGTTGCACGCTTGGAAGTGTGTTCTGGAAGCTTTTCGAGGCGGTATCCGACCCGGCCTGCATCACGGGACCAACGATGCTGAGACCCAGCGGCCGCGCACTGGATTGGACCGGCGAGACTTTGCCATTTCCGTTCTTGGAAGAGCTGCCGGGCGTTTCCGGTTTGTCCGCCAACGCGGTGAACGGAAGCGTCGCGCCAATGGCCAGCAAGACGCCAGCCAGACACCCACGGCCAAACCATCGCCCACATTCTACCTGTCGGAGGCACCACACAGTGTGTAACATTTGCCGGCTTAAAGCAGGTCCGATGCCAAAGATAAATATTTGCTGCAAGCTGCTGAAATGCAATAATCAACATAATGGAGACGGGACCACTTGGGTAGTTGTTGCAAACGATGATTGCAATTGCCGCAACTATCCCTTACTCTCGCATTGCATTTGCATGATCACTGTCCTTCATCCGGTGGAATTGCCGACCGAATGCGCCGCGCGGCTGAAGCGGCTTGGTTTTGCGGCGCACGCCTTCGCGAAGGGCGTGGTCCGGGAATTGACCGCGCAAAGCGCCGAGGTGGTTTACTTGCTGCCGCAATGGGCCATGACCGCCGACACCTGGCCGCGCTTGCGCGTGAAGCTGGCGGAGGCCAGCCGCCTCTACCTGATTTGTCTGGACCACGTGAGCACGGCCGCGGTGGCGGGCGCCCTCCGCGATGGGGCGCACGACGTGCTTTCGGGGGACGACACGGACGCACGCTGGCGCGAAGCCATCACGAACGCCGCCACGAACCAGCAGCTTTGGCTCCAGCTCTACGGCGGGCGCCCGCTCTCGGCGGAGGATGTGCTCATTGGCCGCTCGGAAGCCATGCAGCGCCTCCGCCAGACGATTGACCGCCTTGGTCCCGCCGATGTCGGCGTATTCATTGAGGGCGAATCCGGGGTCGGCAAGGAAAGGGTGGCCTCCGCCTTGCACAAGGCCGGCCACGGCAGACAATTCGTGGCGCTCAATTGCGCGGCCATTCCGAAGGACCTGCTGGAAGCGGAATTGTTCGGCGTGGAGAAAGGGGCATACACCGGCGCCTTGAAGTCCCGCGCCGGCCTCGCCGAACAGGCGAACGGCGGCACGCTGTTCCTGGACGAAATCGCGGAAATGGAAATCTCCGTGCAGCCGAAGCTGCTTCGCTTTCTGGAAACGCGCCGCGCCCGCCGCGTGGGCAGCAGCACCGAATACGGCGTGAACGTGCGCGTCATTTCCGCCACCAACCGCAACCTCGAGGCCGAGATCGCGACCGGACGTTTCCGCGCGGATCTTTATTACCGGCTGGCCGAGATCGTCGTCCGCGTGCCGCCGTTGCGGAACCGGCCCGAGGACATCCCCGATCTCGCCCTGGCCTTCCTCCGGCAGGCCAACGAGCGGTTCGGCAAGAATTTTGAAACCGTGGAGGCGGCGCTGATTGGAAAATTCCGGAGCCATTCCTGGCCCGGCAACGTGCGCGAACTCAAGAGCGCCGTGGACCGTCTGGTCCTGCTGTTCGACGGGCCGATGCTGCGTGAGCCGTGGTGGGAGGCACCCGACACGCGGCCGGTGGATTTCACCCCGGCGACCGATGCCGTTTCCGGCCGCGCGCGATTGGATCTGCCCTCAGCTCCGGGCCATGCCCTGGGCGGAGCGCTTCCCAATTTCAAACAAAAGCTGGCGCTGGCCAAGAGGCTGCTGGCGGAGAGCGACAACAACTTCACCTGGGTGGCCGGCCAGTTGGGCGTCAACACCACCACGCTCTGGCGCTGGCGCAAGGCCGGCAAACTGGACTGACCTCACCGCCGCTCCGGCTTGAACCGCACGGACAGCACGGCACGACCGGCCCGGCCGAAGTCGCCTTCAATGCGCAGCGGCTCGATGTCGGGTGCGGCCCCGCTCGTGACGGTCAACGCAAGCTCGGTGTCCGCGTCGGCCGCCAGTGTGACGTTGCGCGGCAACGTGGCGGTCCAGCCGGCCGGCGCCTGCGCGCGCAAACTGCCGTTTACCGGCTGATGGCTGAAATTATAGACGCGGACGGAAATTGTTTCGGCCTGGCCGGCAACAATCCGATATGCCGACTCGGCCAGCTCCAACTCGCGGCTGGGGATGACGGCCTGGAGCACGACCGGACACGGTTTCCCGGCGAGTTGGGGCGCCGGGGCGGGAGACGGTTCCACGTCGAATCGCTTTTCCGCGGCCGGCGCAAACACGGCGAACACCGGCGCCGAGCCGAGCGAAAGAGTGGTTGCCTCCACGGTTCGCCTGCGGCCGAGAGTGTCGAACACCGCCGCCGGTCGGAGTGGCAGCGCCAATTCCGCGTGGCCGGCGGTCGTCCATGCCACGAGCACCAGGCGCTGATGTCCGTCGGGTTTGGCGGCGAACAAAAACGCCCGGATATTCGTGTCCGAAGTCTTCACCCGGCCGCGCGGCCGGGCGTCGGCGAGCAAGCGGCCCACCGCCGCGAGGGCGACGTAAGCCGGCCGCGGTGTCAGGTCCGGCCGCAGGATGCCGAATTGCGTCTGGCCTTCCGCGTAATGCGGTAACAGGAAGTAAAACACCTCCGCCGCGCCTTCGTGCAACGCGCAGGCGAATACCTTGGCCACCCGTTCCGCTTGGAGCCGCAGGTCCGCGTCGCTGGGTTCTTTCGTTTGCTCGCTGCCGGTCCATTTCACCGGCACGCTGCATTCAGTCACCCAGAGCGGCTTGCCGGCCGACACGGCACGGAAGTCGGCATACACCTTCGAATACGCGTCGAACGGGACGTAATGATGCAGGTTGAACGTGTCGAAATACGGCCCGGCTTCGTTTGCGGAAAAGTCGGCGAGCGTCGTCGCCCGGTGGATGGCAAACACATTCTGGCAAACGATTAACTTGGGATTGCCGGCTTTCATCCCGAAGAACGCGGCCTTTTGCAGGGTGGCGATTTCCATCCCGCTTTGGCCGCCGAACTCGCGAATGTCCGCTTCGTTCCACGGTTCGAACGCCTGGAGCTGGCCGCGCCACCGCTGCGCCATCGCCCGATAAAAGTTGTAGGCGTCCCGCAAATTTAGCGGAAAGCGCTTGGTTTCCGGATTCGCCCAGGCAGGCGACTGGTGAATCACTTGAAGCTGCCGCAGCCCAGCGGCGGTCTGCGCGTCGGCCGAGGCGTCATAGCGATTCGAACCGGCAAACGTCCCGCGCGCCGGTTCCATTTCCGCCCAGTTCAAACGGTCGCGCACCCAGTTCACACCGGCGAGTGCGCAAAGGCTGGCCGCGGCGGGCATTTGCGGCGGTGGATAAAACCACGCCATCGCCACGTCCAGCGCGATGGGCGACGTTTGTGGCGTGGGCGCCTGCAACCGGGCGAGCACGGCGAGACTGACGCGGTTGGTGTTCGCGGACGTGTCTTCGCCCGCAATCAGTTCATACCAGCCGACCGGCAGGCGGCCGAGGTTGACGGTGCCGGCTGTCGCCGGGCCGTCGGTAACGACACGATCTTCGTCGTCAACCAGGCGCCAGGTGGCCGGGCCATTGACGGAAGCCGGCAGCCGGACGTCTTCGTCCGCCAGGAAAACGTTGCCGGGATGCGCGGGCAGCGGCCGGGCAATGGGGCGCCGAGTTTCGCCGGCGAAAGAAACGACCGCCAGCAGTCCCGCCGCAAGGAAGGCCAAGATCGAGGAGCTCATCGGCGGAATCTTAGCCCGGATTTCCGTCCGCGCGCCAACCATTTCACGGCGTTCCGAGCGCGGCCCCCGCCCCGTCAGCGGACGAACGATTTGGTGAAGTCCTCGGCCACGACGGCCACCACCTTCTTCTCGAAACGCGACTCGGCAATGAGCTGCTGAAGCTTCGTTTCGTAGGCGGCGGCGTCCAGCGGCAATTCGATGGTTTGACCCGTAAGCGAGGAATACAGTGTCGCATTCGCCAGTTCCACGGAACGGATGCCTTCTTCACCCGGCGCGATGAGCGGCGAGCCATCCAGGATGGCATCCACGAAATTCTGCGTCAGCGTGGCGTGCTGGGCCGGCGTGTCGTCGAAGGGAATTTCTGCCTTCCAGATGTCCGGCCGGGCGAATCCGGTCTTCGCCGCGCGGCTGAATTCGTCCATCGCCGTTTCGTTCCGCACGAAGGTCAGCCGGTTGTCGGCCAGCACCAGCCGGCCGCGCGTGCCACAGAGTTCGAGGCGGTTTGTGCCCGGCGCCTCGCCCGTGGAGGTGATGAACACGCCGGTCGCGCCGTCGGCCCACTCCCAGTAAGCGGTCACGTTGTCTTCGACTTCGATGTCGTGATAGCGGCCAAGCTGACAAAAGCCGCGGACGCGCGCCGGCATGCCGCAGAACCATTGAACCAGGTCGAGGTTGTGCGGGCACTGGTTCAGCAACGCGCCGCCGCCTTCGCCCTTCCAGGTGGCGCGCCAGCCGCCACTGGCGTAGTAGGCCTCGGTGCGGAACCAGTCGGTGATGATCCAGTTGACACGGACGAGCCGGCCCAGTTCGCCGCTGGTGATGAGCTTTTTGATCTTGAGGTAACGCGGTTCCGTGCGGAGCTGAAACATCGCGCCGAACACGCATTCCGGCCGCTGCTGCCGCGCGGCGATCAGCCGCCCGGCGTCGGCCTTGTGAACAGAGATGGGTTTTTCCACCAACACATGCAACCCGGCAGCAAACGCCGCGATGCCCAGCGTGGTGTGCTGGTAATGCGGCGTGGCGATGATCACGGCGTCCACCGCGCCGGAACGAATCAGCGCCTCGCCGTCAGCGAAGGTCTCCAGCCCCTTCGCGGCGAACGTTTCCAGCGGTGCGAAGGCGTCGGCCACAGCCACGAGCTGCGCGCGGCCCACCTTGTGTTCCAGGAGGTAGCCAGCGTGATACCGGCCGATGTTGCCCAGGCCAATGATGCCGAGACGGACGTTCTGCATGGCGCCATCCTAAGCGGTTCCTCCCGGAACTCCAGTTTGGAGTGCGAAACGTCTCCATCGTTACGAAGAGGTTGGGATTGACGGTCGGGGACGAGTCCGGCGTGGGAGGAGGCGAGGGCGTTTTTTGTCGGCCAAAAGTCTGGATCGCCACTATAAAGAGAGGCTGGGCGGTGTTTTTCCCGTCGCGTACGGGGCCCAGCCCAAGGCAACACTCAGCCCCTCCCAGCCGCGCCAGGGCGTCCCCGAAGAAAAACGGAGCCGTGGCGCTCGTAGCCAGTAGCTGCCGTCAACCGGACATCCGTTTCTCCGACCGCTTGTGTGCCCGCACCCTCCCACAGCGGACACGCCCGGAAAACGTGGCCGCCCTGGTGGCATGGGCCGCGGGGCAGCCGCCAGATCAGCCCCCCTCGGTGTGGTCACAACCGAAAACCACCCCGCCGGCTTTGGCGGCAACGCACCCACTCCCAGAGCCTGGGCGTCCCATTTAGCGGTGAGGCCGCCAGTCCAGAAGCCGCAACTGCACCGTCGTCCGGCCGTTGAATTCGTTGATCTGCGGGACAGCCGCCACATCGAACGTCCCTTCCGGCCAGGGTTTGTCGCCGCCGTTCCACCAGACCGTTTCCAGCGAGGCGCGACCGTCGGTGACCCAGAACTTCACGTGCTGTTGCGCACGGCCCAGCCGGATCGGCGGGCGGCGCAGCGAAACGCCGCGCAGGAGCAACTGCACCGGTGGATTCCCCTGCCCCGCCGGCTGCAATTGCGCCAGTTCGTGCAACTGGTCCAGCGTCAGTTCCGCCGGCGTCACCTCGGCGTCGAGCCGCAGCGGCGGCCGAAGCTGCTCCGGTTTCAGCCAGCTCCGCGCCAGTTCGTTCAGGCGCGTGCGGAGCACCGGCACGTTGTCCGGATGAACGGTCAGGCCCGCGGCCATCGCATGGCCGCCGTGACGGACCAGCAGACTGCCGCATTCGCGCAATGCGGCCGCAAGGTCAAATCCTTCGATGCTCCGGCCGGAGCCGCGCCACTCGTGGCCGTCGCCGCCGAGAATGATCGTCGGCCGGTAAAATTCCTGCAGCACGCGCGAGGCCACGATGCCCACCACGCCGACGTGCCAGAGCAACTGGCCCTCGACGATGACAAAGTCCACGGCCGGATCGAACCGCGCCCGCACCGCGCCAATGACCTGCTCGGCAATGCCGCGTTCGATGCTCTGGCGTTCGGAGTTGCAGGCGTCGAGCGAGGCGGCCAGGCGCACGGCCACGGCCGGTTCGTCGGTCAGCAGCAAGGCCAGCGCGTCGGTGGCATTTTCCAGCCGCCCGGCGGCGTTGAGGCGCGGTGCAATCTGGTAGCCCACCTCGTAGGTGCCGATCGGGCCGTTGATTTGCGCAACCTCCTTCAACGCCCGCACACCCGGCCGCGCCAGCCGGTTCAACCGCTCCAGCCCGGCGGTGACGAGAATGCGGTTCTCGCGGACCATCGGCACGAGGTCGGCGATCGTGCCCAGGGCCGCCAGGTCGAGCAACGGTCGGACATCGAACACCGCCGCTTCCGGCCGACCGTCGGCCCGGCCTCGTTTGACCAGCGCGTGCGCCAGTTTGAACGCAAGTCCGGCCGAACAAAGTTCACGGAAATCGGGTTTGCCGGCCGCGGCCCGTTGCGGATTCACCAGGGCCACGGCCGCGGGCGGCGGGTCGGCCACCTGGTGATGGTCGAGGACGATCACGTCCACGCCGCGCCCCGCGAGCCAGGCGATGGTTTCCACGGCGGTGGAGCCGCAGTCCACCGCGAGCAGCAGCGTGCAGGGCGATTTGTGCAGGCAGTTTTCCACCGCGTCGCGCGTCAGGCCGTAGCCTTCGTCGAGCCGGTGAGGAAGATAGTAGTCCGCGTGCCAGCCCAGCGGGCGGAGCACCTGCACCAACAGCGCGGTGGCCGTCACGCCGTCCACATCGTAATCGCCGAAAATCACAACCCGCTCGCCGGCGGCGCGCGCGCGTTCCAGGCGGTCCACGGCCCTGGCGAGGTCGGGCAGCGCCGCCGGATCGGCGAACTGACGGAGGCTCGGCGCGAGAAACGCGGCGGCGCGGGACGGCTCCGCGAAACCGCGGTTGACCAGGCACTGGGCAAGCAACGGGGAAAGGCGCAGTTCCGCCGTCAACCGTTGCGCGGACAACGGTTCCGGGGGAGCAAGCAGCCAGCGGTATTTCATAGCCAGCGTTGCAGCCAACGCAGCAACGGCTCGTAATACTTCAGTGACAGCTCCACGGCCTTGTCGGCCACGAGCACCAGGTAAATCACTGCCCCGATGGAAACACCGTGGCCCACCCAGATCAAGACGCCATCGTCCTCCATCATGCTCAACGCGAGGAACAGCACGGCGTAGGCCGGGAGGAAATTGGTGAACGGAATGGCGAGCGGCAGCGCGAGATAAAATCCCATGAAGGCCATCATCAGCCCGTTGGTGCAGCGGGCGGCGCGCCAGCGCATCCAGGCGGTGCGCCGCGGCCGGACGAGGACGCGCTCGATGAACCGCAGGAGTTTCACGCTGCCGGCAAGCACCGGGCGGAAACGCGGCGGCAACGGTTTTCCGCCCACCCACGACGGCAGCCGCGGCGTCAGGCCAAAGGCCAGCCGCAACGCCAGCACGAGGATCACCGTGCCCAGCGGCGTGCTCAAACCGGGGATGGAGGCCGGCACCAGGAACGGCAGGCAGAGCACCACGATGAACAGAAAAATACCCCGGCCGCCGGTCCACAAGAACAGCGTGTTCAGCGTCAGCCCGCCCGGTGGCGGCGGAACGGCGAGAATGGCCTCGAGGTTCTGCGAGAGCGACTGGTCCGGCTGATATGCCGGCCCGGCGGCGGCCGGAGGGGGGTCACTCATGCGCTGGCTCAGGCACGGTCGGTTGGCGGCGTTGTGGCGGAGACGGGTGAGGACGACGCTCGCCGGCGGGTGATGAACACCGACACCACCATCGCGCACAGGATGATCCCGGTTACAATGCCCAGGGACCAGGCGCTGGGCACCTTGATCCAGTCCGCGACCAGCATTTTCATTCCGATGAACAACAAGACGGAGGCGAGGCCATATTTGAGATACTGGAAGTAGGCGATGGCGTTCGCGAGGACGAAATACAGCGAGCGCAGGCCAAGGATGGCAAACACGTTGGAAGTAAAAACGATGAACGACTTGGTGGTGACGCCGAAGACCGCGGGGATGGAATCCAGCGCGAACACGATGTCCATGGTTTCCACCATCACCAGCACCAGGGCCAGCGGGGTCAGCATCAACCGGCCGCCCGACCGGGTCAGCAGGCGCTGCCCGTCAAACTCGGTGGAAACCGGGAAAAACCGCCGCACCCAGCGCACCACGGGATTTTTGTCCGGATGGACTTCCTCCTCCTCGCGCAGGAGCATCTTGATGGCCGTGAGCACCAGGAACACGCCAAAGATGTAGAGTGTCCACTCGTACCTTTGGATCAGTTCGGTGCCCAGCCAGATCATCAACCCGCGCGCCACCAACGCGCCCAGGATGCCCCAAAACAGGACGCGGTGCTGGTAGCGTTCGGGAACGCCAAAAAATTGGAAGATCATGGCGATCACGAACACGTTGTCCATCGAGAGGGACAATTCGACAAGGTAGGCCTGCAGGAAGTCCGCCGCCTCGTTCCGGCCCCTGACCGGCACCAGTGTCAGCGCAAACACCATCGCCATGCTGAAGAAGATCAGCGTCCATAACAGCGCTTCCTTGAACGACACGATATGCGCCCGCCGGTGGAAGACGCCCAGGTCCAGCGCCAGAAAAAACACGACCACCAGGACAAACGAGGCCCAGTGCCACCATTGAATTGGAACGAGTGCGAGCATCGAGCACGGCCAATGTAAATCGGCACCGCAGAAATACAACGCGCAGACGCGTCGCCCGCCGTTGGCACCGCGTCAAACTGTGTCCAGCGACGTTCGGACGGCGCTAGGGCCGGACCGGTGCCGGCTGGTTGGTCATGGCCACCGACGCGCCGATGGCCGGGCGTTCGCCCTTGTGCCACCACAACACCAGCGCGCTGGCGATGTAAATGGACGAGTAGGTGCCCGTGACGATGCCCACGAGGAACGTGAAGGCAAAATCGTTGATCGCGCCACCGCCGAACATGTAGAGCGCCATCGTGGCCAGGAAGACGGTGCCGGAGGTGATGATCGTCCGGCTCAGGGTCTGGTTCAGCGCCTGGTTCATCAATTCCTTGAAGGTGCCCCGCACACCCAGCTTCAGATCTTCGCGAATCCGGTCGAAGATGACGATGGTGTCGTTCGTGGAAAAGCCGATGATCGTCAAGATGGCGGCCACCGTCGTCGCGTTGAATTCGCGGCCCGAGAGACAGTAGCAGCCGACGGTCATCAGCACGTCGTGAATCACGGCCACCACGGCGCCCACGGCAAACGAAAACTCATACCGGAACGCGACGTAAACGAGGATGCCGAACAGCGACAGCAGGCCGGCGATGAGCGCCGATTTTTGAATCTCCGCCCCGACCGTGGCACCCACGCTGTCCTGCCCCTGCTTTTCAAGCCGGGCCTTGGGAAAACCCGCTTCCAAGGTGGCGATGGTCTTGTCCGCCGTGCCCAACGCCGTGGTCACGCGCAATGTCTCGCCGGCGCCGGACAGATCGCGTTGGAACTGGATTTGCGCGTCGTTCATGCCGGCTTTCGCCAGGGCCGTGCGCATCTTGTCCACCTCCAGGACCGATTTGTCCGCAAACTTGAAGCTGACCGTGTCGCCGCCGAGGAAATCCACGCCCAGCGCCCCGCGCCCCCGATGAATCCCCCAGGCCACGCCGATGATGATCAGCGTCCACGTGAGCGTGAAGGCGATCTTCGCCACGCGCATGAAGTCAATCTTCGTGTTGCGGATCAGGTGGAGCATGGGCAGCGACTTGATCAGGTTCTTCGACAGCAGCCAGTCGAAGATCAGCCGCGTCACCACCAGGGCCGTGAACAGGCTGGCCGCCACACCAATCGTCAGCGCCACGCCGAAACCCTTGACCGAGCCCGTGCCCTTGAAAATCAGGATGATCGAGGAGATCAGCGTCGTGACGTGCGAGTCGAAAATCGTGCCGAAGGCGCGGTCGTAGCCGGCGGCAATGGCGCCTTTGAGCGACTTGCCCTTGCCCAACTCCTCGCGGATGCGCTCGTAAATGAGCACGTTCGCGTCCACCGCCATGCCGACCGTCAGCACGATGCCCGCGATGCCCGGCAGCGTCAGCGTGGTATGCACGGAGCACATCACCCCCAGCAGGATGAGGACGTTGGTCAGCAGCGCGATGTTGGCCACGAGGCCCGAGAGCATGTAGTAAGCAAGCATGAACCCGGAAACCAACACCACGCCGATGATCGCGGAGTGGATGCCGCTTTGGATCGAGTCACGACCGAGCGAAGGATCCACGCTGCTTTCGTGCTCGATGTGAACCGGGGCTTCCAACGGATTTTGCAGCACATTGGCCAGGCTTTGCGCCTCAGCGATGTCGTAGTTGCCGGAGATTTCGCAGTTGCCGCCCAAGATCGGTTCGCGGATGACCGGCGCGGATTGCAGTTCGCCGTCGAGAATGATCGCGAAGGGCCGGCCGACGTTTTCGCGGGTGATGTCGCCGAAGATTTTGGCGCCCTCGGAGTTGAAGCGCAGGCTGATTTTCGGCTCGCCGCTCACGGGATCGAGGAACACATTGGCGCGCTCGACGTATTTACCGGTCAGTCCCATGGCCGGGGTCTTCTGCACCAGATAAGGGTACTCGACCGTCTGGCCGGATTTCTTGTCCTTGATCCGCTCGGTCTTGATTTCGTAACCCGGCTCGACAATGCCCTCCTTCACCAGTTCCGCGCTGTTGGGATGGACAAGGCGGAACTCGAGGAACGCCGCCCGCTGGATTTGCTCCCGCGCGCTTTGCATGTCCGCCTCCGACAAGCCGGGCAACTGGATGCGGATGCGGTTCTCGCCTTCGGGCTGGATCACCGGCTCGGCGACGCCGAACCGGTCCACGCGCTTGCGGAGCACTTCCACCGCCTGCTGGAGGGCGTGGCTCTTGTCCGTGATGGTGCTGAGGCGGTTGGTGTCCAGCGAAACCAGGAAGGACACGCCGCCCTGGAGATCAAGGCCGAGCTTGATCTTGCCGGCGGCCTTCGCCTGCAAGGCATTCAGGACGGACCTATTGCGGTCCGCCGCGTCTTCGTCCACCAGCGACGGGAAGTAGCGGGAGAGGTCATTCGTGCCCACCGCCGTGAGCAAATCCAGGAACGCGGTCGAGTTCGTGTTTTTCGCCTCCAGCGCGCGGGCGGTGTTGACGATGGCCGTAAAGTTCGTATCGGTGGCCTCGGCCTGGTCCTGAAAAACGTCAATCAGGTTGCGCGATTTGGGCGGATAGAGCGAGTAGAGCGACCAAGTGACAACGAACAGGATGAGCAGGAATCTGCCTAAGTTTGATTTCATAGGGGGCGCAAAAAAAGTTGGGCGGCTCAGGCCTGGCCGGCTTCGGACCGTTTGACGACATCGGTGACCGCGCTCTTGAGCACCTCCAATTTGGCATCCTCCGAGCGCAGACAGACGGTTTTCTCCTTGATGCTGACGATGACACCGCAAATGCCGCTGCTGGTGACCACTTCGTCGCCTTTCTTGAGCGCCTGGAGCAGCGCGGCGTGTTCCTTGGCCTTTTTCTGCTGCGGCCGCCACAGGGCGAAGTAAAACATCAGGCCCATGATGACGAACATACCCACGGGTCCCATCAACTGGGCCTTCGGGTCGGGCTGGGTTTCACCCACCGCCAGCAGCGAACTGAGTGCAATTATGCTCATGTCGTTCAAATAAGAGCGGCCAAATCTAGGGAAGCGCGGCCAGATGGCAAGCTTTAGCTTGCCGCTCGCCGATCCTTTCCCGTCGGCCGGCTTTGACGAAACGCCGGCCGGCCGGCTAAATGAAGCCATGAAACTGTGCGTTCGCGCCGCGGTGCTGTTGCTGCTTCTGGCCGGCCTGCCGGCCAATCGCGCGGCGACGGTGGAAACCTTCACCGTAGCCACTTACAACCTGGAAAACTACCTCGCCGCCCCGGCTGGCAGCCGGCCGGCGAAATCCGCCGCCGCCCGCGCCAAAATCCGCGAAAGCATCCGCGCGCTGCATCCGGACGTGCTCGCCCTCCAGGAAATCGGCGCCACCAACGCACTGCTCGAACTCCGCAATGCGCTGCATGACGAGGGCCTCGACTACCCGCATTGGGAACATGTCCGCGGCTTTGACACCAACCTGTTCGTCGGCGTGCTCAGCCGGTTCCCCATCGTCGCGCGCCACCCGCACACGAATGAAAACTTCCTGCTGCAGGGCCGCCGGTTTCAGACCAGCCGGGGATTTGCCGAGGTGGACATCCGCGTCAATCCGCACTACACCTTCACGCTCCTTACTGCTCATTTGAAGTCGCGGCGCACCGTCGCCGTTGCCGACGAAGCCGACCTGCGCGAACAGGAGGCGCTGCGGCTGCGGGCGATCATTAATCAGCGCCTGGCTGCCAGCCCGGACCGCAATCTGGTCGTGCTGGGCGATTTCAACGACCTCAAGGATTCGGCGCCGGTCAAAGCCGTCCTCGGCCGCGGGCGAGGCTCGCTGGTGGACACCCGCCCCGCCGAACGCAACGGCGACACCGATGCCAGCCCCAATCCGCACTACGAGCGGCGCAACGTCACATGGACGCACTACTACGGCAAGGAAGATTCCTACCAGCGCATTGATTATCTCCTGCTCAGCCGCGGCATGGCGCGGGAATGGAATCCCGCCGGCACGTATGTGCTGACCTTGCTGAACTGGGGCACCGGCTCGGACCACCGGCCGATCATGGCACAGTTTGTCGCCGAGGACCGATGAGTGCCATCGTGTCGCGACGTGGTTCACACGGGCATTGCCAGATGCAACCGGGACCGCTAACCTTCGGCCCGAACAGCATAACTTTGATCATGAAACGAATTCTTGCACTGGCAGTTTCCCTGCTCGTCCCCCTGAGTTTTGCCGCGCCGCGGCTGGCGGCGGAAGACTCCGACTTCAACAGCCTCGGCCTGGGCATCGGCAGTCTTTACCGGTTGTCGAACGCCAAAACGCGCTCCATCTCGCCGGAAAATTTCACCGGCGAAAAAGGCCGGGCCGGCATGGCCACCGAAGGCACCGGCAAGCACGCGTCCAGCCAGCTCGGCCAGGGCTGGAAGGTGTCGCCGTCGGTGGCCATCAAGGCGAAGAGCGTGTTCACGCTGGCCGACATCAAAGGCCCCGGCGTGATCCAGCAGATTTGGATGACCCCCGCGCCGCTCGACAAAACCCGCTGGTATATCCTGCGGTTTTATTGGGACGACGAAACCGAGCCGTCCGTCGAGGTGCCGCTGAGCGATTTCTTCGCCTGCGGCTGGGGCAAATACGCGCAGATCAATTCCCTGGCCGTCTGCGTCAATCCCGGCAGCGCGTTCAACTGCTATTGGCCGATGCCGTTCCGCAAACACGCCCGCGTCACGCTGGAAAACCTCGATGACCGCGACATGGTGCTCTATTTCCAGATCAATTACGCACTGACCAAGGTGCCGAAGAACGCGGGCTACTTCCATGCGCAGTTCCGCCGCGAGGAATCACTCAAGCAGAAGGGCCTTTACACCATCCTCGACGGCGTGAAGGGCAAGGGCCAATACGTCGGCACCTATCTTGCCTGGGGCGTGAAGATCCCCGGCTGGTGGGGCGAAGGCGAAATCAAGTTCTACATGGACGGCGACACGGATTTCCCGACCATTTGCGGCACCGGCACGGAAGATTATTTCTGCGGCTCCTACGATTTCGAAATTCGCGACCCCGACGGGAAACGGCATTACCAGACGTTCTCGACGCCCTACACCGGCATGCCCCAGGTGTTGCCGCCGGACGAACTTTACAAACCCGGCCAGCGCTTCGGCCTCTACCGCTGGCACATCATGGACCCGATCCGCTTCGACAAGGACCTCAAGGTGACCATCCAGGCGCTGGGCTGGAAAGACGGCGGCTTCTACCTGCCATCGCAGGACGACATCGCCTCGACCGCCTTCTGGTATCAGACTGAACCGCACGCGAAATTTCCGCCGCTGCCAACGCGTGAACACCTGAACCAGAACTGAGCCGTCGCCCGGCGCGGCGTTCATTTTACGGATTGAACTTCACGTCCACGACGGTAACGTCGCCGTTCGTGACGCTGAATTTCACCAAGATGAACGGCGCGGGCAACGACTTCATTTTGCTGGATAACCGTGCCCGGACGCTGCGCCTGACCACCGCTCAGGTCGTCCGCCTTTGTGACCGCCACCGCGGCATCGGGGCGGACGGCGTCTTGCTGCTGGTCCCCTGCGCCACCGGCCGGGCCGACTGGGCGTGGGACTTCTTCAACAGCGACGGCAGCGTGGCGGAAATGTGCGGCAACGGCGCGCGGTGCTTCGCCCGCTTCATCCGGCGGCTCACCGGCGCGCAAGGCCGCGTCAGTTTTGAAACCATCGCCGGCGTCATCGGCGCGGAGTTCGCCGGCGAGCGCGTCACCGTGAATTTGACCGCGCCGCGGGAATTCCGCCTCAACCAATCCGTTCCGCTGCGTGCCGGACCGGCCACGATTCACTCGGTGGACACCGGCGTGCCGCACGCGGTGCTGTTCGTGCCCGACGCCGACGCCGCCATGGTGCAAACCACCGGCGCCGAAGTCCGCCGCCACCCGCAATTCGTGCCGCGCGGCACCAACGTGAATTTCGTCCAGTTGCTCGGCCCCAACGCGATTCGCGTCCGCACCTACGAGCGCGGCGTGGAGGCTGAAACGCTCGCCTGCGGCACCGGCGTCACGGCGTCGGCGCTCGTCGCGGCGCGCGTTCACGGCTTCACGTCGCCCGTTGCGGTCCGCGTCCAGGGCGGCGACACGCTGGAAGTCGGATTTCACCGCCACGACGACGATTTTACCGACGTGAAACTGACCGGGCCGGCGGACTTCGTTTTTGACGGCCGCATCGAACTTTGACCTCCAACCGGCGCCCTCACCGCGCCCCACTTCATGATCAAGAACCAACGTTATTTCGCCGGCACCCACACCGCCATCGTCACCCCGTTCAAGGACGGCAAGATTGACGAGGCCGCGTTGGAGCGTCTGATCAAGGCCCAGATTCGCGGCGGCGTGGACGGCATCGTGCCGGTCGGCACCACCGGCGAATCGCCGACGCTGGATTTCGAGGAGCACATCCGCGTGGTGAAACTCGCCGTGCAGTTCGCCGCCGGCAAGGTGAAGGTCATCGCCGGCACCGGCGCGAACTCCACCAGCGAGGCGATTTATCTTACCAAGGCGGCCGAGGAAGCCGGCGCCGACGGTTCGCTCCAGGTCGCGCCGTATTACAACCGGCCCACGCAAGAAGGGTTGTTCCAGCATTTCCACGCCGTTGCCCGCGCCACCAAACTGCCGCTTGTGCTCTACAGTATTCCGGGCCGGTGCGGCGTCGAAATCGCCGTGGACACCGTGGCCCGGCTCGCACGCGAGGACGCCAATATCGTCGCCATCAAGGAAGCCGGCGGCAACGCGGACCGCGTCAGCCAGCTCCGCGCCGCCTGCGGACCCAGGTTCACCATCCTCAGCGGCGACGACGCGCTCACGCTCCCGTTCATGGCCGTGGGCGCCGACGGCGTGATCAGCGTGGCGTCGAACGTCATTCCGCGCGACGTGAGCCGCATGGTCGCCGCCTTCGCCGCGGGCAAGCCGGCGGACGCGCTGAAATTGCACGCCCGTTGCTACCCGCTGTTCAAGGACCTGTTCATCGAAACCAACCCGGTCCCGGTCAAAACCGCGCTGGCGTTGATGGGCATGATGGAAGACGAACTGCGCCTGCCGTTGGTGCCGCTCAGCCCGGCCAACCACGAGAAACTGGTGAAGACGCTGCAGGCGTGCGGTGTCATCCGGTGAACGCCAGAATGCAAAATTCGAAATCCATAATGGCACCGCTGGCATCGGACGGCTTCCCGGCAGCCCGCAACCTCCGAACCTCAAATTTCGCACCTCGCCCCTCACAATGACCCGCATCATCATCGTCGGCGCCAAAGGCCGCATGGGGCAGGCGCTCGTCGCCTGCGCCCGCCAGCACCCGGAACTCCAGGTCGTCGGCCAGATTGACCAGGGTGACGATCTCGCCGCCGGCATCGCGCAGTGCGACGCCGTGATCGAATTCAGCTTTCACCAGGTCACGGCCGGCGTGGCCGCGCTCTGCGCCGCGCAGCGCAAGGCGCTCGTCATTGGCACCACCGGCCACACGGAGCAGGAAAGGTCCCAGATCACGGCGACGCGCGCGCAGATTCCCATCGTCTGGACCTCGAACTACTCCACCGGCGTCAACACGCTGTTCTGGCTCACGCGCAAGGCGGCGGAAATCCTCGGCCCCGGCTTCGATCTCGAAGTCGTGGAAATGCACCACCGTTTGAAAAAGGACGCACCGAGCGGCACCGCCGTCACACTGGCGGGAATCCTCGCCGACGTGCGCCGCGTGCAACTCAAGGACGTCGTGCGCCACGGCCGGCAGGGTTTGGTGGGCGAGCGCACCGCCGCGGAGATCGGCATTCACTCGCTGCGCGGCGGCGACGTCGTCGGCGACCACACCGTCGTTTTTGCCGCGAACGGCGAGCGCGTGGAGCTGACGCACAAGGCTTCCAGCCGCGACACGCTTGCCCACGGCGCCCTGCGCGCCGCGGCCTGGGCGGTCGGCCGGGCGCCGGGCCTCTACGACATGCAGGATGTGCTGGGGCTGAAATAAATCTGGTTGGCGGTTGCGGGTTGCGAGATGGAGTTTGCCAGCGTGATGGTCGGTAAATCTGAAATCCAAACTCCGAAATCCGAAATCGCCATCGTTGCCATCGGTTCCAACCTTGGCGATTCGCCGGTGCTCGTTTGCCGCGCCATCGGCCGGCTCCAGGAATTGTCCGACCAACCGCTGCTGGTTTCCTCGCTCTGGCAAAGCACGCCGGTGGATTGCCCGCCCGGCTCGCCGCTCTTCGTCAACGCCGTCGTCGGGCTGTTTCCCCGCGCCAGTGAAACACCGGAAACGCTGCTGGCCAGGCTTCAGGCGTTTGAGACGGCGTTCGGCCGCCGGCCCAAGCAGGTCTTGAACGAGCCGCGGCCGCTGGACCTGGACCTCATTGCGTTCGGCAGCGCAACCCGGCGCAACCCGGCGCTCACCCTGCCGCATCCACGGGCGGGCCAGCGCCGGTTCGTGCTGGCGCCGCTGGCGGAGATCGCCGCGGAGTTCGTCCTGCCCGGCCAGCCGGCCACGGTCGCCGCGCTCCTGGCGGCGCTGCCGTCCGCCGAAATGCTCCGCAAACTCCCGGCCGACGCCTGACCCGGCCGCCTCGCCATTAGCAACACTTGCTATATTCAGAAGGCGTGGCAATATTGGCGCGTTATGACGACACCGAAGATCATTGCCTATTTGAAACCGACCTGCGGCTGGAGCAACGGCGTCCGGGCCGTGTTGACCAAATACAATCTGCCGTTCGAGGACCGCAACATCATGGCCAATCCCGCCGCCCGGCAGGAGATGCTGGCCAAAAGCGGCCAGCCGCTTAGCCCCTGCGTGGAAATTGACGGCCGGATGCTGGCCGACGTCAGTGGCGAGGAAGTCGAGGCGTTCCTGGTGGCGAACCATCTCGTGGCGGCCAACGACGAACCGGCCGGCGTGCCCATCAACGCCGGCTGTCCTGACTGATCCCGCGCGGTTCGGCACGGAAATCCCGGCGCTGCGGTTGTCGCGCTGAGGCGATGGCGTTGCATGGCTGGTCTTGACCGGAAAAGGCCGGCGGGCGTAGCTTTGCGCCCGCAATGCCAAATGTTCGGTCAATACCAAGGAAAAATATCCAGCCATGAATCGTATTTCATCCTCCACATTTTCCCGTCGTGAGTTCTTCCGCGCGGGCGCCGTCGGCGTCGCCGGGGTCGCCTTCGGTCTTCAGGCCATCGCGCAAACCGCCTCCGGCCGGAAGATTCCGGTCGGACTTCAGCTCTATTCCGTGCGCGATCAATGCGCCAAGGATCTGCCCGGCACGCTGGCCGCGGTCGCGAAGATCGGCTACCAGCACGTCGAGTTCGCCGGCTATTACGACCGCAGCGCGAAAGAACTGCGCCAGATGCTCGATGACAACGGGCTGAAGGCGTGCGGCACACACACGCCCTACGAATCCGTGCAGGGCGACAAGCTGAAGGAAACCATCGAGTTCAACCACGTCATCGGCAACCGCTTCCTCATCGTGCCCTGGATGGAGGGCAAGTCGAAGCAGGCCTGGCTCGAGCACGCGAAGCTGTTCAACGAAATCTCCGCGAAAGTTCGGCCGGAGGGGCAGTTCGTCGGCTATCACGCCCACGCCCACGACTTCGAGAAATTCGACGGCGAGTCGGCTTGGGACATCTTCTTCGGCAACACCAAACCCGAAGTCATCATGCAGCTCGACACGAGCAACTGCCGTGACGGCGGAGCCGATCCGGTGGCCGTCCTGAAACAATATCCCGGCCGCGCGCGGAGCATCCACATCAAGGCCAGTGGCGGCGGCCCGGAAGCGGTGATCGGCGAAGACAAGGTGGACTGGCCGGCGGTTTTCGCCTGGTGCGAAAGCCAAGGCGGCACGCAGGTCTATGTGGTGGAGCACGAGAGCAGCAAGGACCCGGTTGACGCCGCGCGCCGCAACTTCGAGGCGCTGAGAAAAATGGGCAAAGTCTGACGCCCGCGGCCGCAGGAAACCGGACGCGTTTGACGTTTTACCGCCCGCTGGACAAATCCGGCGGGCGGTTCCATTTTGTCCGCATGGCATTGACACCTTCCACCATGCTGCCGCTGGGAACGCCGGCCCCGGATTTCGCGCTGCCGGACACGGCCGGCAAAACGGTCCGACTCGCCGACCTCGCCGCCGCGCCGGCGCTCGTCGTTGTTTTCATGTGCAATCATTGTCCCTACGTGAAACACCTGCGCGAAGGCCTGGCCCAATTCGCGAGCGACGTCCAGGCACGCGGCGTCGCCGTCGTGGGCATTAACGCCAACGATGTCGAGGATTATCCCGAAGACAGCCCGGCGAAAATGGCGGCGGAAGTGCGCGCCGTCGGCTACACGTTTCCATATTTGTTCGACGCCACGCAGGCAACCGCCCGCGCCTACCGCGCCGCTTGCACGCCGGACTTCTTTCTCTTCGACGCGCAACGGCGGCTGGCTTACCGCGGCCAGTTTGACGACAGCCGCCCCGGCAACGGCTTGCCGGTCACCGGCCGCCATCTGCGCGCGGCAGTGGACGCCGTGCTCGCCGGGCAGCCGGTTTCGTCCAACCAGAAGCCAAGCATGGGCTGCAACATCAAGTGGAAGGCTGGCAACGAACCGGATTACTTCTGAGCCAACCGACCGGCACTCCGCGCAAGCCGCCGCACACGTGGTCATTTTGTATGGCCGGCGGCGCGGCCTTTGGTTAGGTTGCCGGGCATGACCTCTGGACGACTCAGCCTGGCGCGGATCAGCGCAACGGTTTTTCTCCTCGCCCTCGCACTGTCAGCCACGGCCGCCGGCCCGCGTGCGCTTCCGCCCGGTCAGTTGCCCGACGACGTTCGCCTCGGACCGCTCAAGGACCTCGACGGCTACTTTCCTTTTACGCCACCGAAGTCGCCCACCGAGTGGGCACACCGCGCCGAGCGCGTGCGCCGGCAGATGCTTGTGGCGCTGGACCTGTGGCCGATGCCGACGCGAACGCCGCTGAACGCCGTGATTCACGGCCGCGTCGAGCGCGACGATTACACGGTGGACCGGGTGTATTTCGAAAGCGTGCCGGGCTTTTTCGTCACCGGCAGCCTGTTCCGCCCCAAGACCGGCGGGCGGCATCCGGCGGTGCTTTGTCCGCACGGGCATTGGGACGACGGCCGGTTTCATGACGAGGGCCTGGATGGCGTGCGAAAAGAAATCGCCGCCGGCGCGGAACATTTCGAGGAAGGCGGGCGCAGCATTCTCCAGGCGCGATGCGTGGAACTCGCCCGCCTGGGCTGCGTGGTGTTCCTCTACGACATGATCGGCTACGCCGACAGCCAGCAAATTCCGCAGTCGCTGGCGCACGGTTTTTCGAAACAGCGGCCGGAGATGAACACCACGGAAAACTGGGGCCTGTTCAGCCCGCAGGCCGAGGCGCATTTCCAGAGCGTCATGGGTCTGCAAACGTGGGACTCGATCCGCGCGCTGGATTTCCTCACGAGCCTGCCGGACGTGGACCCGCAGCGCGTGGCGGTCACCGGCGCCAGCGGCGGCGGCACGCAAACATTCATCCTGTGCGCGCTGGACCCGCGGCCCGCCGTGGCCTTCCCCGCCGTGATGGTGTCCACCGCGATGCAAGGCGGCTGCACCTGTGAAAATGCCTGCGACCTGCGCGTCCGCACCGGCAACGTCGAGTTCGCCGCGCTCTTCGCCCCCAAGCCGCTCGGCATGACCGCCGCGAACGACTGGACCAAGGAAATGCCAACGAAAGGCTTTCCCCAGTTGCAGCAACTTTTCGCCATGCTCGGTGCGCCGCAAAATGTGATGCTCGCGCCGCATCTCGAATTCGGCCACAACTACAATGCCGTCAGCCGCGCCGCGATGTATGCGTGGATGGACCGCCAACTTCACCTCGGCGCGAAGGAACCGATCGTCGAACGCGATTACCACCGGCTCAGCCGTGCCGAGTTGACCGTGTGGGACGCCCAGCACCCGGCACCGGCGGGCGGGCCAGACTTCGAGCGCAAGCTGCTGCGCTGGCTGAACGACGACGCGCAGAAATCCCTTGCCGCGGCCGAGCAATCGCGGGCGGCGTTTCAGAAGACCTTCGGCGGCGGCATCGGCATCGTCATCGGCCGGACGCTCAGCGAAGTCGGCGACGTGGAATGGCAGACCAGGAATCGCGTTGACCACGGCGTTTTTACCGAGGAAAGCGGCCTCGTCCGCAACCGCTCGCACAACGAGGAATTGCCGGCGGTGATCCTGCGGCCAAAATCCGTGAAGCGCCCGCCGGTGCTCTGGATTGACGCGGACGGCAAGACCGGCTTGTTCGCGGCCGATGGCGAAACGCGCGCCGAAATCCAACAACTGCTCGCCGCCGGCGCGCCGGTCATCGGCGTGGACCTGCTGTTCCAGAGCGAATTTCTGACCGACGGGAAGCCGGTCACCCAGACGCGGCGCGTGAACAATCCGCGCGAGGCGGCGGCCTACACGTTTGGCTACAACGATTCGCTGTTTGCCCAGCGCGTTCACGACATCCTCACCGTCGTGAAAATTGCGCAGGCGGAATTCAGTGCCAGGCGCGTCAGCGTCGTCGCTCTGGCGGGTGCCGGGCCGTGGGTCGCGGCGGCGTGCGCGGTCGGCGAGGACGGCATCGGCGCGGCGGCGGTGGACACCCGCAGCTTCCGGTTCGGCCAGGTGCTGGACCTGCGCGATCCGAATTTCCTGCCCGGCGGCGCCAAATACGGCGACGTGCCCGGCATGTTGGCGTTGCACGCGCCGCGACCGTTGTGGCTGGCCGGCGAGACGCCGGCGGGCGCTGAACTTGTCCGCCGGCAATATCAGCGAGTGCGCGCCGACCGGCTCACGGAGTATCGTGGCGGAGCAGATCAGGAAACTCTCGCGGCCGTGAGGTGGTTGCTTGCCCGCGGCACACGAGCGGCGGCAAACTGAGTTCGAGTTGCCATGAACTTACAAATCGTTGGATTGAACCGCTTCCTCCGGCTGGCCGCGAACACAGTCGTCATTGCCCTTCTCACCGCGCAGGTCGCACGCGCCGGCGTGATGGATGACCTCGCCAGGCCGCAGTCGGGTCGCTCGATGCGCGCCACGTCCACGATGCGCATCGGCGAGGTGCGCCGCGGGCCGGCGTCGGAGCGCAAGATCAATCCCAAGGCCGAGCCGCGCGGCGATCTCGACGAGGCCAGCAACTGGGACAACTTCAACGTCCCGCCCGGCGAAACGCACGTGATGCTGGACGAAAAAGGCCCCGGCGCGATCACGCACATCTGGCTCACGTTCCTCGGCCCGGAACCGCAGCCGTGGGCGCCGAAAGGCTCCGCGAACCATCAGGAGATGCTGCTGCGAATGTATTGGGATGGCAATCCGCGGCCCGCGGTCGAGGCGCCCGTGGGCGATTTCTTCGCCAGTTGCTTCGGCAAACGCAGCGAGGTCATCAGCCTGCCGGTGGTCGTCGAGGACGGCGATTCCTACAATTCCTTCTGGCGGATGCCGTTCCGAAAATCGGCGCGGATTGAAATCGTCAACCAGAGCGACAAGCCCATCAGCCTGCTCTACTACAACATTGACTGGGTCAAGCTGGACAAGCTGCCGAAGGACACACCCTACTTCTACGCGCAATACCGGCAGGAGTATCCGTGCCAGCACGGGAAGGATTACGTGATCCTCGACACCAAGGGCAAAGGCCATTACGTCGGCACGGTGCTCGCCGTGCGCACGCGCAGTCCGGCGTGGTTCGGCGAGGGCGACGAGAAAATCTACATTGACGGCGAGGCGAAGGCTTCGATCTGGGGCACGGGCACGGAAGACTATTTCCTCTCCGCCTGGGGATTGAAGAAAACCAGCACGCCCTACTTCGGCGTGCCTTACTTCGATCAATGGGGCATCGTGGGCGGCCACACCAGCGCCTACCGCTGGCACCTGAACGATCCCATTGTCTTCAACAAGGGCATCAAGGTGACCATGGAACACTTCGGCTGGATTTCGCCGGACGAAAATCCGCAGCACAAATCCACCAGTTGGAATGAGCGCGAAGACGACTACGCCAGCGTGGCGTTTTGGTATCAAACCGGCACGCCGACCTTCACCGCCCGCGCGCCGGACGCTCGCGAACGCACGTTGCCCAACCTGGATCGGGTGATCGCTTACGCGCGGGATTTCGCGGATGCGGCGCATCACGGCGCCGGTGAAACGACCGCCCAGCAACTCGAATCCTACGACGGTCCGCAACTGCTCTATCAACCCAAACAAGCCGGAGGCGCGTGGGTGGAGATTCCGTTCGAGGTGAAAAGGAAGGAACCGCTGCGGCTGCTGTTGAACCTCACGAAGTCCTACGATTTCGGCCGCTATCAAGTCTTTCTCAATGGCGTCAAGCTGGGCGGAGTCATGGACGGCTACAGCCCGCAGGTCGTCAACGAGGAGTTCCATCTGCTGGACTTCTGGCCGGAGCCAGGCACCTACACGCTGCGCCTGGAATGCGTCGGCCGGAACCCGGCGTCACAAGGTTACTACCTCGGTCTCGAATCCGTGCGCCTCCGCGAGCGGCGTCCGCGCGTAACCGAATACGGCTTCGACAAGGACACGGACTGGCGCAAAGACCCGGTGCTTTACCAATAGCCAGGGTTGAAATTGCCGGCGTGTCGCCACGTCCGCCGCGGCGCGCGGCAGCTCACCTTGCGGCGAGTGCTTATCGCCTTGATCTTCGCCCAAGCGAGATCGCGATCTCCCGGTCTTTCTCACACGCGCCGCCACTTCTGCTTGAATCCGGCCGGGCGGAAAGCCATGCTCCGCGGCGTTTGACATGAAATCACGATTCACCTGGATGCCACGACTCCATTCCGCCGTGGCAATTTTGCTGGGAACTTCTCTGCTCCTGAACCTCGGCGGCACCCTGGCCGCGGATCCCAACGCGGCGCCGGCGGTGGCGCCGGATTTGAAGGTGGCGGACCAGTTTCTGCTGGTCATTCCGAAGGCCGGGTTCGGCAAGGATTACCTGTTCACCGCCTCGCTGATTCCGCAGGCCCAGGCGGCGACGAGCCACGGGCTGGCGGGCAAGATCGTGCGCTTCCAGCTCTTCCCCGACGGCGTGGACATGTATGAGTCCACCCAGGGGCTGGTGGTGACGGACGACCTGCCGGCACGGCGCCTGCTGGCGAGCTTCCCCATCGTGCGCCAGGACACGGACGAGGTCGTCATTGATTTCAACAAAGGCATGCGCCGGGTGTTCACGCAGGATTGGACGGCAGGCGGCCTGTTGAACCTGGCCGCGCGCGACCGCGTGCTGGAGGTGCCGGAAGGCCGGGTGTTTGCGATGCGCCAGGAAGGCGGCCGGCTGGTGATTCGCCAGAGTGTCCAGGCGCGCAACCGCGAGGAAGACCAGAACCTCGAAGAACGCTACGAGGTGCGCTACTTCATCACGCCCTACCAGCCGGGCGCCTTCGCCGGCAAGGAGCCAAGCAACGTGGACGGCCGTTACACGAAGTTTTTTGAAACCGAGGGCCACATCGAGCCGGGCACCGGCCGCGTCTCCGCGCGCATCACCCGTTTTGACCTCCACCAGCCGATCGTCTTCTATTATTCCGCGAACACGCCGGCGGACTACGTCGAGGCGGTGAAGGACGGCATCCTTTACTGGAACCGCGCCTTCGGCACCAACATCGTTCAAGCGGAGAAGGCGCCGGAAGGCGTCACCGCGCCGGACGCGGAGCACAACATCATTCAATGGGTGCCGTGGGACAACGCCGGCTTCGCCTACGCGGATGTGTTGCTGGACCCGCTGACCGGCGAGTCCGAACATGGCCAGGCTTACATCACCAGCGTGTTTGGTTTCCTCGGCAAGGCGCGGGCACGGGTGCTGCTGCGCGAGATGGTGGACTTCGCCGACGCGAAAAAGGATGACAAAAAGGGCGCCATGCAGTTCGGCGTGCCATTCTTCAGTTCCGCCCCCTGCTGCCAGGTGGACCCGCGGGCGTTCGCGCGGCAGATGGCGGTCGGCCTGCAGGAATTGCTGGCCAGCGACGAACTGACTGACGAGGCAGTGCTGCGCGTTTCGCAGGATTACGTCCGCGAAACCGTGTCGCACGAGGTCGGCCACGTCCTGGGCCTGCGCCACAATTTCGCCGGCAGTCTCGCGGGCACCCTCAACCGGAAGGAACTCGATGACTGGTTCAAGGCTTACCTGGCCGGCAAGCCGCTAGACGCCTACACCAACAAGCTCGCGTCCAGTTCGATGATGGAATACACCGTCTTCAAAGGCGCCGTGTTCATCGGCTGGTGGATGCGCACCGTCAAGGAACCGCTCCCGCACGACCGCGCCGCCATCCGCTGGGGTTATTTCGACAACCCCGAGGCTCGCACCAACAAGCTCCTCTTCGCCACCGACGACGACACCGGCCGTTACGGAGACGTGCGCACGTTCGACTACGGCCCGGACCCGGTCGTCAACGCCTACGCCGAGATGGGCCAGATCGTTGACCTGCTGCCGAACAACGTGATCGAGGCGTTCATCCGCGCCCGCGCACCGCGCAATCCAAACGACCGCTTGCCGCTGGAACAGGTGAACCTGAGCTTCACCGGCTACGCGACCCAACTGGCCCGCCAGTTCGGCGACCTGCTCTCGTGGTTCAAGGCCGACACCCGGTCGCTGCGCGTCGAAAACCAGTTCGACTTTGTCGGCGACCTCAACCGCAAGGAGCGTCTCACCGCGCATTGGAAGGCGCTCAACACCCAGATCGAGCAGCTCGGCGGCGTGGACCGCGCGGTGTTCTCCCTTCTGCCGGTGGACCTCAAGCTCGACCTCAAAGGCGAGCCGGCCGGCGTGCCCGTGGCGCCGCGCCTGAGCGCGACCAATCTAACCGCCCGGCTCGAACGGCTGCTCACCTCGACGAACTATCAGACCTTCGTCGGTCTCGACGACAAGAAATACAGCTTCACCAAGGAAGATCGCGACCTGATCCTCAAGCGCGGCAAGAAATGTTTTGAGGAGCTGGAACAGGAAGTCATCAAGCAGGTCTGCCAGCGCCTGGAAAACGCGCCGCGCGACCTTGGCACCGAGGCGAACGGCGAGGTCGCCGACGAGGATATCGTGGCCAAGCTTGAGCAACGCATCATCGAACTGGCCAGGTTCGTGGTCATGGCCAAGGACGACAGCAAGCACATCAAAGGCAAAGTGGACAAGAGCTACGTGGAGGTGGTGGCGTTCAAATACGATCAGGACACCCGCCTCGCCGCCGCGAAGGCGCTGAACGAAAAGACCGGCTCATTCAAGGGCTGGGCCACCGAGGCCAAATCCGACTTGAACACGGCGTTGAAAAACGAGGTTGAGAGCGCCTTGAATCTCGCCCACTTCAAGGATTTCAAAGTGGCACTCCTCTCGCGCCCGCTCCAGGAATGGTATCAGGAGCAGCAGGACGTTCTCGCCCTGCTGCCGCCGGCGCCCGGCGCTCCGCCGCTCCCAGCGCGCTGACGACGAACCGCGGCCTGACACGAGCTTTTTGACGCCGGTCCTCGTCTTCCCGTGCCAGCGGGAAGACGAAGCCAGCCTGGCCTCTGCCGTGCAGCGAGCCAAGCGGGCAATCACGAAGATACAAGCCGCCGAGGCACACAGACACGGAGGGCACGAATAGCTGTGGATTCAGTTTGTGAACATCCCGGAATCCGTGTCTCTCGACGCCACCGGGTCCGACGGCAAAATCCCCACTGCCCCCTTACCCGCCTGACGGACATCCTCTCCCAACGGGAGAGCGGTCATCGTTTCCGCAACCTCGGTCGTAAGTTCGCGGAGCTCGAAACATCGCTCTGTGGCATGGGGCCTTGAGATTGGCAATCCACAGACAGAAGCGCGTGCCGGTGGTGTGAACCGACCTGGAACATCAAGGCGATCGCCGGGATGGCGCCGGGCGGCCGCCCACCGCAAACCGTCTCCGGCTGGCGTGACAGGTGCGCGTCATTCCTGTCCAATGGATATTCCGCACCGCGCGTTGCGGTGCGGCGGGCAACTTTCGCGCCCGCCGGGGTTTAACTGGCTGAAAGTCCAAACCGGTCCGCCGGACGTCAGGCATTATTGGCAAACGATCCTCCGGTTGGCAGACAAACGAATGGCAGCGAAATGGTTCATCAAGCGAAGCCACCGCCACGCGGGCGAATGTGTGGCGGCGCCGGCGTGGGCGTGGGCGACGGCGGCGCTGCTGTGGGTGGCAGGCTGTAGCACGGGGCATTACCAGAAATCAGCGGACAAGGAGGCTTATCAGGCCATCACGGCCAAAGCGCCCAGGGTGCCGAACATGGAGACGAATTTCACCATCGAGCAGACCAACCAGCTTTCGCTCGACGGCCTGCCGGTGACGGGTCAGGCGGCGGATTTCCTCGGCACCGCCGCCGCGGCGGAGGCGGGCGCCCGGCGCGTTTCGCTGGAGGAGGCGCTGGACATCGCCGTGAAACACAGCCGGAGTTACCAGACCAGCAAGGAGCAGCTTTACCTCTCCGCCCTGTCGCTCACGCTGGCGCGTTATCAGTTTACGCCAATTTACTCGGCCGGCGGCAACGGCAGTCTCGGCGGTCAGCAGTATTACGCGCCCAGCCAGAGTTTCCAACCAGACCCGAACAATCCGACCAACTTGATTCCCGTCCTGTCCGACACACTTGCGGAACAAAGCCAGGTGACCGGCCACGGCGTGGTGAACGTGAGCTGGCTGATCCGCGACATCGGACGCGTGACGGCGGCCTTCACGGCGGATTTTTCCCGGTTTGTCTCCGGTGGGCCGAGCACGCTGGTCGGGTCCCAGCTCGGCGGCACGTTCACGCGTCCGCTGCTGCGCAACAACGGATTCAAACAGGAGCAGGAGAACTTGACCCAATCCGAACGCAACCTGCTCTACGCGCTGCGGACATTCACCTTGTTTCGGAAGAATTTCACGGTGCAGATTGCGACCGCCTATTACGGCGTCCTCGGCGCCCGCGACGCCGTCCGCAACAGCTATCTGAACCGGCAAGGCTCCAAGATCATGGGCGACCGCACCCGCGCGCTGAGCAAGGAAGGCCGCACGACGCAGGCGGATCTCGGCCGCATTGAACAACAGGAGTTGAGCGCCGAAAGCGCGTGGATCAACGCGGTCCGTAATTACCAGCAGGCGCTCGACAATTTCAAAATCCAGCTTGGACTGTCCACGGATGCGAAGATCGTGCTCGACGATCACGATCTGGAGCAGTTGGTCATCCGGCATCCCAACATCAGCCAGGACGACGCCATCCGCGTGGCGCTGGCGGCGCGGCTGGATTACCAGAACGTCCGCGACGAGGCGGACGACGCCACCCGGCACGTCAAACTCGCCGCCGACAGTCTCAAGACACAGCTTGATCTGGTGGCCGGCGCCGGCATCACCAGCAAACCCAACCAGTCCTCCGGTTTTCCGGTGCCCCAGCCCGAACTCTACAACTGGAACGCCGGTCTCATCCTGGACCTGCCGCTCGACCGCAAATCCGAACGCAACAACTACCGGGGCGCGCTCATCTCCGCAGCCCAGTCCTCCCGCGCCGTGGTGCAGCTCGAAGACGACATCAAAAACCAGGTCCGCGACAACCTGCGGGCGCTGGAACAGGCGAAGCGAAATTACGAGATCAGCGAAATCGGCGTGAAGCTGGCCGAACGCCGCGTGGAGGAGCAAAACCTGCTGGCCGAGCTGGGCCGCGCGCGGGCGCAGGACCAGGTGGACGCCCAGAATGGCTCATTGATTCCAAGAACCAGCTCACGCAGGCGCTCGTGAGCCACACCATTGCCCGGCTCCAGTTCTGGAACAGCATGGGCATCCTCTACATCAAAGACAACGGCCATTGGCAGGAGATTTCCAATGGCAAATCCCAATGACTTTCTCATGCGGTTGCGCCGCCGGCCGCGCTGGCGCTTCGCAGCGGTTTTGATTCTGGCCGCCCTCGCTTATGTCTATTTTCACCGTGCCGGCCCGGTCGCCAGCAACGGCGTCACCTTCACCGCCCGCCGCGGCCCGCTCGACATCTCGGTGCTGGAGGGCGGCAGCATCCAGGCGCTGGAATCGCAGGAGATCAAATGCGAAGTCCGCGTCGGCTACAACGGCATCAAGATCCTCAAAATCGTCGAGGAGGGCTACCAGGTCACCGACGACGACATCCGCACCAACAGGGTGTTGGTGGAACTCGACTCCTCCGACCTGCGCAAGCAGCTCGTGCAGCAGGAAATTCAATATCAGTCCGCCGCCGCGTCGCTCACGGACGCGCAACAAGGTTACGACATTCAGTTGAACCAAAACCTGAGCGACATCAAGGCTGCGGAGCAGAAGGTGCGGTTTGCGCAGATGGACTTTGCCAAATTTCTCGGCGACCAGGTGGCGGAGAACATCGTCGGCCAGCTCGGCCTCGAAAGGGAGTTCGCCGCCGAGGGAACCAATTCGGCCTTGAGTGCAGCAGCCCTGCCGGCCGCCGATCCGGCTTCAACGAACACCTCACCGCAGTCGGCTTTGCCGCCGCCGGTCGCAACAACTGCTGGCGCCAAAGCTGGAAACGACGACCCGCCGCCCGCCAATCCGGCGGCGGCTGGACCGAAGACCAAGCCGGTGGCGCCGGTTTCAGCGACCGCAACCGCCGACAGCGAGACGGTTGATTTCATGCCATACGCCAACATGGACAAGCTGGGCGACGGCCAGGCAAAGCAGAAAATCCGCGAACTGGAGGACGCCCTGCAGGTGGCGCAGAAGGAAGCCGGCCAGGCGGAGTCCACGCTGGCGGGAACCAAACGGCTGTTTGAAAAGGGCTTTGTCACCAAGATTGACGAACAGCGGGACGAAATTGCCTACGAAAACGCGCGTCTCAAGGTGCAGACGGCGGCGACCGCGCGCGACCTTTATCTGAAATACGAGTTCACCCGCACCGCTGAGGAAAACCTTTCCAAGTATGCCGAGGCCGTGCGCGAGTTGAACCGCGCCCGCAAGGCGGCGGTTTCCAAACTCGCCCAGGCGAAGGCCAAGCTCCGCTCCGCCCAGGGCCAGTATGACGTGCAGTTGCAGCAGCGGAACGAATTCAAGGACCAGATCACCAAGTGCGTCATCACCGCCCAAAAGCCGGGCCTGGTGGTCTATGGCGGCGGCGGCGACGACATGTTCTTTTACGGCGACCAGGAACGCATTCGCGAGGGCGGCATCGTGCGCGAACGCCAGTCCATCATCACCATCCCGGACATGACGAAAATGTCGGTGAAGGTGAAGATCCACGAGAGCTACATCAAGAAGGTCAAGAAGGGACAGAAGGCACGCATCACCGTGGATGCTTTCCCCGATGAAATGCTCGACGGCGAAGTAACCAAGGTCGGCGTCCTGCCCGACTCACAAAACCGCTGGATGAATCCGGACCTCAAGGTTTACCTCACCACGATCACGATCAACGGCACGCACGACTGGATCAAGCCCGGCATGAGCGCCAAGGTGGAGATCTTCGTGGACCGCCTGGCGGACGTCGCCTACGTGCCGCTACAGGCGATGTCACCGCACGAAGGCAAACAAGTGTGCTACGTCGCGTCGGGACGAACACCCGAAATGCGCGAGGTGGAGGCCGGCCAGTTCAACGACGAATTCATTGAGATCAAAAAAGGGCTGAAGGAGGGCGAAAAAGTGTTGCTCCACCCGCCGGACTCCGGCCCGCCGGAGGAAGGCATTCCCGGCGGCGGCCGGCTTCCCGGAGCGAAGCCGGCGGACAAATCGAAGCCCACCCCCGCCACTCCCGCCGCGCCGGCCAAAACCGTGGCCGCCGGCAAGGCTTGATGCTCACGACGCCTGTGTCCACGCCCATCGTCCAGTTCGAGGCCGTCAGCAAGACCTACCAGATCGGGCTGGTGACGGTGCCGGTGTTGCGCGAGGTTTCGTTCGCCATCCACGCCGGTGAATACGTCAGCATCATGGGGCCGTCCGGTTGCGGCAAATCCACCCTGTTGAACCTGCTCGGCTGTCTCGATCGCCCTTCAACCGGCCGCTACTGCCTCGGCGGCGAGGATGTCTCGCAACTGGACGACGACGCGTTGTCCACCACGCGCGGCACCCGGCTGGGCTTCGTCTTTCAGTCCTACAATTTGATCCAGCAATTGACGGTGGTGGAAAACATCGAGGTGCCCCTCTATTATCAGGGCCTGCCCGAGCACGAGAGCCGTGCGCGTTCGTGCAGGCTGGCGGAGCGTGTCGGACTCGGCCACCGGCTCGAACACAAACCGTTCGAGCTTTCCGGCGGCCAGCAGCAGCGGGTGGCCATCGCCCGCGCCCTGGTCAACGACCCGCTCATCATTCTGGCGGACGAACCGACCGGGAATCTGGATTCCACGTCCGGCGCGGAAATTCTCGGCCTTTTCGACGAACTGCACCAGCAGGGCAAAACACTGATTCTCGTCACACACGACCCCACCGTGTCCCGCCACGCGCGCCGCACCATCCGCCTGCACGACGGCCAGGTTGAAAGCGATGTCCGCCACTAGTTCCATTGCGGCTGGGCCGGCCAGCGCCCTGCCCTTCACGCACCTGAGCCGTGCCGTGCGGCTGGGCTTCAAAAACCTTTCCTCGCACCGGCTGCGGTCGTTGCTCACGGTGCTGGGTATCGTCTTTGGTGTCTGCTCGGTCATCGCCATGCTGGCGATCGGCGAAGGCGCGAGCTTTGAGGCGCAGGAACAAATCAAAAACCTCGGCAGCCAGAACATCATTCTGCGCAGCGTCAAACCGCCGGAGGAACAAAAGGTGTCGGACAAGGGCAGCCAGAGCTACGTCCTCGAATACGGTCTCACCTACCCCGATCTCCAGCGCATCCAGTCCACCATCCCCGGCGTGACCGTCCTCGTGCCCGAGCGCACCCTCAGCGAATACGTCTGGAACATCAGCCGGCGCGTGGACTGCGAGATTCAGGCCACCGTCCCGTGGTATCCGGCCATGCGCAACCAGCACGTCGTCCGGGGCCGGTTTTTCAGCGACGAGGAAATGGCCGGCAGCGCGAACGTGTGCGTGCTGGGCGCCGAGATGGTGCCGGTGTTGTTTCCACTCGAATCGCCGCTTGGCCGGGACGTGCGCGGCGGCGGCGATTACTACCGCGTCATCGGGATCATGGCGCCGCAGGGCCGGCGCACCGCGGCGGAAGCGTCGGGCAAAGGCGCCGCCTACCGCATGTTCATCCCGCTGGAAACGGCCAAAACCCGTTACGGTGAAATCCTGATGAAGCGGCGTTCCGGCAGTTTCGAGGCGGAACGCATCCAGCTTCATGAGGTCACCGTCAAGGTGGCCGGCCCGGAACAGGTGCTGCCCGTGGCCGACGCCATCAAGGAACTGATGCGGCACAACCACCTGAAGCTGGACTACGAGATCATCGTACCTTTGGAAATGCTCCGGCAGGCCGAGCGCACCAAGCAGATTTTCAACGTCGTCCTCGGCTCCATCGCCGCCATCTCGCTGCTCGTGGGCGGCATCGGCATCATGAACATCATGCTGGCCAGCGTCACCGAGCGGACGCGTGAAATCGGCATCCGCCGCGCGCTCGGCGCCAGACGGCGCGACATCGTCACCCAGTTCCTCGTCGAATCCGTCATCCTTTCCGCCGCCGGCGGCCTGCTGGGCGTCGCGCTGGGCGTCACCATTCCTTGGTTGGTGACGCGTTTCGCGGAAATGCGAACCATCGTCACCTTCTGGTCGCCGATGGTGGCGTTCAGCATCTCCGCGCTGGTCGGCATCATTTTCGGCATTTATCCCGCGTTCCGCGCCGCCCGCATGGATCCCGTGGAAGCCTTGCGACATGAATAGACCCGGGAACCCCGGCCACGCGCCCGGCGAATCCGTCTTGTCACCCGGCCAAGGCGGTCTAGCATCCGGCAATTGCCGTCCGCCACGGTCTCGCGGAGGCGTCTGATCCAGCCCGATGGAAAACATGATATGAAACGAATCGCGCTCCGCGCCCTGCTCCGCCCGCTTGCACGCTTGGTCGCCGTGCTGGCCATCGGCTTGGTTTTCACTGCGCAGGCCGGGAAAATGAAGATCATCCTCGACACCGACATCGGCGGCGACATTGACGACGCCTGGGCGCTGGGGTTCATCCTCTCGCATCCGGAGTTCGAGCCGCTGGGCGTCACCATCACCGATGGCAACACGCCGGCCCGCGCCCGCATCGCCTGCAAACTGCTGCATTTGACCGGGCGCGACGACATCCCGGTGGCAGTGGGACGTCAAACCGGCAGCGGCCGGGATTATCAGTTTGCCTGGGCTGAGGATTTCACCGCATTGAAACCGATCGCGCAGCCGGCGGCGGATTTTCTCGTCGAGACAATCCGGAAGCATCCGGGCGAAGTGACGTTGCTCGCGGTCGGACCGCTGCAAAACGTGGCCGATGCGCTGCGCCGGGAACCAAACCTCGGCAAGCTGGTCAAGCGCGTGGTCCTGATGAGCGGCAACATCTATCGTAGCGCGTGGAATGAAAAGCCGATCGCCGAATGGAACGTGGTTTCCGCGACCGCCGACGCCCAGCTCGTTTACGCGGCCGGCCTGCCGCTGACCATTGTGCCGCTGGACGCGACGACGTTGGTGACGTTGAAGGAGGAAGAGCGTGACCGCGTGCGCAAGTATGATTCGCCGCTGACGCGGTCGCTGGAAACCCTTTACCGGCTCTGGCTCGACAGTCCCGGCGCCCGCATGACGTTGCACGACCAACTGGCCACCGCCGAGGCCGCAAGTCCGGGCACGTTTTTCGGCCGGCGGGAAACGTTGCCGTTGATCGTGGACGACCGGGGCTTTACGCGGATTGACCCGGCGCACGGCAAGCCGGCGGTCGTCTGTCTGGAGCCGAAACGCGACGCGTTTCTGAACTACTACATTGGCCAGCTCACCCGCCAGCATCTTGGACAATAGGCCGCCAACTTCCATGCATTCGACGGTTTCGCCGGCAACGCCTGTCCAGCCTGCCGGTCCCGCGCGACGCACGCCGTGGGTGCAGTTGCGGACGTTCAGCTTTCATCCGTGCCTGTTCCCGGCGATGCTCAAGTCCGCCTCGCCGGACGCACGGCCGGGTGACCTCGTGTCGGTCTATGACAAGGAAGGCAATCCGTTTGGCGCCGGCCTTTACAATCCGAAGGCGCGCGTGCCGTTGCGTGTCGTCTTCCATGGCGAAGAACCGGTCGGTGAGGATCATTTAATCCAATTGCTCGATCGCGCGGTGGATTTACGGTTGAAGGAACTGCGGCTGCCGGAAAAGTCGGATGCATTCCGCGTGGTGCATTCGGACGGCGATGGTCTGAGCGGCCTGGTCGTGGATCGCTACGCGGACGTGCTCAGCCTGGAGGTTCACAGTCTCGGCGTGTTTCAGCGGTTGCCCCAATGGCTGCCGCATTTGCACGGCCGGTTGGGCACCAGGCGCGCCGTAATCGAGGTGGACCCGCTCGTCGCCCGCATGGAGGGGATCGCCACCCGCAAAGTCCCGTCGGACATTGTGCGAACCGTTCAGATTCGTGAACATGGCATCCGCTACGAAGTGAATTTCGCCGAGGGGCACAAGACCGGATTTTTCTGTGACCAGCGTGAAAACCGGCGGCGGTTCGCGGCGTGGACCAGGGATCGGCGGGTGCTGGACCTGTGTTGTTACACCGGCGGCTTCTCGCTCGCCGCCAAAGTGCTTGGCGGCGCTGCGGAGGTAACCGGCGTGGATTTGGACGAGAAAGCCGTGGCCCAGGCACGCCGCAACGCAAACCTGAACCAGGCACGCGTCGAGTGGGTGCATTGCGACGCCTTTGCCTACGCCCGGCAAATGTTCAAAAATGGCACCCGCTGGGATGTGGTCATGCTCGATCCGCCCAAACTCGTCCTGAGCCGCGACGAAACGCGCGAGGGACAGCGGAAATATGAAGACCTCAACCAGCTTGCCGTGATGATCACCGCCCCCGGCGGCCTGCTCGTGACCTGCTCCTGCTCCGGATTGGTTTCCGCGGAAGAATTCGAGCGGCTGACGGTTCGGGCCGCGCACCGGGCCGGCCGGCGGCTGCAATTCCTGGACCGCACCGGCGCCGGCGCCGATCACCCGGTCATGTCCAATTGCCCGGAGAGCCGTTACCTCAAGGTGCTTTGGGCGCGGGTGATCTGACAGCCCGCGCGCACCGTCCTGCTGGGAAAACAGAGTCAATTCGCCCAAGCGTAGGTGGCCGGGGCGACTTTTTTGATTTCCTTGATGGATTTGCCCGTGGAAGTGAACCACACATGTATATTGCCGGTGTTGGTATTGAGCCGGGCGGCAATATCCTTGACGGTGATTCCGTTTTGGTCGGAGCTTTTTACCAATTGAATAATGGCTTCTTTTAAAGCTCCACGTTTATGCTGCCGATTGATACTGGACGAATTAACCTTGTTGGTTTGCTTCGTTGCGGGACGGCCGCCATTGTAGGTCGCCAGTTGGGCATCTATCCAATCAAAACGGGCCTGAAGGGCCTCTCGTTTGGCAAGCAGAATTTGGATTTGCTTGATGTCTTGTTGAGTCAAATTTGCAACATTCATACATGACGAGACTAACCAGCCCTGTCGAATCCTGGCAAGCCCTGAATGGACAGCGTATTAGGATGTGTTGACGCCCCCGGTGGTGCATGCCAGTTTTGGGGCGTCAAACGCTAACTCGAGACAAGCCGTGGATATCAAGAAAGCCATCCTCACCGTCGCCGGCAAGAATCAGCGCACTCTTCCACTTCAAACCCTCGTGGACCGCAATGGTGTCCAGCAGTCCGCACTATGCATTCTCATCGAGGAAATCCTTGCAGCCGGCATCAGGGACATTTGCCTGGTGGTTCATCCCGGCGATCAGGCGGCCTTCCGCAACGCCGCCGGTGCCCATGCCAGCCGCCTGGACTTCGTCGAGCAACCGGAGCCGCTGGGTTACGGCCACGCCGTGGCCTGTGCCCGCTCCTTTGCCGGGGAAGACCCGTTTCTGTTGCTCGTCGGCGATCACTTATACGTCAGCCGCCAGGCGAAGAACTGCGCCCAGCAACTCGTGGAAGTGGCCGCGGCCGAGAACTGCAGCGTCTCAGCGGTGCAGGCCACGCACGAGAGCAAGCTGCCCTTCTACGGCACCATCGGCGGACAGCTTGAAGGCAACCGCGCCGGGCTTTACCGGATCGAAACCGTCGTGGAAAAGCCCACCCCCACACAGGCGGAGCAGACACTCGTCGTTCCCGGTTTGCGGGCCGGTCATTACCTGTGTTTCTTCGGCATGCATGTGCTCACGCCAGCCGTCATGGAACTTCTTGGCGAAACGGTCAGCCGGGCCGGCCAGGCCGGCGGCATCGCACTGTCCCCGGCGTTGAGTGCGCTGGCGGAACGGGAGCGTTACCTGGCTTGCGAGCTGCTCGGGCGCCGCTACGACATCGGCGCGAAATACGGTTTGCTGGTCGCCCAACTGGCCATTGCCCTCGCCGGCCACGACCGCGACGAAGTACTGACCGACCTCGTCGAACTGCTTGCCCAGCAAGCGCGTTAAGTCTGGTTTTACCTTCCATCCCCCGACCATGCCCAGCCGGTTCGTTTCCCTCATCACCGCGACCGACCCCGCGGTGCGCAACCAATCGCTCGACGCCCTGGCGCAACCCGCCTCGCTGGCGGAGCTGCTCGCGGAGTGCCGCGAACTCGACGCCTTCCGTCGCCGGAGTGAAAACCTCTACGAGCGAGTGCGGGCGTTGTTCTTCCTCTACGCGTTGCACCGTTTCCATCTGCCGTCGAAACTGAGCCAGGCGGCCGGCCCTTCGCCATTGCGTCACCGCTTGATTCCGTTTGCAGGCTTCGAACATCTGCTTCAGCGCCGGTTCGAGGAGGCGATTGACGCCTTTCTCGCCGCGCAAAACGCGGACGGCCCCGGCGACGGCGTGTCCAGCGCGCTGGCCGCGGCTTACCAACAACTGGGCTTCCAGACGCTGGCGGATCAGGTCCGGCGCAGTGTCCGCGCGGTGCCGGGCAACCAATGGATGTTTCGCATGGGGCATCCCGCCGACCATCCACTGCGTCTGCGGCCCGAGCTGTTGCGGCTGGCGGAAGACGGGACGTTCCCGATTTTGCGCGAGCGGACGCCCGTCCGCATGGACCTAAGCCACAGCGGCTGGAGCGACATTTTCTTTCTCGGCATGGATTTTCCGGAAGGCGCGCGGGTGTTGAATATCTCCATTGATCTGGGCGTTCACGGCCGTGATCGCGAGCCGCGGCCACCCGTCGAGACGTATTTGCGCGTCATTGACGAGCCGGTTCTGCGGCTTACCAGCGTGGACCTCGGCGCGACGGCCGACATCAGACACCTCGCGGAAGTGTTCGACTTTGCCCGCGATTACCTGGGTCTGCTCAAGGCCGCGGTCATCGCCGCCGGCATTGTGCCGCCGGGCATCGAAGGTTCGGGCCAGAATCTCGCGGATTTGCTGGCGCGCGTCGTCGGCCCGGGCCGCGGACTGGAGCTGATCAGCAACGTCAACAACATCCCCAAAGGCTCGCGCCTGGCCGTCTCGACGAATCTGCTGGCCTCGCTCGTCTCCGTTTGCATGCGGGCCACCGGGCAGGCGAAGTCGTTGGAAGGCCCACTGGAGGAATCCGAGCGCCGGCTGGTGCTGGCGCGGGCGCTGCTGGGCGAATGGCTCGGCGGCTCCGGCGGCGGCTGGCAGGATTCCGGCGGCGTCTGGCCGGGCATGAAACTGATTTGCGGCGGGCTGGCCGGCCGGGGCGACGCGGAATTCGGCATCAGTCGCGGCCGGCTCATGCCGACGCACCAGATTCTCGGCTCGAACGACGCCTCGGCGCAAACGCGGCGCGAGCTTCAGGAAAGTCTGGTGCTGGTTCACGGCGGCATGGCCCAAAACGTCGGCCCGATCCTTGAGATGGTGACGGAGAAATACCTGCTTCGCTCGGCCGCCGAATGGCGCGGCCGGCAGGAGGCGATACGGATTCTGGATGACGTTATAGCCGCGCTGCGCGCCGGCGACGTGCGCCGGATCGGGGCATTGACGACCCAAAATTTTTTTGCACCGCTCCAGACCATCATTCCGTGGGCCAGCAATCATTTCACCGAAACGCTCATCCGCCGGGTCCGCGCCGAGTTTGCCGACAACTTCTGGGGCTTCTGGATGCTGGGCGGGATGTCGGGCGGCGGCATGGGATTCATTTTCGCACCGGAGCACAAGGCGCACGCCCAAGCGCGGCTGCAGGCGATCATGTCGCAGGCCAAACGCGAACTCGAGTCCGCCCTGCCCTTCGCCATGGAGCCAGTCGTCTATGACTTCGCCATCAACGAGCGCGGCACCTGGGCCGACCTGCTGCACGGGCCAGACGCCCTGCTACCACAGACGTATTACGCGCTACACGTTCCGCGCTGGCTGCGCGCCGATCCGCAGACCTTGCCGGCCCCGCGGCGGGCGGAGCTGGACAAATTCGGCGCCGCGTGCCGCGTGCGGCCGGAGCTGTCCGGCATGATGCAGATTCTCTTCGACCGGCTGCTGCCGCGCATCAAAACCGGCGGCGACCAGCCGCAAAGCCTGGCCGAATTGCTGGCGCAAAACGGCTTCGACCGCGTCCAGCATGAACAAATCCGGGCCGATTTGAAGAACGGCCGGATCGGCCTGGCGCAAAACCGCCTGCCCGCCAACGCGGACATCCGGGACGTGAACGACCCGGACGTGGTGGATGCCACCGGCCCGCTCGCGGAGGACTTGCGCGCCGCCGGTCGCGCCGCGCTGGCCCGCGGAGAACTGGCCGTCGTCACCCTGGCCGCCGGCGTGGGCAGCCGCTGGACGCAGGGTGCCGGCGTGGTGAAGGCGTTGCATCCGTTCTGCAAACTCGGCGGCGCGCATCGCACGTTCATTGAGACGCATCTCGCGAAGAGCCGTCGCGTCGGACGCCTGGCCGGGAACCCGTTGCCGCACCTCGTCACCACCAGCTACCTGACCCACACCGCAATCGAGGAATTCCTGCAACGCCAGCACAACCACGATTATCCGGGTCCGCTGCTGCTGTCACCGGGCCGCGCCATCGGTCTGCGCCTGATTCCGATGGAACGCGACCTGCGTTTTCTGTGGGAGGAAATGCCGCAGCAATTGCTTGACGAGCAGCAGCAGAAGGTCCGCAACAGCCTGCACGCCGCGCTCATCCACTGGGCGCGCGCGGCCGGCGAAGGCGGCGATTACACGGACAACGTCCCGCCCCAGTGCCTGCATCCGGTCGGCCACTGGTTTGAAGTGCCGAACCTGCTCCGCAACGGCGTGCTCGCCAGCCTGCTCGCCGGACGACCGCAACTGCGGCACTTGATGGTGCATAACATTGACACGCTGGGCGCCGATCCCGACCCGGGAATGTTCGGCCTGCATCTCGCGCAGGAATCCGGCCTCACGTTCGAAGTCATCACGCGGCGGCTGGAGGACCACGGCGGCGGCCTGGCGCGCGTCAACGGCCAGGTGCGGCTCGTCGAGGGTCTCGCCATGCCGCGCGAGGAGGACGAGTTCACCCTGCGTTTCTACAATTCCAACACCTGCTGGATTGACGTGGACAAGCTGCTCGCCACCTTCGGCCTGACCCGCGACGACCTGGCCAACCAGGTGAAAGTCGCCGCGGCGGTGCGCACGGTCGCCGCCCGCGTCCCCACCTACATCACGATCAAGGAGGTGAAGAAGCGCTGGGGCCACGGACAGGAGGACGTTTTCCCGGTAGCCCAGTTTGAGAAGCTTTGGGTGGACATGACCGCGTTGCCGGAAATCACAACGCGCTTCGTCGTCGTCCCGCGCCGGCGCGGCCAGCAGCTCAAGGATCAGGCGCAACTCGACGGCTGGCTCCGCGATGGCTCGGCGGCACATGTTGAATCGCTGTGCGAGTGGCAATAGTTAGACGCTTCGCCCGGACCGCAAAATCGCTCAGCCGAACTTCCGCTTGAGCCGCTCGGCGTCGTAGGCGCGATGCTGAACCGACGTCATTGCGCCAAAGTCCGGCGCCCCGGTTGCCGTGACCGGCAGAGAGGGCTTCCCGCCGGCAGCCGGCGACGCGTCCGGCTTGCTCGCCGGTGCAGGCAGCGAAGCCAACGGATTGTTCCGAACCTCCATGCTCGTGCGGCCGTTGCCGCCGTAGCTCATGGCCTGATCGGTGAGGCGAAGGTCCTGTTCCAGCGGCAGTCTCGGCGGGATCTTCAGCGACTGGAGGACGCCGTGGTAAGCGCGCACCGCCTCTTCGGGTGACAGTCTGCCGTCGGTGATGAGCCGCAGCATTTCGATGAACGCGAGCTGGTGTTCGGCGTTGTTGATCTTGCGGCCGTAAAGCGCCACGCGGGCGCCGTGCTTCTGCGCGTCGTGGATCAGCTTGAACGCGTCGTAGGTCGTGCCGGCACTGCCGCCAAGGACACCAACGACGAGGTTCGGGTCGTATTGGACCAGCTCTTCCATCAGGCGCGGCCCGTGATAAACGATTTTCAAGAAGAGCGGCCGGCCGGCCTCGGTCACGCCTGCCAGGCTGCGAATGATATTGTCGTTGATGAACTCGCCCAGCTTTTCGGGCGGCACGCCGCTGGCCACGTTCGGATCGAACACTTCGAGGAAGTAGCGAAACCGCTTTTGCTCGGCCTCGAGGCGGAATTCCTTGAACGCCTGGAGCGTCGCCAGGTCCTGCTCGAGGTCATTGACGAATGTGACCGAATACAGGCCGAGGTTTGCGCCGGGAAACTCACCGTCGCCCCGTTCGCACTCGGCCTTGCCGCATTGAATGTGGTCAATGGTCGCGCTGCGGAAAGGCCGGGCTGGTTCGCGCGTGTAGCTGCCGTGCCGCACCGCCCAGACATCCGTGGTGTCGTTGGCCCGCGCCGCCGGGGTCACATGGCCCTGGCGAAACAGACCTTCCTTGATGGCAAGCTGCTCGTTGACGCTCGCCGACATGAGCATGATGTCCACGAGTCCCTGCCGCGTGACCTCGCGGATGATGTCGAGAAACTCCGGCAGATTGCGGCTGCCAAATTCATCACGCGTCCAGACCTCCGGGGAGAACTGCGCCGCACACGCACCGCGCGACGAGAGGAACTGGCGCGGCCCCGGCGCCCGGACGCCGAAAGCCATGTCCGCATCCTTCGCGTCGGCGAGAATGAAGGCGCGCGCGGAAGGATTGCGGCGGATTTCGGCGAGCTTGGCGTCGAGCGATTTCATCACCCGCTAGATCTTCACTTTGATGAGAGTGTCTTTCAAAGCCTTGGCCGATTGCTGCAACGCCAGCTTCTCCTTCGGCCAGAGGGCGATTTCGACATGTTCCAAGGCGCCACTGCGGCCGACCACCGTCGGCACGCTCAGGCAGATGTCGCGAAGGTCATAAGCACCGCATTGCAAGGATGACACCGGCAAAAGCCGTCGTTGGTTCAGCGCGATCGCGTGGACGACGTCCCGGATGGCGACGGCGACGGCCCAGCCTGCGCCTCCCTTCTTCTTGATCACCTCGGCACCGCTGCCTTTCGTGCGCTCGAAGACGGCGTTTTGGAAGCCGGGCGAACAAGCGGGCAATCCCGCCAGCGGCAGGCCGTTCACGGCGGCGCTCGACCAGATCGGCACCATGGAGTCGCCATGCTCGCCCAAAATGAGGCCTTTCACCTGGGTCGGCGCAAGTTTGAACTCGTCCGCGATGAACGAGCTGAAGCGCGCGGTGTCCAGCATCGTCCCCAAACCGATCACCTGCTGCCAGGGCAGCCCCAGCCGTTGCCCGGCGAGCTGCGTGAGAATGTCCACCGGATTCGAAACCACAAAGACAATCGCGTCCTTGCGCAGGCCGGCGAGCTTGATCGCCTCCAGAATCTGGACAAAGAGCGCGACATTGCGGTTGATGAGGTCAAGCCGCGACTCGTCCGGTTTGCGGCGCAATCCCGCGGTGATGAGGAATAGATCGCTGTCCGCGGCCCGCGCGTAATCGCCGGCGTAAATCCGCTGGTCGCCCGCCAATGCCGTTCCGTGCAGCAGGTCCAGCGCCTCGCCTTCCGCCGCCGCCTGGTTGGCATCCACGAGTTGGAGTTCCGACACCACGCTGCCACACTGCAACGCAAAGGCGGCGCAGGAACCCACGCGCCCGCCGCCACCGATGATCGTTACTTTCATGACTCAATCGTCTGCGCGGTTACTTCAGCCGCCCCATGATTTGATCCGTCACGGCCTGCACCACGGCTTCGGCTTCGGGATCAAGGCCGGCTGGCTGTTCCCGCGCTGGCACCGCGCACTGGACTCCCGGACGCCATTCGTCGTTGTCACACAGCTCACACTCTTTGAAACCGTAGCGCGGGTCCACAAACCCGAGGTTCTGCTTGATTTTGAGCAGGTCCTTCAAGTGTTCCTTGGAAAAAGTCTGGAGTGGCTTGCCCAGTTGCGCAGCCACGGTGAGCGTGCGGCAATAGGCTTCGATGATTTCGACCCGCCAGTATGCCTCCTCGACGCTGTTGTGGCTCCACGTCACCACGCCGTGGTTGGCCATCAGGATCGTGTTGTGTTGTTCGACCAGGTCGGCGACCAAGGCTCCCATCTCCGGCGTGCCGGGCGTGCGGTAAGGTGCGAGCGCCACGGCGCAGAACACTTCAAACTCCGGGATCATGCAGGTGGGAGGCTCCACCCCGGCCACCGCGAAGGCCGTCGCATAAGGCGGATGGCAATGCACCGAAGCCACCATCTTTGGCTGGCGCTTCATCATTTGCAGGTGCATCAGAATTTCACTGGTGCGTTTCTTCGTCCCGAGGAGTTGGTTGCCTTCGAGGTCAACCAGGCACGCATCCTCCGGCTTCATAAAGCCCTTGGACACCAGCGTGGGCGTGCAGAGCGCCAGATCGTCACCCACCCGGATGGCAATGTTCCCGCCGTTGCCATCCACATACGCGCGGCTCCAAAGGCGCCGGCCAATCTCGCAGATCTGCTCCTTCAGCGATTGAACTCCCGGCGAGTTGAAGAGCAGCTCCAATTCCGACCTTGGACTTCTGGAAGTGACCTGCGCGGGAACAGGCGCCGGCGCTATAGAAGGCGCCGAAGCGGCCTTCGGTCTGGCGACAACGCGGCCGTTCTCCAGCAGATCGCGCAGCCGGTCCCGGGCTGACGGGGTCAGGATCGCATCCGCCGGCAGCGCCTTGAGGTCTTCGCCTTTGCGGACCATTTCTTCAATATCTCGGGCTGAAATCACAGTCTTCATTGCATTGGCGAGTAAAAAACATCATCCACAATCGCGGTGTTGATCGCATCCACCGGCACCGGGCCTGCAAAGGGCATGGCTGCCTCCCGTCCCTCAACAAATCCAATCGTGTCACCGACACCGCCGCCCATGTTGTCATACACCACCAGCGACGGCTCCCGGCTCAGTCCCAACGGCGGATCGTGGCGGTGCTGAAAATGGTCGCGCGTGAAGGGGCTGACAATGAGCCACCGGCCGCCCTGCAATTCGGGCGAAACCGTGCTCAACGTCACCCGTCCGATGACCGTGCCCAGCCTCATAGCGACAACTCCCGTTCCGGCTCATCCACGATGCCGACGATCATCCAGCGGGCGGGGCTGTGTTCGTCGCCTACAGCCTTGCGTGTCGCCAGACCATCCGACGATATGATCACGCGTTCATGCATGCCGGCTCCCAACGGGTCAATGGCCACCTGCGGGACGCCGTCCGGAACCCCGTCGTTGCCGATCGGCTGGCAAATGATGAGCCGCCAGCCGTTGAAGCTGGGATGCTTCCGGGTGGCGATCAAACTGCCTTCGACGCGGGCAAGCAGCATGGGTCAATCGCTCCAAATCCGACCGCCGCCTTCCCCGGTGAACGATGCGTCGTCTGAATGGAATGCGGTCATTGAGTCAAATCGAGTTGCTGGCATTTCAAAATATCCGCAGTTTGTCCACCATGACGCACCGGCGCACGCGGGTAAAGGTGCGCGGATTACAGATGCCTTCGCCCGTCGTGGTGGCGATGGAGAAGTTCGAATACCCTTCGCCGCCATTCCCCAGACCGGCCAGGCAGGAGCCGTTCTTGATGAACAAGGTGGTTTCAAGCGCCTTCGCCATGTCGGTCATATGCGAGACGTCATGGGAATGAATAATGGCCGAATGTTTGTAGCCGTGTTCGGCCTTTCTGGCTGCTTGGATGCCCTCTTCAACGCTCGCAACTTTCACAATGGGCAGGAAAGGCATCATCTGCTCTTCTTCGACGAAAAGGTGGTCAGCCTGTGTTTCCGCGAACAACAGCTCGGTGGACGCCGGCGCGCTGGCCCCGGCAACCCGCGCCAGCGTTGCCGCATCGCGACCGATGAGATCGCGACTGACCACCGGTCGCGCGCAACCGGCGCCCTGGCCGGGAGGAACCACAAACGCCTCCTTGCCCAGCCGTTCGACCTGCGCGTCACTCAACCGGAAGGCGCCCCGCTTTTCCAGCGCGGCCATGAACTTGTCGAACACTGGCTCGACCACGAATACTTCCTTCTCGCCGATGCACAGAAGGTTGTTGTCGTAAGCGGCCCCGGCAATGATGCATTTTGCGGCGTGATCGAGACAGGAGGTGCCATCCACCAGCACGGGCGGGTTGCCCGGTCCCGCACAGATGGCGCGCTTGCCGCTGGCCATGGCCGCTTTGACGACGCCGGGACCGCCGGTTACGCACAGGAGTTTGACATGCTCGTTTTTGGCGAGGGCCGCGAAGGATTCGAGAGTAGGAGGATCAAGGATGCAGGCGAGATTTTCAATGCCCAGCTCGCGATGGATGGCTTCGTTGAAAAAGCGTGCCGCGGTGAGCGCGCACCGGTAGGCGCCGGGGTGCGCGTTGAACACCACCGCATTGCCGGCCGAGACCATGCTGATGATGTTGCATGCCATGGTCGGGATCGAGTGCGTGCTCGGCGTGACCGCGCCGATGACACCGAAAGGCGCATATTCCTCCAACGTGATTCCATGATCGCCGCTCAGACCGTAGGGATGCAGGAACTCGACACTGGGGACCGCCCGCAGGCCGGCAAGCTTTTCGACCTTGTGAGCCAACCGTCCGATCTTCGTTTCCTCCAGTTCCAGTTTTCCCCAATCCTCGGCCTTGGAAAAGGATATCTCCTTGATCAATTGAACCACCTGGCGGCGGCCGGCAACTCCCTTCGAGGAAAGTTGTTGATACGCCTCCTGGGCCGCGGCGCAAGCCTCGTTGGCGTCGTGGAATACCCCAAAGTGACGGCCACCGGCAGGACGCGATGGCATCTGGCCGGCGGCAGGCGTCGGACTGCCGGCCTGAGCCGTATTCGCCTGCGGTTTGCCAAGCCGGGCGAGAACCTGAGCGACGACATCGCGGATCAGCGTTTCGTTGACGGAACTCGTTGTGTTCATAGTCTCACAACCAGGATTGTTTCAGGATGGTTCATAGTTTCTCCCGCCTGTGACTTAGTGTTGGTCCTAGGAACCACCCGACCTGGCGTTGTAGATCGGCTTCCCAAACACGTCCACACTGTCAACAATTCCGATGATGACGGCGTCAACGGGAGCCTCCTTGAGGCCGCCAGCCAGTCTCGCCGAACTGCCCTGGCAAAACAATACCAGCTCCCCTTCGCCGGCGCCCACACTGTCCACCGCCACAATCGTGTTGGTTCCCGGCCGAAATTTGCCCGGATCCTTGTCGTCCACCAACTGGGGGCGGATCAGCAGCAACTTGCGGCCGGTCATGGCCGCGTCCTTCTTGGTTGCGACGACCAAACCTTCGACTTTGGCGAGAAACATGGTTGGTGGACGGTTGCCGCGCATGGGGAGGTCACCCTCCCATGCCGCGGCATTCACCGATGGCACGCTTACTTTCGTTTTGGCAGCACGGCTTCCACATCAGGATGCGGGCGGGCGATGACATGGACGCTGACGATTTCACCCTGAATGGCCTTGACGGCCTGGGCCCCGGCGTCCGTCGCCGCCTTCACCGCCGCGACATCGCCGACAACCACGGCGGTGACGAGGGCGTTGCCGACCTGGGTCATGGGGCCGGCCAGCTCCACATTCGCGGCTTTGAGCATGGCATCCGCGCCTTCAACGAGCGCAACGAGACCGCGTGTTTCGAGTAATCCAATGGCTTGAGGCATATGTTTTCGTTTATGATTAAGGTTGGTGGTTGATCAAAGTTGGCTTGATTCGAGCCGGCGTTTTGTTTCACGGGCGACCACGAGCTCTTCATTGGTCGGTATGACCAGAATTTTCACCACGGAAGCGGATGAACTGACGACGGCTTCCCGCGCCCGGACGGCTTGATTCAGCTCCTGATCAAGCACGATCCCGAGCCGGTCGAGATTGGCGCAGATGGCGGTGCGAATACCACTCTCATTCTCGCCAATGCCGCCCGTGAAGACGAGCGCATCGGCGGCATTCAATTCCAAATAATAGGCCGCAATCCAGCGGCGCGTTTCGTGAACGAAAAGGTCCAGCGCCGTCTGCGCCGGCGCGTTGCCCTGCGCGGACTGGGTCCGGAGATCGCGCACGTCGTTTAACCCGCCCGACACGCCTTTGAAACCCGACTCTTTGCAAAGAACACGCTCCGCCTCTTCCAGCGAAATCCCCGTCGAGCGCATGACATAGCCGATGGCAAACGCATCCAGGTCGCCAACGCGGTTGTTGTGAGGCAGGCCGGACTGGGGACTCATACCCAAACTGTTGCCAATACTAACACCGTTCAGGATGCCCGTGATGGACGCGCTGCCACCAAGATGACACGAAATAACCCGCAGGTCCGGCTTCCTGACCAGGGTTGCTCCGCGGTCGAGATAAAGGTTCTGCGCCCGGCGAGCCACGTCGTCACGGCCGAGCAATTGCGCGCTGCGCTCCGCGATGAACTTGTGACTGGCGCCATGAAACCCCCAACGGCGAACCCCCATCTCATGCCAGGATTGTGGCACGGCGTAGCGTTTGGCGGCTTCCGGCGCCCATTGGTGGAAGGCGGTTTCAAACAGGGCGACCAACGGCGTTCGCGGCATGCGCTGCGCGAACAGGCGGATGCCGGTGATGTAAGGCGGATTGTGGGCGGGAGCGAGGCCGTTGTAGGCTTCCATCGCTTGAAGCACCTCCTCGGTGATTCGGACACACCCGCTAACATTCCTGGCGATCACGGTCTTAAAGCCGACGGCCGCAAGATCGCTTTCGCTGGCGATCGCCCGGTCCGCTTTAAGCGCGGCCAGGCAGTTTTCGATCGCCTGGGCATAATCGGCCACCCGCTCGAAGCCGCCCTTGTGCAGCAGGCGTTCCTGGCCGTCCGCAAAATCAAACAGCCGCCACTTGAGCGAGGTCGAGCCAATGTTGGCGACAAGAATCTTCATGCCACAAGGCGCAGAGCAGCCAATGCCGGGCGCCTGGTCCATCACGGCTGCTGGAGCCATTTGCCAAGAACCGAGAGTCCCTCGTGCGGGCGCGGGATCACCTGGACGCTGACGACCTGGCCCACCTGGGCCGCGGCGGCGGCGCCGGCATCGGTGGCGGCTTTCACGGCCGCCACGTCACCGCGAAAGAACGAGGTAACATACCCGCTGCCGATTTTTTCCCAGCCGACAAAGGCCACGTTGGCCGCCTTCAAGGCGGCGTCGCTGGCTTCGAGCAGCGCGCAGAGGCCTTTGCATTCAATCATTCCGATCGCTTGTTGAACCATAAAAGCAAAGAATTGATGGTTAGTGAGAATGTTAACGATTCGCGCGGGCTGCCGGAGCCGGTTCGCCGAGGAACGCTTTGAGCAGGTCGTCGTGCGGCCGGGCGATGATGTGGGAACTGATGAGTTCCCCCACCTTGCCGGCCGCCTTGGAGCCGGCGTCCACCGCCGCCTTGACGCTGCCCACGTCGCCTCTGGCCAGCACGGTGATCAAGCCGCCGCCGATGGGGATGGTTTTCACCAGGCTCACATTGGCGGCCTTGACCATGGCATCGCTGGCCTCGACGGCCCCGACGTAGCCTTTGGTTTCTATCATTCCGAGTGCTTCGCTCATAGTTAGTTAGGGATTAATTATTGAGAGTTGATGGTCAAAAACCCGGCGCGGGATTATCGAGTCAGTTCGCAGGGGGTGTCAGGCTGGAGGTTGGCCGCGTTTCCCTCATCCGTGTCAATGTGGACCTCCAGTTTGAAGCTCTTGTCCACCCGGCAGAGCAACTTGTCCAGCACCAGCGCACATGCGCCGCCGATGCGGAGTTTCATCTCACCGCCATTGTTCACCCCGTAATAGGCCGCGTCATCCGGGTGCATGTGAACGTGCCGGGCGGCGCGAATGACGCCCTGCTCCATTTCAAAAAAGCCCGCCGGCCCCATCAGCATGGCTCCGGGCGTGCCTTGAATGTTGCCGGAAAGCCGGAGCGGAATGTCAAAACCGAGCGCCACCGAGTCCGTGTAGGCCAGCTCGATCTGGTTCAGGGTCCGACACGGACCGAGGATGCGAAGATTGGAGATGACACGGCTGCGGGGACCTATCAGTGTCACCGTTTCCTTCGCTGCAAACTGGCCGTCCTGATAAAGCCATTTATGCACTGTCAGTTGATGACCTTTGCCGAACAGCGCCTCCACGGCCTCCGGCGTGAGGTGACAGTGTCGCGCGCTGATGTTCACCACCAACGGGTTGGGGGCAGCCGCCAAACGGGGCAATGGTTTGCCAAGCCGCTCATAGACGATCTGTCGAACCAGGTGTTCGATCACCGCGCGGTGCGTGTTGGGCATTGGATTAGCCATGAAAACGGCGTAATTCTGGCAAACCGTGAGAGATTGTCAATATATTCCTTGCAAAATATTCCAAAATCTTCCAAATGTAGCTTCACCATGCAGCCCGAAGAGCGCCAGCAACGGATTGAGGCTTACCTCCAACGAGTTGAATTTGCGTCACTTGAAGAGCTTTCCAAAGAGGTTGACGCCTCCCAATCCACTGTTCGTCGCGACTTGGCTTTCTTGGAAGGGGCCGGAAACATTCGTCGCACTCATGGTGGTGCCCGGCTGGTCAATCCCCGCTCGGACGAGTTTACGTTCAGCGCCCGCGACACCCACCAACTCGCGGAGAAGGAGACGATCGGTCGAGCCGGCGCGGAATTGATTCGGCCGGGCGAAAGCGTGATCATTGACGCCGGCACCACGCCCTTTCACGTGGCCCGCAACCTCGAGTCCAAGAAGCCCCAAATCATCACCAACTCCCTGCCGGTGGCGAACCTTTACGCTTCCGCAAGCATGGTGGAAATCGTGGTTTCGGGCGGGGTGATTTACCCCCGGCTGGGCGTTCTCGTTGGGCCTCTGGCCGTGGAATCGTTTTCCAAAATGCACGCCGACGTGGCGGTCATGGGGGCCGGCGGCATTACGTTGGAGGGAATCAGCAACTCCCACGGTCTTCTGGTCGAGATTCAACTCGCCATGATGCGCGCGGCCAGGCGGGTTATTTTCTGCCTCGACCACACGAAATTCGGCCGCAAGTCGCTCTCGCACGTTTGCGGCTTGGAGAACGTCCATGTCATCGTCACCGATGCCGCAGCGCCAGCCGATTTGGTCCAGGCGCTGCGTGCAAACGGCCGGGAGGTGATCCTCGCGGCGCCCGCGCCCGCACCGTGACGGTTCACCGGTTGGCGGCCGGCACGGCGTTGATTTCCAACCGCGTCCGCCCCCCCACCACCGCCTGGCCGCGCAGCAACGAGTTGTTCAGCCATTGCTGCGCCGGCTGATTGGTCAGCGCAATCGCGTTCTGCGCCGACAACAAATTCGTGATGATCAATCGCCCATCGAAGACGACTTTCTCGTTCAGACTCCGGTTCGTGCCGGTAAAATCCACCCGCAGCTCGTTCGCCGTCAGCACCTGTTGGGAAAGTGCCTGTTGCGGATACCGCGCGACACCATGGCCGGCTTGCGACAAAGCGTTGGCTGTTTCGGCGGCGCCAACACCGCCACCAAAGCCGCCTTGGCCGCCGCGGCCGGCCGCTTCGTTGTGCTTGGCGAACACACCGCGGTTCGCCTGATTGGCAGCCAACCCCTGCAACTGAACGGCCTGATTTGCCAGGTGAAGCGTGCCCACGTAAACCGACCCGTCCGCATCCGTCACCCGGACCCGATCACCGTCCTGCACCAACTGGAACTGGTTCAACACGTCCGGCCGCGGCGGCGAATTGAAGTTGCGGCGTAGTGCCTGAGTAACCACATGATTCTGAAAATTTTGCCGTTCTTCAACTGCCTGGTTCAATTCCCCGTATCGCCCTTCGGTCAACTTCTCGTCAGTTACGAGGTTCAGCTCGACTTGGCGGGAATTTGCCGCCAACGCCGGGAGTTCCTTTGCTTTGGCAAATTGCCCCTCACCCTGCTCGATTCCAGCGGAGCGCTCCTGCGTTGTAGTTGGTGGTGTAGTGATCTTGGACGCTGTATCGGATGCCAAAATGCGTATTTTGTCCTCGGCTGATGCCCCGGCGGCGTTCGTCTTCGCTGTGCTCTGCCCGGCGGCAAATACCTTGGAGGCTTCCGCCTCGACTCCACCTGCCGTCGGCTGATTGGCGTTGCCGCTGGCCGCGACACCGAGGTCGGATGGGCTCCCTCCGGGCGCGGGCTTGGCAACCAATCCGTAGCGAGCGTGGGGAGAAAACTTGGAAGGCGCTGGCGGTGGCGCGGCGGCTGGTGGGACTTCCGCGGCCGGCCGTGGTCCCCCGTAGGCGTAGCTCCGGCCCGACCTCGCTTGTTCTGTGGTTTGAGACGGCGCCACCGCGGGCGCGGTCGGCGAGACCTCGCTTGCCGCGTTATCCGTTATCTCTTTCCTCGCGGCCTTCGAGAGGGCGTCGGTTAACGGCTCATCCGCCAGGGTTGCCCTTGTGGATGGCGATCTGCGGTCGGAGTTCGCCAGTTGCTCAAGCAGCTTCTTTTCGGGAACCGGCTGCAGCGGTTTGCCGGCCGTTCCCAACAGTTCGTTTTTTGCCATTTCGGCCGGCCGTGGCGAAGCCCGGTTGCCTTGCCACCACACGATGCCGCAAATCGCCAGCAGTGCCGCGACGGCCACAGGCGCGGCAAAACGCGGCCAGAACCACGACAGCCACCGAGGAACGCTGCCTGCCGGTTCGTTCCGTGCCGCACGACGCTCCACTTCGGCCCGCACGGCGCGCCGGACGGCGGGCGACACGGCAAACGGCCCGCCGGCCTGCCGCCGACGCGTGGCTGCGTAGTCGCGCAGTTGCCGTTCCATGTGCTGTTTCGATTCGCCGGGCATATTGGCCATGAGTTAGACGGGAAAACGTGCCGGTTTCTCCGCGGCAAAAACCGATTCCGCCACGATTTCGAGCCGGGCGAGGCATTTGCTGAGCCGAGAACTGACCGTTTTCGGGTTCAGCGAAAGCGCGGCGGCGATTTCATCGTAGCTAAGATCGCCGAAGTAACGCAGTTCAAGGATTTCGCGGCAGGGGTCGCCGAGTTGATCCAGCGCCTCGCGGAGCAACGCTGCGCGCTCGTCGCTCACCAGCAACTCGTCCGGGCCGGCGGCCGGGCTGGGCGGGTCAATGGCCAGCCCGGTTTCCGGATCCTCGGCCTGCAACGAAACCGGCGGCCGGCCGCCACCGCGTTTGGCAGCCCGGCGGCGTTCCAGAAAATCCCGCGCCTTGTTGGCCGCAATGCGGAACAGCCAGGTCTGGAGCGCGCTCGCGCCGCGGAACGAGGCAAGATTCCGCACCACCGTGAGGAACACTTCCTGGCTGATTTCCTCGACATCCTCGCGGGTGAGATCGGGACTGAGCTGGAAGATGAAACGCCCCACGGCGTCGTAATGCCGGTCGAGCAACTCATCCCAGCCGGCCGCGTCGCCGCGGCGGCACCGGGCAATCAACTCTTCTTCGCCGGCTGGATTCATGACACACACTCGCGGCCGCGCTGACGGGCCGAACACGGACAATCTATGCCCGCCGTCCGCGTTGAAAAGTCCGAAAACGCCCTGCTCGACGTCCGGTGGATTGCCTTGACGAGGTTGACACGACCGCCAGATTCACGGTCAATACCCGCCATGCAAGCCGCGTTTGTCATGCCGTTCATCCGATGGCCGGCCGTGATTGTCCTGGCGTTTGTCATGACCGCGACGTTGCGGGCGGAAAACGCGCTTTCGCTCGCCGGCCAATGGCGGTTTCAACTGGACCGCGCCGATGTCGGCGTGGGCGAACGCTGGTTTGCCCGGACGTTGCCGGAGAAATTCACCCTGCCTGGCTCGCTGCCGGCGGCGGGGATTGGCGACGACATCTCGACCAACACGCCTTGGACCGGCGGCATCGTGGATCGGTCGTGGTTCACCGCGCCGGAGTTCGCAAAGTATCGCGAGCCGGGCCACGTGAAGGTGCCGTTCTGGCTCCAGCCGGAGAAATACTACGCCGGCGTGGCGTGGTTCCAGCGTGACTTCGATGTGCCCGCCGACTGGCAGGGCAAACGCGTCGTGATCTTCCTGGAACGCGTGCATTGGGAAAGTCGCTTGTGGGTGGACGACCGGCTCGTCGGCACCAACGACTCGCTCTCGACGCCACACGAATACGACCTCGGCCAGCTCGCGCCGGGCCGGCACACGCTCAGCATCCGCGTGGACAACCGCCGCATCGTGGACATCGGCGAGAATTCACACGGCATCACCGACCACACGCAGGGGAACTGGAACGGGATTGTCGGGCGGATCGAGTTGCGCGCGACACCGCTGGTGTGGATTGAAGACGTTCAGGTTTATCCAAATGGCGGTATGAAAGCCGTTGTCGTCTTGGTCCATGCCACGAATGCGATGCATAAGCTCTTCGTGGGCAAGCTCACTCTTTCGGATCGCAGCGGGAAAAGCATCAGCCTGCCGATCAGCCGCAATTTCAGCACCATCGCCGCCAACCTCACGACGGAAGACGTCCTCACCCTCGGACCCAATGCCGAGTTCTGGGACGAGTTCACTCCTGACCTGCGAACGCTTACTGCGGAGTTGCGCGGCGAGATCGACGGCCGGCCCGTCAAAAGCGAGTGCATCGTGAGCTACGGACTCCGTGGTGCCTCCGCCGACGGCACGCAGATCACCATCAACGGCCGCAAAACGTTCATCCGGGGCACACTGGAGTGCTGCATTTTCCCCAGGACCGGCCATCCGCCGGCAGATGTTAACTCCTGGAAGCGCATCATCCGCGTCGCAAAATCCTACGGGCTGAACCTGATTCGCTTTCATTCCTACTGCCCGCCCGAAGCGGCCTTCCAGGCAGCGGACGAACTCGGTTTCTACTTCCAGGTCGAGACCTGCTGGGCCAACGGGTCCACGACGCTCGGCGACGGCAGGCCCGTGGACCAGTGGGTGTATGACGAAACCGACCGTATCTTGAAATACTACGGCAACCATCCGTCGCTTCTCCTGATGCTCTACGGCAACGAGCCGGGTGGCGATCATGCCAGCGCCTACCTCGCCAAATACGTCGAGCATTTCAAAGCGAAGGACCCGCGCCGGCTCTGGAGCAGCGGTTCCGGCTGGCCACAGTTGCCGGAAAACCAATTCCACGTCACGCCCGATCCGCGCATTCAGGCATGGGGCGGCGGTTTGAACTCGCGCATCAATGCCCGACCACCGGAGACGACCACCGACTACCGCGACTACATCGCCGCGCGCAAGGTGCCGGTCATCAGCCACGAGATCGGCCAGTGGTGCGTCTATCCAAACTTCGACGAAATCCCCAAATACACCGGCTACCTCAAGCCGAACAACTTTGAAATCTTCCGCGGCTTCCTGAACGAACACGGCCTGGGCGGGTTGGCGCACCAGTTCCTGCTCGCCTCCGGCAAACTCCAAACTCTCTGCTACAAGGAGGACATTGAGTCGGCGCTGCGCACGCCGGGTATGGGCGGATTCGAGCTGCTCGACCTGCACGATTTCCCCGGCCAAGGCACCGCGCTCGTCGGCGTGCTTGATCCGTTCTGGGACGACAAAGGTTACGTGACGGCCCAAGAATTCAGCCGGTTTTGCAACGCGACCGTGCCCCTGGCGCGGCTGAAGAAACGCGTGTTCACGACGGAGGAAACGCTGGAAGCTGAGATCGAGGTGGCGAATTTTGGCCCGGCCACGCTCCCGCGAGTCAAGCCTACCTTCAGATTGCTGGCCGAAAACGGCGTCGCGCGCCTGGGAGGATCGTTTGAGACGCTGGATATTCCGGTCGGGAACGGCACCAAGCTGAGTCCGCTGAAGCTTGACCTTCGCAGCCTGCCCGCGCCGGCCCGCTACAAGCTCGTCGTCTCCGTAGGACAGGCGTCGCGCCTGTCTCCATCTTCCTCCGACAACCGAGACAGGCGGGATACCGGTCCAACGTTTGAAAACGACTGGGATCTCTGGGTCTATCCCGCCAGGCCCACGACCGAGCCGGGGAAGGACATCCTCGTCACCGCGCAGTTTGACGACGCGGCTCAGCAACACCTCGCATCCGGCGGCAAGCTGCTGCTGACGATTCCCGACGACCAGGTTCGCAACTTCGACACCGCGCCGGTGAAGCCCGGTTTTTCCAGCATCTTCTGGAACACCGCCTGGACCGGCCGCCAGCCACCCACGACGCTCGGCATCCTCTGCGACCCGCAGCATCCGGCGCTCGCTGAGTTCCCGACCGAGTTCCACAGCAACTGGCAGTGGTGGTATCTCATCCATCGCGCCGGCGCGCTACGGCTGGATTTGCTGCCAGGAACGCTCATGCCCATTGTCCGCGTCATTGACGACTGGTTCACGGCGCGTCCGCTCGGGCTGATCGTCGAGGGCAAGGTCGGTGCGGGCAAAATCGTCATCTGCGGCTTCGACCTCACCCGCGACGCCAACGATCCGGTTTCGCGACAAATGCGCGCCAGCCTGCTCGACTACATGGACTCGCCGAAATTCACCCCGGAAACCGAGCTTGCCGCCGACCGGATCAAGTCCCTCATCGTCCCGCCGAGCACAGCGAAACGCGATGTGCCTCCGGCCACACTCTAACCACATAAACGAACGATCGCTCTCATGACCTCACCACTTCCCTCGCCAAAACCCGACGAACCCGCCGCCAAGCGTTCCCGGCTCGACCGGCGCGACTTCCTGCGACTGTCCAGCCTGGCCGTCAGCGGACTGACGTTTTCCCGGCTGCCGGTCATGGCCGGGCCGTTCACGAGGGAGGATTTCGAGAAGCTGGTTCCCGCCGACAAGAAGTTGCATCCCGACTGGGTGAAGTCCCTGTTCGCGCGCGGCAACAAGACCGTTTATCGCTGGCCGGATTCGCAACTCATCGGCATGCCCATCGGCGGCATCTGCGCCGGCCAACTCTATCTTGGCGGCGACGGCAAGCTGTGGCGTTGGGACATCTTCAACAAGATCGTCGGCACCGGCGATGGCAACTACGCCCACCCGCCCGCGCCGGCGTCACCAATTGAGCAAGGCTTCGCCTTGAAAGTGACTGTCGCCGGCAAGAACGATGTCCGGCCGCTGGACCACACCGGCTGGAGCGACATCACGTTCAACGGCGAGTATCCCATCGGCTTCGTCGAGTATCGCGACGCCGCGTCGCCCGCCACGGTTGCGCTTGAAGCCTTCTCGCCTTTCATCCCGCTGAACACCGAGGATTCCGCGTTACCGGCGACTGTGATGCGCTTCACGGTGACAAACAGGAGTGCCGAAAAGATGGAAGTGGAGCTCGTCGGCTGGCTGCAAAACAGCGCCTGTCTCCACAGCGGCGCATCGTTGGCGGGCACGCGGCGCAACCGGCTGGTCCCGCGGCACGGCTTCCGCTTCCTTGAGTGCAGTGCCGCTGCGCCCAGCACAAAACCACGGGCGGACAAACGGCCGGACATTGTGTTCGATGACTTCGAAAAGCCAACTTACGAAGGCTGGACCGTGACCGGCACGGCGTTCGGCAGCGGCCCGGCGACGCAGGCCCAGGTGCCGGATTATCAGGGCGAACTCGGCATTCACGGCCAGCGCACCGTGAACACCCATGCCTCAGCGCCGGGCCGGGATGTCGGCGCCCGTGACGCGGCCACCGGCACGCTGACCAGCGCGCCGTTTGTCATCGCCCGCGACTACATCACCTTCCTCGTCGGCGGCGGTTCGCACGCCGGCCGCACCTGCATGAACCTGCTGGTCGCCGACAAGGTCGTGGCTTCCGCCACCGGGCACGATGCGAACCGGATGCAGCCGCACAGTCTCGATGTCCGCCGCTGGGCCGGCCAGACCGCGCGACTGCAAATCGTGGACAACGACTCCGGCGGTTGGGGGAACATCGGCATTGACGACATTGTCTTCAGCGACGAACCGCGCGGCGACAGCGTGACGCTCGCCAACCAGCCGGATTTCGGCACGATGGGCATTGCCCTGCTCGATGGCGCGGGCAAGGAGGCAGCGGCGACGGCGCTGACGGGTTCGCTGGCGCCCGCGGATATTTTTTCTCAGCTTGCTCACGCCAGCCCGGCACCCGTTTCCCATCCATTCGATGACCCGCTCGTCGGGGCGTTGAGCCGGCGGCTTACCCTGAAACCGGGCGAGTCCGCCACGGTCACTTTCCTTCTCGCCTGGCATTTCCCAAACATCAAGCTCGGCGGTCTGCCAAACGCCGGCGGACGCTGGTATGGTTCGCGTTTCCCCGGCGCTTTGGCGGTGGCGGATCATGTCAGCGCCAATTTCGAACGCCTCGCCGGGCAGACACGCCTGTGGCACGACACCTGGTATGATTCCACCCTGCCTCGCTGGTTTCTCGACCGCACGTTTCTGAACACCTCGATCCTCGCGACCAATACCTGCTACTGGTTTGGCAACGGCCGGTTCTACGCCTGGGAAGGCGTGGGTTGTTGCGAAGGCACCTGCACGCACGTCTGGCATTACGCCCATGCCGTGGGCCGGCTCTTTCCTCTGTTCGAGCGCCGGTTGCGCGAACTGGTGGACTACGGCGTCGCTTTTGACCCGCAGACCGGGCGCATCCGCTTTCGCGCCGAGCACAACGATCATTGGGCGGCGGACGGTCAGGCCGGCGTCATCCTGCGCACCTGCCGCGAACACCAGATGAGCGCGGACGCGCAGTTCCTCACCCGCGTCTGGCCGCGCGCGAAGAAGGCGCTCCAATTTCTCATGGGCAAGGATGCCGGCCCCGACGGTCTGCTCGACGGCCCCCAGCACAACACCCTCGATGCCGACTGGTGGGGGCACATTGCTTGGCTGAGCGGGCTTTATTTGTCGGCCTTGCGCGCCGGCGAGGAGATGGCCCGCGAGGTCGGCGACGAGGCGTTTGCCCGACAATGCGCCACCATTTTGGGGCAAGGGCAACGGTTCCTCGTCGAACAACTTTTCGACGGCGAATACTTCATCAACAAAGTGAACCCGCAGCATCTCGACGCCATCAACTCCGGCACCGGCTGCGAGATTGACCAGGTCCACGCCCAAAGCTGGGCCTTCCAGGTCGGGTTGGGCCGTGTGCTGCCGGAGAAGGAAACCCGCGCGGCGCTCCGTTCGTTGTGGCGCTACAACTTCGCGCCCGATGTCGGGCCCTACCGCAAGGCCAACAAACCGGGTCGCTGGTATGCCATGCCTGGCGAGGCCGGCCTGTTGATGTGCACCTTCCCGCGCGCCGACTGGGACTACGTGAAAGCCGCCGGCAAGGGTCCCAACTGGGCTGCGGGCTATTTCAACGAATGCATGAACGGTTTCGAGTATCAAGCCGCCGGTCACATGATTTGGGAAGGCCTGTTGCAGGAAGGACTCGCCGTCACCCGCGCCGTGCATGACCGTTACCACGCCACCCGGCGCAACCCGTGGAACGAGATCGAATGCGGCGACCACTACGCCCGCAGCATGGCCAGCTACGGTGTGTTCCTGGCCGCCTGCGGCTACGAATACCACGGCCCGAAGGGACATCTCGGTTTCGCGCCACGCCTAACGCCGGAAGACTTCCGGTGCGCCTTCACCACGGCCGAAGGCTGGGGCACGTTCAACCAGAAACTCTCCACCTTGGGCGGGCAGTTCGACATTCAACTGCAATGGGGGCAACTGCGGCTGCGCACGCTCTCGTTCGCGTTCAACGCGGACGCTGCGGGGCGACAGGTGAAGGCAACCATGGCGGACAAGAATGTCGCCGCGACCCTGGAATTGGACGGCACCACCGCCCGCGTCACCCTTAAGGACGAACTGTTGTTGAAGCAAGGCGACCGGCTGCACGTTGAGCTGGCCTGACTCGGCTCAACGGCAATCTCCGGGCCAGAAAACCGGTCAGTTCAAAGGCCCGAAGTGGCACAGCTCCAAAACGGGTTCGCCGGTTGTTTTGAACCTGAACTCCGAAACAGGAATGGGAAGTGCGCACGTCTCGCGTACCAGTGCGGGCGTCGCGCCCGAATGTTCGTCACCCACTCGTTTAGAAAGTTCCCGCTTGGAGGTCGTTAACTGGCACCATGCGTGCTGTGAAATTGAGTCGTCACGACCAATTCAATTCAAGCCATGAAATGCATCTTTGCTGATGCGGGCCAACCGGAGTCATTGCCGGGCGATGACGCTGGTGAAGGTGTCGTCGTAATGCTTGTGCTTGCAGCACTTGTGATTCTCATTCTCCCTGGGCTGACGCGGGCGAGAATCACAAACCGCCTTGGCTGTGTTAACATGCTGAAAGAAATCGGCATTGCCACGCGGCTCTGGGCAACGGACAACAACGACGAATTTCCATTCATGGTTTCAACCAACAGGCGGCACCAAGGAGTTTGGCGCCGACCTCTGGCATCATTACGCCGCCATGAGCAATGGACTGGCAAATAATCCAAGAATTCTGGCCTGTCCGAAAGATCGTCGGCCGCCAGCGAAGGACTGGGCCTCGCTCCGCAACCAGAACATCAGCTATTTCCTCAACCCGAATGCCGACGAAAGCACGCCACAGGCGATCCTGGCCGGCGACCGGAATCTGACCACCAACGGCGTGGCGGTAAAACCCGGCTTGCTGACGCTCACCAGCAATGCGGTGGTCGGTATTTCCAGCGAAATGCACAATGACGCCGGGAACATCCTGTTTTCCGACGGCGGCGTGCAACAGTTGACCTCCCACGCACTTCAGTCAATCGTCCAAGCAGCCGGCGCGTTTACCAACCGGCTGGCGGTTCCGTGATGCCGAAACAAAAACGCCGCCTCGCCTGGTCCGTCGATAATTGAACAACGGGAGCCTACGAGACGGTGGAGCGATCTGGCCGGAGTTTAATCCGCCTTCGGTAGTTTGCCGTCCTTGTAGCTGTTGAGCGTGGCGCGAAGCTGCTTCTTCATGTCGTCGTTGTCGGCGAGGTCCACGGCCTTTTGCTGAAGTTCGACGGCCTTGGCCTTTTCGCCCTTGATGAACGTGGCGCGGGCCAGGGTGTCCAGCACGCCGGCGTCCTTGCCACCGGCCACCTCGTTGGCCTTGACCGCCGCTTTGTAGGCGGCATCGAGCAGCTTGCCTTTGACGTTCTCGTCAGAAACAAGCTTCCACGCGAGTTGGTTCAAGGCGCCGGCGTTGTTCTGCACCTTGTCGGTCATCTTCTCGACCAACGCCGCCGCGGCGTCGGTGTCACCCTTGCCGATCAGGATGGGCAGCCGCGCGAACGTCACGGCCTCCTGCTGCGCCTCGGGCAGCACCTTGGCGATCTCGGTGAGCGTGGCGTCGGCGTCGTCCCATTTCTTGTCCTGCATCTGCTGGCTGAATTGGCCGGACAGTGTCATGAGCTTGTTCTCGGACTCCTTTTGCTTTTGGTACTCGGCCTTCGCCTTGGCAACGTCGAAGGTTCCGTCGAGCACCTGCTGGATGGTGGTTTCCGAGAGCGTCATCGGGTGGCCGATCCAGGCGATCTTGCCCTGCTTGTCAATCAGGAAGGCGGCGGGAATGCCGTTCTGGCCGGCGGCTTTCATCCAGGTGTCCGCCATCGCGCCGTCCTTGCTGTCGCTCTTGTCATCCATGGCAACGCGGTAGGTCATCTTGTCGCCCATTTGTTCGAGGAACGGTTTGACCTTCGACTCGTCCTGTTCCCAGACGTTCTGGCCGATGACAATCAATCCCTTGTCCTTGAATTTTTGCCAGATTTCGTTCAGGTGCGGAATGGAGGCGCGGCACGGCCCGCACCAAGTGGCCCAGAATTCCACGATGTAAGCCTTGTCCTTGGCAAACTCGGTGACCGGATCGCCCTGGACCCACTTGCCGACCTTGAGTTTGGGCGCGGGATCACCAATGCCGAGCGTGGCGTCCGCGGCGACAGCCGTCGCAGCGCAGGTGAATGCGGCCAGAATGACCGCGAGGAAGTTTTGGCGTTTTGTCATAAGATTGCTTGCTCTAAAAACTTGGTTTGGCAACGCAGGCCAACGAATAGTCCCAAAACGGCCACCGCACAAGGCGAATCGGAATGTTCGTAATGCGTCAGATTTGAGCCAGCCGCTCAGGACGCCGACCGTTTGTTGGCGCGGGAGAGGGAAGTTCCCTTCCGCTTTTGGACGGCGTCGCGCAAGATGAACTCGATCTGGCCGTTGACACTGCGGAGTTCCTCCTGTGCCCACCGCTCCAGTTCCTTCCAAAGGTCAGGATTGATCCGCAACAAAAATGACTTCCGTTCTTCCATGCCAACATTCAAGCCCGTTCAGACGAGGCCCGCCGCTTGCCTGAAAATAACCACCATCGCCCCCTCCACGAATGAATCCGGGCTTCGCCGTCCGCAACATGAATTCACCTGATGTAGTAGCCGGACACCCGCCATTTCCCGTCCTTTTCCAACACGGGCGTGACGGTTTCCACCGCGCCTGCCTTGTGCTCGAAGACGGTGGTGAACTGGATCACCACATACGAGCCGTCAGGCGCACCGGGGAGCGAATTGGTGGCCTGCGCGGATTTCAGCGTTCGCGAGACAACCTTGCCCAACGGTGCGCGCGCGAACCGGATGCCGGTCTCCCATGCCGGCCGGTTCACGGCGGCCCTGGCCAACGCGGCGGCTTCTTCCCAACTCCGGGAGTAGTCCCCGTCGTCCACGAATACCAGCCAGGTCTTGGCGCATTCGACGGCGGCTTGATCTGCCGGTGGGGGAGATGGGTGCCGTCCGCATCCGCCGGCCAACGCCAGCGTCAACAGCCCCAGAGAAATTACGCAGCCGGGATTCATGGTGGTGTCTCGATCCGAACAAAGATCCGGTTGTTTTTACGTGTAGAGCGTGCCGGTATTGACGACGGGCGAAACCTCAGTCTCGCCGCACAGGACCACGAGCAGATTGCTGACCATCGCGGCTTTGCGCTCGTCGTCGAGCTGCACTACCTGTCTTTCCTGCAAATCGCGCAAGGCCATGTCCACCATGCTGACGGCGCCATGAACAATCTTCTGCCGGGCAGCGATCACCGCCTCGGCCTGCTGCCGGCGGAGCATGACCTGGGCGATTTCCGGCGCGTAAGCCAGATGGGTCAACCGCGCCTCCTCGACCGCCACGCCGGCCTTGGTGAACCGTTCCTCCAATTCGCGCCGCAGCGCCAGCGACACCTCCTCGACGCTGCTGCGGAGCGTGGTTTCGCCCTCCTCGCCGTGGTCGTAGGCGTAGGAGTTGGCCAGATGCCGCAGCGCCGACTCGCTCTGCATCTCCACGTATTTTTCGTAGTCATCCACATCAAACATGGCCTGGGCGGTGTCGCGGACGCGCCACACTACGACGGCGCCGATCTCGATCGGGTTGCCGCGCTTGTCGTTGACCTTGAGCTTCTCGCCATTGAGGGTGCGTGCGCGGAGGGAAATTTTGTTGCGGCCCATCGTTTTCTTCGTTGGCGCGGGAGCCGCGGTTCCTGATTTGGCGGCGGCCATCTGGTTTTGGATCGCAACCATCCGTGCGACCGACGAACCGTTGGTGTAAAACGGATTGCCCCAGAAAAAGCCGCTTTCCCGCACCGTCCCCTTGTATTTACCGAACAGGACGAGCACGCGGGCTTCGTTCGGCTGCAAGGTGAAGAAACCGTTGAGCATGATGACCCACACCGGTTCGAGTAAAATGGCGGGAACCATCGCGCCGACGAGCGGATGGTCCACGGTTCTGACGCCAGCCCAGATCGAATAGACCAGCAGCGCCTGGACGGCGATGAAGAAACCAATGACCAGCGGCAGCATCAGCCAGCCGCTGAGGACGTTGACTGCGCGTTCACGATTGAGCGTCATGGATTCGGTGTTCATGGCAATGCGGTTGTTAGATTGCACTTCACTAAATATCTTGGTGATATCATATCGTAATCATTCCGCCTGTCAAGCGAGTTGTGATCGGCGGCGCGACGGCGCAATCGGAAAGGTCGCGGACAGGCGGGAAAACCGGACGGAAAACACCGCCTCTGTAACGAACGGGGGCAGCTCGCCCATTTCCCGGTGTTTGCCAGGGAACGGGTCACCGGCCAGAAGGCGGGCCACTGGCTTACCACCGGACAGGTGGCGGCCTGGCTCCAGGAAGCCCACGGCATTTAGCGCGCCGTCAAATCCATCTACCGGTGGTTGGGAAAAGCCGGCCGCCGCCTTTCGCGCCGGAACGGGAGCAGCGGCTCGAAAAGTTGCGCTGCCCAAGAACAAGCCGGCGTAGATCTTGATGGACGATGGAAGCCGCTTGGGCCGCATACCCGGCGCCGGCGTTGCGCGGCCAGCGCGTCGTGCTTCCGCACCCGGCAGCGTTATGAATGGAACTACGTTGATGGCGTCTTGAAGGTTGTGGCCGGGGACGCGCAGTTCCGGTTCAGGCCCGCGGTCCTTGATCCGAAATTTTGTGAGAAATGTACAACATCAGTCTCCCGGATGCATGCCACATCCACGAACATGCGCCGCCAATGCATGGCGAGCTAACCGCGCTGAGGCATGCCCTTTCGCCCGCCTTCCGCCCGCGCCTGGGAAGATTCGGTCAGCTCCGCTCCGTGACCGATTGCGGATGGCGCCAGGCGTGGCCGATGGCGGCGAGAAGATCGTCCGCCGCGACCGGGCCCCAGGTGCCGGCGGCGTAGAACTCTCGGTTGGTCAACGGCGTGTCGGCCCACGTCGCGCGGATGGTGTCCACGAGGCTCCACGCGGTTTCCACCTCGTCGCGCCGGATGAACAGCGTGGCGTCCCCCGCCATCGCCTCCAGCAGCAGCCGCTCGTAGGCTTCGGGCGTGTAGGCGCCGAACTCGGCGTCATAACTGAACTGCATCCGCACCGGGCGAACGGCAGTGCTGGCACCGGGCACCTTGCCGTTGAATCGCAGCGCGATGCCCTCGTTCGGTTGGAGGCGGAGTGTGAGCGCGTTGGCCTCAAGCCGTGGGCCGCATTGGGCGGCGAAGAGCACGTTCGGCGTGGGCCGGAACTGGACCCGCACCTCGCTCGCGCTGAGCGGCAGCATTTTGCCCGTGCGCAGGTAAAACGGCACGCCGGACCAGCGCCAGTTGTCAATGAAGAGCTTCAACGCCACGTAGGTTTCCACGTTCGAGTCCGGGCGGACCTTGGTTTCCTGCCGGTAGCCGGGGCAGGCCTGGCCGTCCACCTGGCCGGCGAAATACTGGCCGCGCACCACCTGTTGCGCGACCTGCTGCGGCAGCAAGGGCCGGATGGATTTGAGCAGTTTCACCTTCTCGTCGCGGATGGACTCGGCGGCGAGCGACACCGGCGGTTCCATGGCCACCAGCGACAGGACCTGTTGCAGGTGGTTTTGCACCATGTCGCGCAGTGCCCCGGCCTCCTCGTAATAACCGCCGCGCGTGCCGACGCCAAGCTTCTCGCTGACGGTGATTTGAACGTGGTCCACGGATTGCCGGCTCCAGAGTTGCTCGAAGATGGCGTTGGAAAACCGGAACATCAGGATGTTTTGAACCGTCTCTTTCCCGAGATAGTGGTCAATTCGGAAAATCTGTCCTTCATGAGCGAAGCGGGTCAGCTCGGCGTTCAGGGCTTTGGCCGAGGCGACATCGTGACCGAAGGGTTTTTCAACCACGACACGCTGCCAGAAAGGCGGCGTCTCGTCGCGACGCAGAAGACCGGTGGCGTGAAGTTGTTCCGCCACCTGCCCGAACTGGCTCGGCGAAACGGCGAGGTAACAAAGCAGGTTGCGGGCAAGCTGCTCGTCGCCGAAACCGGTCAGGCGTTCCGCAAGACGCCGATAGGCCGCGGGGTCGTTCAGGTCGCCCTGGCAGTAAAAAAGGTTTTGGGCAAAAGCCTGCCAGCGGGCGGGATCAACCGGCTTGGTGCGCGAGAATTGCGGGAGCACCGTGCCGAGTTCCTCCCGCCAGCTTTCGTCGGTTTTCTCGCGGCGCGCGAAACCGATGATGCGGCAGGGCTCGGGCAGCAGCCTGTCGCCGTAAAGGTGGTAGAGCGCAGGCACCAGCTTGCGCGCCGTGAGATCGCCGCTGGCGCCGAAGATGACGATCGTGCAGGGCGCGGGCTTCCGATGATCGTTGCTGAGCCGGCACACCATCAATTCGTCGAGTTGACCGAGTTCATCCATGGCCGGCAAGATGACGCGGGCGGGCGGGACTTTCAACTGTGACGGGAACGCGGCACGGCTGCCGCGACCGGAAGCGCTCCATTACCGGACGCTCCGGGCGCGTGGCGAGGGCCAGCGATTACTTCGCCGGCTTGATCCGTAGCACGGTCACGGAATTTCCGGGAAAGCTGTGACGGATCGTGTCGCCGTTCACCGTGATCTCGCTGGTGACAGGCGACACCTTCGTCGGGTTCTCCAACGAATTTTCGTCGGTCGGCTTGTCAGACGTGAGCACAATGGTCTGGGCACTGTCTGCCAGTCTGCCCGCGCCGTTGAGTTTGATCTCCGTCGTCAAAGCGTCAGCGGCGACGTTCACGACCTTGAGAATGACTTCGCCGGTGGCGTCCACGCGGGTCGCCGAGGCGTAGATCGGTTTGGTCGCGGCGCGATTCACGTCATGCATCAGTTTGCCGTCGAGGTAGCATCTGATGTTCTTTCCGTTCACCTCGATGCGGATGTCATACCAACGGCCCGTTTCGACTCCACCCGGCACTTCGTTGCCCACCACGCCGTCCATCTCAACGGCTGAATGCGAGTTTCCCCAGCCGCCGATGTTCCACCAGGACTTGGCGTTTTCGTCGTTGACGTTGAAGAGAATCAGGAATCCCTCCGCGCCGCCAAGTTTGCGCGCTTTCAGGCTGTAGGTGTAATTGGTCCACCGCTGGCCGGTGACGATGGCGCGCACGTTGTCTTCGCCGCCTGTCTGCCGGAGCGCACCGTCCTCCACCTTCCAATCACCACCGAGCTTCTTCCAACCCTGGGTGCCGTTGGCGAAATCGCTGGAGAAGAGGGTCTCGCCGTCGTGCGTCACCTTGATATCCTTGAACTCGGCCTGCGTGAGCCAGGTGCCAACGCCGATTTCGCCGCCCTTCGGCGCGGTGTCCACGTCCGCCGCGTCCACCGTCACCGGCAGCACCACGTCGCCGCGATTTTCGCTGAACATCTTTTGGACATAGTAGGACGGAATGCCAAACACGCGGGAACTATCAAAGTCAATGAGGTCGGGGTTCCAGCGCTTGTGATTCACGTTCACGAACAAGGGAGCGTAGCTGGCCATGAGAACGACATCCGAGTTACGCTCCATGCCGGTCATGAAGGCGGCCTCACCCACGGCGCCGCGCAGGTCGCCCTGCCCGCAGCCCTGGGTGACAGCGTATTCGCCGACGAAAACCTTGACGCCGTCGCGCTTGTAACTGTCATAGCGGTTCGCCTGGGAAATGAAAAATTCCGGATTGCTGTAATAGTGTTCGTCCACGATCTCCACCGGGCTGTCTTGCGGTATGCCGCCCCAGACGTCGGCGATGAGATGCATGTCGGGGTATTTCGCCTTGATGGCATGGTAGAATAGGGCGTAGCGCTCCGCGTAGGCCGGACCGCCGTTTTCATTGCCGATTTCCATGTACTTCAGGTGGAAAGGCGCCGGATGTCCATTCCGGGCGCGTATTCCGCCCCACACTGACTCGGTCGGGCCGTTGGCGTACTCGATGGCGTCCAACGCATCCTGCACCCATTGCCCCATCTGGTCCAGCGGAATGACCTCGTGGTGGGACATGCCCACATTGATGCAAAAGAGCGGCTCCGCGCCAAGGTCCTCGCACATTTGCAGGTATTCATGGAAGCCCAGTCCGTGGGTGGCGTTGTAGCCCCAAATGTTCCAAAGCGGCTTCCGTTCGGCGATGTTGCCGATCGTGTTTTTCCAGTGGTACATGTGCGCCATATCATCGCCTTCAACCCAGCATCCGCCCGGAAAGCGAACGAAGGCAGGCTTCAAGCCATTCAACATCTCGCTGAGGTCGGTGCGCAGACCGTGTCCCTTCCAGGTTTTGGCCGGCATGAGCGAAACCATGTCGAGCCAGACCGTGCCTGTATGCGCGGTCCGAATGACCAGGTGAGCCTTGGGATCCGTTGCTCCCGCTGTAATTGTTAGGGTAAACGTCCGCCAGGCGTCTCCAAACCCTTCGACCTGCCCCGCGGCCAGGGATTGCCCCGCTTCGTTTTCCAGCGCAACTTTCAAAGGACCAGTAAAACTCCCGTCACATCGCACGGCGGCGGAAAAATGGTAGTCCTCTCCCGCAACAACTGACATGCCCCAGTAGCCGGGATTGCTCACACTGGATGCTCCGGCGCCGAGGTTTTCAATCGTCCAGCGTAAGCTGCGCCGGTTCATGGGATTCAGGGGGCGGGAAGTGTCGGTGGCCATTTCTGCCTTCGCCCCCCCGGTATTGGCCAGCGTCCAATACTCAGGCTTCTCAGCATCCTCAAAGGAGCGATTGCGCACCAATTCTGGATATATGCCGCCGTCCGCCGAAAGATTGATGTCCTCGAAAAAGATGCCCCACAACGTGGGACTCACCTTGTGGCCCGGACGGTCCACGTCAACGGTCAAGCGAGTGCTTTGAGCTTCAAGCGCACTCGGTGATAACCATAAGGAAATCCCCCAAACGACACCGGCGAGGAGGAAGGCACTTTGCGATGGGCTGTGTTTCATAGGTTTGTCTGGTTGGAATGGCGAAAGAAAAAGCTTATCCGCGGAAATAAAGATATGCGCCGATGATGAACACCATGACGACGCACGAGGCCAGGACCTCGCGTTTGCTCCAGCTTGCGCGGGTGCGGGCACGGTCCTCGGCGCTCGCCGTCGCGAAGGTCAGCCCCTTGATCTGGTTCAGATCCGGCTCGGCGGTCAGGTAGCTGACCCCGACCATCACCACCGCCGAAACCAGTGTGATGAGGATGCTGAAATACTGGAAATTGATGTTGTTGACGATCCAGAGGAACGATCCCTCCTGGTAATGGAAATCCTTGAAGAGGCTGGCCGGCGTGTCCACCAACATACGGAATATACCGATGGCGAACCCCACCAGCATCGCCCACAAGCAGCCCTTCGCATTGAGCCGTTTCCAAAATACGCCGAAGAAGAACACGACAAAGATGGGCGGTGCCAGATAGCCTTGGACGGATTGCAGATAATTATAGAGGCCCGTCGCGCCTTTTACGACAGGGATCCAGGCCATGGCGATGAGCACCATCACCGCAGTCGCGATGCGGCCCATGCGGACAATCTCGTGTTGCGAGGCCTTGGGACGAAGTTTCACATAGATGTCCACCGTGAATAGGGTCGAGCAGGCGTTAAACACACCCGCCAGCGAACCCATCAGCGCCGACAGCAGGCCCGCCACTACTATACCCCGCAAACCAGCCGGCAGGAGATGCTCCACGAGGAGTGGGAACGCACCCTGCGACGCATTGGGGTCCGCGTTAAACGCCGCCGTCAGCGCAGGTATCTTGTTCGCCTTCACGAGTGCAAAGCAGATCATGCCGGGCACAATGAACAGGTAGGGCGGAAACAGTTTGAGGAACGCGGCAAAAATACTGCCACGGCGGGCGGTTTTCTCGTTCGGCGCTCCCAGTGCGCGCTGCACGATGTATTGGTCCGTGCACCAATACCACAGTCCGATCACAGGCGCGCAGATGGCCATGCCCAGCCACGGGTAGTTGGTGTTGAAATACCACGCAATTCGCGTTGGCTCCTTGACGGGCGCCCATGTGGATTCCATGCCAGCCGGCACCATGGGCTTCCATAGATTGAACATGTCCGAGCCACAAAGACGTCGCAACTCGTGCCAACCACCCAACTGGATCAATCCGTAAGCCGTCAGCAGCGCCGAACCGACGATCAAAACCACCACCTGGACGGCGTCGTTATAGGCGACGGCCCGCATGCCTCCCAGCATGGTGTAGAGTCCAGTCAGGGCGATCACGAGCACCGACCCAATCCAGAAGCTGTCAATTGTGGCGCTCCCGATGGTAATGTGCAATTCCGGCAACAATGTTCCGAACACGACCCCCCCGGCGAAGATGCCGACGGCGATTTTGGAGACAATGAAGGTGATCAATGAAACTATTGAAAGCACATAGCGCGACTGGGTGGAGAAACGCCGTTCCAGGAATTCCGGCATGGTGAAGACGAGCGACCGGGCATAGAACGGCACGAAAACCCACGCCAAGACCAACAGGCACCAGGCGTGTAATTCATAGTGCGCCATGGCCACACCGTCCTTGGCTCCCGTGCCCGCCAGACCGACGATGTGTTCCGAACCTATGTTCGAGGCAAAGATGGACGCGCCAATCACCCACCAGCCGAGATTGCGTCCAGCCAGGAAGTAATCGGCGGCCTCGTCCTTGCCTTTTTTGACGACCCACCAGGCGACGCAGAACAGAATGCCGAAATAGAACGCAATCGCCAGCCAGTCTATGCCGGTGAGCGTGGAGTGAACGGGCGTCGCCGCCGCGAGGATGGGAGTGAGGTTGTTCATGCGAGACGGTGTTCAATTGGGGTTTGTTTGTCCGTAGTAAGCAGAGGGGCCATGTTTGCGAAGAAAATGTTTGCCAAGCAGCGCCGACTGCATTGGTCTGGTCTTTGGGTTGATGCGCAGCGTCTCACTTGCCAACCGGGCGATGAACTCCAGCACCACGGCGTTGTGGACGGCGTCGTGTGCGTCCCTGCCCCAGGTGAACGGACCGTGACTCGCCACCAGCACCGCCGGATGCTGCAACGGGTCGAACTTCAACTTCTTGAACGTTTCGACGATGACGTGGCCGGTGTTAGCTTCGTAATCGGTCTTGATCTCCTTGGGCGTCAACAAGCGGGTGCAAGGCACGTCACCATACCAATAATCGGCCTGCGTGGTGCCGTAGGAAGGAATGCCCTTTCGCGCCTGTGCCCAGGCCGTCGCATAAAGGCTGTGAGTGTGGACCACGCCGCCGATCTCCGGGAATGCGCGATAAAGCACCAGATGCGTGGGCGTGTCGGAACTGGGTTTGAGCTTGCCCTCGACGACCTCGCCCGTCTCCAGCGACACCACGACCTGATGCTTCGGCTTCATGCCGTCGTACGGCACACCGCTGGGCTTGATGACGACCAAGCCCCGCTCGCGGTCAATGCCGCTGACGTTGCCCCAGGTTTGGATGACCAAGCCCTCGGCCACCAGGTCGAGGTTGGCTTTGCAGACTTCTTTCCTCAGTTGTTCGAGCATGGTGAGTTAATTGCGAACACGGCTACGGATTTCGATGAGATTCTTCATCACCCCGTGCAAATTTCCGTTCCACTTTGTGGTCCCGAAGGCGTCGTGCAACTGCTTGTAGAGCGCGTAAAGCTGCATGTAGGTCGCGTGGGCCTTGGTGTTGGGCGAATAAACCTTCGGCTTGAGGCCGGTCATCGCCTTCTGCGCGGCGGCAAAATTCTTGTATGCGCCGGCGACAACCGCACCTGCGATCGCCGCCCCCAGAGCGCAGGTTTGTGCCGAACGACTGATCTTCATCGGGCGGCCGGTCACGTCGGCGTAAATCTGCATCGTGATGGCGCTCTTCTCGGCGATGCCGCCGCAGTTCACGATCTGCTTCACGCGCACGCCGTATTCCTCGAAGCGGTTGATGATCGTCAGGGCGCCGTAGGCCGTGCCTTCGATCAGCGCCCGGTAAACCTCGGCCGGGGTCGTGTAGAGCGTCTGCCCCACGAGCAGTCCGGTCAGCTTCTGGTCCACGAGGATCGTGCGGTTGCCGTTGTTCCAATCGAGCGCGATCAAGCCCGACTCGCCGGGCTGGAGCTTCATCGCTTCCTCGTCGAGCGCCTTGTGCGACAGCTTTTCGCCGTGCGGCTGGATGTAATTCACCCACCAATTGAAGATGTCGCCCACCGCCGACTGGCCGGCTTCGAGGCCGAAGTAGCCCGGCAGGATCGAGCCGGGCACGATGCCGCACAGACCAGGGACGTCCGCGAGCTTCTGCCCCACCGGCACGACCATCATGTCGCACGTGCTCGTGCCGATGATCTTCACCAGCGTGCCCGGCGCGATGCCGCTGCCCACGCCGCCGAGATGCGCGTCGAACGCGCCCACCGCCACCGGGATGCCCACCGGCAAGCCCGTGCGTTTGGCCCACGCTTCGGTCAGGCCACCGACCGACTTGTCCACGGCAAAAGCTTGCGGACGCAGTCGCGCGCGCAATGCGCCGAGCTTCGGATCGAGCTTCGCCAGGAACTTCGCGTCCGGGTAACCGCCCCAAGCGTCGTTGAACATCGCCTTGTGACCGGCGGCGCAAACGCCCACGGTCAACTTGTCCGGCGCTTCGGTGCCGGTCAGCGCGGCGGGGACGTAGTCGGCCAGTTCCACCCACGTATGCGCGGCGTTGAACACCTCCGGGCTGGTGCGGAGGCAGTGCAGGATCTTGCTGAAAAACCACTCGCTCGAATACGTGCCGCCGCACTTGGCGAGATACTGCGGGCGCATCTTGCGGGCCAGCGCGGTGATCTCGGCGGCTTCCTCGACGCCCGTGTGGTCCTTCCACAGCCACGCCATCGCCGCCGGATTGCTGGCGAACTTTTTCTGGAACGCGAGCGGCTGTCCTTGTGCGTCCACCGGCAACGGCGTGCTGCCGGTCGTGTCCACGCCAATGCCGATGACCTGCTCCGGCTTGAAGCCGCGCACCGTGTCGCCCGCCTGAGCCAGGGCTGCCTTGATCGTGATCTCGGCTCCTTGGAGATAATCGGCGGGATGCTGCCGGGCGAGGTTCGGGTCGCGGCCGAGGATGACGCCGGCGGTGCCGTGGGCGTAGCCCCAGACGGCGGTGCCGACCTCCTGACCGTTGGCGACGTTGACGATGAGGGCGCGAACGGAGTTCGTGCCGTAATCCAGACCGATGGTGTATTGGGCGCTCATGAATTGTTTTGTACTAAGTTTGCTCTTTCATCTTGAAGCTCCAATCTTCTCTCTTGGTGCTTACAAGCAGTGACACAAAAGGAATGCGGCCTGCGTTCTTCATTTGATCGTGGCCGTCCTCATCTGTCACCAAAACCGTTTTCGCAACATCGTCAACAAGTGCTGCCAGCAGATTCGTGCTACCGTTGAACGACAATGAAAGGAACTCCTCTGTTTGAAACTGTTCTCGCTGCCAGACGCGAACAACTCCGGTATCTACAGCATAGATTTCGTTGGGGCAAAAGGCTTGAATCAGGAAGGTCAAGACACAAGAAAAGCCATCCGCTTTTACAGCACCGGCCATTGAACCGGAAACGTCAATCACTAGCCTGTCGCAAGCCACGCATTCATTGCTCCGAAAGCCCGTACTTGCCGGAGAAGGCAGCGCCTCTTGAACCGCCAAATGGAAATCCCTGATCTTGTCCGCTCGATCAGGCCGAAATTCACCAATCACAGACGCTCGCGAACTGCGGCCTACCGGGATGCCGTCAATCAAGCCAGGATCGGCTTTTCCGTAGTTCACCAAGATCACGAGAGCCTTTGGGCATCCAGCGGTATAGTCGTCCAGCGCCTCGACAAAATTCTTGCGACTGGCCTTGTGGTATTGCTTGCACTCCACGACCAGAAGACTGCTTTCGGGCCAAATCCCAGGCTCGATCAGAACTCGGTAGTCAGGTTGGATGCTGCTGCTCCGCCCTTTGCCTATAGGGTTCGCCAGCGGAGACCGATACTCGCTAACCACGTACAGTCTCCCTTCGGTGCTCCCTGCTGTGGATACATGCGTGCCAGAAAAGCGGATCAGCAACTGACCATTCTCGTGATGAACTGTTGGTTTGTGCTGCTCGATCGCCCTATGGATTTCAGTCATCACCCAAGCAGCATACAGTTCGTGGCGGTGTTTCCAGATCGGCAGACTGAGGATTTCTTCAAAAACTTCTTGCCACCGTTCAGTTCGAATCCGTTCAGTCGGTATGTTCCTCAAGAAATCCCCGAGTTTATCAAAAACCTCTTGTGCTTTACGGGATTCGTCACTAGCGGGTGCTGCTGCCCACTCTTCTGCCCACGTCCAAAGACCCTCGGCGACTGAAGAATGCCAACGATCCGAGGTCAAACCAGCAAGTGCATTCTTGTCCCAGCCGAGAAATTCTTCGCGAACAGCATCAGATGCCTGCCGGTTGCAGAATACAGCATCGCGTAAAGCCTTGGGGTCAGAGGAAGCCTGTTCACAGGCATGATGCACCGAATCCCAAACTCGCCAAATGGTATCAATGACTTCATCAACTTCCCGCTTTCCGGTGAATGGGGGCGCAGGACGAGAAGTCGGCCATTGGTTCGCCCCCCAACACCTCATGTACTCATCGAGTTCGCTGTGGGAAGCAAAACGTTGGTAAGGATCCAAGAAAGCTTCGCGGAGTATCGAGTGCAAGCGCCACAACTGGTTCGTGTTCCAGACCGTGACTTGACACTGAGCCCACGCTCGTTGCCAAGACCGAAGAACCTCCCGAAAATGATCGAGGTCAAATTCCAAGTCCGTGGGAGCTTGGTCAAAATCGAACCTGACCCGCAATGCCAGCTTGGTTCGACGAATGCCGTGCTTCTCAAAAAAGGCCGCTATCTTCGACAACATGGCGGCGTAAGGCTGGAGCGTTCTGAGAAAAGAGGAAACGATTGTCTCCACGCTGATTCCACGCTTCGAAAGCTGGCGTGCGACCGATCTCGTTGGATCGATCCCTCCAAGTTGTGCGCACAACTCTTCGACCAATCCTTCGTCGTAGCCGCTTGGGTCAAGTCCAGCTTGCTTGGTCAGGAAATCCCAAACTTCGGTGGCAGTTCCGAGTGGCGTTTCAGGTTTCATCTCTTCACCCACCTTTCTCGTGCCAAAGCACCTGTCCGAGCGCAAAGCGTGACGTTAAGCCCGTCAGGGCGACCGACAATAGCCCACCGTTTCAACGCTGGGTTTCCGCCCAAACCAGCCGAGTCCCGGAGGGACGAAAGAGGCGCACGCCCATTTCCTCGCTCGGCCACTCCGTTGTCAAATCGCCTGGCGAGCTGGGCCTTCTCATTGACCCCCTGCTTTAGCTGGGAGTTCGCGCACGCAGACACACGCCCAACCGCTTCAGCGGCTTTCCGCGCCCGCAGCAAACCGTTGAAACGGTTCGCCGGTTCCACATCCTGCGAAACACCCCGCTGAAGCAGGGTGTTAATGAGAACGACACCGCCACGGCGCATGGGGCCGCAAAATCTCGTTCCCATGCACAGATCGCGCTTTCTGCCGTCCCTGACGGGACTCGAAAGGCTTCGGCTCTGCACCCACCGTTGAAACGGTGGGCTATTCTCTTTCGCCCTGACGGGCTGTTGCGCTGGCAAGGCGTCCGGCATTGGATTCGTGACTTGGAATCTCATGCCTTTTCCTCCTCCAGGACGCTCGCGTCCAGCAGTTCAAACCGGACCTGGGTATACTTCGTCGCAAGCTGGCAGCGCGACCATTTACCCTGCAACTGCCGCAGCACGTTGGCGCGTTCGGTAGCGGTGAGCCGTCGCCATTCCACTTCCGCCACGACCAGTTCCTTCGGCGTGCCGGGCACGGGCGCCACGAGGTCAAGTTCCACGTCGCCTTCCCAGTAGCGCTGGGCGCCGGGATGGCGCTGGCGGCAAAAGTCCTCGAACACCGAGGCGGCGTGGTCGTGGATGAGCTTCTGCTTCTGGGCCGTCGCGAGCGTGCGCCAGAGGCTTTGTTGCGGCGAATAGACGCGGAACCAGAACCGCAGCGATGGATCCTGGATGCGGTAGAGGCTGCGCTTGGTGGTCCGCATGCTTTCGCCAAAGGGCAGTTCGCGCGACAGCGCGGACACATCGAGCAATTGCTGGAAGACGCGGGAAAGACCCGTCTGCGCCGTGCCCAGCCGCGCCGCAATCTCCGACGTGCGTTCGGCGCCGCGTCCGATGGCTTCCAGCACGGCCAGAGCGTTCAAGCCCGTCACGCCTTCGTCACGCAGAAGGCGTTGCGGCTCCTGTTCCATGTAGGGCGCGAAGTCGAAGTAGAGGGCTTCCGCCAGAGCCACGGGCGTTTGGTTCGCTTCCAGGAACTCCCAATACTTGGGCACGCCGCCGACAAGTGAGAATTTGAGGAACGAATCCATGTCGCCCGCCTTCAAGCGGCAGGCGGCGCAAAACGCGGTGTAGGACATGGGCTGAATCTGGATCAGCTTGCGCGCCCGGCCGAAGAGCGGGGCCGCGCGATGCAAGAACAGGCTGTGCATCATGCGCGTGCTGGAGCCGGCCAGGATGAGCGTGCAACCGGCGGGCAGGCCGTGATCCAGCCAGCGCTGCATCTGGCTCGGCAGCGTGCGATCCGTGGCCACGAGATAGGGAAACTCGTCAATGCACAACGTCCAGCGCCCGCGTTGGAGCCACAGCAATTCAAACAACTCGCTCCAGGTTTTCGGCACGACGGAGGTTTGCAGCCGGGAACGGATATCCTCGAAAAGCTGCTGAAGTTGCATGTCTCCCGGCCCTTCGATGGCCTGGCTGTACCAGCCGTCCCGGCGCTTCAGCCACTCGACCAGCAGGCGCGTCTTGCCGACACGACGCCGACCGTAGAGCGCCAGCAACCCGCCCTTGGCTGCCACGGCGTCCAGTTCTTTCAATTCAGCTTCGCGGTTGACGAATGCGAGATTCACGATTGCAGGCTAGGGGCCAACATTATGCCGGTCAAACATTATGTTCCCAAGACATAGTTATGGCTTTGCCCCGCTTTCCACCATCACCTTCACCACCTTGTCCGCGTAGGTCGCGTTCAACTGAAACGCTTCGACCGCGCGTTTCAGGGGGAAGCGGTGGCTCACCAGGCCGGGCAAATCCACCCGGCCCTGCTCGGCGAGGCGGATGGCGCGGGGATAGACGTGCTTCATACGGCGGCTGAGTACGAGAGTCAGGCCCTTGCGGCGGGCGGTGGAGGCTTTGAGTGCGAGATGATCGTCGCCGGGGATGCCCACCAGCACGACGCGCCCGCCCAGCCGCGCCATCCCGGCGGCTTGCGCGACGGACTCGTCCCCCCACGCAGCTTCGATGGCCACGTCCACGCCGCGACCGCGCGTCTCTTTCGCGATCCGCTGGACAGGATCTTCCGCGTCGCAGCGGATGGGAATGGCACCGTATTTCGCCGCGAGCTTGAGGCGCCAGGGGAATTTGTCGGTGGCGAAAATGGGATCAGCCCCGGCGAGTCGCGCGAGTTGGAGAATGAGCAGGCCAATCGGCCCCATGCCGATGATCGCCGCGCTGTGGCCAACGCGAAAGTTGGCGAGGTCCACGGCGTGGATGGCGACGCCGAGCGGTTCGAGCAGCGCGGCGGATTCGTCGTCAATGCTCTTGGGCACCGGGAAGCAACTGCGCGCTGGCATGAGTATCCATTCGCAGAAGCTGCCGCCGTAGGGGTAATTGCCGCAGAAGGCGAGGTTGCAGCACAGATTCGGATGGCCGTGCTCGCAGGGTTCGCAGTGGTGGCAAGGCTGCGCCGGGTCCACCGCCACGCGCGTGCCGGGCTTCAGCGGTTGGTGATTCCCGTTGAGGGATTCCGGCCCGACGGCCTCGACGACGGCGGCGAATTCATGGCCGAGAATGAGCGGCTTCTCCACCGCCGTGTCGCCAATGCGGGCGTCAGCGTAGGAGTGCAGGTCGCTGCCGCAGATTCCCGTGGTGAGAACGCCCAGAAGCACCTGGCCACACTTGGGCGCGCCGGGATGCGGCACGCGCTCGACGCGCAAGTCCTTCGGGCCATGCAGGCGGGCGGCGCGCATGGTCGTTGGCGGCTTGCTGGCGGGAATGCTGTTCATGGGTCTGGCGGCGACCGGCGAGGATTCCTAGTCTTCGTCCGCCTCCGTGACTCTCCATTCATGGACGCCAGCCGCCCAGCCAGGTTGCATTTTCAAAACGAGTCGCAGCGCGGTGGTCGTCACGGGCTGGAACTTCACCTCGCACCACCGGTCTTTCAAAACCGCATAGTCGGCCGCAGCGGCAACTGGTTTCCAGTCCGCGCCATCAAGATACTCGATTTGCCACGATGCCGGCAGACGGCACTCCCCGCGGCCAGTGTCGTCGAACCAATAAACCTTGGTTCCCTCCACCGTGACGGGCCGCTTCCAGGTGTATTGCGCCCACTCGGTGCCGCCCTTGTGCGGCCACCAGTGGCACAACGCGGCCGGTTGCTCGCCGGAGCTTTTCGGCTCAAGCCCGTCATTGATTCCACACGGCTGGCAGTTCCCACTGGTGTAGGACAGCGTCACTTTTGCCTGCGTTTCCATCCCGCCGGCGGGCGGCAGGGGCGGGACCGCCGGGAGCCAGACTCTCATTGTGCCCGGTTTGCGATTGTCCCAGGCATAATAGGGAATGGCAGTGAAGGCCACCTGTCGCATGGGCGGAACCGCCTGATAAAGCCGGTGGGACCAGTCGGCATCGTTGGCGACCTCGGCCCTTCCTTTCACCACCACCACGCCGCCAAGCAAATCATTGGCCATGTCAGCCTGGAAGGCAGTGTCGGACGGAATGTAGAGCGAATCGAGCGGCGCGGTCTGGTCGCATGCCTCCAGACAGTAGACCAGCGGCCCGCGCTGGATCACGAACTGGTTGACGTCATCCTTGACGTGCGGGTTGGCCTTGATCCGCTCGACGGGCATGGGCAGGTTCAGCGCCACCGCATCGCCGTCCTGCCAGTCGCGTGTCAGCACAAAGTAACCGCGCTCCGTCAACGGGGCGGAGATCGTCTGTCCATTGACTGCAACGGTCGCTCCGTCGCACCAGCCGGGAACCCGCAGCCGGAGGGCAAAATGCGCGGTCTTCTCCACCGCGACTTTGAAGGTGACCTCACCATTCCATGGATAATCGGTGGTTACTCCGAGCGAAATCTTCTGGCCGTCAATAGCCGTGTTCACCGCGCCCTGGATGAAGAGATTCACCCACAAGGCATTGTCGCCGGTGGCGTAAGCATATCCGCCGAGCGAAGCGATGGTGCGCGCGGCATTGGGGGGACAACAGGCGCAACCGAACCACGGCGAACGATGATGTCCGCCGGTGCTGGCCAGCGGGTTGACATAGAAGAATCGCGTGCCGTCGTGGGAAACACCGGCGAGCACGCCGTTGTAGAGCGACCGCTCGTAAACGTCGGCGTAACGTGCGTCGCCGTAAAGCAGCGCCAGCCGGTGGTTCCACTGGGCCAGGGCAACCGTGGCGCAGGTTTCCTGGTAGGCGGTGAGATTCGGCAGATCATAGTCTTCCGTGAAACCCTCGTTGCTGGCGCTGGGGCCAATGCCGCCCGTGACATACATGTTCCGCTCGGTGGTGTTCCGCCAAACGCGGTTGATCATCTTCAGCAACGCGGGATCCCGCGTTTCCGCGGCGACATCGGTCGAACCGCTCATGAGATAGCAGGCGCGGACGGCATGACCCTCAATATTGCGATGATCACAGATGGGCACGTCGTCCTGCCAGTAGGTGCCGTCGTATTCGGCCAACGGCGTGTGATGCTCCGCGGCGAAGAATTTGCTGCCGCGACTTTCAATGAAGAAGCGCGCCAGATTCAGGTAGCGTTGCTCGCCGGTAGCGCGCCCAAGTTTCATCAATGCCAGCTCGATTTCGGGATGCCCGGGATAGCCCATGCGTTTGGGCGGCGGCCCGAACACCGAGTCAATGTAGTTGGCCAGCCTGATTGCCACGTCCAGGAGAGTGCGTTTGCCCGTGGCCTGGTAGTGTGCGACGGCCGCCTCGAATAAATGGCCGGCGCAATACAGCTCGTGGTTATCGCGCAGATTGGTCCAGCGATGTCCTGGTTCCTTGACAATGTAATAAGTGTCAAGATAGCCATCTGGTTGCTGCGCCGCAGCGATAAGCACGATGATCGCTTCGAGTTTGCTTTCCAGGACAGGATCCGGATGCGTGGCCAAGGAATAGGAGGCTGCTTCGATCGCCTTGTAAACGTCCGAGTCCATAAACACCGGACCGATGAAGCCATTGGTGACCCCTTTGGCGGCCAAGCGGAAGTTTTCGAGATTGCCGGCCTTTTCAAGGTTTTCCAGGTTGACCGGAATCGAAGCGATGCGGTTTGTCTCCTGGCGTGGCCGCCAGAAGTCGTCGTGAATCTGGACCTCGGTAAACGGAACCGCCTGCAATTTCAGCAGCGGCGTCTCCGCCGCAGAGCTTGAAAATGCCAGCACGACGCTGCAAATAATGCCCAAGGTTGATTTCATATCGGTTTCACCAAAGAGAATGTTCGGCTGCTAGTGGGGTTTGATGCGGATGATCGCAAGGGAGGAACCGGGAATCACGTAATCGAACCTTGGTCCAGGCAGCTTGACGGCCTTGGTTGACGGCGAGACAAGCAACGGCCGGTCAAAACTGTTTTCGTCGGCCAAGTGTTGCGCGCCAAGTTGGATGACTTTGGCCGTGGAATTGATTTGCAGCGTTCCTGCCAGATTGACACTGGCAACCTGTGGAACGGTGCTGGCATTCACCATCTTGAGGATGATGTCGCCACTTGACCGGTCACGGCTGGCGGTGGCGTAGAAGCGTGGCCGTCGGTCAGCCGTGAGCGGGGTTCCGGTCAATTGCGACGGCAGAATGACGTCGCCCCGGTTCAGACTGAACAGTTGTTGCACATAATAGCTCGGCGTTCCGTAAACGTGGAGGTTGTCAAACCAGATGAGGTCCGGTGTCCATTGCCAGGCGTCCACATGCGCGAACAGAGGAGCATACGAAGCCATCACGACCACGTCCGCGTTGCGTTCAAGCCCGGTCATGTAAGCGGCCTCGGCGAGCGCGCACTCCCAATTGTTGCGGTTCTCCGGACTCACTGTCTTCACGCTTTGCGCCGCGTATTCGCCCATGAACACCTTGGGGCCTGAGCGCTCGTAATGATCATAGCGAGTCGTGCTATCCAGAAACCACGCCGGCAGGTCATAGCAATGCTCATCCACAATGTCCGCCTTCAACTCGCGCAACCGCGACCAGGCCAGGTCAAACTGGTCACCTCCCGGAGCGGGTCCCGCCGCCGAGACAAGTTTGATCTCCGGGTGCTGCGCTTTCAGGGCTTTGGCAAACAGCGCGTAGCGCTCGAAGTATTGCAGCCCCCATTGTTCGTTGCCCACGCCGAGCAGCTTGAGGTGGAACGGCTGAAGATGCCCCATGGCCGCGCGGCGGGCACCCCACTGAGTGGTTGCCGGGCCATTGGCAAACTCGATCAGATCAAGCGCGTCCTGGATGTAAGGACCGAGCTGGTCAAGCGGGACAACCTCTCCCGAATTGAACTGACAGGCCATGCCACAGTTCAGAATCGGCAGCGGCTCGGCGCCGACGTCTTCGCACAACTGGAAGAACTCAAAAAAGCCAAGGCCAAACGATTGGTAGTAGTCCGGTGTCGGCCGATGCTTGAACTCGTCGTTCCAGCGATTGATGTTCAATTCTCGATCTGCCGGCGGACCAATCGTCTTCTTCCATTGATAGCGAAGCGGCAGCCGCCTGCCCTCCACAATGCAGCCGCCGGGAAAGCGGAGGAAGCCCGGTTTGAGATCCGCGAGCATTTGCACCAGATCAGCGCGAAGGCCGTTGGGGCGATTCTTCCAAGTGTCCTTGGGAAATAGTGAAACCATGTCGAGGTCCACTGTGCCCTGCCCTTCGATCAGGACATTCAAATGCGCCTTTGCGTCGGTTGCCGACGCGTGGAGCATCGCCGTCCGCCGCTGCCAGGAACGGCCCAGTCCGCCCAGCACGCCGTGCGCCAGTGTGCGACCGTCCGAGCCAATCAGTTCGAGCCGCAGATTCAGAGCGCTGCCGGCCACCTCTCGCACCTGCGCAGAAAACCGGTAATCCGCGCCGTGGCGGATTCCCATGCCACGAAACCCTTCGTTGGAAATCCCGAACCCAGCGCTGGCATCAGCAGCATTCACCCGGAGGTAATGCGGATTGGCCTGGTTGAACGGATCCGCATCCCGCACTTCAACGGTGCCAGAAGCGCCGGCCTGGCGCACCGTCGTCCATCCCATCAGCGGGTCTGGAAATTCAAAGGAGCGGTTCTTCACCAGTTCGGCATAAAGGCCGCCATCGGTGCCGAAATTGATGTCTTCAAAAAACACACCCCACATCGTGGAGCTGATGTTTGCGCCCGGCTCGTCCGTTTGCACGGTGATGGCGATCCGGCCCTGGGCGCACAACACACCAGTCAACCAGAGGCAACAACCCAGCACCGCCGGCCACCCCCGTTTAGGAATGTCCGCGAGCTTTGATTTCGGGCAAGATCCGGATGGGTTCCCCAGAAACCCGCCGCAGCGTTGAATGAGGCCGGGCATTTTCATGGGGATGAATGTCCGGCAAAGGGCGACGGTCTTTCAAAGTGGCCGGCCATCGAGACGCGCGGCTTGGCCGCGTGACCGTTCACCTCGGTCATGGGAACCACCAGCCGGTCTATGGCCACGGCCACCAGTCCCGCCGTCCGCCGGCGCGGGGCAATGGCGCACTCGACCTGGCCAAAGCGCCCCCAAAGGGAGCCGCGAATCACGGCGTCAGCAAGATGCCGGAACACCGCAGGAGGCAACTCCGCAAGACTGCCGGTGACGATGGCGCGGCGCAGGCCAAGCACGTTCAGCGAACCGGCGATGATCGCCGCGGTGGCATCCAGCGCCGCGAGCAGCCACGGTTCCGCGCCCCGCTCATGGATGAAACGGACGAGCGTGGCCCACGCAGGGTTGGCCCGCGGATGAGCGGTGGCGAAGCTTTGCAGCAATCCGCGCGTTGAAATGAGCGTTTCCAGGCACCCCACGGCGCCACAACCGCAGGGACGCTCGTTGCCCAGCACCGGTGTGTGCCCCAATTCGCCGCTGATCGGCAGCGGATTCGCAGACAGAGCACCACCCAGGATGACGGCGCCGCCCACGCCGTCGCCAAAATCCACCAGCAGGAAGTCGTCTTCCTCGGGATTGGCATACCGGTGTCCCAACGCCAGCGCGCGCTCTTCCTGCACCAGCATCACCGGCGCGTTCCACACACGGCGGATCAGACCCGGCAGATCCATGTTCTCGGTCCAGTGCAGATTCGGCGAAAACAGAACCCGGCCCGACGGTTCATCCACAATGCCAGGCACACTGACCAGCACGCCCCAAAGATCCTGGACGGTCAGCTCGGCCGCGGCTTTCTGCAGGTCGCCCACCCATTTGTCCGCGGTGACGGCGGTGGCGAATTTCACAGTCCAACGGTCATTGCTCTCGGCTCCGACCGGCAGCGGCGCAAGTGTCGTCAAGGATACCCCCAGTTGCATGCCCAGAAAGCGCGGTCGCGTCCGGTCCAGGCGCAACATCCGGCCTGGCCGGCCCAGGCGCGGCACACGGTTCGCCGCCGGCGCGGCGCGTTCGACCCTGCCAATCTCCACCTCCTCCAGAACGCCCAGTTGCAGGAGTTCATCGGCGATCTTCCCGGCGGTTGGCTGGCTCATGCCCAACGATTTGGCCAGGTCGGCGCGCGACGCCAGCCCAAGCCGTTGCAAGCGCGCAAGGAGGCTGCGCTTGTTCAAGTGCCCCATCTTGGCCGGAACCACAACCATAATACTTAGGAAAACTTACGAAAGAATGCCATAAGGACACGACTCGCTGTCAAGCGGCAAAATCGCAATCCAGACAATCTCCACCCCGCTTTCATCCCGCTACGGCGGTGTGGCCAGCAACAGGACGGTCAGTCGTTTGGGACCGTGCGCGCCGAGGACAAGGATGCGTTCGATATCGCCGGTGCGGCTGGGGCCGGTGATAAACGAAATCATGCTTGGATAATTCGCCGCATAGCGGACCCGCAACAAGGCGAACGCGTCAGGCAACCCAGCCACCAGCGCCTCCCGCCGCGCCAGGACGACGTGGTGCGGCGGCAGCACCGACAGCGCCCGCCCGCCGGCGCTGCGGCTGGTGACGACCACCGATCCGGTCTGGGCCACCAGTGCGTCGCACTCGGTGATGCCGGCGTCGCACCGTTCAAGTTCGCGTTTATCAGCGCCGGACTTCGCCGTGACCGTGGGCAAACCGAGCGCCGGGCAGACCGCGTCCGTCAATTCGCCGCGATGCGTCGCCACCTGCCGCCAACCGGCTTCGGCGGCAAGGCGTTTCAATTCGGCCACCAGATCGCTGGCATCGTTCACCACTTTGAACTCGGCGCGCAGTTCCACGGCGTTTTTCTGGAACAACGCAACGTGGTCCTCGAAGGTGGCGCCGACGGCGGGCAGCACAGCCGGGATGGAGCTGGCGGCGGCGGCTTCACCGTGATCTGCGGGCGCGGCCACGGAAAGCGCCTCGCGGACGCGCGCCAGGATGTTCGCCCGCTCGGACGCGCGTTGCTCGCCGGCGGGCGAATTCGTGTCGTGGTTCGCGGCCTTCATTTCCGTTGCCTCCACCATTCCTTGAAAGTCTGCTTCGCCACCGGCGGCAACTCGCGGGTCTTCGTCCAGCAATACGCCGGGTCGAGCCGCGAGCCTTTGATCAGCGGATGCAGTCTCTGTCCCAGCCGTCCGCCTCGGGTCACCAGTTTCCACAGCCCGCGGCGGTTGGCAACCGGGACAAAGAACTTGAACGCCGTCTTCTGCCACCAACTGGGTTTGGCGGCGGCGCTGTTGCGGCGGTTTTGCAGGAGGTGATGGTGCAGGTCTATTTTCACCGGGCACGCCTCGGTGCAGGCGCCGCAAAGCGAGGAGGCGTAGCTGAGATGCTTCCAATCCTGCAAGCCGCGCAGGTGCGGCGTGATGACGCCACCGATGGGACCGGGATACGTGGTGCCGTAGGTGTGCCCGCCGACGTTGCGGAAAATCGGACACACGTTCAAACACGCGCCGCAACGGATGCAGTGCAGCGCCTCGCGCTGTTCGGCGTCCGCCAGCAGTGCGGTGCGGTTGTTGTCCAGCAACACGACGTGAAATTCCTCCGGGCCGTCCGCCTCGCCGGGCTGGCGCGGGCCGCCATACATCGTGTTGTAGCCGCTGATCAACTGCCCGGCGCCAACCGTCGCCAGCATCGGCAGGAACAGCGCCAGATCCTCCAGCCGTGGGACGATTTTCTCGATGCCCAGCAGCGTGATCATCGTTTTCGGCAGGGCCGCGGTGAGCCGGGCGTTGCCCTCGTTTTCCGTGACCGACACCATGCCGGTTTCGGCCACGGCGAAATTGGCGCCGGTGATGCCGACATCAGCCTCGACGTATTTCTGCCGCAGCACGCGCCGCGCGACCATGGTCAATTCCTCCGGATTGTCGCTGGGCGCGTCGTGAAGCTTGGTCGCAAACGTGTCGCGAATTTCGCCGCGCACCAGGTGCATCGCCGGAAACACGATGTGATACGGCGCCTCGCCGCGAAGCTGGACGATGAACTCGCCGAGATCGGTTTCCACCACCTCGAAGCCTGCGTGCTCCAGCGCCTCATTGAGGTGGATTTCCTCGGCCGTCATGGCCTTCGACTTCACGACCAGGCGGGCGTTCCGCGCCTTGATGATGCCGACGATGATCGCGCACGCCTGCCGGCCGTTGCTTGCCCAATGAACCTTCGTCCCGCGGGCTTCGAGGCCGCGCGCCAACTGCTCCAGGTGCCGGTCGAGCTGGGAAATGGCCTTGCGCTTGGTGGCTGCGGCCAGCGCGCGCGCGCCCTGCCAGTCCTGGAAGCGCGCCTTCATCTCGTCGCGCTTGACCTCGTATTTGCTCAGCGCGGTGTGGACCAGCTCGCGGTGCCGAAGGTCGGTAGCCAGCCGGTCGGCGTCGTGGTGGAACTGAACGGCAGGCGCGCTCATGACTGCACCAGAATTTCCGCCAGATGAATCGTCTTGATCGGCTTGCGCTGCCGGTCAAGCAGCCCCTGAATGTGCATCAGGCAACTGGAGTCGTTGGAGACGATGTATTCCGCGTGCGTCTCCTCCGCGAGTGAGATTTTGACGTCGCCCATCGCCGTGGAAATCGCCGGGAATTTCGCGGAAAATGTGCCGCCGAAGCCGCAGCAGACGGTTTCCTTCATTTCGACGAGTTCCAGGTCGCGCACCTGCGCCATCAGCCGGCGGGGCGCGTCCTTGATATGCAGTTCGCGCAGGCCGTGGCAGCCGTCGTGAAACGTGACCTTGTGCGGAAACCGGGCGCCGAGGTCCGTCACGCCAAGCTTGCTCACGAGGAAATCCGAGAACTCGTAGCACTTCGGGGCGAGCGCCTTCGCCGCGGCCTCGTGTTTCGAGCCGGCAAAAAGTTCGGGATAGAACACCTTCATCATCGCCCCGCACGAGCCGGAGGCAATGGCGACCACTTCGGCGTCCTTCAATTGATCCAGCACTTTCTCCGCCACGGCGCGGCTTTCATCCCAATAGCCGGTATTGAACGCCGGCTGGCCGCAACACGCCGGCTCGTCGGGACAGACAACCTTGTGGCCCAGTTTTTCCAGAATCCGCACCATGCTGACCCCGACCTGCGGGTAGCAAAGATCCACGAAACACGGGATGAACAAAGTAACCGTCATTCGGACGCCCTAGATTGGATTTTTCGGCGACGATCAGCGAGTCAATTCTGCACCCGCGAGGCAAAGTTGTAGGTTCCCGACTCAACCGCCAGCACGGCGCGATCCCCTTCCTGACGAAGCAACGTCACGCCGGTTGACTGAGCCAGACTTCGCCCGCCAACCGCGACGCTCGTTGCGTCCTTCGCCGGAAGGTAAATCGTCGCCGTCGTGTTCGCCGGAATCGCCGCGCCCAGTTCAAACCGGTCGCCGGCGCGCTTCCAGAACACGACGATCTGCCCGTGAACGCTGGTATAGGCCGCCCGCACCCAATTCACGGAGGACTGGTCCGAACCGCTGGCGGACTTGAAGAACGCTGGTTTGATCAGGATGCGCTTGTAACCCGGACCGTCGGTTCCGATGCCGGCGAGATCGTGATAAAACCACTCGATGATGTGGCCGAGCATGAAGTGATTTTGCGAGGAACCGCGCCCCGCGTCCCATGCCTCCGTCAAGCTGGTGGCGCCGTGCTCAAGCTGGTAGCCGTAGCCGGGCTTGTCGGACTGATTGTTCATGGCGAGGATCACGTCCGAGCGGCCGCCATCCGCCAGGGCGCGCAACAGGTAGCGATAGCCAACGTCGCCGGCGGTGAGCGCGTTGCCGCGGCTTTGCACGTCCTTCACGATCGCCTCCAGCACCGCGGCGCGATGCGCCGGTTCCACGATTCCCATCACGAGCGGCATGGCGTTTGCACACTGCGAACCGGTCGCGTAAACGCCTGCGTCCGGTTTGAAGAACGTCCGGTTGAACGCGGCGCGAATTTCGGCGGCCAGTTCGTGGTAGCGTCTAGCGTCGTCCGCTTTGCCCAGCAACGTCGCCGTCTGCGCCAGAATCCAGGTGTCGTAGTAGTAAAACGCCGTTGCCGTGAGCGCCTTGGGCGTCAACTGCGCCTCGCCGGGCGGTTTGGGTCCCAAGTCATACCAGTCGCCCAGCCCATGCGAGACGATGTGATCCTTCGCCTTGCTGCCGAGGTAGCCAACGTAGCGCTGCATGGCGTCGAAATGCCGGCGCAGCAGTTCCGTGTCGCCCGTCCATTCGTATTGCTGCCAGGGCACGATGATGAAGGCGCTTCCCCATTCCGGCGAATCGCGGAAGCCGCCGCTGAAGACGACGTATTCGGGCGCGATGTCCGGCACGAGGCCGTCGGCGAGCTGCGAGTCCGCCATGTCATTCATGCCCTTCGCGAAGAGCTGGTCCAGGTCGAATTCGTAACGCAGCGACGGCCCGTTCAGGTGATATTGCTCCAGCCAGCCGAGCCGCTCGCGATGCGGACAGTCGGTCAGAACGCTCACCATGTTCGCTTCCTGCGCCCAGCGGACGAGCGTGTGAATCCGGTTGAACAAGGTATTGGAGCATTCGAACCCGCCCACGGGGGCGGATGTGGAGTGAACGACCACGCCTTCCAGCGAACTTACCACGGGCAATTCGCCGCCGGGGCTGGCAGGCTGCAATTCGACCTGAAGGTAACGGCAGCCGTGATAGAAAAAGAACGGGAAATACCGCTCGTCGCCGTGGCCGGCCAGCGTGTATTGCCACCAGGCTTCGCCGCCGCCCACCGAACCGCGATCCACCGAACCGTCGGCGTTGGTCAACTCCGCTGGAATGATCCGCACCTGATCGCCGGCCGCGCCGTGGACCTCCAGCCGCGGCATGATCGGGGCATTTTGTCCGAGATCATAAACCGCCACGCCCGGCCGGAGCGGTTTGACGTTGACCGGCTTCAACACTTCAAACGTCCGGATGGGTGGCGCCGCACAGGACAGACCTCTGAGTTTGCCGCCGGGACCGCTGACGATCCGCGCCGGCTCCCAAGCAGTCGCCTCGAAGCCCGGCTGTTTCCAGCCGGCCGGTTCGAGGCGGGCATCGTAATCCTCGCCCCCATAAACGCTGGAAAACGTGATCGGCCCGGCGTGAGCACGCCAGGACGCGTCCGTGCCGACCGTCTCCACGGTGCCGTCGGCGTATTCGAGGCGGATTTGCGCGATGGCCCGCGGAATGCCAAACGAGCCGGTGAACTTCGTGTAGCGACCGGGTTTGACATTGAACATGCCATTACCGAGGAACAGCCCGGCCGCGGCGGGGCCGGCGTGCAACTGCGCGGTCACGTCGTAGCTGTCGTAAAGGCAGGTCCGGTCGTATTTCGTCCAGCCCGGTGTGAGCAGGTCATCGCCCACCTTTTGGCCGTTGAGGAAAAACTCGTATTGTCCCAGGCCGCAGACATGCGCCACGGCGCGGCGCAGACCGGGTTTCACCGTGAATTCGCGGCGCAGCAGGACGGTTTCGTCGTTCGTCGCGCCGGCGATCCATTGCGCGTGCCAATCCGTGTCAGCGAGCAGCCCCATCGTCCACGTCGCCGGTGCGCTCCAGGCCGAGGGCTGGCCGTTGCGATCCCAGACGCGCACCTTCCAGAAACACGCCTCGTCCGACACCAATGGCTTGCCGGCGTAAGGAACGTTGACCGTTTCGTCGCTGGCAATTCGGCCGGAATCCCACAAGTCCCCCTGCCCTGACGCGAGTTGTTCCGGGCTGCGGGCGACCAGCAACTGATAGGCCGTCTGGCGCTGGCCGCGCTGGTCGGAAGCCACCTGCCACGAAAGCCGCGGCCGGGCTTCGTCCACACCAGCGGGATTGACCGCGTAGTCGGTGCGCAGCTCGGCCGGCGTCAAACCGCCAGCCGCGTGGACCATCAGCACTCCGCTGACGACGCAGGCGAAGGTCGCCGCCAGCCACCCATTCCAGCGAGCGTGCTTCATAACCGTTCTAACGAATATCCTTCACCGAGAAACGGAAAGTTCCCGAGTCCACGGCGAGGAGCGCGCGGCCGTTCTCCATCCGCAAGAATCGCACGCCTTGGGCGCGGGCCAGCGGGTGGCCGCTTTCCTCGACGGACGCGGCGTCCTTTGCCGGCAACGAGACGGTGGCGACCGTGTTCGCCGGGATGGTCACATTCAGCGTCAGCCCGCTGCCTTGTTTTTGCCAACGACTTTCGATCTGCCCGCGGATGCTGCGGTAGCTCACGTCGGCGAAGGTCAGCTTGTCGTCGAGCTGCGGCGCAACGATGACATGCTCATACGCGGGCGCCGCGGCGCGGATGCCGCCGATGTTTTCGACCATCCACTGATAAACCGCGCCAAACGAATAATGCGCGAACGAATTCATGCCGGGATCCTGGAAACCCTTCTCCGGCGTCCAGCCGTCCCAGCGTTCCCAAATGCTCGTCGCTCCCTGTTTGATGGAAAAGCCCCACGACGGGAACGTGGTGTTGTGCAGCAGCCGGTAGGCGACGTCCTCCCGACCGATCTTTGACAGCGCCAGCATGAGATCCTTCGTGCCGATGAAGCCGGTGGACAAATGCCAGTCGCGCTTCTCGATGTTTTCGACGAGGTAGTTCGCCGCCTCTTTGGCGCGCTCGCCGTCCACCAGGTCGAACGCCAGCGCCAGCACGTAGTCGGCCTGCGTGTCGCCCCGGATGCGGCCGTCGGCCGCGACGTAGGTCTTGTTGAACGCCGCCTTGATCTGGTTGAAGAGCGCGCGGTATTTCGCGGCGTCCTCCGTCTTGCCCAGCACGTCGGCGGCGCGCGCCGTCAACTCGGTGCTGTAGGCGAAATAGGCCATGTAAATCACGTCCTTCGGCGTGTCGGCGTTGATGCTCAGCCAGTCGCCGAAGCAATGATAGTTCTTCGGCGGCAGCATGTCCGGGGTGCTGCGGGCGCGGCAAAATGCAATGAACCGCGTCATCGCCTCGTAGTGCCGCTCCAAGACGCGCCGGTCGCCATAGACCTCGAAGATTGTCCACGGACAGATCACACCGGCGTCGGCCCACGCTGGCCCGCCGTCATCGCCCGCCACCTTCACCGGCGCGACCATGGGAAACTGACCGTCGGCGCGCTGGCCGTCGGTGTCCAGGTCCACCAGCCATTTCGTGAAGAATGCCTGCACGTCCGTGTTCAGCGTGGCGGTGCGGACGTAAACCTGCGCGTCGCCGGTCCAGCCGAGGCGTTCGTCGCGCTGCGGACAGTCGGTGGGAATGTCAATGAAGTTGGCGCGCTGGGTGAAATAGCCGTTCTGGTGAATCTGGTTCAGCATCGGGTCCGAACAGTTGAAGCGACCGACGACCGGCGTGGCGCTGCTCAACGCCAGACCGACCACAGTGTCCTTGGTCGGCGGGCGGGTCAGGCCGGTGATTTCCACGTATTGGAAGCCGTGGAAGGTGAACCGCGGCGACCAGACCTCGGTGCCGTCACCGCGGCAGATGTAGGTGTCCGTGGAGCGCGCGCTGCGCAGGTTGGTGGTGTAGATCGTGCCGTCGGGGTTGAGCCGTTCGGCAAACCGCAACGTGATCTTTTGTCCGGGCTGGCCGGAGATTTTCAGGCGCGGCACGCCGGCGAAGTTCTGTCCCAGATTCAACACATACACGCCCGGTTTCGGCTCGGTGATGGTTTGCGCGCGAAATTCCTCGAAGACGCGCACCGGCGGTCCGGGGTGCGCCTGCACCAACGGATGAACTTCGTTGCTGCCAACGACCACCTGCGCCCATTTCGCATCGTCGTAGCCCGGCCGATCCCAGCCGGTCAGTTCGCGGCGGGCGTCGCAACTCTCGCCTTGCAGGAAATCCGCGTAGAGCACCGGCCCGACGGTTGCCTTCCATTGCGGGCCGGTGCCGATGACGGCGCTTGTGCCGTCGGCGTAGTCGAGCACAAGTTCGGCCAGGACGCGCGGCAGTTTGCCGTAATGATCACGGGCATGGGCGTAGCCGACGTAGCCGCTGAACCAGCCATCCGCGAGCACGGCGCCGAGGGCATTGCCGCCGGCGCGCACGAGTTTCGTCACGTCGTAGGCGCGGTAGTAAACGCGTTGGTTGTAGTCCGTCCAACCTGGCGTGAAGTAATCATCGCTCACCCGATGGCCGTTGAGATGCAGGTCCACCAGGCCCAGCGCGGTGCCGTAAAGCAGGGCGCGCACCACCGGCTTGTCGGCGCGGAATTCCGTGCGGAGAAACGGCACCGGCGGCAGGAACGAATCGGCCAGGCCCAGCTTTCCCCACGGTTGAACACCGTAATCACCGATCACCTTGCCGGCCGGCCAGTCCGCAGTGTCCAGCGCGCGGTTGTGCCAGTTGGCGCCGGACGTCTCGGCGCACTTCCACGACGCATCGGTGACGTGCGTGAACGTCCGGCCGTCGGCCGTCTGCACAACGAGTTTCGCCAGCAGGCCGGCGGGACCGGCCGTGGCGTTGAACGCCTCCACCCGCAGATCGTTGACGCCCGGTTTGAGCCGCGCCGTCACGTCCGCTTGTGCCGGCCGTTTCCAACTGTCATTGCCGGGATCCTGTGAGGCGACGAGTTCGGTGTTGATGACGAATTTGAAGCCGTCGTCCGCGGTGGCGATCAGGACGGCATTGGTGATCTTCGCATCCGCCGGCAGGGTAAACGTGCTGACAAACAGCCGATAGCCTTGTGGCGCATTGCCGGCCGGATCGTTGGCAAACCAGATCCATTTCGCACCGGCCAGTGGCGCTTCCGGCAAGTCCGCCAGACGCGGCTGGTCGTAACCGATCCACTCCGCCTTCCAATCGCCGGCCGCCAACAGTCCGGTGGACCAATGCGCCGGCTGGCTCCAGGCAGACTCGCGGCCGTCCTTGTCCCAGACGCGGACCTTCCAGAAACATTCCTCCCGTGAAACCAGCGGTTTGCCGGCGTAGGCGAGGCCAATCGTGTCGTCGCCGGGCACCTTGCGGGTGTCCCAGAGATCGCCGCGGTTCTGCTTCAGCGTGGCCGCGCTGCTGGCCACGAGGATTTGATACGCCGTCTGGCGCTGTCCACGTTCGCCGGACTCGACGATCCAGCTCAGCCGTGGCGCGGTTTCGCCGATGCCTTCGGGGTTCACGCGATATTCGCAACGTAGATAGCTCGCCGTCAGCCCGCGGCCGGCGGCGTGTCCCGCCCAGGAAACGCCCGCCAGGGCCGCGAGCAGCAAACCCGTCAGCAGGCACCGGCGGTGAAAGGCAGATTGGATCGGATGAGAGGAACCGGTTTTCATAGCACAAAAAATCAACGACGGTGACGGCGACAGCATTCAACGCAGCGACAAAACTTCGTCTTCGTAGCGTTTGACCTCGGCGAGCCAGGCCTCGCCTACCGGCACATTTTGCTTCAGGCAGAAGTAATCCCACACGGCGCCGGCCGGCAGGATCTTCGCTTCCTCCATCAACGCAAGCCGGCGGGTGAAGTCGCCTTCGGCCTCGGCCGCCCGCAGCGCCGCGATCGGCGTGAGCATCGCCAGCAGGAGCGCCCGGCGCAGGTTGCGCGCGCCGATGACCCAGGCGGCGACGCGGTTGATCGTGGCGTCGAAGTAGTCCAGCCCGATGCGCGTCCGGCCGAGGTAATCGCCCCAGACCAGTTCCTGCGCGATGGCCTGCAACTCGTCGGTGAGCGTGACGACGTGGTCGCTGTCCCAGCGGACGCCGCGGCTGACGTGCAGCGCGATCTGCGGCAGATAAAGCAACACGGAGGAGATTTTGTCCGCGATGCTTTCGGTCGGATGAAAATGGCCGGCGTCGAGCGTCAGCAGTTTCTTCCGGCTCACCGCGTAGCCGAGATAAAACTCGTGCGAACCGACGACGTAGCTTTCCGAGCCGATGCCAAACAACTTCGGCTCGACCGAATCCACGTTCAGCCGCGGATCAATCCGTTTCGCGAACACCGCGTCGAGCGCCTCCACCAGCCGTTCGCGCGGCGCGGTGCGGTCGGCCGGTGTGTCCTTCATGCCGTCGGGAATCCAGAGGTTCGTGAGGCAGGACTGGCCCAGCGCCTTACCGATGGCGGCGCCGATTTCGCGGCAGCGGATGCCGTGCTCGATCCAGAACTGCCGGATGCCCTTGTCCGGGTGCGCCAGCGTCAAACCGTCGGCCGCCTTCGGGTGCGCAAAGTAGGTCTGGTTGAAATCGAGGGCGATGTTCAGGGACTTCGCCCAGGCGATCCAGTTCTTGAACAGGTCCGGCGTCAGGGCGTTGCGGTCCACGCGCCGGCCGGTCATTTCCGCGTAACAGGCGTGCAGGTTGAACCGATGCCGGCCGGGCAGCAACGTCAGCGCCTTCTCAAAATCGGCGCGCAATTCCTGCGGCGTGCGCGCCTTGCCCGGATAATTCCCCGTCACCGCAAGGCCGCCGCCCAATTCCTGGCCGGCATTTTCAAACCCGCCCACGTCGTCACCCTGCCAGCAATGGACCGACACCGGCACGGCAGCGAGTTGCTCCAGCACGTGCCCCGTGTCCACCTCGAGTTGCGCGTAACGTTCCCGGGCCAGTGAGTATGCCCGTTCCAAATCTTTGATCGAAGTTGCCATAAATTTTGCCTGCCGGCGTGCTGCGAAGGACAGGTTGAGAAGTGTTTTTAAGCGGTTGCCGGTCATCACGCCAGCAATTACTTCGTCCACCCGCGCCGCTGCGCCCGAAATCTCAGAACTGATCCACCAGCCACGTCTTGAGTTTCGCCAGCGCCCGGGCCCGGTGGCTGAGCGAATTTTTCACCGTCTCGCCCAGTTCCGCGAAGGTCTGGTCGTGGCCCTCCGGCTGAAACAACGGGTCGTAGCCGAAGCCGTTCTGGCCGCGCGGCGCAAACAGAATCCGCCCCTCGCAGGCGCCCTCAAAAACCTGCGTTTCCAGCTCCGTCTCGTCGAGGAGGCAGACCGGCGAACTACTGGTGGGACGCGGCGCGTTCACCGGCGCCACGGCGATCGCGCAGCGAAACCGCGCGGTGCGGCGCTCCGGCGGCACACCCAGAAGCAGACGCAACAGTTTGGCGTTGTTTTCCGCGTCGGTGGAATTGCCGGCCCGGCCGGAATCCAGCGCCGCAAACCGCGCGGAGAACACGCCCGGTGCGCCGTTGAGCGCGTCCACTTCCAGGCCGGAATCGTCGGCGAGCACTCGTGCCGGCTCGCCGTCGGATCGGCGCGCGCCCAGCCAGCGGGCAAGCTCGGCGGCCTTTTTCGCCGCGTTGCCGGCAAACGTGGCGGCGTCCTCCACGGTGGTTGGCGCGCCGGGCAGCAGGTCGGCGAGGGTCTGGTAGCGGAAGGTCTCGCCGAGCACAGCACGGATTTCCGCGACCTTGTGCCGGTTGCGCGTGGCGATCACGAGCGTCGTCATGGCGGCAGCTTGGCGTAATGGCCCGCCGCTGTCCACGTCCTGCGCAGCGAGAGGGCACGAATTCCACGGAGACCCACCAGATGAATCCGTGACCCTTCGTTTGTCATGATGGGGATTCGCGGTTCGGACATGGAACCCCGTCGTCCCGCCGTGAACGTGGGTCGGGCAGCCGTGAGAACGCGTCACGCTGGCGGGGAACCTTCTGCGGTAGCCGTGACACGCCGTCGAACAACGTTGGAATCACGTCAGCGTTCCATGAAATCCTGTTTACCTGCCGTGAAATGCTGTGCCGCAGCCGTGGAAGACTGTCCGACCTCCGTGAAGCCTTGTGGGGCTTCCGTGAAACATTGTTTTCCTGCCGAGATGACACGTTTTCAAGTACTTGCACATTCGTGTCACGCAACGTATGGATTCGCCGCGACGCCATGCCCCCAAACGGAGCGCCGGCTTTCAGCGCGCTTGCGTTCGCATGTGATGGCCCAGGCGGACAGAAATGTCCGCGCTTCGGGGGCGTGCCGCTTCCTTCGATGGAGCGCCGACATTCCTGTCGGCTTGAGTTCGCGCGGGATGGTCAGGCGGACAAGAATGTCCGCGCTCCAATGTCCGCGCCCCGGTAGCGCTCCGGCGGTCCCGCCAGGCTGCGTCCGCTTAACGGCGAGAGATAAAAATATCGTTGCGCTGATGGCAAGGCAGCGATAGAACGGCAGCCGTGAAAGCCCAAAAACCTCCCCGGTTCGCTCTTTTGCTTGCGGTTGTGTTGCTCGCGATCCCGGTCGCCCAGGCCGGTCCCACCGTCGCCAACGTCCGCGCCGCCCAGCGGCCCGGCACCAAACTGGTGGACATCACCTACGATCTGGCCGACCCGGACGTCAATTCGCTGAGCGTCTGGATCCTCGTCTCGCAGGACGCCGGCGCCACCTGGACGGTGCCGGCCTACACCTTCACCGGTGCCTACGGCGGGAGCGTCAGCCCCGGACCCAACAAGACCGTCGTCTGGAACGCCGCCGCCGACTGGAACGGCCAATACACCGCCCAGTGCCGCGTGCGGGTCATCGCCAACGACGCCGACCCCTCCGGCCTGGCCCTCATCCCCGCCGGCACCTTCCAGATGGGCGACACGCTGGACGGCGACATCCCAGACGCGCGCCCGCTGCATTCGGTCAACGTCAGCGCCTTCTACATGGACAAGTCGCCGGTCACCGGCGCCCGCTGGATCGGGGTGTACCAGTGGGCCACGCTTCACGGCTACACCTTCGACAACGCCGGCTCGGCCAAAGCCACGGACCATCCGGTGCAGACCATCAATTGGTTCGACGCCGTGAAGTGGTGCAACGCCCGCTCCGAGCAGGAAGGCCGCACGCCCGCCTACTACACCGACGCCGCGCTCACTGCGGTGTATCGGACCGGCGAGCAAGCGCCCTTTGTGAATTGGAGCGCCAACGGCTATCGCCTGCCCACCGAGGCCGAGTGGGAAAAGGCCGCCCGCGGCGGGTTGGGCGGACAGCGCTTCCCTTGGGGCCTGACCATCACCCACAGCCAGGCCAACTACTTCAGCTCGACTACGTACGCCTACGACACCAGCCCGACGCGCGGCTACAACCCGACCTACGCCGTGGGCGGCCAGCCCTACACCAGCCCCATCGGCGCCTTTCAGCCCAATGGTTATGGCCTGTTCGACATGGCGGGCAATGTCTGGCAATGGTGCTGGGATTGGTATGACGGTGGTTACTATGCCTCCTCGCCGGGCACCGATCCGCACGGCCCGGCCGGGCCTTTGAGCGGCCGTGTGCTGCGCGGCGATTCGTGGGACAACTATGCCGACCACGCGCGGTGCGCCGCGCGCAGCTACTACTCGCCGACGAGCGCCGGCGCCAACCTCAACGTCGGCTTTCGTTGTGTGAGGGGGTTTTAGATTCTTCTCTTTTACCCTCTCACCCTTTTGATGAAAGCGTTCCCCAAGATCGCGGAAAAGCGGAGTTTCGAAACGCGGTTCGGAGCGCGGACATTGGAGCGCGGACATTCCTGTCCGCCTCCTTGCCGCTCGCGCCAACCCAAGCCGACAAGAATGTCGGCGCTCCTTGCCTGCTGGAGCGCGGACATTGGAGCGCGGACATTCCTGTCCGCCGGCCACCCCGCGCGAACCCAAGCCGACAACAATGTCGGCGCTCCTTGCCTACCGGAGCGCGGGCATTGGAGCGCGGACATTCCTGTCCGCCTCCTCGCCGCTCGCGCCAACCCAAGCCGACAAGAATGTCGGCGCTCCACGCCCGGCCCAGAGGAATGTCGGCTTTCCGATGACCTGACATGAACCACCGTGTGTATCAGATCATCCGCGCCAAGCGCGCGTGGGAAGGCCCCCGCGAGCCGGCCGAGGCCGAACAGGAGCAAGCCCTCGGCGCGAAGGGTTGGTACACGCGTGGCTACCTGCCACACTACGACCAGCCCGGCGCCATCCAGATGATCACGTTCCGCCTCGCCGATGCCCTGCCCGCCGCACGCCGGCAGGAATGGGCCGCGCTGGCGGCCATCAAAGACGAGCGCGAGCGGCGCACGCAACTCGAGGCCTATCTGGACTGCGGCCACGGCGAGTGCCTGCTGAACAAGCGGGAATGCGCGGCGGCGGTCGAGGCCGTGCTGCAGCGTGGCGATCAACGGCGGTATCGGCTGGCGGCCTGGGTGGTGATGCCCAATCACGTGCATGTGCTGGTGGAGTTGTGGGACCTCCCCTTGGGAAAGCTGCTGCAGGCGTGGAAAGGCGCCAGCGCCAACGCCGTGAACCGCCGGCTCGGACGGCACGGCACCTTGTGGCAGCCGGAATATTGGGACCGCTACATGCGCGACGAAGCCCATTTTCGCAAGGCGCAGCACTACATCGAAGCGAACCCGGTCAAAGCGCATCTGGCCCGGCGGCCGGAGGACTGGCCGTTCAGCAGCGCGAATCTCCGGTGGCAGTGGACCGGGGCGGATCGTTACGCGGGAGTGCATTTGCAGATTGAGGGGGCACGGACATTCCTGTCCGCCCGGCCGATGGCTTCGGACCACGGACTGGAGCGCGGACATTCCTGTCCGCCCAACCATCAACCCGCGAACCCAAGCCGACAAGAATGTCGGCGCCCCATCGAAAGGAGCACACGCCCCTCGGAGCGCAGGCATTGGAGCGCGGACATTCCTGTCCGCCCGGCAATCACGCGCGAGCGAAGGCCGACAACAATGTCGGCGCCCCATCGAAAGGAGCACACGCCCCTCGGAGCGCAGGCATTGGAGCGCGGACATTCCTGTCCGCCCGGCAATCGCGCGCGAGCGAAGGCCGACAACAATGTCGGCGCTCCGGCGGAATACTGGAGGTGACATGAGCACAGACAAACTGCTGATTTTGACACGGGCGCTCCTGCTCACGGGCTGGCTGGTCTCCGGGCCGGCCGCCCGCGCAGACACTGCACAGGCCGACTCGCCCGTGTTCACCTTGAGCACGATTGACGGCACCCCCGGCGCCTCCGCGCAGGCCGATTCGGCTTCGTTTATCTTGGACACGCGACCCTTCTGGCCGCCGTTTCTGACCGGGCCGTTCGCGGATTCGGGCGTTTTCGCCCTCGACACCCGCGGCGCGGTTGAGCACCAACAAATATGGATCGTCAGCCAGCCAGCGAACCAGTCACTACAAGCGGGCGCTGTAGCCCAATTCAACGTGGTGGTTCAAGGCATGCCGCCGTTGAGCTGCCAATGGCGCAAGAACGGCGTGGATATTCCGGGCGCCACCGCCGTGACGCTCACGTTGAACGGCGTCAGCGGAGCGGACTCCGGCGGTTATTCGGTGGTGGTCCGCAACGCCTACGGCTCGGTGGAGAGCAACGTGGCCACCCTCGCGGTGCTGGATGATGGCGCGCGGGACGCGAAGCTGGCGCAGGAACAATGCAAACCGCTGCCAGTGATCGGGCCGGAACAGAACAGCCTGGTTGTCATCACTCATGGCTATGAGGCAGTGGGGCAATACGCGGCGTGGATTGACCAAATGGCAGATGCCATCCGCAACAAACTGACCGCCGAAGGTAAAGTGAACTGGCAGGTTGTTCCGGTTCATTGGGAAGAAGCCGCCTGGGGAATCCCGGAATTGGCGGTTGCAGGCGCCCGCATCGAAGGCGCCCTGTACGGTGCCGAATTTGCCCAGGTGCATTGGCAGAACGTTCATCTTATTGGCCATAGCGCCGGTTCGGTCTTCATCGAGGCGTTCGCAAAGGAGATCAAGGCAATTTGGCCGGACACCTTGGTGCATTGCACCTACCTTGACCCTTACCTTTCAGCTATTCCGGGCCTGGGTGTCATAACCTACGGCGAAAATGCTGATTGGGCGGACAGTTATTTCTCAGACGATTGGACAGGTCCTTTCACCGGCGGCAAGCTGGAGCACGCCTACAATGTGGATGTCACCTGGCTCGACCCGGACGTGAAGAAGGCGCCGGTTTATTGCACATCGCAATCTTCGACGGGAGGTTCCACCCCGCCGATGTTTTTGCAGTGCGGTGTCCGGGGGTATTCGCCGGGGCTTACTGCCGGACACTCGTGGCCCTACGAGTTCTATACTCTGACGATCACCGAGGAGTTCACCTGCGCCGCCGACATGGGTTTGCCCTCCATCGGTTATGGGTTGAGTCAGGAAGCCAATGGCTGGAACAAGCACAGCGGTCTTGGACCCAACAACGATCCGGTGATGCTGTGTCCGCCTCCCGACGCCGCGCCGTCCACACAACCCCCGCTGCCCAATTGGACGTGGGGTTCTTTACCGCTCCAGGTTTCACCGCACGCCGCCAGCGGGACCTGGGAATTCAACGGGAGCAGTTCCTTCAACCTGAGCGCCACGGCGGGGGGCCAAGGGCCAATGCAAGGTAATCCAGGCGGTCACGGGGTTGCGCGCCAGGATGCGTCCAGCACCAACGCGACGGTGTCATGGTTCGCGGTGGCGGTGGGTGTCACCAACTTTGTGAATTACGTCCAGTTCGATGCCAGCTTCACCAGCCCGACCAACGCAGAAGGACTGATGACGGTTTACTGGAACACCAACCAGATCGGCCTGGCGGACGAACGCGTGGCCGACCCCGGAATGCAGCTTTATCAGTTGGTCCTGCCCGCCACCGTGACCAACGGTCTCTACACGCTGAGCTTCCGGCTGGACGCGTTCAACGGAACGAGTTCGAGCGTGACGGTCACAAACGTGACGACCGGCTTTCGCGGGCTGATGGAAGCGCCAGTCCTGAGCGCGGCGGGCACAAACACGAATGGGGTACAGGTGCTGCAACTCACCGCAACGGCGGGTTTCGATTGCGTGCTGCTCCAGTCCACAAACCTCGTGAACTGGACGCCGGCGGCGGTGTTGGTGACCACGAACGGCACGGCCTTTTACCCGGTGCCAACGGAGGCGACTTCCCGTCCGCAATTCTATCGAGCGATGATCCCGTAGGCCGGCACTGAACGCAACGCGCATGACGCCGCGTCGGGGCACGCGGCCTATAGCCACTTCAAGCAATGCGCTTGCCGGCCCGGTGCCCTCACCGGGCGTATCGGCGCGGAGCGTAGGACAACCGTCGCGGCTGTCTCATTTGTCGGAAGTCAGAGACCGCCAGGATGCCCGTCCTACGCGTGCCGATAACGGCCCGGCGACAAGGAAGTTTACGAAGACGCATTGACAGCAGGCGTCAAAACCGCAGTCTGTTTGCGCAACATGACTCCGACGAACACCGAGCAGCTTTATCAGGAGCGCCTCAGCCGTTACGTGGCGGCGATGCGGAACGAGAAGCCGGACCGCGTGCCGATCCGGCCGTTTGTGGCCGAGTTCACCGCCAAATACGCGGGCCTCACCTGCCAGGACGTGGCGCACGATTACGCGAAGGCGTTCGAAGCGGCGATCAAAACGGCGCGCGACTTCCAGTGGGACGCGATCGTGCCGAACATGGTTTATGTCTGGACCGGTCTGGCGCAGGCGGTCGGGCTGCGTTACTACGGCATCCCCGGCATCAACATCCCGGCAACGACCGGCTTCAATTACATCGAGCCGCCGGAGGACCGCGCCTTCATGAAGGAGGACGAGTATGACGCGTTGATCGCCGACCCGACAGGTTTTCTTTACAACGTCTGGCTGCCGCGGGTTTCGACAGAGATTTGCCGGCCCGGTGCGCCGAACACGACCCGGAACAACCTCGCGTTGGTGAAGGGCGCGATGGCGATGTTGTCGTATTTCTACGCATTTGGCCCGCAAATCCAGCGGATGCGAACCGAGTGCGGCTGCTGCTCGGCCATCGCCGGGATTTTCAAGGCGCCGTTCGACATCATCGCCGACAAGCTGCGCGGCTACGTGGGCTTGACGATGGACATGCACACGCAGCCGGACAAGGTGCTCGCCGCGTGCGAGGCGCTCATGCCGCATCTGGTCAACGTGGGGCTGACCACGGCCGACCCGGCGAAGCTCGTGCCGATCGGCTTCTGGATGCACCGTGGTTGCGTGCCGTTCGTCACGCCCAGGCAGTTTGCGTCGCACAACTGGTCCACCCTCAAGCCGTGCATCGAGGAATTCTGGAAGCACGGCCACCAGACGCTTTTTTATGCCGAGGGCAAGTGGCGGCACCACTTCGACGCGTTCCGCGAACTGCCCGACCGCAGCATTGTTTTCCATTGCGACCAGGACGACATCTTCGAGGCCCACCGGCGGCTGCATGACAAATTCGCGTTGAGCGGCGGCGTGCCGAACGTGCTGCTCAGCTTCGGCCAACCGGACGAGGTGCGCGCCCACTGCCAGCGCGTGCTGGCGGAAGTGGCGGCCGACGGCGGCTACATCATGGACGCCGGCGCGATCATGCAGGACGACACGAACGTGGACAACATGCGCGTGCTGACCGACACGACCCGCGAATTCGGCGTTTATGCCGAGCCGGCCTACAACCCGGCAGTGATTCCGCCATGCGACTTGACGGCGTCCGTGGCCGACCGCCAGAAAGTCGCCGGCCTGGCCGGAAGGCCAACGCCAGTGGTGCGGCCGGGCGTGTGTTACCCGTGGGAGGACAAGGTCCGGGAACTGCCGGAAATCACCGGTGACAAGGACCTGGTCCGCCGCGTCTGGGAGGACATTGATGCTTTTGGCAACATGTTCATCTGGCAACTGCTGCTGAGCTTCTGAGCGGGCGGAAGACGTCAGTTGGTCGCATTCCGTTGATCGGCGAGCAGCCGCTGATAAAGCGTGTAGATTTCCTGCGTCATTTTCTCGACGGCGAAATTTTGCTCCACGAACGCGCGGCCGGCCTCGCCAAGCCGCTGGCGCAAGTCCGCCGTGGAGGCCAGCCGCAGCATCCGGTCGCGCAAGGTCGGAAGATCGCCAGGCGCGACGAGAAAGCCGGTTTTCTGATCGAAGCACACCTCCCCTGCCCCGTCGCAATCGTAGGCGATCACCGGCCTGCCCGCCGCCAGCGCCTGCGGCAATGCGCGGGGCAGTCCCTCCCGACGCGAGAGGTGAACCAGCGCGTCCATCACGCCGACGTATTTCGGCACGTCGGCGGGCGGCACCAAGCCGGTGAAAAAGAAGTGCCGCTCCAGATCCAACGAACGCGCCAGTTGCTGGAAGCGGTCGCGCCAGATGCCGTCGCCAACAAATAGGAATTTCATTCGCGGACACTGCCGCACCAGTTCCGGCGCGATGGCGAACAGGTCGTCATGGCCTTTCAACTTGAACAGCCGCGCGATCATGCCGACGACAAAATCGTCCGGGTCGAGGCCGAGTTGCCGCCGGATGGCAGCGTCGTTTGTCGCGGCCAGAAACGGCCGCAGGTCGAAGCCGCTGAAAATACGCGTGTATTGCTCCGGCTGGCCGATGCCCGCGGCGAGGTATTGCCGGGTCATGGCATCGGCGACACTGATAAAATGCGTGGTAGCGCGACCGGCGAGCCGTTCGGCAGAACGAAACAACCCGTTCGCCAGCATTCCCTGAAACGGGCCGAACGAGGGTCCGTGGATCGAATGGACAATCACCGGCACAGCCGCCCGCCGCGCTGCCAGGCGCCCCAGCACGCCCGCCTTGCCGCTATGCGTGTGGACGAGGTCCGGCCGCGTGTCACGAAAATGGCGCGTCAAGGCTGCGAGCGCCCCCAGGTCATGCCAGGGATGCACCGGCCGGACCAGGGACGGCAACATGGTGAGCAATCCGGGAACGCCGGCAACTTGAGCTGCCAGCGAACCTTCCGGTCCGGTGGTGGGGCCGGCCACCAATTCCACGGTGACATCCGGAGCCTCCCGCAGCGCCAGCACGGTGGCGATGGTATTTTCCTGCGCGCCGCCGACGATCAGCCGCGTGATGACGTGCGCGACGCGCATGGAGGAAAATCAACGCGTCCCGCCGCTTTCCAATTCCTTCACCCGCTGGAGCACCCCTTTGAATTCGGAGGAATTGGACGGAGCGAGCTGCAAATACTGGCGGTAATTGCGCAACGCGGCCGACGCGTCCTTGCGCTGGAAGGCGATGTCACCCAAACCGAAGTAAACCGCGGGGTTGTCCGGCAGGAGCAGCGTCAAATCGTTGTAGTCGCGCTCGGCCGCATCCAGATGGCCGGTTTGCAGGCAGGCGATGGCACGGTTCAACAACGCGGCGGGCATGCGCGGCGCCAGCGTGAGCAGCTTGTCCATCGGCGCGATCGCGCCGGCATAATCCTTGAGAGCAATGCGCAGCGCTCCCAGATTCAACAGGGCGCGCTGGTTTTCCGGATTGAGCGCCAGTTCCTGCTCGGCGCTGTGCTCGGCTTCCTGGAGCCGGCCGGTGTTCAGGTAAACCTGGGTGACCGTTTCCAGCGCGACGGCATTCGTGGGGAACTGGTCACGCAGCGCCAGCGCCTGTTTCTCCGCCCCTGCGGTGTCCCCCAGCGACAGCCAGGCGAGCGCCGCGGCGCTGTGCTCCCAGACGCGCACCGTGGTGTTGTCAGGATAAAGGTCCAGCACGCGGCGGAACTCGGCCACGGCCTGGCGGAACAACTGCCCCTGGATGAACACCCGGCCGACGCGGAACGTCCAGGCCGGCGAATCCAGCGGGCCGAATTGCAGGAGCAAATCGTTCCAGTTTACCTCCTGTTTGACATCGAGCGGCCTGGTCAAATCCAACGGTGGCAACGAACCGCCGCGAAGTTGCGTGTTGAACGCCAGATTTTCGATGGCTGCCACGTTGTAGGGCAGGAGCCGCTTGGCCATCTCGAACCAGCGGGTGGCCTCGGCCGCGCGACTGTTGCGTTGCAGCGTGACACCCCAGTAATTCAACGCCCGCGAGAGAAATTGATGAATGTAAAAGGCGTCCCCCGAAGCATTGCAGTCCACCTGCTCCACCGCCTTGATCACCGGCTCCTCGGTGGTCCAGAACTGCTGGTTGGTGTTGAGCGCCGCCGCGGGGATGGCAACGTCCGCCACCGAGTTCGTGGGCAGCACCCGCAACTGGAACACCGCGCCGTGCGGCACCATTTGCATCGCCTCGAAGTAATAGCCCATGCTGGGGTGCAGGTAATACACCGGCTGGGTTGCCGCCAGCCGCGCCATCTGCACGGTCAGCAACGCCGAATCAATCGGCTCGGTGAGCTTGTCCGACTTGACCAGCGGCGTCCAGCGTTGCGGATAACGCCGGGCCAGTTCCTCCTGATAGGCGAAAAACGGCAGCAGGCGGGTGTAAACCATGACGTGCGGCTGCTGGCCCGTCTGGGAGCGCAAGGCTGCCTCCGCCAGCAGCAACTCCGTCGGGCTGTCGGCCACCAGATACGCCGGTTGCGCCGGAAGAGAACGGACCATGACGGCGCTAAGCTGGGCCAGATCGTGGCCGTCGCTTTGGCGGATCGCCGGCAGGTTGCGAACAATCAAACAGACCGGCGCGGCCGCCGTCGCGAGAAGGACCAGTCCCACGACCATTCGACTCACGGTGCGCCCCGAAGCGGACTGGCGTTCCCATGGCCGGCCGGCGAAAACGTGGAAGACAAGCAACAGGTAGCCCGTGTAGTAGCCGGCTCCCAGCGCGGCCAGATAGTAAAGCGGCAGCCAGGCAAACCCCACACCCAAAACGCGCGGCCCCCACTTGAAATCCAGGAACACGCTCACGCACACCGCCCACATCAGGACGTGCATGAACCGGGTCACGAACGCGGCAATGCGCGCGCCCGCCGGGTTGGTGTCGCCCTGCGCCACGCGCCAGCGAATGCCCAGCATCAGCACCGGCGCCAGGCTTTGCAGCGCCAGCAGGAACACCAGCCACCGCGGCACCCCCATCAACGCCTGCTTCTGGAAACCCAGTTCCAATTGCAGGTATTGACCAAAGGTGTAAGCCACATGGCCGGTCAGGATGCTTGCCACGGGGAGGATGAGATAGCTCAACAGCCCCACCAGGCCGCAGACCAGCATTCGCAGCCAGAGGCCGACTTGAAAAACATCCTCCTGCAGGATCCAGACCAGCGCAACCAGACAGCAGGGAAAGAAGGCGATCATCGCGTAGTTGTTCGTCACGGCCGCGCCATACACCAGCGCCAGCTTCAGCAGCCAGCCTTCCCGGCGATCAAGCCGGTACTCCGTCAGACACCGAACAAGGTAGGCAAAGAGCAACAGGTCCAGCATTTCGCCGGTGGCCGCCGTGGCCTGCATCCAAAACATAAATCCAAACGCGCACAGCGCGGCGCCGAACAGCGGCCCCACCCACGCCAGCGGCAGGCTCAGCAGCGCCAGTTCATGATGCTCGCGCTGACGCGACTCGCGGGTGCGGTCGAACGGCAGCAGTGAAACCGCCCGCGCCAGGAATCCCAGGGAAATGGCCGCCAGCACGGCCGTGAAAACATTCAGGACCAGCGGCTGAATCGCGCCGGGCAACAGCCGAAACGGCAGGGTCAGCAGAAAGAACCACGGAGCATTCCGCTGGGGCGCCCATTCCCAGCCGGCGGCGCGGGCCACCGAGGGCAGGCTCTCCAACCGGACCCAATGGTTGAGGGTGACCAGATACAACACCAGCGCGCCGGCGGCGACCAGCCACGGCAGTTGGCGTTGGGCGAAACCCAGTGACGGGGCGCTTGGTTGATCCTGATTGTCCATGATGTTTGTGATTGCCGTAGTTAAATGGAGGCGGAGGCTTGTTGGCAAGCTAGTTTCCGCCACCCGGCGGCATGGCCAGCCGCACGTCCGCCACGCATTCGACGTGCTGGGTTTGCGGGAACATGTCCAGTGCCGCCACCTGTTCCAGGCGGTAAATCCCGTCGGCACAAAGCGCCTTCAAATCGCGCGCCAGGGTGGCCGGATGACAGGAAACGTAGAGAATCTGCGCCGGCCGTGCCGCCCGCAATTGCGCGATCGCCGCCGGCCGGCAGCCCACCCGGGGCGGGTCAAGAATCACCGCGGTCTGACCGGCCGGGAATTTTACCAACAGCTCCGGCAACAGCGCCACCGCGTCGCCGGCCACAAACTCGCCGTTCGTCACGCCGCGTTGTTGCGCGTTGCGCCGCGCCGCCTGAATCGCCGGCCGGTCGTATTCCACGCCGGCAAAGGATTCGACGGCGCCGGCCAGTTCCAACGCGAAGAAGCCGACGCCACAGTAAGCGTCCACGAGGTGTCGCGCGCCGCTGTCGCGCAGCCGCGCCCGCACCGTTTCCACCAGCCGCGGAAGCAGAAAGAAATTGTTCTGGAAAAACGAATCTTTCGGCACGTCCCAGCCTTCCGGCTGGATGCGCAACGCCACCTTCAACCCGCCTCGCGGCGGCGGGTCCGCGCGGACGCGGCGGATTTCCGCGTTGAGCGGCGCCTCGGCGATGGCGCATTCCTCCACGTCTTCCACGAACCGGTTGTCGTGCCGCAGAAAACCGATCATGAGCCGCTGGGCGGGCTTGCTCCACTGGCTGCGGATCATCAGCCGGTTGCGGTAGCCGTAGGGCTGCGGGCAGGGAACCACCGGTTGCACCACGTCGCCGGCAAAGCCGCCGAGGCGCTGGATCAGTTCCCGGATCTGCCGCTCCTTCAGCCGCACCTGCTCGGCGTAGTCAACGTGCTGGTATTGGCAGCCGCCGCAGGCGCCGAAATGCCGGCAGCGCGGGACCACGCGCAGCGGCGACGGCTGGAGCACGTTCACCAGCCGCCCGCGGGCGAACTGCCTTTTCACCTCGGTGATTTCCACCTCCACCGTTTCACCGTTCACCACGAACGGCACGAACACGACAAACGTTTCCACGCGCGCCACGCCCTCGCCGCCGAAGGCAATGTCGGCAATCGTGACAACGATCCGCTGTCCCGGCGTCAGCGGGACGGTCATGGTTGAATGCTCGGTTACCACGGCGACACTGCACCAGATTCCGCCGTCGCTGCTCAAGGGCAAATCGCGCGGCCACTCGACAACCGCCCGCACCGGTGGCAGGATTTGTTCGTGCTGACAGCAAAATATGAACAGCTTCAGGACCGGCTCCATTCCTACGGTTCCTGCCTTGTCGCCTATTCCGGCGGCGTGGATTCGGTGTTTCTGGCCCGCGTCGCCCACGACGTGCTCGGCGACCGCGCGCTCGCGGTGATCGCGGACACGCCCAGCCTGCCGCGCCGCGAACTGGCCGAGGCGCTGGCACTGGCCGAGCGGTTTCACCTTCCGGTGCGCGTGGTGCGAACCGCGGAATTCGACAACCCGGAGTATCTGGCCAATCCGCAAAACCGCTGTTACTTCTGCAAACACGAGCTGTTCACGGAACTGGCGCCGCTGGCGCGCGAACTGGGCTTCGCCGTCATCGCCTACGGCGAAAACGCCAGCGATGTCGGCGACCACCGGCCAGGCGCGCAGGCAGCGGCGGAATTTCAGGTCCACTCACCGCTCAAGGAAGTCGGCCTGACCAAGGCGGAAATCCGCACGCTGTCCGCGCAACTCGGCCTGCCCACGGCGGACAAGCCGCAAATGGCCTGCCTCAGCTCGCGCATTCCTTACGGCGAGGCCGTCACGCCGGAGAAATTGCGGATGATCGAGGACGCGGAATACGTGCTGCGCGATCTGGGCTTTTTCGACGTGCGCGTGCGGCACCACGAACTCAAGCTGGGCCATCTGGCGCGGATCGAAGTCGGAACCGCCGAACTGGCGAAGTTTTTAACCAATGGAGCCGCCTTGCGCGTGGCCGGCGAATTGCGGAAGATTGGCTACGCTCACGTTACCCTTGACCTCCAAGGTTATCGGCGCGGCAGCATGAACGAGCCGGCGCTGCCAACGCTGGCGTTTTCCGCGGTGACGCGCGACCCTCGAACCGCCGGCTGAGGCCGCCACTGCGGAAAAACGCTTCCTGCAAAACAAACGGGCGCCGTTGACACCGGCGCCCGCGCAGTTTGTTTGAACGCGCCCCTACTGCGGCTTTTGCAGTTGGAAGAATCCGGTGGTCACACCCGGCAGATTGGTGCTGGAAAGGAGGGTCATGTTGTGCCCGCCGATGTTCAAGATGTTCGTCAGCCCGGCATCACTCCAGCCACCGGCACCGACCGCCGACGCGGACAGCACGCTGTAGCCGTTGGCCGGCAGCGTCCAGCTCAGCCAGTAAACCGAATTGGCCGGCACCAACTGCACGCCCGCGGGATCCTGCGCCACCACCTGCCACACGGTGGAGTCCAGCGCATCCGCGTTGAAGTGATCGTCCACCGGCGCACTCACGCCGCTGATCTGGATGCGGCTGAAGGTGGCCGACTGCCCGATGCCGACGGCATTGTTGGGTTGGATGCCGAAATACGCATACATCGGATCGGCAAACAGCGCCGCGGCGTCGGACGGCATCGCGAAATTCGTGCTGGTGCCGTCGGGCGTCGTGATCGTGATGCTGGTGTTGTTGCTGAAGCTCAGATTCCAGGTGCCCACGGGCGTCGAGGCATTGATGGCCGCCAGGCTGCCCACGCCGCCCTGGGTTGGATCGGTGTTCCACAGCATCGTGTTGCCGTTGGGTTGATTGGTCTTGTAGTGAAAACTCCCACTGGCGGTGCCGTCGGCGTTGTTGACAATCTGAAAGAAGACGCAATTCGCCTCGTTCCAATCCGGACTGTTCTCCGAAGTCGGCGGCGTGGTGGCGAATGGCACCAGAAACACTTGCGCCTGGAACCCGCTGTAGGCGGCACCAGGGAAGTTGGTGATCGTCACCGCGTAAGTCACGGGCTGGGAAGCGCCGACCCACGAAACCGGATTGATCGTGCTGATGTTCTGCCGTTGATACTGCGCGCCGGCGGCACTGGCGAAGATTTGCAGGCCGGGAACTGCCGGCTGCAGGGCCAACGTGGGCGGCGGCGGTGGCGCGGTGTTCGTGCTGGCGATCAACTTTACGTTGTCCAGCCAGAACGTGGTGTTGCCCGTGAGCGCGTTGGCGTTGGCCGTGCCGCTGGTGTCGCCCGCCCAGATTTTGAACCATACGCCGACGATGTTCGTGAGTTTTGCCGCGGTGGGATCAATATTGCCGACAATGTGGTTCCAGCCGGTGTTGGTGGCCGCGATGGTGACGTTCGAAAGCTCGATCTGTGAGTAGTCGGACGGCACCAGCCCGTATTCGAAATAACCAAAGTCGCCGCTCGGCCGGGTCGCGGAATTCTTGTCGAACCGGAGGTCGAACACCAGGTTCGTGAACTGCGTGCCGTCCACCGACTGGCCGAAATAATGCACCAGCGCGAACTGGTTGTCGCCCTGATATTGGGTGATGTCGAAGCCAATGTTCGCTTCGAGCGAGCCGGAATTGGCATTCGTGTTTGCGTCCGTGGTGGAATCCCAGACATACGACTGCGTCGCGCTGCCCCACCAGCGATTCCACGTTGAGGATGTGTCAGTGTCGAAGGTGTCAATGATGAAGTCCTGCGGCGCCTGCGCCCAACCAACAACTCCCGCCGCCAACGCGACGCCCAAGGTCGCCCAACGGCCCAATCGAGACAAAGTGATTCGTTTCATAGTTCAATTCATGATGACTCCTGGTCTGGTGAAAGCGTTACAACCTCACGCCGACGCTGTCAACCGCCTCGCCGCCGCCAGGTAGCTGGATCACGCGCGTAATTGAGGCGCAAATGGAAAAATCTCCCTGAAGAATGGAAATCCAGCATCAAGAATGCGCACGCTACTTCAAAGGAAACCAAACAAATGGGTGGCGATCCGTCAGCGGGCGGGGCCGTTGACCAGCCGGAAGCAAACTGAGAACCGGCGAAGGTTGCGTGTCGTTGGGAAGCGCCCTTCACGGCGGCGGCGGCCAAGGCAGCGCGCTCCGGCCGTCATCGCCCTCCGAAGCCATCCCCCAGAACCAGAAATTCACGTTCAAGCGCGGCCATCACTGCCGCCCGACCTTCCAGATCCGCGCCGCAATGGCGATTCCCATTTCCAGTGAAGAAGATGCGTTCGGCGTTGGGCACACTCAACTTGCGGCTGATGACGTCGCGCGGCAGGATGCCACGGTCGCCATAGATTTCCGTGCCGATGCGCCAGGGTTTGCCGTCGCCGCCCAGGCCGCTGCGGCCGATCTCCAGCGAGCGCAGGCATTTTTGCAGGCTCTCCTTGAACGTGCGCCCGATGGCCATCGCTTCGCCGACGCTTTTCGTCTGCGTGGTGAGCGTGGGTGGTGGCCGTCTGCAAAGACCTTGCGGAATGGTGGCCGTGCGCAAGCACCTTGAAGGCAAAGCGCGAAATCTTGGTGACGACGTAATCAATGCTCGGCTCGAAGCTGGCGGGCGTTTCGCGCGTAATGTCGTTCTTGAGTTCGTCGAGCAGGTAGCCGACGGCGCAGGAGCGCGGATTTCTGCCGCACTTCGATGCGCCGGGCGTCACACAGTTCGTCACGTTTCAGCTTCATGATTCCTTTCCGGTCGCGCGGCGCGCGGAGTTTGAGGCGATCCTGAAAGAACCAGATGATTCCGCAAGACGTCGGAAGCTGGAAGCGTGGCTTGACCTCGGTCATGGCGAATGCTGGCTTCGTCGGCAGGACGTGGCCGAGCTCGTTGAAAAGATTTTGCTCGAAGCCGATGGGCGCGATTACCGGATACAGGCGTGGGTCATCATGCCGAATCACATTCATCTGGTCGCAGACGTTTGGGACGTGCCGCTGGTGAAGCTGATCAATGACTGGAATGGCAAGTCATCGCGGCTGGCGAATGTGCTATTGCGTCGCAGCGGGAAATTCTGGCAGGAAGATTATTACGACACGCTCATCCGCGACGAAGCGCACTTGAAGCGAGCCATCCGCTACACGGGACAGAATCCCGTGAAAGCGTATCTGGCAAAAACCGCCCGTGAATGGCCGTGGAGCAGCGCCCGTCAGCGCGACGAATACGAACGCCTGCCATGGCAGCGCAGCGAATAGGAGCGCGGGCTTTAGCCCGCTTCAGCGTGCGAATTGACGAGGGCGTGGGAAAATTTTGCGCGGGCTGGAGAGCGTGAGGTGAAGCGGCGTGAACGCCGCGCTCCGGACTTGGAGCGCAACCTTCAGGTTGCTTCAAGGTGCGAAGTATGGAGGGCTGCAACAAGTCGAGCGCGTTGGATTGTCGCAAGCGGTAGGGCTGCGTCCCCCTATTCATGCGCGTGGGGCATGATAGGATAACGGGTTACTCTGGCGCCGGAGGAAATTCAGGCGGCCAGCTCGACGGGACACCGCTGGGCGTCTGTCCAGCGCAGCGGCGTCAGTTGGGCGACTTGCTGGTTGGGCGTCCGGGGCAGGCGCTCCAACACGTCTTTGAGATACGAGTAGGGCTCGACGCCGTGCAGCCGGCAGTTGGCGACTAGGGTGTACACCACCGCGCTGCGCTGGCCCGCGTCGGCCGAACCGAAAAACAGCCAGTTCTTTTTTCCGATGGCCGTGGGTCGAATCGCGTTTTCGACGAGGTTGTTGTCGAGTTCCACTTCGCCATGTTCCAAGCACCGTGCCAGCGTCGGCCACTGGTATGGGCGTGGAAGGTTGAGCGCGCGAAGCAACTGCGCCGCCAGGGCGATTTGGCCGGCCTCCGTGATCCGCACGCGGGCCCGCGAACCCAATTCGAGCACCGGTTCCGCCGAGGTGGGCGGTGGTAGTTCGACCCGCACGAAGTCCGGCGACGGCTTGGATTTGTCCTGACGCTGACGCCAGCCGCAGAAGGTGGTGTAGTTCAGACCGTGGCGGCGGGCAAAGGCGGCGGCGGACAGCCCGCTGCGCGCAAACTCGGCCAGTAGCGTTTCGCGCTGAACGGCGTCCGTGCGCGAGTGACGGTGACAGGCAAAGCCAAGGGTCGTCTTCATCGTCTCGGCCTTTACCACGCTCACCCGCCGGGGAACAGAGGGTCGCCAAAAGGCCGCTTACGAATGAGGACATCAACTTCACGCTATATGCAAGTTCCACGGCTGATTTTAACAGTCTGCGACCGGTTCATACCTGGCTGTTGAGCGGCGGCTCGGCTGCGGGCATCAGCGTGGGTGGGGGCCACTTTGCCGATCCCAGCGGAGGCGTTTATACCATTCCCGGCGTTGCGCCGGGATCAGAAGTCTATCTTCGCATTACGGCATGGACGGGCAACTACAACAGTTATGAAGCCGCACTCGCTGCAGGGAATACGCTCGGTATTGCCTCTCTCGCGTTCTGGAACCCGACCGGTGGCGGGGGAGTACCGGCATCGAGCATGGCGGGTATGCCTTCAATGAACGTGCCGCAGTTTGTTCCCGAACCAGCGCCTGTGGTTTTGCCCGCGGGGGGGCGGCCTGTTTTGGCTGCTGTGGCGGCGAGGGCGAGGATAGCCACCGGAAGGGTTCGAACCAGCACTATTCACGGGCCGGATCAGCCCCAGGCAATCGGTGCGGTTGCATTTTTCCCCCGGCCGGCGTTCACCTGCGACCATGAGCCGTTGCGGCAAAGCGGTTCACCATTTCCTCCAGCGCCGCCAGCCAACGCGGATGCTCGTTAAGGCAGGGAATGCGCACGAGTTCTTCGCCGCCCGCCGCGCGGAAGCTCTCGCGGCCGCGAATACCAATCTCCTCCAGTGTCTCCAGACAATCGGAGACAAACGCCGGGCACATCACGAGCAGGCGCCGAACGCCCGCTTGGGCCAGCCGCGTCAACTCGAAATCGGTGTAGGGTTTCAGCCAGGGATCGCGGCCAAGGCGCGACTGGAACGACACGGAAAATCTCCCCGCCGGCACGCTCACGGCGCGCGTGAACGCGGCCACGGTGCGGAAACATTGCGCGCGATAGCACGTCGCGTGCGCCCGGCTGGCGGTTTCGCAGCAGTCTGGTCGCGACAGACAATGGCTGCCTGTGGGATCAGACTTGCGCAGATGCCGCTCCGGAATGCCATGAAAGCTGATCAACAGGTGGTCGTAGCTTTCTTGAAGATATGGCTGCGCGCTCGCGGCCAATGCCACGATGTAATCGGGGTCCTCGAAATAGGGCGGTTGCACGGTCAGCCGCATCGCCGGGGCCTGCCGTGCAAGCACTTCCTTCACCCGTATCACCGCTGTCTCGTAGCTCGACATGGCGTAGTGCGGGAACATGGGAATCAGCCGCACGTCCTCCACGCCCTGCGCAGCGAGTTCGGCAACGGCCCGCGGAATGGACGGGTTTTGATAACGCATCGCCAGCGCCACCGGCACGCCGACGCGCCGGGCCAGTTCCTGTTGAACCTTGCGGCTGGTCACGATCAGCGGCGAACCTTCAGACGTCCAGATTTTGTGGTAGGCCTCGGCCGACAGCCGGGGCCGGAACGGCAGGATGGCGAAGTGGACGAGCGCAAACCGGATCGGCCAGGGCGCGTCGAGCACGCGGCCGTCCATCAAGAACTCCCGCAGATAGCGGCGCACGTCGCCGACCGATGGCGAGTCCGGCGAGCCGAGGTTGACCAGTAAGACGCCCTTGTTGCTCATGCGTTGAGGGCCGCAAGATAGAGCCGGCGGCCGGGCCCGTCAAAGCGCGGCGTTGCCGCTTCCGACGAACGCCCCAATGCGCTCGGCGGCCGTGTGCGCGGAGAGGATCGAGTCGCCCAGCGAAATGCCGTCGCGGTAATGCCCGGCGAAGAACAGCCCTGGTGACTGCGTCTCCAGCCGTTCCATCAGGTCCTTGAACCGCCCGTAGCCGACCTCGTATTGCGGAATCGCCTTCGGATACAGGACGACGTGCCGGAACGTCGGTTCGCCGCGGACGCCCAGGATGGTTTTAAGATCGTTGACCGTGAGCGCCACCAGCTCCGGCTCCGGGCGCAGCGCCAGCTCTGGCGCACGCACGCCACCAACGTAGCTGGTGAGCGTGACGTGCCCGGCAGGCGCGCGGTTCGGGAACAGCGAGGACGAAAACAGCGTGCCCAAAATGTTGAACCGCTCGACCGCCGGCACCAACATCCCGAAGCCGTCCAGCGGATGCGGCACATCGTCGCGCCGGAATCCCAGCACCACGCTGGCGACCGGCGGGTAAATAATCTCGCGCAGCGGCGCGAGACTCAGTCCGTCCGCGGTCGCAAACTGGATTTCCGCCAGCCGGTAGGCGGGCGCCGCAAGCAGCACGGCCCGGTGCTCGGCGGTGGTTTCCATGTCGCGACCATGCACCGTCACACGCCAGCCTGCCGGCGCGGGTTCGAGGCGGGTCACGGATGAATTCAGCTTCACGGCGTCGCCGAGCCGCACTTGCAGCGTGTCGGTCAGAACCTGCAACCCCTCGTCGAACGACACTTTCTTCGCCTCCTGTTTCGAGACTTCGCCGCGGCGTTTCCGGTCTTTCGCGCCGCGAATCTGGCCGAGAATCAGCGAGCCGTAGCGCTGCTCCAGCGCCTGCAGGCGCGGAAAGCCGTGACGCACGGAAAGTCGCGCGGGATCGCCGGCGTAAATGCCCGCGATCATCGGATTGATCGCGTAGTCGAGCCATTCCTGGCCCAGGCGGCGGAGGACGAACTGGGCCACGGTTTCCTCGACGTCGGCCGGGCCGCGGCGGATGAACGGCTCGCGGAGAAGGCGCAACTTGGCGCCGAATGAAAAAAGTTTCGTGCCGAAAAATTTCAACGGCGAGGCAGGCAGGCAGACCGGGCGTCCGCCGCGGACGAGGTAACGGTTCTCCGCCGCCGGATCGGAATAAAGCCGGCGCGCGGCGAGGCCGAGATCGGTGATGAGCGAGGCGATGTTCGCCGAGGTTTCGAGGATGGAGTTCGGCCCGAACTCGGCGAGGAAGCCATCCTGCCGGAGGGATCGGATGACACCGCCGACGCGGTCGCCGGCTTCGTAAAGCGTCACCGGCACGCCGCGTTGCATGAGACGGAAGGCGCACACCAAGCCGGTGATGCCGCCGCCGACAATGGCGACCGGGGCGACCGGTCCATCCGACAAGACTTTAGTTTCCGCGTTCAACGCGGCCATAGTGCCACGGGCGGCCGGATCGTCAAACCGGGCCGCCGCGCGGGCGCTCAGCGAACGCGCCATTCGAGGATGCCGCCGGAGAAATTCGGTTGAAGCTGCACGTCGAGGCGCAACGCCGCGGTTTCGACCGGCGCGAACGCGGTCTGGTTGAAGATGTCGGGCTTGGCGCCGAAACCGCTCGTCGCGGCAACCGGTTTCCAGGCGTCGCCGTCTTTGAACAGCACGCGCCAGCTTTGAGGCACGCGACACTGGCCGGCGCCGGTGTCGTCGAACCAATAAACCTCCACCGCCGAAACTGTCTTCGGCTGGGCGAAGTCGTATTGCACCCATTCGCGCGTGCCGCGGTGGTCCCACCAGGTGAAACGCGGGACGTTATGGTCGTTCGAGTTCGCCGGTTCGAGGCCATCGCCGAGCGCCTCGACGGTGTCGCTCCCGTTGCAATGCGAAGCGCTGGCCTTGTAAGCCGAGGGCCTCGGCTTCGCCGGCGCGGTCCATTCGTGCGCAGCCGCGCCGGTGCCGATCGTCGGGAACATGGAAATACGCAGCCGCGCCGCGCCCATCGGGATGAGCGTGATCGTCTCGACCGGTTCGTCCGTTTTCGCCGGGCTGGGCTGGAGGAGACCGACGACGTTCAGATGGTCCGCCTGCCAAGCGGGAATCTTGCGCGCCTTGGCCTTGAGTTCAACCGGCGCGGCTTCCGGGGTGAACGGCTGGGCGGCGAGCGGGCCGGGTTTGCGCACCAGTTCAAACGACTTCGCGGCGGCGGCTTCGTTCAGGACGAGGCCGTAGTTCCAGTCGGAGCCGGGCAAAACCTCCCATTCCGGCCATTGCGCGTTGTTGCCGTAGCGCTGCCATTTTTCCTTGATGTCGAGGGCGAAGCTCAGCGGCCCGTAGTTCACCGACACGGCGTCCTTGTTTTTCGCCCAGGTGCGGACGGAAATCCGCATCGGCAGCCGCAGCGTCAGCGTGTCGCCGTCGGCCCACGTGCGGTTGACGACGAGGAATCCCAGCGGGTGCGGTGGGGCGTCCAACGCCTTGCCGTTGAGTTGGACGGCAGCGCCTTCGCACCAGCCCGGCACGCGCAGATACAGCGGGAAGGCGACGTTCTTCGCGGTCGCCAATTTCAAGGTCACGGTTTCACCAAACGGATAATCCGTGTCCTCGCTAATGTGAACCTCCGCGCCGCCGCCCACCTTGGCGCTGACCTCCGACGCAGCGTAAAGCGAGGCGCAGAGGCCGTTGTCCGGCGTGGCGAGCCAGAGTTCCTCCGCGTAATACGGCCAGCCGTGCGACACGTTGTGCTGGCAGCAGCGATAGACCTCGAACGGGCTGTAGGAAAACATCGTGCCGCCGTTCTGCACGTCGGGCGACTTGTTGTCGCGGTCGAGCTGAATCTGGTTGGCGCAGGTCAGGTAGTGCAGCGCCTTCTCGTCCGGCGTCAGCGCGGCGGGCAGGCTGTTGAAGGCGATGTCCTCGCAGCGGTCGGCCCAGAGCGGGTCGCCGGTGATCTTCGTCAGCATCTCGAAACTGTGCATGAATTCGACGATGCCGCACGTCTCGAAGCCGCCGCGCGGGTCCACGTAACCCGGCCGGGCGTTTTCGTCGGCCACGAAGCCGCCGCCGGGGAACTGGCCGTAGGTGCCCATCGCCGTGTCGTAATTGCGCCCAGCCGATGCCAGGTCCACCGGGTCCTTCGATTGCTCCCAGAACACCGTTCCGGCCCGGAAACCCTGGGCGAAATTGACGTTGTGCCAGTTGATCTCGCCGCGATCCCAGTGCTGCATGTGGTCGTGCATTTTCTGGGCGAGTTCCAGCAACCACGGTTCGCCGGTGCGGTTGTAGAGCCAGAAGACGCTCTCGATGTTGTCCCCCATGCGAATCTTCGGCCAGTAACCCTCGCCGAACGCTGCGGCCGGAAGCCGGTTTTCCCACTGGAAATACCGCGTCATGAACGGCAGCACGCGCGCGTCGCCGGTGGCCTCGTAAAATGACTGGAGCACGTTGAGCATGACCATGTGCGGCCACAAATCCGGCTTGCCGTCGAGCGACGTGAGCAGCGCGCGCGGACCGAACCAGCCGTCCTCGCGCTGCGACGACAGCACCACATCAATCCACTGGCGCGCCTCGGCGATGACGGCCGGGTCCTTGAGCACGTAACCGAGATCGCCGAAACCTTTCAACCAGTAAGGCAGCTCCTCCCAACCGCGCTCCCCCTGCCCCTCCTTGTTGCCCCAGGCGCTTTTGTCGAAGCGCAGCCACGGCGAAATCTCCTTCAAGTGGCCGGTCATGCCGTCGCGCTCCAGCTCAAGCTGGTGGCGCAGCCAGCCCTGCGGCGTGATGCTGCCGATGGGCAGTTGGACGAAGCGGCTCGGCTCCAGCGGCGCGCGATTCGACACGTAAAACTGGTTGGTCGTGGTCATGGCGGGCCGATCCGTGGTGGTGATGGCCGCCTGGCTTGTCAGGCCGGCAAGCAAAAGGCCGAGGCCGCAGGGCAGCGCCGTAATTTTGAAGTTCATCGCCGCGAGTTTTAACTCACCGCGCGACGGCTGGCAACAGGCGGCGTTCGCTTTTCAAACACCCTCCACGAACGGCGGCAGCGGGCAGTCCAGGCTGTCGGCAATCGCGCGCAACGCCTCGGCTTCCCCGCTTTGAATCGCGCCATCGGTGGCCACCACCTCGGCACCGGCCTGGAGCAGCCGGCGTTTGAGCGGCGCGCTCGCCGCATTGAGGCGGGCCAGCGCCGCGTCAATCTGGTCCACGCCACACGCGCTGAGCGGCAGCGGTGCGAGATCGGCTTCCATGCCAAGCGCGGCCACGCCTGTCCGAAACGCGCGGTCGCGGGCCGCCGGTTCGGCGCTGCCCACGCCGGCCAGCGCCGAGAGCAGCACCAGGCAGTCGGCCACGAGCGGTTGCAGGCTGTAATACTGGACGGCCGGCGGTTTCGCCGGACGAAACTGCGGTTCGAGGTTCCGCCGCAGCATGCGTTGCAGGGCGAACTCGAACAACTCGATCTGCGTGTCGCTCTTGATGAGCCAGTCCAGCGTCGCCTCGAAATGGTCGAACTGCGGCGCCGAAATCTGCCGGAGCGCGGGAACGCAGAGCATCGCCAACGGCAGCCGGTAACGCTCCGGCAGGTCGCGCACCGCCGCGTGCTGCTTCTCCGTCTCGGCACGAACCGCCGGGCCGAGCGCGCTGCCGATGGCATCAAGTTGGCGCGCGTGCAACGTTGCTTCGTCGCTCAGCAACAAACCGAAGACAACACCCAGCGCGTCCGTCGGCTGCCGCGAGGCTTCCAGCAACGCGGCCGGCAGCGCCTCCTTCAAGTCGGCCGCGTAAACCAGATGCCGCTGCGTGGGCGCGCCTGCCGTCGCAGCAATCGCGCCAACGGAAATAAGGAACCGGTCGCGCGGTCCCGCCCCGCCCTGCTTGACTCTTTGCCCGGATGCCGTCTGGTCGGCCGGCGCTGCCACGGCGGCCTCGGGCATTTGAACCGGCGGGAAGATGCCGTTGAATTGCGGCTCGATGGCGCGGATGCGTTCGGTCAGCGGCGGGTGCGTGGCGAAGAGATTGAACCACGATTCACGCAGGCCGTTGGCGAAAAACAGGTGGCTCGCTTCCGGAGCGTTTGGCGCGCTCAACCGTGACCCGGCAGCCAGCCCGCCGATTTTTTTCAGCGCGCCAACGATGCCGTCCGGGTTGCGCGTGAACTGGACCGACGAGGCGTCGGCCAGGAACTCGCGCTGGCGGTTGACCGCCGCCTTGATGAGCGAGCCGAAGAACACGCCGATCCCGCCCAGCACGAGCAGCGCCAGGCCGAGGAACATCAACCCGGCGGCGCCACGGCCATCGCGCGAACGGGAGCGGCTGGAAGAGCTGCCGACGTTCAGCATCAGCCGGCCGGCAATCGCCAGACAAAGGATGCCGTTGAGCAGTCCCAGCAACCGGATGTTGAGCCGCATGTCGCCGTTGAGAATGTGGCTGAACTCATGGCCGACGACGCCCTGGAGCTCGTCGCGGCTGAGCAATTGCATGGCGCCGGCGCTGACAGCCACGACCGCGTCCTTCGGCGAATGGCCGGCGGCGAAGGCGTTGATGCCGGTTTCGCGCGGCAGGACGTAAACCAGTGGCGCCGGAATACCGGCGGCGAGCGCCATTTCCTCGACGACGTTCAGCAGCCGGCGTTCGTCCGGCTGGATGGTGGCGGGGTTGACCAGCCGGCCGCCCAGCGATTCGGCCACCGCGCGGCCGCCGCCGGCCAGTTCGGCAATCTTCCACAGGCTGCCGAGGGTGATGACCACGCCGGTGCCGAGAAAGGTCCACGCCAGCAGTTGGGGGTTCCACAACGCCGGCGTTTGAATGAACTGATCGTCGCGGCCAAACGAGCGGTGGCTGGAATAGGTCGCAATCGGCAGGAGGAATAACAGGACAAAATAAACCGCCAGAACGATCGCCGCCACCGCCAGCAGAAAATAGCCGATGAGCCAGCGGGTGCGGCGATGGGCGCGTTGCTGCTGGTCAAAGAAGTCCATGCGACCGGCGGCCGACCGACGGCCTCGTCAGCGCGGCTCAGGAGAACGAGACTTTCGGCGCCTGGCGCTCGGCCGGGTTGTCCACCTGGAAAAGCTCGGCGGCCGTGAAGTTCATCATGCCGGCGACGATGTTGGCCGGGAACGTTTCGCGCGCCGTGTTGTAGGTCATCACCGAGTCGTTGTAGCCCTGGCGGGAGAACGACACCTTGTTTTCGGTCGAGGTCAGCTCCTCCATCAACTGGCTCATGGTGGCGTTGGCCTTGAGGTCGGGATACGCTTCGGCCACGGCGAACAGGCGACCGAGCGAACCGGTGAGCGCGGCGTCGGCGCCGATCAGGTTTTTGATCGCGGCCGGATCGCCGGGATTCGCGGCGGCGTGGGAGATGGCGGCGGCGGCGGCGTTGCGCGCGGTGGTCACGGCCTCCAACGTGCCACGCTCGTGCGCCATGTAACCCTTGGCCGTCTCGACAAGATTGGGAATGAGGTCGTAGCGGCGCTTGAGCTGGACATCAATCTGTGCAAAGGCGTTTTTGAAGCGGTTGCGCAGCGTGACCAGCCGGTTGTAGATGCCGACCACGAACAGGAGCGGCACCAGGACGATTACGGCCAGCACGATCAGGAAGCCCACGATCATAAGTCACCTCGGTCAGTTCTCAGTTTCTTGTTGGCTGCGGTTTTGCCCGAGCGGAGCCGAAGCCGGCGACACACCCGGCGGTAAAGATTTCAGCGGCATACTGCGCCGGCCCCGGCCCCGGCGCAAGGCAAACCGCGCCCTCTCACCGGTTCGTCGCCGGGCTGGCCGTGTTGGTCGCCGGGCTGGCCGTGTTGGTCGCCGGGCTGGCCGTGTTGGTCGCCGGGCTGGCCGTGTTGGTCGCCGGGCTGGCCGTGTTGGTCGCCGGGCTGGCCGTGTTGGTCGCCGGCGGCTCGACCGGCGGACGCAGGCGTTTCAGTGCTTGTTCGTATTTGCCGATCAGCGCCGCATCGGCGGCCTGCTTGGCCACGGCCAGGGCGCGCTCGTAAAACGACGCCAGGTCGGGGAAGTCGGGATTTTCGGAAAAGAACTGCTCGTAATAGACCAACGCTTCGGCCGGCTTGCGGAGCGTGGTCAGCATCATCGCCTCGCCCAGTTGCAGGTGGATGCGCTCCTCCGGCGACGGTTTCAACCGCAGCGCGTTGCGATACGCCTCGGCCGCCGCGGACAAGTTCTGTGTCAGCACAAACAAATCGCCGAGCTTCTGGGTCAGCACCGCGCTGCGGCGCGACTCGGACTGGCCTTCCAGATAGGTGATGGCCTCCGCGGGTGACGTGCCGGAGATGAGGTTGAGGTTGACGATGCGCAGGAGCGACCACTCCAGCAGCGGGCTTTTGCGCCGCACGAGATCTTCGTGCAGCTCCTTCGCCGGCCGGCCGAACGGACGGTAGAGCGGGTCGCCCACCACGGTGGTCTGCCAGGAAAGCGCGCGTTGCGCGGCGTAAGCGGCCTCGCCAAACGTGAAACCGTGGTTCAGCAGCCGGTCAAAAAAAATCGCCAGGTTGGGCGTGGTCTCCAGATACGGTTCGTCCACGCAACCCATGGTCGCCGTGACGCCCTCCGAGAGAAACGCGCCGACCCAACTGGACGCCGCGCGCACCGTCTGTGCGCTATAGGAGTAAAGATGATAGGCGATGGCGCCCGGCATGAACTCCACCCGCGGCCGGGTGAACGGCCCGGACACGTGCTGGTCATACCAGCCCGCGTAGAGCGCGATTTGCGGCATGGGCATGGACGCGCGGAAGGTCGCCGGCCCGATGTCCAGCAGCGATTCAAAACCCTGCCGCCGGGCGCATTCGTAGGCGGCCCGGATCCATTCGTCGCCGAGCGCGTAATTGCCGTTGGTCAGGCCACGGCTGTCGAAATACGCGCGGCCCCACAGCCCGTTCGCCTCGGCGTTCATGGCCTTGTCCACGAGACCGCGGGCAATCGCCGCGCTGGGTCCGTCCAACCGGGCCACCATCAGCGCGCGGTTGGTGATCTGGATGAAATCGGCGTCCACGGTGTCGTAAACCGGGTTTCGTGTGGGGCCGGCGAGCTGGTACCCCTGCCAGAACGCCGGCAGCAGCGCGAGCTCGTTGTCCACCGCCGCTTCATTCCGGCGCAGCGGCGGCTGCAGGCGCTCGGCGCCGGCCTCCTGCAGCGTGTCATCGCGCAGAATGCGGAGCGGCACGCCGTAGCACAACACCAGGTAGCGGATTTTGGCCGCGACGGGCACGTTCACCACGCGACCGGGCCGGCCTTCCTCGGCGGGGATGATCAGGCCGTGAAATGTGATCAGGTCGCGCGCCTCGCACGCTTTCAACAGCGGTTCGGCGAGTTCCTGGCGGTATTGCGCACGGGTCATGTTCTCCGTGGTCGGCAGCGCAAGTCCAAGCACCTGTTTGGCCGGCACGCCGCGGCGTTTGGCGTAATGCTCCGCCACCGACCGCGAGTCGGCGCCGGCCTTGGTGTTGTAAACCACAACCACTTCGCCGCCGCCGCCGAACAGGCTTGGCACCGCCCGCAACAGCAGCGCGAGCAGCAGGACGCGCCGGCCCGGGCACCGGACAGAAGCGAAGATCAACGGGGTTCTCATGCGCGGAATTTGTCGTTCACCTGCACGCGCAGGCCATCGTAGGCAAACTCCACCCCGGCCGGCAATTCAGCTTGATCCACGTCGTGGTCAAACTCGTGCGTCAGGTGCGTGAAATACGTCCGGCCCGCCCCGATGCGCCGCGCCACCGTGAGCGCCTCGTCCAGGCACAGGTGCGTCGGATGCGGCCGGCGCCGCAGCGCGTCGAGCACCAGCACATCCGCACCCTGCGTCTGGGCCACGGCGGCGGCGGGCACGTCTTTGCAGTCGGTCAAATATGCCAGCCGCCTGCCCCCGTCCTGGGTGAAGAGGTAGCCGGTGGTGGTCACGCGACCGTGCGGCAGCGGCAGCGGCGTGATGGTCAAATCGCCCAGCGTGAACGCGCCGTCCACGACATGCGGCTCCGGGATGAAATAACCCTTCGGGATCGGCCGGCCATCGAAGGCGTAAATGAACACGCGGCGGAGGTGGTCCATCGTCTCCGCGGACGCATAAAGCGGCAACGCACCACCGCGCACGTCGCAAATCCGCCGGCAGTCGTCCATGCCCATGATGTGGTCGGCGTGCGCGTGCGTCACCAGCACGGCGTCCAGCCAGCGGATGTTTTCCCGCAGCAGTTGCAGGCGGAACTCCGGCGTGGTGTCCACCACCAGTTGGACACGGTCGGTCGCGACAAAGATGGACGGCCGCATCCGGTGGTTTTTGGGATTGGCCAGAAACGCCGGCGGATGATCATGGCCGATGATCGGCACGCCTTGCGAGGTCCCGGAACCGAGAAAAATGAGCGAAAACGCCATGTCGAACATCAATCGGACAAACATCGTTGCGCCGGCGCGCCACCGGCGGGCCGGCCGGTGGTTTGACATCGCAAGGCCGGCGCCGTTCATCCGCGCCGCAGTTTGCTTGCGTGACGCTAGCACACGCGCCAAATTCGGCGCGAACGAAATCTCGCGATGCTCACCACACTGCGCGTGCGCAACCTCGCCCTGGTGGCGGACCTCACGGTGGAACTGCCGCCGGGCCTGATCGTCATCACCGGCGAAACCGGCGCCGGCAAATCCATCATCCTCGGCGCCCTCAACCTGGTGCTCGGCGAACGGGCTGATCGCACACTCATCCGCACCGGCGCGGACAACTGCACCGTCGAGGCCGCGTTCGACGTGTCCCGGCTCAAGGCGCCGCTGACTGCCTGGCTCGACGCCAACGGCCTGGAGCCTTGCGAGGGCCAGCAGCTCGTGTTGAAGCGCACGTTCACCGCCGCCGGCGCAAACCGCCAGTTCATCAACGGCACGCCCACGACGCTGAACCTGCTCGCCGAGGTCGGCCAATGGCTCGTGGACATGCACGGCCCGCACGACCACCAGTCGCTGTTGCAACCGGCACGGCAACTCGCGCTGCTCGACGCGTTCGGCGGGCTTGAACCCCGCGTTGCCGCGTTCAGCGAACTCGTCCGCCGGCACGCGGCACTGGCCGCGGAGAAGGCCGCGTTGATTGCGGACGAACGCACCTACGTCCAGCAGCTTGACCTGCTGCGGTTCCAGACGAACGAAATCGCCACCGCCCGTCTCCAGCCCGGTGAGGACGCCGAAGTGGAACAGGAATTCCACCGCGCCAACAACGCCGCGCGCCTGCTACAGCTCGGCCAGGCGGCGCTGAATTTGCTGGCGGAAGATGAGAATTCTGCCACCGCGCAAACCGCCGCACTCGGCCGCGTGTTACAGGAACTGCGGCGCATTGACGCCGCGGCCGAACCGCTCCTCGCGCTCCACGAGCAGGCGGCCGGCGCACTGCGCGAGTTGCAGGGCGAAATTTCGCACTACGTTGACGGCGTGGATGTGGACCCCGCGCGGCTGCAACAGTTGGAGGAACGGCTGAACCTGCTCCACTCGCTCAAACGCAAATACGGCCCGTCGCTGGCCGGGGTGATCCGCTTCGGCGAGGAGGCGGCGACCAAGTTGCGCCAGCTTGAAGAGCGCGACGCCGAACTCGCCCGGCTCAACGCCGAACTGGCAAACCTGGAGACTGAATTGTGGCGGGCCGGCGGCGAATTGTCCGCGCAGCGCAGCGAGGTCGCGCCCCGCCTCGCCCGCGCCGTGGCGAAGCAACTGGCTGATCTGGGTTTTCAGCAAAGCCGGCTGGACATCGCGATCACCAGCACCGCGCCTGCGGACAAGCTGAACCAGCAGACTGCCACGACTGGCGCTTCCTTCACCGCCACCGGCCTTGATACGGTGGAATTCCTCTTCGGGCCGAATCCCGGCGAACCGGCCCGACCGTTGCGGGCCATTGCGTCGTCCGGCGAAATGGCGCGGGTGATGTTGGCCATCAAAACGGTGCTCGCCGCCGAAGACGAGATTCCCGTGCTGGTGTTTGACGAGGTGGACGCCAACGTCGGCGGCGAGACGGCGAAGACGGTGGGCGACAAAATGCGGCAGATTGCCCGGCGCCGGCAGGTGTTGTGCATCACCCATCTCGCCCCGGTGGCAGCGGCCGGCTCCACGCATTTCCTGGTGAGCAAGGACACGCGCGACGGCCGCACGTCATCGGAGATGCGTCTGCTCGTCGCGAAGGAGCGTGTCACCGAACTGGCGCGGATGCTCGGCGGGCAGTCGGAAGTCGCCCGCCAACACGCCGCGGCGTTGCTGGGCTGACGGGCGGGAACGCGCGTTCGTCAATCGCCGCTCGTTGTTGCGCCGCCTACGGCGAGCCGCCTTGGAGTTTTTTGAAGGCGTCGTCGCCGAGCAATTTCCGGAGTGCGTCCAGCCGTTGCTGCTGGACGGTGGCCAGTTGCTGGGACTGTTCCTCCGGCGTGAGGGACGTGTCGTTCAAGATGCGCTGCCGTTCCTGCGCCGTGGCCTGGTTGATCTGGTAGAGCGGCAGCACGGTGTCCGCGGTCACACCCAGCGACTGCGCCGTGTCGCGCGCCTGCTGGAAACCGGGGTCCTGGTTCAACGCGTAAAGCGCAAACTCGTCCTTGCCGAGCACGTCCTGAAACGCAGCCGTGCGCTGCTTTTCGAGTTGATCGCGGCGCGCGACCTCGGCGCTGTCGGTGGCTTCCGCCAGTTGCTGAAGCTCGTTGTCAATCGCATCGGTGGTGTGAAACAGGCTGCGGAACTGGTCCGGCGACAGGTCCAGCCCGCGCAGGCTGGCGCGGAGCTGGTCGGCCCCGCTGGAAAAGCGCAGCAGGTATTCGTCGAGCTGCGCCGGGTTGAGCACTTGCGCCAGCGCGGCGCGGGTCTGCTGGCGCAGCCGGGCGGTTTCCGCCGGGCTGAGCGGTTTGCCGTCCGCCGCGAGCGTGAGGGCGCGCAGCCGTTCGCGACTTTGCCGTTCGATGTCTTGCACGGCGCGCTTGGTTTCCGGCGGCAAATCGCCCAGCAGCGGACCGTCCAGCGTGGCCGTGGCTTCGGCGAACTCGATCGCGGCGCCGGAGGTGGCCCAGTCGGGGCCGAGCAGCTTCGTCAACAAATCGCGCCGTTCGGCATCCAGCGTCGCCAACTCGTCTTGCGCCTGGGCGGCGACCTTCGGATCCGGCGTGGCTCGCCACCACTGCTGGGCGGGGGTGACGATTTCGGTGGCGCGGCGCGCGGCGAAAAGCGCGTTCACGTCGGCCACGATGATGTCGCGCACGGTGGCCTCCGGGCAGCCAAAGTTGCGCAGGTTCGCGATGTAAATCGAATAATTCGTGGACTCGATGTCGCGCCAGGAGAATTCCGGAAGCTGGAAGACGAGGTTGGTGCGGATGGGGCGGAGGACGTTGGTGACGAGCGGCCGGACTTCCGTCGGGAAAAAACGCCGGGGTGACGGCACATGGGCGGTGAGAAACCAGCCCACGGCCAACAGCAGGTTGATGCCGAGCGAAACTGCCAGCATCACCAACAATTTCCGGCTGTGCATGTCGCTAGGGTGTTCATCCCGCACCCGATGTTCAAACCAAAAGTGACCGTCCCGCACGAAAAGACCGGCGCTGTGCGACACACCGTCGGCGCTGATGCCACGGCCGAACGGCATCTCGCCCGCCCACGCAAGGACGCGGCCGTCCGCAAACAAGCCTTCCGCCCGCCTCGGCAAATCGCAGCCGCACCGTTTGACTCCCGACCAACCTGGCATCCGCGCCCTCTTTGCTGGCGTCAACGTGGCGGGAGCCGTTTCGCCGATGCTTCGCCATCAGTTCATCCGTCCAGGCAGGTCGGCCATACGCGACCGCATGTCCCTGTTACAGGTGACACTCAATAGGTGACTTGTTCAGCCCGCATTAACGCGAAGATTATTCATCTACCGTTGAACATCTCTGCGAACAGTTAACAGCGGGCACAAACGTGTCCGTGCCGATTGTGGAATGTGACAAAACGGTAGAGCAAAGAACGCGCATGAAACATCCAACCCAAACGGCGCTGGTCGCCGCCTTGGCGGTGATGGGAACGGCACAAGCCGCCATTGTCGTTGACGACTTCAACGATCCCAGTGGCGGTCTGACGGCATCCATCATACAGCCGCCCGGTCCGACGACGTTTAACCTGGGTCCCACCACGGGACCGGACATCGTAGGGGGACTGGGGACACGCAACATCATCTACTCGGTGACACCCACACCGGCGGGATCCCCCACGGTGGATTCGATCAACGTCAACACGGCGCCCTACAGCAGCTACCTCGTGGTCGCGTCCGACCACAATGGAGCGCCGAGCACCATGCTGGACTACAGCGGCTTCAACGTGAGCCTGACGGCCAACACCCTTACGCTGCATAGTTACGCCACGGACGCCAACGCCGAATCGGTTGAGGCATGGTTCGTTACCTCTGGTGGTACAATGGACAGCGGGATTGTGCCGGTCGCCGGCAACCACAGCGGCGATTTGACCCTGACGTTGTCGGGCGTCGGTGACCTGACCCAAGTCACTGGCATCCAGGTTCAATTCCTGGGCGCTCCGGGCGCTGACTTTGAACTGCACGGCATTAGCGTGGTGCCGGAGCCGGGTGCCTATGGCATCCTGGCGGCACTGGGGCTGCTGGGCACGGTCATCTGGCGACGGGCACGCGCCTGAAGGAGTGAACGCCTTTACGGCTGAATTCCTGCCATAAATAGCCTGACAGACGGCCACAATCGCGAGATCGTGGCCGTTCTTTTGGTCGGCAACGAGGCGTCGCGATTCGCACGAATCGGGCGCGACACTGTATCACGACCAAGGCAGGAGGAAACAAGACGCCGAGGATCGGGTTGAACGGTTCGACATCCGGTGAGCAGATCCCCCCACCCTCTGGTCGCGGCCATGCGAGCGGGTTGCACGCTGGCTGGCAACTCCGGCTCCCCGGCCGTACCGCTTCCCACGCGCAAGCAACCAACCGTTCCCCGCTCCAGATCCTGAACCCATGCAGAAAAGCATCATCACCATGAAAACAAACCCCATGGTCCACCACGCCAAGGTTCCCATGCTGCCATCATCGCTTCGTGCGGCGCCCAATGGCATCGCTCAGGCGGGTTCCAGCGGCATCATGGTGGACCACGATGGAAACCCGCTTTTTACTCCGTTCACTTCAGCGACATCTTTTACGACTTCGTGAAGATCCGGCGATTACGACCTTTGCGTTCGCGTGCATTAGTGGCTCGTTCTCATCCGTTCGTTCGCCTGCTGAATGGCGTCGAGCTGCCAGCCACGGCCGTTTGTCGCGGTCACGTTCCAGTCTTTGGCCTGGCTGGAGAAGTCGAAGACCCATAACGCGGCGAGCGGGACGCGGTTGGTCTCAATCGCGGTGACAATACCGACGAACTTCTCCCTCGATTCCGCCGTGGTGACGCCAGGGACGCCGAATTCGCCGACAAACAGCGGCTTTTTCACTGCCTGTGCCACAGCCATGGCCTGCGCGAGCCGGCCGAGGTCGGTGGCCAGATCGTAACCGCGCACGCACAGCGTGTTGATGGGCGAGGGATTGTCGGCCGCCAGCATCTCGACGAATTGCTCGTCGGTGTCTTTCTGCCAGCTTTTCCCGTGCGCCTGGTGCCATGCGGAAGGACGGGGCGTGGCGTTGCCACTCACGATGATCCGCTGCGGGTCGTGTTGGCGGACTTCGAGGGCAAACTCCCGAAACGCGACGCGAACAGCCGCGTGCGTGAATTCATCTTCGGCGGTGCGCTGCGCCGGCGTCCCGAAACCCGGGGCCACGGGCGGGCGGTGCTCCGCTGCATTCGGCAAGTCGGCGGCGAGGTTGTATTCGTTGCCAAATTCCCATCCCCAAATGGCGGGCGACGACGCATAACGGGACACCATTTCCCGCGTGTATTGGCGCATGAAGGCAATGGTCCGACTGTGGGTGTCGCCCCAGCGGTTGCACGGCTCGCCGACGAGGTCCGGCACCGCGCTCAGGTTCCAGAACAGCGAGGGAATCAACCCAACACCGTGGCGCTCGGCACTCCGCACCACCCCGTCCAGCCGCGCGAAGTATGCGGAACGATTCGTCTGGTAGAGCGCCCAGTCACTGGGCCAGTAGCCGCCGGCCGAGAACCGCGCGAACGGAATCTTTCGTGCCGCCAGTTCCCGGAAGCCGGCGGCGGTGTTCGTCTGCGAAGGCCGGCCGAGCGTGCGCACGAAGGCGTCATAGTAGTTCACCCCGATTCCACGAAAGGGGGCGCCGTTGAGCAGGAGCTCGCCGCGTTCATTCGTGGACAGGCCGGACGCGGCCAGCGCCGGCAGAACGATGGCTGCCAGGAGCAGGAGCGCGATCCGCACGCGGCGGGCGGCTTTCTCGGTGAAGGTGAGCCAGATCATGGGTGCAGGTTCGTTCGGCGCACGGCAAGAAGTCCTTCATGCCCTTGGTGGCGGTCTGCCCGGACGCGAAGGAGCCGGCGTGAAACTGGCTGGCGGAATCCCGTGTCCGTTCCTGATGGTGTGACCCAAAACATAGTTCCGGAAACTGCCGTGTGAACCTTTATGGTTGAGTGTATCGGCACCCGAAACGGCCGCAAACAAAAAGGAGGGAGCGTGCTGCGTGGCAGTCAGCGCCGGCAGCCGCGTCATCTGCTGTCAGCCCCCCGACGGTCGCATCAGCATCCTGGCTTACGATCCCAACACCGGGAAACCTCCTGCCTTCCGGCACGAATCAGCAAACCCCGAACCTCTCCGGCCTTGAAATCCTCGTGAACGGTTCTCTGCCTCTGCCGGCTCCTGGCGCACGCTCACGTTTTGCCGCCCGGCGGCCCAAGAGCAACCGGGCAACCTGGAACGGATGCCTGATCAAACGGTCTGAATGGCAGGCGATTTGGATTGAATACCGTAATGGCATAGGCTATCAGTTGTCCATGAGATCGCAAAATAAGATTAGTCCGGAACGCCTCCTGCAGATGGCCTGGGGTTACGCGCCGCCCCTCATCGTCGAAGCCGCGCTGAAGCATGGCGTGTTTGACGCACTCCATGAATCTCCCAAGACCGCCTCCCTGCTTGCCGAAGAAGCCCGCATTTCTGAGCGCGGACTGACCGCGATCTTGAACGCGCTGGTCGGACTCCAACTGCTTACGCGCAAAGGCAGCCGTTACGCGCTCAGTCCCGAAAGCGCGGCGTTTTTGGTTTCCACCAACACGCCCTACTTCGGCGAGTTCTTCCGCCACACGACCGAGCAATTGATTCCGAAATGGCTGCAGCTCGGCAACATCGTCCGCACCGGCAAACCCGCCATGGCGGTGAACGACAAGAAAGGAGGCGCCGAATTTTTTGCGAAATTCGTCGAATCGCTGTTCCCCCTGAGTTACCCGGCGGCCAGCGCCTTGGGCGAGCACCTGCAGCTTTCGAAGACCGGCGCGCCCGTGCATGTGCTGGACATCGCCGCCGGATCCGGCGTCTGGGGCATCGCGCTGGCCCAGCAATCGCCCCACGTGAAGTTTGCCGCGGTGGACTGGCCGGAGGTACTCACGGTCACGGAACGCATGGCGCACCGGCACGGCGTCGGCAACCGGCTGATCAAGATGCCGGGCGACCTGCTGCAAGTGGACTATGGCAACGGCCATCACATCGCCACGCTGGGCCACATCCTCCACAGCGAAGGCCGCGACCGCAGCCGGCGGCTGTTGAAGAAGACCTTTGACGCGCTGTCCCCCGGCGGCACCATTGCCATCATGGAATTCATGGTGGACCACGACCGCACCGGCCCGCCGATGAGCCTGCTGTTCGCCGTCAACATGCTCGTCAACACCCGCGCTGGCGACACCTTCAGCTTCAAGGAAATGAGCGGCTGGCTTCGCGAAGCCGGTTTCCGCAAGCCGCGACTGCTGGAAGTTCCTGCCGTCTCGCCATTGGTGCTGGCGACCAAGCCTTGACGGGAGGTCAAGGCCCCCCTCGCACCGATCGCTTGCGGTTAGTCGTAGTTCAACCGCAAGTCTGCCCGACGAGGGACGGGCGGCAGGGCCATGAAACCTGCCGCGCCAGCACGAAAGCCGAGGGAAAATTCCTCCCGTTCCGCGCCACCGCCGCGCTTGCGCTCAGTTTGCGTCGGGCGTGTTCACCCAGGATCCGTCGCATCGCCGCCGCCGCTGTGAAGAAGTGAGCGCCGCTCTGCCACCGCGGGCGCCCCAAGGCCGCCCGACGCAACCACGCTTCATGCGCCAGGACGGTGGCTTGGAGCGTGCGGCCGGCCGGTTCATTGGCCAGCTTGTGGCGCGCCAACCGCCGCCGCTCCTGATAGACACTCGGCGGCGGCGGCGCCCCCCCCTTCCACCGCATTTACATTTGCGTCACATCCGCCATTCGTCTGAATGGCCTACAGCACGAGTCAAGCCGGCCCCGCCCTGGAACTCGTCACCGGGTGCTCGATTCATTATAGTTATCGCCGGTCGAAAATGACCATGAAAACCAACATCATGCCTGGGCTTGCCAATTCGCTGTTGCTGTTGCTTTGCCTGTCCGGGCCAGCGTGGGGCGGTGCCGCGCAAGGCCAGCCTCTGCCGGGCACCGCACTGCTGACGATGGAAGGCGATATCGCGTCGAACATGGTGGCAGGAGTCCATCGGTTCCTGCTGCGCCAGCTTGACGAGTCGGGGGCGGAGCAGGCGCAGCGCCCGCCCAGAGATTTTTCCTCCGTGCAGGCTTACGACCGGTCTCTGGCCACCCGCCGGCAGCGCCTGGCGCATATCCTCGGTGTGCGCGACCAGCGAGCCGGAAAAGTGGAGCCCGAACTGATGGCCACACCCACCCTCCCGGCCCTCCGCGGGCGTGGACGGGACTATGAGGCATTCGCGGTGCGCTGGCCGGCATTCAGCGACGTAACTGGCGAAGGATTACTGCTTACGCCGACTGGTCGCGCACCCATCGCCAATGTCGTCGCCATTCCGGATGCCGACCAGACCCCGGAGCAACTCGCCGGATTAACCGACGGCATTGCGTCCGAGAGCCAGTTCGCGCGCCGCCTGGCCGAGAGCGGGTGCCGGGTAATCATTCCGGCGTTGATCAGCCGGCACATGGACCCTGAACAAAAGCTTTCCCCGCGAGAGTTCATTTATCGGCCAGCCTACGAACTGGGCCGGCACGTCATCGGTTACGAGATCGAGAAAGTGCTGGCGGCCATAGACTGGATGACCACCGAAAGCACGAATTCGGAAATCAAGACTGGCGTGATCGGCTGGGGCGAGGGCGGGATGCTGGCGTTTTACGCGGCCGCGCTTGACCCGCGGATCACGGCGACGTGCGTCAGCGGATATTTCGACGAACGCCGCAAAGTGATCTGGCAGCAACCGGTGACGCGCAACATTTTTGGGTTGCTCGAGGAATTCGGTGACGCGGAGGTGGCGGCGATGATTCCGCCCCGCCATTTGATCATCGAAGCCGCCCAAGGTCCGGAAGTAACAATGCCCGGCGGCAACGCCTATACCTCGTCGCAACGTGGCATCGGCGCGCCGGGAATCCTCACCTCGCCCACGTTGGCTGACGTCCGTGCAGAATTTGAACGCGCGCATGCATTGGTGGCCCGCTTGCACCCCGCGCCGCAGTGGCAGTTGGTGGTGAGTGGCGACGGTGGACAAGGGCCATTTGGCAGCCTGGCGGCTTTGAGCGCGTTCTTGAACGCCCTGGCAAACAGCGCCCGCGTTGTGCCGGAAGGTCCGGCGCCGGACAATCTGTGGCCTGGCTTCGACCCGGCGGCGCGCCAAGCCCGGCAGTTGCACGAGTTGGATCGCCATGATCAGTGGCTCCTGACCGAAAGCCAGTTCACGCGCCAGAAGTTCCTGACCAAGCTCGACACGTCATCGCCGGAGAAATTCCGCCAGAGTGCCGAATGGTATCGCAATTACTTCTACCGCCAAGTGATTGGCCAGTTTGATGAATCCCTGCTGCCGCCTCATCCGCATTCACGGTTGATATACGACCGTCCCCAATGGACCGGCTACGAGGTCGTGCTCGATGTGTTCCCGGACGTGATTGCCAACGGAATTCTGCTGTTGCCCAAGGACCTCAAACCCGGCGAACGACGGCCGGTCGTCGTCTGCCAGCATGGTTTGGAGGGCCGTCCGGAAGACACGATAACAGGCGACAGCCAATACTATCATAATTTCGCCGCGAGGCTGTGCGACCAAGGCTTCATCACCTTCTCGCCGCAAGGGCTGTTCATTTTCGAAGACGGCTTCCGCGTCCTTCAGCGCATGGCCAATCCGCTGGGCAAGACCCTGTTCTCCATCATGGTGCCCCAGCAGCAGCAGATCACCGACTGGCTCAAAACGCTGCCGTTTGTTGACCCGGCGCGGATCGGCTTCTACGGGCTGAGTTACGGCGGCAAAACCGCGATGCGCGTGCCGGCGCTGGTGACCAACTATTGCCTGTCCATTTGCTCCGGTGACTTCAACGACTGGGTGTGGAAATGCGCTTCGACCCGCAGCCCCTACAGTTACGTCCGGCTGCCCGAATATGAAATCTTCGAGTTCGACCTCGGCAGCACCTTCAACTACGCCGAGATGGCGGCGCTCATTGCCTCGCGCCCCTTCATGGTGGAGCGCGGCCACCGCGATGGGGTGGCGCCGGACGACCGGGTGGCCTCCGAATTTGCCAAGGTGCGCTTTCTCTACGAGTCACGCTTGGGACTTCGCGACCAATGCGCGATCGAGTGGTTCAACGGTCCGCATGAAATACACGGGGTCGGCACATTCGAGTTTCTCCACGAACATCTGGATTGGCCGCCGGGCGCCTCGCATGGTCTTGCGCCGTAACGCGGTTTCATTTCGCACACGCGGGAACGGATTGCACGCGCATCGCCACGAAATCCGGAACTTCGACTGGCGGCCGGTCGGTGTCGAATGCCGTCTTGTTCAATGCAGCCGACGCCGACGGCTGGCGCGGGCGCGGCACGCCTACTTGCAGCGGACCAGCACGCGCAGGCGCTTCATGGGATAGGACCCGGCGTTGGCGGCGAACGTCCAGTCCGGATTATCCTTGGGCTGGTTGCCGATGCCGAGGTCGGCCCGGCTGCCTTCCTTCCAGTGGTTCACGGCGAAGAGCGTCTGGCGGGCGTTATGGTTGTGAACCTGCATGCACCCATAGCCATCGGGCGGGTCAGTGGGTTCGTCGCCGAAGTCATAGGTATCGCTGGAGGCGTTGGGCACGTTTGCACTGTTGGCCGTGCCGTAATTGTTTGGCCAAAACTCAATGTTCCCGCCGGCCAGGTTGGTGCCGGTGACGATGCCCTGCACGTTGGAATAAACGTCCAGGTTCGCCACGTTTTGCTGGAAGTGGGCGCCCGAGGCCAACGTCGGCACGCCGAGTTGATCCAGTTTGTCCGTGAAGGCGTCCATCGAGACATAGACGTATTGGGTTCTTCCGTCGGCAACTTGCAGCTCCAGGAAATAGGCGACGCGGTCGAACGGCTTGTGGATCCTGCCGCTGTTGTCCACGTCGCAGGTGATGTTCGGGCCGAGTCTGTTCAGATCGAGGTCATAGACGAGTTGATAATTTTTGGCCTCGGGGACGTGCATGACCAGCAGATCACGTTTGGGCACATTCCCCGCGCGGAAGGCGCCGGCGGGCAGGCCTTCGGCGTTCATCAGGTTCGGCTCCGCCAACATGCTCCAGGCAAAACGCATCGCGACCGGGCGCTTCACGCTTGGGGCCGAAAGCACCACCGTCGAGCCGTCAATGCGGACCTCGGCGGGCATCCAGCCGCCTTCATCAGCGTCAATGATTTCAAACCAGTTCAGCGGTTTGCCGTCGCGGCTGGCGAGTCCGCCGCCCACGTGGTCAAAGCTCACGCGCAGCGTGTCGCCCGCGATGATCATCGCTTTGAAGGTCGGTCCGCAATACACGAGGTTCGACTCGCCGTAAGTCTTGGCCAACGCCCACAACGCCAGACGATGTCCCACGTCCTGCTTGTCGGTCGGGTGGATGTCCTTGAGGTTGCCAATGTCGTTGACGACGACCATGCCTGTGTTGGGAATGGCCTGCGCGGCGGTTTGCGCCTCCCATAACTCGGCAGTCGTCTCCGGATTGCCGCCGTAGTTGAACGGCGCGATTTGCACGAAATAGAAGGGGAAATCGCCCTCGCCCCAAAGCTGGCGCCAGCCGTTGAGGAGCGCCTTCATGCGGTCGGCGTAAACCATCCCGTCACCGTCGTTGGATTCGCCCTGATACCAGATGACCCCGCGCATGGCGAAAGGAATGAGCGGCTGGATCATCCCATTGAACAGCGCCGTTGCGTCCTGCACGTCGTGGGGTGGAAGCAGCTCGGTCGGGAACGTCGGCATCGTGGGCACGAGTTCGCGCTGCGTGAGGGCTTTTCGAGCCGCATCCAGCCAGCGCTCCGTTTCGTCGAGGGTCTGTTCCAGGCGCTGCTGGTGGAGCGGGGTGCGCGGATCAGCCAGTTGCACCAGTTCAGAGTCATGTTTCAGCGACGGCACCGAAGCGAACCCCTCGGGCGGCGTCCAGGGCTGGATGCGTGTGCCGCCCCAGTCGGCGTCAATCAAACCGACCGGCACGCCCAGCTTCTGATGCAACTCGCGGCCGAAGAAGTAGCCGACGGCGGAGAATCCATCCCAGCCGCCTTCCGCGACGGTCTGGGGCGAGCACACCTTCCAGACGCCGTCCATGTCGTCCTGCGGCGTCGGCGTCCAGCGATTGGGCACCATGAGCAACCGGATATTGGGGTAGTTGGCGGCGGCAATTTCCTCCTTGGCGTTGCGGCATCGGCCGATCCCGAACTCCATGTTCGATTGCCCGGAGCAGAGCCACACCTCGCCGATCATCACGTCGTCACAGCGCACAGTGCTCGAACCGCTGACAGTGAGCGTGCAGGGGCCGCCCGCTTTCATGGCGGGCAACACCGCCTTCCACTCGCCGCGATCGTTGGCCCGGACCTCGCAGCGTTCGGAGGCCAGTTGGACTTTGATCGTCTCGTTGGGGTCCGCCCATCCCCAAATGACCAGCGGCTTCTCCCGTTGCAGGACCATGTGGCTGGCGAACACCTTGGGCAGCCGGACTTCCGCCTGGAGCGATGGACTGAAGCCGCCTCCGGCCATCAGCAGGGCGGTCAGCGCATACATAATCCAAACGGGCCGCACGCCTCGCCGATTTTTCATTTTCATGAATTGCATCGCTGCTTTGACGAAAACGCGCGGACGGTCTTCAAGCGGAATCCGTCTGACAGACAGGAAAGCCCGGCTGAAACGTCGCTTCCCCTACGTGAACCGGGTGATGTTTCATTTCCAAGACAACTTGAAACGGCCCCGGCCTTGCGGCCCAACGGGCGCAACGACACGTAAAGGATGTTTCCTTGAAACCCCGGAACGACTTTTCTGCGAGTGGTGGGTTGAGGGGCATCGGACCGATGCTTCACGCTTTACCGAAAATTGACCACCACGGACGTGGGAGGCCTGATCTGCTAGAGTTTCGCGATTTCGTCCCGCAGCGGCTCCAGGTCCGGATCATCGAGCGCCATCGCTTTCATGTGCCCGGGGTCGCCCAGCGCCAGCGCCCTTTTGAACCACCGCCGCGCCTCCGCGAGCCGGCCCAGCTGGCATTCGTAGCACGCCAGATTGTAACGGATGAGGGTCTCCGCAGGGAACCGGTCCGCCGCGGGCAAAAGCAGATCCCTGGCTTCCGGGGTGCGCTTCAATTCGTGGAGCGCAAATGAACGGTGAATCCAGCCAAACGGCCGCTCCGGCACGACGTTGACGAGGGATTGGGCGATCTGAACGCAGGCGGCCCAATCCTTCGCCTTGGCGCAGAGGTGCCAGCGGACTTCCTGCACGGCGGGATGCAGTTGGTTGGCTGGCGTGATGCGTTCCAGTTCCGCGTTGGCTTCGGTGGCGGAAAGATGAAAACTATCGGGCGGTCGCAGCTTCTTCACGTTGGCAGTGTTGGGAAGATTATTGGTGCCGATCCCGGCTGTGGCAATACCGATTTGCGGTGTCGTGCCAGTCCCAAGCCGCCTCGACAGACAATGAGAATCTGCGTTGGGGGAATGATTGGATTTCCCGATATTGCTCGGAGACGCCAAAAATGGCATACCCGGCCGCATGAAAAGTCTCACCGAGCATCTTTGGTTTGAGGTTCCCGGCCGGCGCGGTTTCGTGAATATCACCGACACCGTTGAGGGTTTGGTGCGGAAGAGCGGTGTTCGCGAGGGGATGTGCCTGGTCAATGCCATGCACATCACGGCCTCGGTCTTCATCAATGACAACGAGTCAGGTCTTCTCCATGACTACGAAGTCTGGCTGGAGAAACTGGCCCCGCACGCGCCGGTGGATCAGTATTGGCACAACCGCACGGGCGAAGACAATGCCGACGCGCACATGAAACGGCAGGTCATGGGTCGCGAAGTGGTTGTGGCCATCACCAAGGGGCGGCTTGATTTCGGACCGTGGGAACAAATCTTCTACGGCGAATTCGATGGCAACCGGCGAAAACGCGTGCTCGTTAAAATCATCGGGGAGTGAGCGGCGGGAAAAACCACGGTTTGCCGGCGACGGCAAGCCGCTCAGGCAGCCTCGATTTCGCGTAACTGCACGACCTGCACTGGATCGAACCAGACCACTTGATCTTCTCTTTCCAACGCGAGGCGACCGGCAGCGTCCACGCCTTGAAACCAGCCGGTGGCCCTTGCGCCACCGAGGTCCAATTCCACGCGACGCGGCCCGCCCCAAAGCGCATTCACAGCCGGCAGCAACACCGCGAATCCGTCCTTGTCCATCGCCGCATGCACGTGACGCAATGCCGCCAGCAACCGGCCTGTCAACGCCGTGAGATCAGGCACCGGGGCAACCATGTCCGCCAGCCGCACCGTCGTGCCGCGCAGGGAATCGTCGGCGAATTCCGGCGTGTTGGTGACATTGATGCCGATGCCGGCGACCGCCAGACCCGGTTGGAAACAATCGAGCAACAGCCCGGCGAGTTTCCGGTCGCGCACCAGCACGTCGTTCGGCCAACGCAGTCGCACCTCCGTCACCCCAAGAGCGGCGACCGTTTCGGCGACGGCCAGGCCAACGGCGAGTGGCAACGCCCGCCAGCGAGTGGCATCACCAGGCGTGGGCAGGACGGCGGAAAGCCACAAGCCGCCACGGTCAGAAATCCACGGACGACGCCAGCGGCCGCGGCCGGCGGTCTGGGAATCGGCGCGCACCGCGTGCCAGGCGGGCAAGGCCGCGGCGGCATCGTTGGTGGACGCCACCGTGGCGCATTCATGCAGGGTCCAGCCGGTCACCGCGGTGCATGCCGCTGGCGTGCTCTCCAGCGTGGTTTCGTTGGGAGGCATGGCCCGACGGAGGCAGCGCCGGCCAACGCAAAGTGCGGTCGGCGCCGAAGCGGCCTAAGCAAGGGTGACCAGCACCTGGTTTTCGGCCACGGCGTCGCCGACGACCACCTTGACCTCGGCGACCGTGCCCGCCCGTGGCGCGAGAATGTTCGTGTTCATCTTCATCGCTTCGAGTGTGACGACGTGCTCGTTTTCTTTCACGGCCTGGCCCGGCTTGACCAGCACTTCGACCACGCGGCCGGCGAGCGGCGCGGGCACGTCACCGGGACCAGCGACCTTGGGGGCGGGAGCGGCCGGCGCCGGGGCGGGGACCGGCACCGCGGTGGCGGCGGGCGTGTCCAGCACTTCCACCAGCACATCGTATTGCCGGCCGTCAATCGTGATCAGGAGTCGCTTCGTCATGGGCGTAAATTGGTTGGTTTTTACTAGCGGACTTTGTGGGAGGAGAACAGTTGCACGCGGCCTTCCAAGGCCCAGGTGTTGACGGGCGCCACGAATGGCCAGGCGGAGGGCGCCGGGCCGGTCACCGGCTGGACCGCGAGAATGCGGTGCGGCTCCGGCAACGCGGCGGCCACGGCGGCCGCGATGGTAACGGCGAGCTCGTCGCCGAGCCTGCTGTCTTCCGGCGCGGCAATCGCTTCGGCGCTCAGCACGCGCCGGGCGGCGGCCGCATACGTGCGCGGGGTGAACTCGCCGCAGTAGGCCGTGCCGGCCACCGCCGGGAAACCGCCGGCGGCGGGCGGGTAGCGATGGCAGCGGCCGGTGCCGGCGGCGCCGGGTTCGGCTTCCCACCAGAGACAAAACTCACAACTCAGTTGCATAACATGAGATCGTTGACGGGCATTTCACACGGCCGGCCGGCCGCGGGCAAGCCTGCGATGCCAGCCGGCCGCATGGTGGATCAGAGCGGAATCGTGCCGTGTTTCTTGGGCGGCCGGGTTTCGCGTTTGGACAGAGTGTTGCGCAGGGCCATGGCCACCACGCCGCGGGTTTCGGCCGGCTCGATCACGTCGGTGATCATGTTGCGGGCCGCGGCTTCGTAAGGCGAACAGAACTTGTCGCGGTATTCGTTGACAAGTTCCGCTTCCCGGGCCTTGGCGTCTTTGGCGGCGGTGATTTCCTTGCGGTAAAGAATTTTCACCGCGCCCTCCGCGCCCATGACGGCGATTTCGGCCGTCGGCCAGGCGAACACCATGTCCGCGCCCATGTCCTGACTGCACATGGCCAGATAGGCGCCGCCGTAGGCCTTGCGCATGATGACGGTGATCTTCGGCACGGTGGCGGCCGCGTAGGCGAACAGCATTTTTGCGCCGTGGCGGATGATGCCACCGCGCTCCTGCTGCAAGCCGGGCAGGAAACCGGGCACGTCCACCAGCGTGACGATGGGGATGTTGAAGACGTTGCAGAACCGGATGAAGCGCGACGCCTTGTCCGCGGCATCAATGTCGAGCGTGCCGGCCTTGACCGACGGTTCGTTGGCGACAACGCCGCAGACAATGCCCTGGATGCGGGCAAACCCGATGATCATGTTCTTCGCAAAATCCTTCATGACCTCGAGGAAGTCCGCGTTGTCCACCAGCCGGCCGATGACCGCGTGGGCGTTCAACGGCTGCTTGGTGCTGGGCGGCACGAGGTTGTTCATTTCCGGATCCGGCGTCATGTCCACCTGCGGCGTCGGGCGGTGCGGCGGATCCTGGACGTTGTTCGACGGGAGGAACGAGAGGAGCTTGCGTGCGATGGCGATGGCGTCCTGGTCGTTGTCCGCGACGAAATGAATGTTGCCGCTGACCGAGGCGTGGGCGTCGGCGCTGCCCACCTCTTCCATCGTGCATTTCTGGCCGGTGGCGGCCTTGATGACCTCCGGGCCGCAGATGAACATGTTCGCGGAATTGCGGACCATGATCAGGAAGTCCATCAACGCCGGCGAATACGCCGCGCCGCCGGCGCACGGCCCGGCGATGACGGCGATCTGCGGGACGACACCCGAGACGAGGACATTGCGGAAAAACACCTGGCCATAGCCGGAGAGCGATTCGACGCCCTCCTGGATGCGTGCGCCACCGGAGTCGTTGAAGCCGACGATCGGCAGCCCCGCCTTGAGCGCGTAGTCCATCATTTCAGCGATTTTTTTGGCGTGAACGCGGCCCAGCGCGCCGCCGCCGACCGTGAAGTCCTGGCTGAACGACGCCACCGGCCGGCCGTCCACCAGACCCACACCGGTGATGACGCCGTCGGTGGGCATGGGTTTGTCGGCCATGCCGAAGTTGTGGCATTCGTGCTGGGCGTGCAGGCCGATCTCCTGGAACGAGCCAGGTTGATACAAGCCGTCCAGCCGGTCGCGGGCAGTCAGCAAGCCCTTTTGGCGGCGGGCGGCGAGCTTGTCCTCCCCGCCGCCGGCACGGGCGACGGCGCGGCGGTCCTTCAGGTCCTTGAGCAGTTTGGGATCAATGGCCATAGCATCAAATGGAAGAATGATTGGCTTCGGTCTTGGGGAAACGTCGCACGGAACACTCAGTGACCGCAAGCACAACCACCAGCCTGGGGCATGCACAATTCTGTCAGCACGCCGTAAGTGGACTTCGGATGCAGGAAGGCAACGAGCTTGTTGCCCGCGCCCTCGATGGGCTTCTCGTGGATAAGCCGGCAGCCGGCACCGGCCGCCTGTTTCAACTGGCTGTCAATGTCATCGCTCGCAAAGGCCACGTGGTGGATGCCGCCGGCGGGGTTCTTTTCGAGGAACTTCGCGATCGGGCTTTCCGGATCGGTCGGCTCCAGCAGTTCGATATGCACCTCGCCGACGCGGAAGAACGCCGTGCGCACTTTCTGCGAGGGAATTTCTTCGCGATGCTCACACTTCAGGCCAAGCGCCTTTTCATAGTAAGCCGCCGCTTCGTCCAGCGATTTCACCGCGATGCCCAGGTGGTCAACTTTCTTAATCATAGGTTCAATGCAGTTCGGTTAAACAACCAACGGAAAATCACACCGGCCCCACGACGTCCGCCGCGCCCGACGCCGGGTCCGCCAGGCCAAGCAGTTCGCGGGCAGCCTGCGGCGCCGTCAACTCGCCGCGCAACAATGCCGCCTCGATGGCCGGCCGTGTGGACTTCACCGGCTCGTGGCCGTAAAAACGCGTCTCCAGTTCCTCGCGGATCAAGTCATGCAGCCACTGGATTGCCTGCTCGCGCCGCCGGGCGGTAATCACGCCCTTTGGCTCCAGTTCTTGATAGTAGCGCAGCAACATCTGCCAGAACTCTGGAATGCCCTCGCCCGTCACGGCGGAGCAGAGCGTCACCGGCGTGGTCCAGCCCGGCGTGGCCGGCGCGAGGTAATGCAGCGCCATGCTGTATTCCTGCCTTGCCTGCTCGGCGCGCAGCCGGTTCTCGCCGTCCGCCTTCGTGACCAGCAACGCGTCGGCCTGCTCGACAATGCCCTTCTTGATGCCCTGCAGTTCGTCGCCAGCGCCGGGCAGCAGCAACAGCAAAAAAAAATCCACCATCGAGCGCACCGTGACCTCGCTCTGGCCGACGCCGACCGTTTCGATGGCAATCACGTCGAACCCCGCCGCCTCGCACAGCAGCATGGTTTCGCGCGTCTTCTTCGCCACGCCGCCGAGGGTTTTGCCCGCCGGCGACGGCCGGATGAAGGCGTTTGGCCGCCGGCACAATTGTTCCATGCGCGTTTTGTCGCCGAGGATGCTGCCGCCGCTGCGCGTGCTCGTCGGGTCCACCGCCAGCACGGCGACCTTCAGGCCCTGATCGCAGAGGTAACAACCCAACGCCTCGATGAACGTGCTTTTGCCAACGCCCGGCACGCCGGTGATGCCGACGCGCCGCGCCCGGCCCGAATCCGGCAGGAGCTGTTGCAGCACCTTCTGCGCACGGGTCTGGTGGTCGGCGGAACTGCTTTCGATGAGCGTGATCGCCCGCGCCAGAACCCCGCGGTCGCCGGCGCGCACGCCGTTGACGTAATCCTCCACCGTGAGCCGGGCGGTGCGTTTGGGCGCCGGTGCCTCGACCGCAGTGGCCCCCCCTGCCGGCAACACCGAGAGAAAACTGCGTTCCGGGCCGGCGGGATCGGCATCCGATCCGGCGTCGGCGCGGGCGGCGCAGTTCGACACTGACGGCGTGGGACTCATGCGGGATTACTTCGCAGCGAGCCGCTTTTCAAGCTGGTCGAGAATTTCCCTGGCGGCCTCGGTGATGACCGTGCCCGGCCCGAAGATCGCGGCGGCGCCATTTTCGCGCAGGAACGCGTAATCCTGCGCCGGCACCACGCCGCCCACGACGACCATGATGTCTTCGCGTTGAAGCTTCTTCAGCTCGGCCACCAACTCGGACAAGAGCGTCTTGTGGCCGCCGGCGAGTGAACTGATGCCGACGACATGCACGTCGTTCTCCACGGCCATGCGCGCCGTCTCCTCCGGCGACTGGAACAGCGGCCCGATGTCCACGTCGAAGCCCATGTCGGCATAGGCGGTGGCGACGACCTTTGCGCCGCGGTCGTGGCCGTCCTGGCCCATTTTGGCGACGAGGATGCGCGGCCGACGACCTTCGCGCGCCGCGAAGGCCTCCACCCGCTGACGAATGGCGCCCAGCGCGTCCGGTTGTCCAAATTCCGCGTTATACACACCCGAAACAGATTTGATGGCGGCCTTGTGGCGGCCAACGATTTTCTCCAGCGCGAAGGATATTTCGCCGAGCGACGCGCGCCGGCGGGCGGCCTCGACGGCGAGTTCCAGCAGGTTGCCCTGGCCGGTTTCGGCGCATTTCGTCAACGCGTCCAGCGCCACCTGCACCGCGGCAGTGTCGCGCCCGGCACGGAGTTTGGCGAGCCGTTTGATCTGCGCCTCGCGCACCGCGTCGTTGTCCACGACCAGCGCCTCGATGGCTTCATCCTTGTCGAGACGGTGGAGGTTGACGCCAAGGATCGCCTCCTTGCCCGAGTCAATGCGCGCCTGGCGCCGGGCGGCGGCTTCCTCGATGCGGAGCTTCGGCAGGCCGGTTTCGATGGCCCTGGCCATGCCGCCGAGGGATTCCACTTCCTGGATGTGCGTCCAAGCGCGCTTCATCAACGCGTCGGTGAGCGCCTCCACGTAGAACGAGCCGCCCCACGGGTCAATCACCTTGCAGATGCCGGTTTCGTTCTGGAGGAAGAGCTGGGTGTTGCGGGCGATGCGGGCGGAGAAATCCGTCGGCAGCGCGATGGCTTCGTCCAGCGAGTTCGTGTGCAACGACTGCGTGTGGCCAAGCGCCGCGGCCATGGCCTCGACGCAGGTGCGGATGACGTTGTTGTAGGGATCCTGCTCGGTGAGGCTCCAGCCGGAGGTCTGCGAATGCGTGCGCAGCGCCATGGACTTCGGGTTCCTGGGGTTGAACTGCTTGATCTGCTTGGCCCAGAGCACGCGGGCGGCGCGCATTTTCGCCACTTCCATGAAGAAGTTTTTGCCCTGCGCCCAGAAGAACGAGAGCCGCGGCGCAAAGGCGTCAATCGCGATGCCCGCCTTCAGGCCGGTGCGCACGTATTCAAGGCCGTCGGCCAGTGTGTAGGCCAGCTCAAGGTCCACGGTCGCGCCCGCCTCCTGCATGTGGTAGCCGGAGATCGAAATGCTGTTGAACTTCGGCATCTTCTGGGACGTGAAGGCGAAGATGTCGGCGATGATCCGCATCGAGGGTTCGGGCGGATAGATGTAGGTGTTGCGGACGAGGTATTCCTTGAGGATGTCGTTCTGGATGGTGCCGGAAAGCTGCGCCATCGGCACGCCCTGCTCTTCCGCAGCGACGATGTAAAACGCCAGGATCGGCAGCACCGCGCCGTTCATCGTCATGGACACGGAAATCTTGTCCAGCGGGATGCCGTCGAAGAGGATTTTCGCGTCGAGGATCGAGTTCACCGCCACGCCGGCCTTGCCCACGTCCGCAAAGGCGCGCGGGTGGTCGGAATCGTAGCCGCGGTGTGTCGGCAGGTCGAAGGCCACGGACAATCCCTGCTGCCCGGCGGCGATGTTGCGCCGGTAAAAGGCGTTGCTCTCCTCGGCCGTGGAGAAGCCGGCGTATTGCCGCACCGTCCACGGCTTGGCCGCATACATGGTGGCGTAAGGGCCGCGCAGGAACGGCGGCAGGCCCGGCATGTAATCGAGATGCGTCAGGCCCTTCAGGTCCTTCGCCGTGTAGAGCGGCTGGACATCAATCTGCTCCATCGTGTGCCAGATCCACTCGTCCAGCGGCTTGCCGGTTTCCCTTTCGACCTGCGTCTTCCAACTGGCGAAGGTCTTCTTGGCGACCGGCGGCTGATAGGCAACCTGGGTGAAATCAGGAAACGTCTTCACAGGGCAACTCCCACTTTCTTCAAAAGGTTTGTGAGCAACTCGACGGCGTTGACGCGGACGTGAACAAAGTCATCCACGCCCGCCTGCTGGTGCGCCTCCACCTGGTCCGGCGGATAACCGGCCAGCACCACCGTGCGGCCGGCGTCCTTCTCCTTGATTGCCTTGACCAGGCCGGGCACCAGCGCGGGATAGGTTTCGTCGGTGGAACAAATGACAATGACCGGCGCGCCGGATTCCAGCGCCTTGGCCGCGGCCTCCTCGACCGTGGCAAAGCCCTTCGGGTAAACCGTGTCGAAACCGCCGACGGCGAAAAACCCGCGGCTGAAGTCCGCCCGCGCCTTGTATTGGGCCAGCGGCCCCATGTTCGCGAGAAACACCTTCGGCCGCGCGCCCGTGCCGGCGGCGTAACACTCCACCGCCGCGCGCAGCCGCTCAAAATCCTGCGCGGCGCGCTGGAGCGTGACCGGCGTGACCGGCGCGTCGGGCTGATCGTTCGCCCGCAACGCGCGGGTGATTTCGCCCAGTGTTGCCCCGGCGGTCACCGCCTCGACGCACGTCGCGAACAGGCCGGTCTTGCCGGCCACGACAATCTTCGCCAGCTTGGCGATCACCGCCGTGCTCTGCGCTTCGTCGGCCGAGGTCCGATACGCCGCCACCTGCTCGGCGCGCAACCGCTGGAACGCCGCGGCGTCGCACGCCGGCTTTGGCAGCGGCTTTTCCTTGAGGTTGGCGAACTGGTTGGTGCCGATGATCACGTCGCGCCGCGTCGCCACGTTCTTGAGTTTCTCGGTGGCGGTCTTCGCGACTTCAGCCTGCGGAAATCCGGCCTTCATCGCTGCGGCCATGCCACCGCGCTTCTCGACCTCCTGGAACAACGCCCAGGCCGCGCGGGCGATCGAATCCGTCAGCCGCTCGACGAACCACGCGCCGCCGGCCGGGTCAATCACGCGGTCCAGATCGCACTCCTTTTGCAGGATGATCTGCGTGTTGCGGGCGATGCGCTGGGAGAATTCGTCCGGCGTCCGCACCACTTCGTCGAACGCGCCCACCTGCAGGCTGTCACAGCCGCCCATCGCGCCGGCGAAGGCCTCCACCGTGCCGCGGAGCAGGTTGACGTGCGGGTCGAGCACCGTCTTGTTCCACAGCGAGGTGCGGACGTGGAGCGTCAGTTTTTGCGCCTCGGCGTTGCCGCCAAGCGCGGCGACCGCCGTGGCCCAGAGCATCCGTGCGGCACGAAGCTTGGCGATTTCCGTGAAGAAGTTCGCGCCTGCCGTCAGCGCAAACCGCACCCGCGGCGCAGCGAGGTTCACGCCGAGACCGCGGGCGTCCAACTCGCGCACATATTCGACGCCGGTGGCCAGCGCGAAGGCCAGTTCTTGCACCGCGTTGCCGCCGGCCTCATGCCAGGAACGGCTGTGGACACAAACCGTCTGAAGCTCCGGCGCATGTTTGGCCGCCCACCGGACCAGCTCGGCCATCTCGTGATAGGCACCGGCCAGCGATTGCGGCAACGTGCCCGCGTGCGCCAGCACGCCCAGCGGATCCATCTCGATGCAGCCGCGCAGCGCGGAAGCCGCCTTGCCCCGCTTCTGGCACAGCGCCACGAGCAGCGCGGCGAACGGCAACGCCGACGCGCCCGAGCGCACGAGCAACGACACCTTTTCCAGATCAACGCCGTCCAGCGCCTTCGCCAAGTCCGCCAGCGTTGCCACGGAAAGTCCGCCGGCGCCCACGTCCCCCGCGGCGGCCGTGTCGGGGTCCTGGCCATTGCGGGTGGCCTGGTCGAGCACGATGTTCAGTCCCGTCAGCCCGCGACTCAGATAGGCGCGCGCCGCGGTATTGAACTCGGCCGGGCTGGAGTTGAAAATTTCCTGCGAAACGTCCCACGATTGCGTGAGGTAGCCCGTTGCCTTGCGGCCGCGCACGAACGGGGCGAAGCCCGGCAGCGAGGCGACGTGCGGCAAATCGGCCACGTCCTCGCGCCGGTAAATCGGTTGCAGCGCGATGCCCTCGTAAGTGCGGGCGACGAGTTTCTTGTCAAACGGGATGCCTTTAAGCTCGGCCTCGACGAGCTGACGCCAGTCGGCGTAGGTGGACGGCGGAAAGTCGGCGGCCACGTTCAGCGGTGCCGGCTTCGCCGCGGGTTGGGAGGTTGCAGTGGTGGACATAGATCAAGCGGGTTGAAACTACACTTCCTGAACGGTGACGTTCCGCCGGACGCCGTTGACGGTGATCGCGAAATGTCGCGCCACGCCGTTGGTGCCAGCGGGTGCCGGGGCCGGGGCCGGAGCGGGCGGCGGCGTTGGGGCGGCAGCGACCGGCGATGCGGCGGGCGCGGCCGGCTTGGGTTTGTAAAGTGCCTCGACCTGCTGCGGGAACATGGCGAAGAGCACGGCGGTTTCGTCGCCGTCCGGCAGCTCCTTGGCGCGGAGTTGTTCGCGCAGCTTCGGCATGCCGGGCGGCAGGAGATCGGCCGGCCGTTCGGTGACGGGCTTCTGGCCGGTTTTCTTCTCGATGATGGCCAGAACTTCCGGATCAATCGGCCCCGGCGTCCTGCCATATTTGCCCAGGGCGATGTCCATCGCCTGCTGGGAAATGTTTTTCCAACGGCCGAACTTCACATTGAGCATCGCCTGCGTGCCGACGATCTGGGAGGTTGGTGTCACCAGCGGAATGTAACCAAGACAGGCGCGGACGTAAGGGATTTCCTTGAGGACCTCGTCGTATTTATCCGCCATGCCAAGCTCCTTGAGCTGCGTGCGGAAGTTGCTCAACATGCCGCCGGGCACCTGGTAGATGAGAATGTCGGCGTCCACGCGCTCGTTGGCCGGGCCGGTGAATTTGCTCAGTTCCTTGTAAACGCCCGTGAAGTAGGTCTGCAGCTTGTAGAGCGCGTCGGTGTCGAACTTCGGGCAGCGCGGGTGCCCTTCCAGCATCGCCAGCATGCGCAGCGTGTCCGGCTGGCCGGTGCCGTTGGCGAACGGCGCGATCGAAACCTCGACCGTGTCAATGCCCGCCTCGGTGGTCGCCATGTAGGCGGCGGCGCCCAGGCCGGCGGTGTCGTGCGTGTGGAGCGTGATCGGCAGTTTGACGCGTTTCTTCAATTCGCGGACCAGTTCGGCGGCCACGTAGGGCTTGATCAGGCCCGCCATGTCCTTGATGCCGATCGAATGGCAGCCCATCTTCTCGAGTTCGACGCCAAGGTTCACAAACGAATCCATCGTGTGGACCGGACTGGTGGTGTAGCAAATCTCGCCGCGGGCGTGCTTGCCGGCCTTCAACACGGCGTTGATGGCGGTCTTGAGGTTCCGCACGTCGTTGAGGGCGTCGAAAATCCGGAAGATGTCCATGCCGGCACCGGCCGTGCAGTTGACGAATGCCTCGACGACGTCGTCGGGGAAGCTCGTGTATTGGACGATGTTCTGGCCGCGCAGGAGCATGATGTGCGGTGTGAGGGGCGCGGCCTTTTTCAGCGTGCGCAGGCGCTCAAACGGATTCTCATTCAGGAAGCGCAGGCAACTGTCAATCGTCGCCCCGCCCCAGGTTTCCAGACCGGCAAAGCCCAGCTTGTCGAGTTCCGGCGCGGCCGGGAGCATTTGCGCGGTGGTCATGCGGGTCGCCGCCAGGGATTGGTGGCCGTCCCGCAGCACGGTGTTGTTGAATTGGACCGGTTTCACAGCTTTTCTCACTTTCCAGTGGCTCGGTTAAACAAAGACGGACTGAGTGTGCTTCGTCTTCGGTAAGATGACCCAGACGCGGTTTACTGTAACGATCTTGGCGAAAGCGTCAACAGCAAGTGAAAACAAAACCGTCGCCGGCATTCGATCCGTTTATGGTCAAACAGTTTCGATTACCCTGTTTTGAACCAGATTCCATGACAAAAAATCGCCGCCGCTTTGAACAATCCCACCCGCCGGTTGCGTCCAAGTCTCCAGGTCTGGTTGGAAAAAAGCGATAGTTCCTGCGGAACCTCCGGTTAGAGGAAGCCATTCACGCCAGACCGCGACTTCCACCGTGCAGGTCACGATCTGCCGGAGGTTCCGCAAACCCACCCGCGGCGGCTCGCCAGGCCGCCCGTCAAAGTAAGAGTTGAATCGGTCGGCGGCGAATTTATAGTGGGACATACGCCAGCCACGTCGGCGGCGAACTATGCAGATTCACCTGTTGAAGTCGAAAATTCACCGCGCGCACGTCACGGCGGCGAACGCCAATTACGAAGGCAGTCTCACCATTGCCGCAGATCTCATGGACAAGGTGGGCCTCCGGCCCTACGAACGCATCCTGTGCAGCAACCTGGCCAACGGTGAGCGGTTTGAAACCTACGCCATCACCGGCGCGCGCGGCTCCGGGGCCATCGTCCTGAACGGCGCCGTCGCCCACCTCGGGAAGGTCGGTGACCGGCTGACGATCATGAACTTCGCCGTAGTGGACGACACCGAGGCCCCGAACTGGCATCCGCGCGTCATCGTCCTCGGCGAGGGCAACGCCATCGTGAACGAGCGCGGCCTGTGATTTCCCGCCCGGCCACGCCTGCGTCAGCCTGACAACGCCGCCGAGTTCACCCAACCCATGCCATTCACCGCTGCTGAAATCGCCGCGCACGTCCAGGGGGAGGTCATCGGCGATCCTGCCACTGTGCTGACGGGATTCGCCCCCGCCGACAACGCCCGGCCGGGCGAACTGACCTTCGCCGAGAACGAGGAATTCTTCGCCCGCGCCTGTCAGAGCGCGGCCAGCGCTGTTCTGGTTGATTGCCGCTTCACCGCTGCCAGCAAGGTGCTCATCCGCGTGCCGAACGCGCGCATCGCGTTTGCCAGGGTGCTGCCCCTGTTTTTCCCGGAACCCACGTTCGCACCCGGCATTCACCCGACGGCAGTCGTGGCAGCCTCGGCCCACGTTGATCCGACCGCTCACATCGGTCCGCACTGCGTTGTCGGCGAATGCACCCGGCTCGGCGCGGGTGTGGTGTTGGAAGGTGGCGACCAGGTTGGCGCCGAGGTGCAACTCGGCGAGGCCGTGCGGCTGTTTCCAAACGTGACGGTGTATGCCGGCAGCCGGATCGGCGCCCGCGTGCGCATCCACGCCGGCACCGTGATCGGCTCCGACGGCTACGGTTACGTCTTTGACGAAGGCCGGCACCGCAAAATCCCGCAAATTGGTTACGTCGTTATTGGCGACGACGTGGAGATCGGCGCCAACGTCACAATTGATCGCGGTGCGCTGGGGCCAACGGTCATCGGCCGGGGCACCAAGATTGACAACCTCGTTCAAGTGGCCCACAACGTCGTCATCGGCGAGCACTGTCTGCTCGTGGCGCAGGTGGCCATCGCCGGGAGCGCCAAACTGGGCAACTACGTCACGTTGGCGGGCCAGGTGGGCATCGCGGGGCATTTGAAAATCGGACACGGAGTCATGGTTGCCGGTCAGAGTGGCGTGATGAACAACATTCCGGATGGCGGGAAGTGGTTCGGCTCGCCGGCCCGCCCCGACCGCGACATGAAGCGTCAATATATCGCGCTCGAACACCTGCCCGAATTGCTCAAGCGCGTCGCCGAACTCGAAAAGGAAGTTGCCGCCCTCAAAGCACCGGGCAACCAATCCGTCAGCGCAGACGGCCGCCCCTGAGTCCTGGCTCAGGCCGTGCGCCGGCGCAGCCGCACCACGGTCGCGCCCGCGCCGCTGAACAGTTCGCTGTCGAGATGGAACGCGACCACTTCCGGATGCCGCGCCAGCAACGCGTGGACCGTTCGCTTGAGCGCGCCGATGCCCTTGCCGTGAATGATGCGGACCTCGTGGATGCCGTGTTCCTGGCACGCGGCCAGATAATCGTTCACCAGGTCCTTCACCTGCGGCGGCGGAAAGGCGTGCAGGTCCAGCGTGCCGTCAATCGGCAGCGGCACCGGCTCCGACGGAAATGCGTTGGAATCGTCTTCAGCCATGGTGAAAGCTGACTTGCATCCGACCGGCGCAACGATAACGGTCTGCTGGACAATACGCCAGTGTCCGGCGGCGGCATGATATAGATTCCGTTCAATCATGGACGATTCCGACCAGCCAGGCTTTGCGGCGCCGGCCGCCGGCGATGTGGTTATCCACGATGCCGCGCGGAGGCGCTGGCTGCGCCTGGCCAGGCCGGTGGAAATTCACGCGGCTGACCGCCTGGAGCAGGTTGTGCCGGCGCTGGCGCGCATCGAACAGCGCGTCCGGGAAGCCGGCGGCTATGCCGCCGGCTTTGTCAGCTACGAGGCCGCGCCGGCCTTCGATCCGGCACTCGCAGTGCAAACTGGCGCCGCGTTTCCGCTCGTCTGGTTCGGCCTCTATGCGCAGGCGGAGGAAGTGGTGCTGCCGCCACCGCGCGATCCGACCGCCGGCGACTCGCTGTCCTGGACCGCCCCGGTTTCTCCGGATCGCTACCGCCTCGCGCTGGACCGGATCAAACATTACATCCGCGCCGGCCATACGTATCAGGTCAATTTCACGTTCCGGCTGACGGCGCCGTTCGCCGGCGACCCGTGGGAATTGTTCCTCCGGATGACCTCCGCGCAGAGCGGCCTTTACGGAGCGTTCCTCAACACGGGCGAATGGGCGGTCTGCTGCGCCTCGCCGGAGCTGTTTTTCCAGCGCGCCGGCAATCAACTCACCTGCCGCCCGATGAAAGGAACCGCCGCGCGCGGTCTGACCACGGCCGCCGACCGCCGGCGCCGCGACTGGCTGCAAACCTCCGCCAAAAACCGCGCCGAAAACGTCATGATCGTGGACATGGTCCGCAACGACCTCGGCCGGATCGCCCGGAACGGCACCGTGCTGACGCGCGATTTGTTCACGGTCGAACAATATCCGACCGTCTGGCAGATGACCGCCACCGTCACCGCTGAAAGCCAGGCGGGCCTGGTCGAAATTTTCCGGGCGCTCTTCCCGCCCGCCTCCATCACCGGCGCGCCGAAACCACGCACGATGCAACTGATCGCCGAACTGGAGGACTCGCCGCGGAAACTCTACTCCGGCACCATCGGCCTCATCACGCCCGGCGGCGACGCGCAATTCAACGTGGCCATCCGCACGGCGCTGGTGGAGCCGGCACAGGCGCGGATCGAATACGGCGTCGGCGGCGGCATTGTCTGGGATTCGCGCGCCGACGACGAGTTCGCCGAATGCCAGACCAAGGCGGCCATTCTCACCCGCCGGCAACCGGCGTTCCGCCTGCTGGAATCGTTGCTCTGGACGCCGGCGGAAGGCTGCTTCCTGCTCGACGCGCATCTGCAGCGGTTGCTCGCCTCGGCCGAATATTTCTCCTTTCGCGCCGACGCCGAAGCCATCCGCGCTCAACTGCTCGCCTTCGCCGCCGCCCTCCCGCCCCGGCCGCACAAAATCCGGGCCTTGCTCACGCGCGCCGGTGTGCTCACCTGCGAGGCCGCGCCGATTGAAATGGACGAGCCGGCCCAGGTTTTACGCGTGCGCCTCGCTGTCGCCCCCGTGGATGCGGACGATGTTTTTCTCTACCACAAGACGACACACCGCGCGGTTTACGACCAAGCCCGGCAGCAGGCGCCGGGCGGCGACGACGTGCTGCTCTGGAACGAGCGCGGCGAACTGACCGAGTTCACGAACGCCAACCTGGTGGCCGAGTTGGACGGCCGGCTTTACACGCCGCCGGTCGCGTGCGGCCTGCTGGCGGGCACGTTTCGCGGCTGGCTGCTCGACGAAAAGCAGGTCGAAGAACGCGTGATTCGCCGGGATGAATTGGCGTCAATCGCCCGCCTGTTTTGGGTCAACTCCGTCCGCCGCAGCCGCGTCGCCCAACTGGAAGCCGCCGGCAGCCTTGCCCCGCCGAAGCCAGCCGCCTGCGATCGGCCGGTGGTCATTCCGCCCGAATGAATCGCGCGGCACGCTTCGCCGTTGCGCCGGCCGGCGGCGCGTCTTACGCTCGGTCACAGTCATCGCCGCGAATAACAAACCGCCCATGGAACTGTCCATCGTCATGCCGTGCCTGAACGAAGCCGACACGATTGCGGCCTGCGTCGGCAAGGCGTTGCGCAGCCTGGCCGCGCTCGGCGTCGAAGGCGAGGTGATCGTCGCCGACAACGGCAGCACGGACGGCTCGCCGGAACTGGCCGCCGCCGCCGGCGCACGGGTGGTGCCGGTGCCGGCACGCGGCTACGGCAGCGCGCTCATGGGCGGGATCGAGGCCGCGCACGGCCGGTTCATTTTGATGGGCGACGCCGACGACAGCTACGATTTTGCGGCCATCGAACCGTTTCTCGCCAAACTTCGTGACGGCTGGGAGCTGGTGCAGGGCTGCCGGTTGCCCGCGGGTGGCGGACGGGTTTTGCCCGGCGCCATGCCGCCGCTGCACCGCTGGGTGGGCAATCCGCTGTTCACCGCGCTGGCCCGCTGGTGGTTCGGCTCACCGGTCCACGACACCAATTGCGGTCTGCGCGCCTTCACGAAGGATCTTTACCGCCGGCTCGACCAGCGCTGCACCGGCATGGAATTCGCCAACGAAATGCTGATCAAGGCCAGCCTCGCCCATGTGCGCATCGCCGAGGTGCCGATCACATTGCACCGGGACGGCCGCAAGGCTCACCGGCCGCACCTCCGCACGTTCCGCGACGGCTGGCGCACGCTGCGCTTCTACCTGCTCTATTGCCCGCGCTGGCTGTTTCTCGTCCCCGGCCTCGGTCTCATGCTGCTCGGCCTGGCCGGCTACGCGCTCGCGTGGCAGGCCCGCCCCGGCACCGTGTTGATCGTGCTCGCGAGCCTGTTGCTGCTCTGCGGCTATCAATCCGTCCTCTTCGCGTTCCTGACGAAAGCCTTTGCGATCAACGAAGGCTTGCTGCCGATGAACCGCCGCATGGCCACGTTCTTTCGCATGATGACGCTGGAACGCGGCCTCGTCGCCGGCGCGCTGGCGCTGCTCCTCGGCGTCGTGGGTCTGGTGGTCGCGTGGTTGGATCTGCCCGGCAACGCCGGAGTCGAGCCCGGTGAAATGCTGAAGCTCGCGATCCCCGCGGCCACGCTCGCCACGCTCGGCTTCCAGACCGTGCTCTTCAGCTTCTTCGCCAGCCTGCTGGGCATGCACCGCCGATGAACCCGCCCCCCGGCAACGCGGAATTCGATCCCTTCGCGGCGGACTACGACGCCGCCCTCGCCTGCGGTCTGCGGCTCGCCGGCGAGGACCGTGATTTCTTCGCCCGCGGCCGGGTCGCGTGGCTGGCGCGCTGTCTCCGCGACCATAAAAAAAACATCCGCGCCGTGCTCGACTTCGGCTGCGGCGACGGCGCGGCGACGGCATTGCTCCAGCAGCTCGCGGAAAATCCCTCCGTCACCGGCGTGGACGTTTCGCCGGCGAGCCTCGCCGTGGCGCGGGAACGGCACGCGGCGGAGCAAGTCACCTTTTGCGCGCCGGACGAGTTGGGCGCCGGCGCCCGCTTCGACCTCGCCTTCTGCAATGGCGTGTTTCACCACATCCCACCGGCCGAGCGGCCCGCGGCACTTGCCCGCGTGTTCGCGGCGCTCCGGCCCGGCGGCTGGTTCGCGCTGTGGGAAAACAACCCGTGGAACCCCGGCACGCGCCTGATCATGCGCCGGGTGGCGTTCGATCGCGACGCCGTCCTGCTTTGGCCGGTGACGGCACGGCGCCTCCTGCGCGCGGCCGGCTTCGTGGTCCGGCGGACGGATTTCCGCTTCATTTTCCCGCGGTGGCTGCGCGGCTTACGTCCGCTCGAAACACCGTTGCACCGGCTGCCGCTCGGCGGGCAATACCAGGTGCTCGCGCAAAAACCGGCTTTCCCCGCGCCGCCCGGCGGGCGATAACTCCCGCGCCATGCTGAACTACTTCTGGCTCGCGCTGGTGCTGCTCGCCGTCGTCCTCGGCGGGCTGGACGGCCGGTTCAAGGAACTGACCGACGCCGCGTTCACTTCAGCCAAAAGCGCCGTGATGGACATCGCGTTGCCGCTGGCGGGCATCATGGCGTTGTGGCTGGGCGTGATGCGCCTGGCCGAGCGCGCCGGCATGGTGCGCGCGCTGGCGCGCGCGCTGCGGCCGGTCATGCGCCGGCTCTTCCCCGACGTGCCGGCGGACCATCCGGCGATGGGCGCGATGCTCATGAACATGGCGGCGAACCTGCTCGGCCTCGCCAACGCTGCCACGCCGCTGGGCTTGCGGGCCATGAACGACCTTGAATCGCTCAACCCGCATCCGGGCACCGCGACCAACGCAATGTGCACCTTCCTCGCGATCAACACCGCCTCAATCCAGCTCCTGCCCGCCACCGCCATCGGCATCATGGCGGCCGCCGGCGGGAAGAACCCCACGGCCATCGTCGGCACCACGGTGCTGGCCAGCGCGTGCGCCGTGACCGTCGGCGTCACGGCGGCGAAGACGCTGGAAAAACTCCCCTTTTTTCGCGTAACGGAAACCGCGTCGGGCAAACGCTGCGCGCCACCAACCGCCGCCCCCGAACCGGTCACGCCGGAGGCAAAGCCACTGCCCGCCTGGGGCTGGCCGGTGCTCGTGCTGTTGCTGGCCTTGTTCGGATTCTTTTTTGCCCGGTTGACACAAACCGGCACGGCCACCGGGCAACCGTTTATTCTGCGCGGCGTGAACACGGTTTCACTGCTGGCGATTCCGTTTCTATTAGCGCTTTTTCCGCTCTACGCGGCGCTGCGCGGCGTAAGGGTCTATGAGGAGTTCGTCGAGGGCGCGAAGGAAGGCTTCCAGGTCGCCGTGCGCATCATTCCGTTTCTCGTGGCCATGCTGGTGGCGATCGGCATGTTCCGCGCGGCCGGCGGCGTGGATCTGCTGGCCCGCGCATTGCGGCCGGCGCTCAACGTGATCGGCTTTCCCACCGACCTTCTGCCGATGGCCCTCACCCGGCCGTTGAGCGGCAGCGCGACGATCGGCCTCTTCGCCGACCTCGTGAAAAGCCACGGTCCGGACAGCCTGGTGACGCGCATGGGCGGCACGCTTCTCGGCAGCACCGAAACCACGTTCTATGTGCTGGCCGTTTATTTCGGCGCGGTGGCGGTGCAGCGAACCCGCCACGCGGTGGCCGTCGGTTTGCTGGCCGACCTGACCGGCATGCTCGCCGCCGTGACGATTTGCCGGCTGGTGTTCGGCGGGGCGTGGTAAGTCGTATCACCAAGCGAGCGACCACCAGCAGGCCCGCATCGTTGTGGATGCCGGCGGCAGCAAGACAGACACGAACCCACGCTGCCCGCCCATCGGACGTGGGCGAAGATGGAGGCCGTGGACGCCGATTCCCGGCCCACGGCCACGGTGAACGACCGCGACCCCACGCTGACGGGCCTGCCCAGCGTGGTAACGGTGAGCGTGCGGGTGACCGCCGCCAACAACACCGGCGAAAGCACGCCCAGCGAAACCGTCACCATCAAGGTGCCGTGAAGGCGCGCGACATCAATATGGCGACCACACTGATCAAATTGCCGTCGCTCATTTAACTGTATGGCATTACTACGCGCTACTATGAATCCACTGTCATTTACTGATTTACCAAAGAACTTACCCGTGGTCTGCACCCCTAAAATTGAGCCATGAGTTATGAGCGTTGCTGGCGGCGCGGAGCGCCGTCAGGAACACTGATAACCCATGAAACGAACGCGACACAGTCCGGAACAAATCGTGACGAAGCTCCATCAAGCGGCCACGGAACTGGCCGGGGGCAAGCCGATTGAAGAGGTTTGCAAGACGCTGGCGATCAGCCCGGCGACGTATCACCGCTGGCAGGAGCAATACGGCGGAGCGGACCTGAACACCGTGAAAGAGCTCAAAGCCTTGAAAGAGGAAAACACGAAGCTCAAGCAGTTGGTGGCCGACTTGTCCTTGGACAAGGTGGCGCTCAAGGAACTGCTGGAGGGAAAAGGGTAGGCCCGGCGCGCAAACGCGAGGCGGTGGGACATCTCCAGGAAGAACTGGAGTTGAGCCAGCGCCGGGCCTGTAACGTGGTGGGCCAGCCGCGTGCCACCCAGCGGCACACGCCCCAGCCGGACGCGGAGGAAGCACGGTTGCGCGAGCGGCTTAACGAGTTCAGCCGGCAGCGCCCGCGTGCCGGGTATCGGACGGCGTGCGGCCAGTTCCGTCAGGAAGGGCTGCGGGTGAACCCCAAACGGGTGCAACGGCTCTGGCGGGAAGAAGGGCTGAAAGTGCCGCGCAAACAGTGCAAGAAGCGGCGTTTGGGCACGAGCGGGAACGGCAGCCAGCGGCGGGTGGCGACGCGGCCCAACGAGGTGTGGAGCTGCGATTTTGTGAGCGACCAGACGAGCGACGGGCGGCGGTTGAAGTTTCTGTGCGTGGTGGATGAATTCACGCGGGAATGTCTGGCGCCGGAAGTGCGCCGGAGTTTTCGGTCCAGGGACGTGATCGCGGTGCTGGCGGGATTGATTGCGCTTCGGGGAACACCGGCGCATCTGCGGAGCGACAACGGGCCGGAGTTTGTGGCCCAGGCGGTGCAGGCGTGGTTGAAGGCGCACGCCGTTGGACCGCTGTATATCGCGCCGGGAAGTCCGTGGGAGAACGCGTCTGTGGAATCGTTCAACAGCCGGTTGCGGGACGAACATTTGAACCGCGAAGCATTTGCCTCCCTGTTGGAGGCGCAAGTCCTGGCCGCCGGGTGGCGGCGGGACGACAACGAAGCGCGGCCGCATTCGTCGCTGGACTATCTGGCGCCGGCGGTGTTCGCCGCGCGCTGGCGCGCTCCGGTCGGGGCTACGCCCCTCCCTGCGCACGCCAGCGCGGAACCACCAAAACCATGAACCAAAACTCTCATGGCACCTGGATCAACAAATGGGGGCTTGCCAATCAGGAGACGATCGCTCCCACGCGAAACCATGCGGCGGGGTCAATCAGACGGTGTGTCATGCGCTCGGGCTTGTGCAGAGCGGTGGAATGGTGTGGATTTACCACGCGGCTCGAAACTTCTTAAAGGACAAAACGCCATCCTGAGCCGCGGTAAAGTGCCATTTAGGGTATCCCCGCGCCTCTCCCCACACCCTTCCCCACAGTGGGGAGGGGTGTTCGTTTTGGTTGGGCGCTCTGCGACAAGGCTTTTCGGGTCTCGGAGGGCGGTAACGCCATCCCCGACCTCGGTCGGTTTTATGGCTCGCACGGCGGCTGTGATTAGGGGCGGTCGCCGTGCTCGCCAAAAACCTCCCTCGTCGCTCACGCGACCCACGCGTTCCCCCCACGGACGGGTATGAAAATACGGATAAAGGACACGGGTGTCCTTAAGGACGGGTGCAACCGTACAACGGGTAAAACTGGTAAGGGAGCGTGCGCCAGAATGGCACGAGAACAGCGTAGCCGGAAGAGCGACAAAACGGACCGTTCGATGGAACGGGTAACGGTTCACAGAACCGACTTCGAGGAAGAACGGGCAACGTGGTAGAATGGACGTATTCCAACCCATGCTCACCGCGCGCCGCAAATCCGACGGTCAGACCGTCCACGCCTACGACGAGTCCAAGAGGAACGGACCGTTTGCGTGTTTGATTTGCGGCGACCCGGTAATTCTCAAAGCCGGGCGGAACCGGCAGAACCACTTCGCGCATGAGAACCCGATTGCGTGCAAATTTGCCGAGGGCGAAACGGACGAACACCGGCGGTGCAAGCTGGAAATCTATGAGGCGCTACGGAAGACGCCCGGCGTAACCAAGGTGGCGCTGGAGCGACCGCTGGGCGAAGTGCGCCCGGACGTGAGCGCCTACATTCGGGGCGTGCCGGTCGCCATCGAAGTGCAGTTAAGCTCGCTGTCGGTGGAAACGATCATGCGCCGGACGATTGACTACTTCCGCAAGGGCATTTACGTCCTGTGGCTTTTGCAGTGGACACCCAAGCTTGACCGACCACGTTACACCCCCCGGATTTGGGAACGATGGATTCATGCCGCCTACTTTGGGCACGTGTACTACTGGATCGAGGAACTCACGGTGGTCAGTTACCACTTTGAGGCCAGTTTCCAGACGGTGCCCAAGCGTTCGTGGTACGGGTCCGGCGGCGGTTACAGCCGCAGGTCAAAACAGCATCGCCGCGCCGTCCGCGGTCGGACGTTCAATCTGGCGACGGATTTTGGCCCACGAAGACGCGAATGGTGGGAAGGTAACGGCGTCAAGGTGCCCGATGCGTGCTTGTTCATGGAGCGAAACTCAGGGCAGCAAGGAATTGGTTCATAATCGCTCGCAGCCGGCGAGGAACAATTAAGGTGCGTTCTCTTCCGGAGACCGCGCTTGTTTCGCGCGCAAGCGCGCTTGTCCCCCCTGCGATACCCTGCCAAACCGGTTCGCCGCCCGGCTCTTCCCATTTTACCGTCCGGTCAAGGTCGTTCCAGCCTACCCGGTCGAAGGCGTTCCACCGCGCTCGCTCAACCTTGACTTCGGCCGGAATGCTCAGAGCACGGAGCGGCTCACCCGCCCCGCCAAAGGTCGAATTACCAACCAATCAAACAACTCAAATGACTTACCTAGAACAATGTGAGGCGGAGCTCCAAGAAAAGCTGAACGGCCAGGAGGACGAGGCAACCATCGTCCGCTGGGTTTCCGAGAAGGTTCTGGAGAGCTACCGCAACGGAATCACCGCCGGCCAGAAAGGCACGCCAGTGATTCGCAAGGGCAAAAGCCGCCGTCGCGGTTTGCCACCAAACAGGCCAACCGTCGCAAAGCCTGATTATGAGCAAGACTAGTCCACCATGCCCACCTGCTACCAGTCCGGGGAACGGCGCTTTCCGCTCGGCGCGCTCTACACAACCGCCGAAGCCAGCCGCACGCTCCCGCCGGAGGACATCACCGAGGCGCTCTCGCGTCACGCGCGGGGCGACTGGGGTGACCTCTGCCAGGAAGACCGTGACCTCAATGAATCGGCTTTGCGGGACGGCAACCGCCTGTTGTCCGTCTATTACGCCGGCAATGGCGTGAAGTTCTGGATTGTGACCGAAGCCGACCGCAGGGCGACGACCGTGCTTTTGCCCGACGATTACTAGCCCCACTTAACCACACCAATATGCCCAATCCTATCACACTTTCACCGGAGACCATCGAGACCATTGAACGCCTGCTTTACAAGACCCATGACGACCTTGCCGTGTCCATCGCCCGCTCGTTCGAGCGGTTGGAGGAACGCATGGACGCCGCGGAATCCCGCCTTTATAGCCGGCTGACCGAGCTTGATGACGCGATTGCCCAACACTCCGTCGTTGCCTGACGGAACGACCAGGAGAAGCCCCGCCAGTGCGGGGCTTTTTCTGTGGTTTTCTTTGGCGGGGGGTATCGCCCCAACCCCCTTACCCCCTGCCGGACGCCTCCCCCAGGGGGTAAATTCCTCAGGCTGCCATTTATTCTCCGCTGGGTTCTTTGCGACGATTTGCCGACCTTTCGAGGGTTGCTCCGTTGGTATCGGTTCCCGGAAGACGCTCAATTCCGACAAAGCCGGACACACGGCCGCTTGGGTGATGCGCAAGCGAATTTTGTCCGTGGTAAACGGTGCCGTCCGGACCAAGCGTTGGTTGCCGATACTCGTGCCGTGGTAGAACTCCTGCCACTGGTTATCGGTCCAGCGATCCAAGGCAAATGCGTCCACCCGCTGGCCCAAGGGAAGATATTCCCGCAGTCGCACCACATTGACGGTAATGGGTTGTTTGAAGGTCAACACAACTTCGGCGTTCGTTACTGTGTCATCCGTGGCCCAGTAGGTGTTCCGGTCGTTGTCGAGCAGGTTTGCCGGCGCAAACGCTTTGCTGTTTCCGCGGGTGTTGCTGGCGGTGATTTGTGCATTGGCCGCGCAGTTCGTCTTGAAGGTGGCGTCCAGCCAGGCTCGCAAACCCCGCAGGGATTCTGCGTCTTTGTCAGGAATGAGTCCGCGACGGTCAGGCGGAATGTTCAGGTTCAGACAGGCGCCATGCCCGACTGACGTGTAATAGAGGTTTACCAACTGCGCGGCGGTTTTGACCCGGCCATCCTCCCGTGGATGATAGAACCAGCTTGGCCGGATGGACACGTTGCATTCGGCCGGCACCCAGTTGGTTCCACCGCGCCGGCCATTCGGCAATACCCGACAATTGGGCGTGCCGGGATACAGCCCCGCTAGATTCAAGGTCGCCCAACAAGGCTCCCCGGTCAGTCCCAATTCGTTGCCCACCCAGCGGACATCCGGTCCGGCGTCACTGAAAATCACGGCTTGGGGTTGGAGTTGGCGCACCAGTGCCCACGTCTCTGGCCAGCCATAGTAGGTCTTGGGATCAATCCGACGGACACCGCGGGCGCCGCCATACCAGCCCTCCCCGCCATTGGCTCCGTCGAACCAGGCAATGAACACCTCGCCATAACGGGTCAACAGTTCTCGTAATTGTGCGCGATACACATCGAGGTATTCGGGCCGGCCGTAATCGCCACGGCTGCGATCCCAGGGGGACAGATACACGCCAAACAGCAGACCGTGTTTATGGCAGGCGTCGGCGATTTCCTTGACGACGTCGCCCTTGCCGCCGTGCCACGGGCTGTTCTTGACCGAATGTTCGGTGGTCGCGCTGGGCCAGAGACAGAAACCGTCATGATGCTTGCAGACCAGAATCAATCCTTTCATGCCGGCGTCCTGGGCGGTCTGGACAATCTGGTCCGCATCAAAGGCGGTGGGATTGAACAGGGTTGGTGACTCGTTTCCGTAGCCCCATTCCTTGTCCGTGAACGTGTTCATCCCAAAATGCAGGAAGCCGTAGAACTCCAACGCTTGCCAACGCAACTGAGGCGACGACGGAAGCGAGCCGTAAGGTAACGGCGGACTTGTTGGCTCTGCGAACAAATCGAGGGCGTAACACGCACCTGCCATCGCTGCCAGCCAAAGTAGCTTGCTCACACGTTTCATTTTGTGATTCCTGGCTCTGGACGTCCCGCACTCCGCAGCGAACCTGTCTTTCTTCTTGATCGGTAGGGCGCTTTTCAGTACAGGACGTGACGGCACGACCCTGGCCGTCCTCGCGAAGCATTTCTGATTTGCGCACTCGTGGCTATTTCATTTGAGCGAGAGCGAACCAATTTCATCAGCGTTAGCGGTCGTCAACGTTCTGCCGGTGCGGTTGTTTGCACGGGCAGACTCACGTTGTCTTTGCGAGCAGGCCCGCGACGGCGTGACGGCTGGCCTTCGATTTCCGCAGCCGGCATGACGGCGCGGGGCTGCGAGCGGGCGGGCGGTTGAGCAACGGCTTGTTTTCAGGGTTTGCCGATAAAGTGACGATGAACGATGGCCGAATAGATAAAAAAGACGATGGCTGCCAGCATTATCGCCACGCAGCTTGTCACCAAAAGAACCTTCCTGGATTTCTTCAAATGTGAAAACTCACGCTCGAACTCAACGCCGTGGCCACAAGTGACCAGCACATAGTAATTCGCGACACAAAGAGCAAGACCAGCAATAAAAATCATCCACTTAGGCAAATGCGGCAATCTTGTTCCACCAAGCATCTCAATCCACCCCTCGACTGACATCAGGACTATCGCTTGGATAATCGCAATACCGGCAGCGCCTCTTCCTTTATCCCAACTGGGCGTTGACGAAATGCCAAGCCGATAAAAGATGGTGAACGCCGTAAAATAAATGTCTCTCAAAAATCGAATCATCGGTGTTGAGCCGTCTTGGGCGGAATGACTCATGGACCAATTATCGGATAGGATAAGGACCAGAATATTGGTGACGTCTGCATATTCGATTGGAGAATACTTCCCTGCCAAGTCATATAGCCCTCCATTCCGCCAGGATAAAAATTATCTATCGTAGAATACCACACGGCAACGACTGCTCCCTGCGGACCGGTAAGTCCAAGCGCTCCGAAACCGGCATTTACACCAAATTTATCCCAGCCTATCTCACCGTTCCTTGCAGCATTGGCGTCCGCGATGACACTCGCTGCAAACAGCCAAGGGCCTGCTGCATGGGCACACTCGCTTATCTGCATCGTCTCAACGTATTGATTTCCGTAAAACCCGCGTGGATAAAATCTGAGGTTATTCCCAATGCTGGCGCTCCCGGAACCAAACTCAGCGGCTGTTTGACCAAGTCCCAAGCCTGCAAGAGTTTGGGACATCAGTTGGTAACCACTGTTGCCTCCGTTCCCAGTCGGCGAGCCAGGCGCGGTTGGAAACTGCGGCAAATAAAGGGAAGGATCAGCCAACCCTGAACCCGGCCCAACGGGACCATTCGGGCCTGTGATAGGATTATAAAGCCCCAGTGGGTCAAGTTTGTTGATGGGATCATTGGTGACAAAGCGGTAGAGATTGATCTCACCTCGTTCTCCAATCGGATCCCGATTCAGCCACCGTTGCAAGCTGGGATCATAAAACCGGAAGCCGTAGTAATACAGCCCGGCGTTTACGGCGAACTCCTTGCTGCTGAAACGATACACGTTCGCATCCGCCAAGGGTCCCGACTCGCCAATCAGGTTCCCAAACGGATCGTAATGGTATTGGGCCGCGACGTGCTGGTAGCCGTCCACGAGCATCATCACATTGCCCCCGCCGTCACTGTGATAGAACGTCGTGGCCAGTTGCGGATTGACGAACGCTTCCTGGTGATCCGTCCGCGCCAGTAGCCCCCCAATCCCGCCCGCCCGTTGCAGGCGTCCGCTCAGGTCCAAGCCGCGGGTGTAGGTGATCTGCGGCACGTTGTTCCCGTCCCGTTCCCGGATCACCACCATCCCGTCATAGAGATAGCGCACCACCTGGCTGATCGTCCACCCGCTCCCGTTCCACACCTTCTCCGTCCGCACCCGCCGCCGGCCCAAGCCGTCATACGCAAACTCACTGCGCCAGGCATTGGCCACTTGGACGGCCGTCAACTGGTTGGCATCGTCATACTCGAAACTCCTTTGCCCGTCGCCAGTCAGGTTCCCGTTGGCGTCGTAAGTAAACGTGCTGCTGGCCGGCAGCCAGGCCGTCACCGTGTTCGTCGCCTGCCGACCCTTATTGTCGGTTGCTACGGCGGTGAAGGTGTTGGCCCCGTCGTTCAGCGTCACGCCCGCTCGCGCGAAGCTCCCATCCCCATACACCGTAGCCGCTTGTCCGCCGTCCCCATTGGCCGTCACCGTAACGCCAGTAGGTGTGCCTTGCACCTGGCCCGCCACCGTCATGGTGGTGGTCCGGGCAGCCGTAGTGATCTGGTTGTTGTTGGAAAAGGTGAACGCCTCGACCAGCGCATTGTTTGTTCGCGCCGTCAGGTTGCCAGCCGGGTCATAACCGTAGGTGAATTGCTCCTGCCAACGGCTGCTGCCGCCGCTTTCTTTGCCCTGCGCCGAGAGCAATTCCCCCAAGGCATCGTAACCATAACTGACATAGTTGCCGGCCGCGAAGGTCTGCTGGGTGCGGTTATGGGCAGAGTTATATTGGTACGCCTCCGAATCCAGCACGGCGTTGGTGGAGTTCTTCAACACGGTCGCCTGCAACCGCCCCAGATTGTCATACGTGTTGGTGATGTAACTCGTATTGGGCAGGTTCAACTGTTGCACTTCGCGGTTCGCGCCGGGATAGAAGTAAGAGAAAGCGCCCGCCAGTGACGACACAATGTTCGTCAGCCGCCAGTCACTATCATAGCCGTAGCTCTGGGTCAGCGCCGGGCCATTGGGCTGGAGCAGCGTCAGGGTCTGCCGCAATAAACTGTCGTTGTAACCGTAGCTCACGGTGTCATTGGGCCAGAGCCCGCCTTCGCTCGCCAGGGCGCCCCATGCCGTCCAAGTGAACGTGTGCGTCCCCAGCCCAACTACCACGCTATTGGAATTGGTCACTTGTATACGGTAAACACTAACGATATTTGATTCGCAGCAATCCGAGTAAGCAGCGACGGTGAAACTGAAAATGTAACATATATCCCTTGTTTTACCTCCTCAGTGTAGTACACTGCAACGTCTATCTCACAACTAACGGTCGAAGGACTGATCTCGGCAAGAAATAACTCCACTCCATTAAGGATAATATTAATCTGGCGTTCATGTTGATCCCAATCAGGGCCATCACAAACCGAGCAACTAAACCGATCTCCGGAAGGGTCAAGTCCATCATAGATATTCCCAAGATGTCGCTTAAAGACATCCGCCATGTGCCTTATGCCCGGTTGAGCATTCTCCTTCGCTGTCACCCTAAGTACTGAATACATGGTGTTTCCTACTTAGCCTCTGGTTGTCCGCGCTCCAGCCATTCCGAGTATGCCTCGTCGAGTGCTTCCCGGCTAGCATTTGGATTAGTTATATCCTTGCACCTCAATACATTCGGCTTCTTCCACTTCTTGTGAAACCAACGTTTAAATGCTGGAATTCGGTCGAAGGCCTCGGAGCCAGACATTTCCTCAAAACCAAGTGGCAGACTCGCTGCTATCAAAAAGCCATCTGGAACTGCCCAGCCGATCTTTTCGGCAACCTCAGCCCCGGTAAGGCCGTTGAAGTCATTATTAATGCCAAATCCCATTTGCGCCCGTAGGCCAGAATATGAATAATCTGGCTGAGGCAACGGTAGCGGTGGAGAATACGTCGGACCGTTGTAGCCCGGCCAATACCATGAAATTGGATTATACCAATGAAAGTCCATCCAACTGAATCCATAGAGATCCACGAACTCATACGGGTTATTGGCAACATAGGCATACAAGTTGATGCCACCCCATTCTTCAATCGGATCCCGATTCACCCACCGTTGCAGATTGGGATCATAAAACCGGAACCCGTAGTAGTAGAGTCCGGCGTTGACCGCGAACTCCTTGCTGCTGAAACGATAGACGTTCGCATCGGCCAAGGATCCCGACTCGCCAATCAGATTGCCAAACGGGTCGTAATGGTAGCGCGCCGCGACCCGCTGGTTGCCGTCCACCAACATCATTATGTTGCCCCCGCCGTCACTGTGATAGAACGTCGTGGCCAGTTGCGGATTGACGAACGCTTCCTGGTGATCCGTCCGCGCCAGTAGCCCCCCAATCCCGCCCGCCCGTTGCAACATTCCGCTCAGGTCCAGCCCGCGGGTGTAGGTGATCTGCGGCACGTTGTTCCCGTCCCGCTCCTGGACCACCGCCATGCCGTCATACACATAACGAACCTGGTTCGTTAAGCGCCAATTGCCCATCGCCGATGACCAACTGTATTCCCGCCGCACCCGCCGCCGGCCCAGGCCATCGTACTGAAACTCACTGCGCCAGGCGTTCGTGACTTGGACGGCTGTCAACTGGTTGGCATCGTCATACTCGAAACTCCGCCGGCCGTCGCTGGTCAGGTTCCCGTTGAGGTCGTAGGTATAGGTGCTGCTGGCCGGCAGCCAGGCCGTCACCGTGTTCGTGGCCAACCGGCCTCTGTAATCTTGCGCGACCGCCGTGAACGTGTTGGTCCCATCCACCAAACCCACGTTGGTCCGCACGAAACTCCAGTCGCCATACACCGCGGCTGCCTGTCCAGCATAACCGTTCGCAGCCACGGTCACGGTGGCGTTCGTGGTTTGAACCTGGCCGGCAACCGTCATCGCGCCGGTCCGGGTGGCCGTGTTGATCTGGTTGTCGTTGTTGGAAAAGGTGAACGTTTGAACCAGCAAGTTGTTCGTTCGCGTTGTCAGGTTGCCAGCCGGATCATAGCCGTAGATAAGTTGCTCCTGCCAGCGGCTGGCGCCGCTGCTTTCTCTGCCCAGCGCCGAGAGCAGTTGACCCAAGGCATCGTAGCCGTAGTTCACGTAGTTGCCGGCCGCGAACATCTGCGCGATGCGGTTGTGGGCAGAGTTGTATTGGTAAGCCTCCGAATCCAGCACGGTGTTGGCCGAATTCTTCAACCCGGTCGCCTGCAATCGCCCCAGACTGTCATACGTGTTGGTGATGTAACTCGCATTGGGAAGATTCAACTGCTGTACCTCGCGGTTCGCGCCGGGATAGAAGTAGGAGAAGGTGCCTGCCAACGACGAGGTGATGTTGGTCATTCGCCAGTCGCTGTCGTAACCGTAGGATTGTGTGAGTGACGGCCCATTGGGCTGGAGCAGCGTCACGGTCTGCCGCAACAAGCTGGTGTTGTAGCCGTACGTTACCGTGTCACTGGGCCAGAGGCCGCCTTCGCTCGCCAACGCGCCCCACGCCGTCCAGGTGAACGTGTGCGTTCCCAGTCCGTCCACCAGGTTCGTCAGCCGACTGTCGGCGTCGTAGGCGGCGCTCAAAGCCGGACTGACTGGATAGGTAACCGAGGTCAGATTGCCCACCGAGTCGTAGCCATACCGTGCCAGACCTGGCCTTGTCCCGGATTTGTGGGCTACTGCGGAGCGCATAAGGCATGGATGTTTTAGTTGAGTTTGGTTTCAAAGTCCACAGGGGATTGATAGCCGAGGGCGCTGTGGAGCCGCACGCGATTGTAAAAGACTTCGATCCAGTCGAAGATGGCCGCGCGGGCCTCGGCCGGCGTGGCGAAGTGCCGCCGGTGAACCAGTTCGCGTTTCAAGGCGCTCCAGAAGCTTTCCATGGCGGCGTTGTCGTAGCAGTTGCCCCGGCGGCTCATGCTGCTGACGCCCCCGGCTTGCGCCAGAGTTTGCCGGTAGTTCTGGCTGGCGTATTGAACGCCCCGGTCAGAATGATGCACCAGTCCGGGCGGCGGTCGTTGCTGCGTCAGCGCCATCTGCCACGCGGCCAGCGGCAACGTGGTGGCGAGCGAGTCGCCCATCGCCCAGCCGACACAGCGGCGGGTGCAGCGGTCCAAAACGCCGGCCACATAGAGCCAGCCCTCGTCGGTTTCGACATAGGTGATGTCCGCCAGCCAGACGGTGTTGGGATGTGCCGGGACGGGCTGATGCAACAGCCGGTTGGGTGCCACTGGCAGATCATGGTTGCTGTCGGTCAGGCTCACCGGACGAAACTTCTTTCGCCGCTTTTGGCTCAAGCCCGCCGCCCCCAACAAACGCCAGGCGCGACTGTGGCCGCAACGAATTCCGCGCCGCGCCAGCCAGACGAGCAGTCGCGGCCGACCGTAAGTGCCGCGGCTTTCTTCATGGCCTTGCCGCAGCAGGCGCACCAGATCGGCGTCGGCTTGCGCCCGCAAGCCGGGCCGCCGTATGGCCCAGGCTTGATAACCGCTGCGGCTGACGCCAAAGGCGGCGCACAGTTGGTGGATCGAATACTCGGCGCTCATGGCTTTTATGCGCTCAAAGCGTTCCCGTTGGGTTCGGAGAGGATGCCCAACGTTTTTTTTAGAATGTCGCACCGGCGCAGCGCCCCGGTCAGTTCCCGCCGCAAGCGGCGGTTTCCCTCCTGGAGTTGTTCCTGGCTTTGCGCCGTGCTGGGTGGTGGCGGCACGGCCAGTTGCTGCTTCCAGGTTTTGAGCGTCTGGCCGCTGATGCCCAGTTCGGCGGCCACCGCCGCAGCGGACTTGCCCCCGGAGAGCCACAACTCCACGGCGGAGCGTTTGAAGTTCAGGTCGTATCGTTGCCTTCGGATTTTGGGTTCGGTTTGCGTGTCGTTCATGCGTGTCCTTTCTAGCTCACACGCTCACACTTTGGTAGCCCACAAATCCGGGACAAGGCCAGTGTCAGCCATCACGGCTGAAATCCAGAAAGGCCACACCTATTACCGGTGTAGCAAGAAGAACAAGAACCAGCGTTGCTCACAGCCCTACGTCCGCGAAGAAGTGCTGGACGCCGACATTTCGGCCTTGCTCACGCCTTACACGCTGCCGGCCGGCTGGGCGGAAGCGATGTTGGCGCGATTGGACAAGGAGAAGCGCGAACTCGCCCAGTCCGCCGCGCAATCGCTTGCCGAAAAGCGGACCGAGATTGAGCAGGTCAATTCCCGGCTCCGCCGGCTGCTCGACGGCTTTCTTGACGGCATCGTTGAACGCGACGATTACACCGCCGGGAAGGCGCAGTTGATGAGCCAGAAGAAGACGCTGGAGGAACAAAGCCGAGCTTTGAACAACGGTCGCGCCCATTGGCTCGAACCGTTTGAAAAGTGGATAAAGACCGCGCAAAACGCGGGTGAAATCGCGGTTTCTGGTTCTCCGCAGGAGAAAAAGGGGTTGGCCTCAGAAATCTTCGGCTCGAACCTGGTGCTTGATGGCAAAAAAGCCCGTGGTTCCACCCTCAAACCGTGGTCGCTCCTCGCCCCAAACGCGTTAAGTGGTGGAATGGTGCCCCGGCTAGGACTCGAACCTAGGACCAATTGATTAAGAGTCAACTGCTCTACCAACTGAGCTACCGAGGCAATGGTGGGCAGGCCGTGTGGAACCCGCAGCGGCAGACGATACGGTAAACGAGGCTCGACGCAAGCGGATTTATTGACGCCCCGCATTCGGCGCCGGCCGCAATTCAGACTTGAATCTGGCGCGGTTTCTGGCCGTCTTGTGCCGGTGACCTCGTCGCAAAGCACTGTCGCTGTCCGCCCGGGTGCGCCCGCCCGGCAGGTTTGGCAATCGCCCAGGCGGATGCTGGCGCGTTTTGCGGGCATCGCATGGCTTTTGGCCGTGATGACGACCAGCGCCGGGCGTGCTGCGACACCCGCAGTGGTCTTCGATTTCCTCACGGGTGCGCCGGTCAATTCCACGCCCGCCATCGGCGCCGACGGTTCGCTGTATTTCGGCTCGGAGGACAACAAGCTTTATGCCGTGCTGCCCAACGGCACGGTCCGCTGGGAGTTCACGACCGGCAAAGGCGTCTTCTCGTCGCCCGCGCTCGGACCGGACGAGACGGTTTATTTCGGGTCGCAGGACGGCCAGGTGTATGCGGTGACGCCGACCGGTCAGAAGGCGTGGGCGTTCACCACCGGCGGCGAAATCTACTCGTCGCCGGCGGTGGGCGTGGACGGGACGATTTACATCGGCTCGATGGATCAAACTCTCTACGCGCTGGCCCCGGACGGCACGAAGCGATGGGCGTTTACGACGGGCGGAGGCATCTACTCGTCGCCCAGCGTGGCGCCGGACGGGACCATTTACATCGGTTCACGGGACAAACGGCTTTACGCCATGAGTCCGGCGGGCACCAACCGATGGACGTTTACGACCGGCGACTGGGTGGACGCCACGCCGGCCGTCGGCCCTGACGGAACGATTTACGCCGCCTCGCGCGATTCGCTGCTTTACGCGATCAATCCGGACGGCACGCAACGGTGGAGCTTCCGCGGCAGCGCCGGGTTTTACGCCTCGCCGGCGGTGGGCAGGGACGGCCGGATCTTTGCGGCGGACAACCGCGGACAGGTTTTTGCGCTGCAAGCTGACGGCACGTTGCTGTGGCAGACCAATGTGACCTACCATGTGAGCTACAGTTCGGTGGCGCTTGGGGCCGACGGCACCGTGTTCGTCGGGTCGCAGGACGGCGTGCTGACGGCCATCAGCGCGGCCGGCGTGATCCAATGGGGGTTCACGAACGGCGCCGCGATCAACCATGGTTCGCCGGCGGTTGCGCCCAATGGCGTCGTTTACATCGGTTCCGAGGACGCGCATCTCCGCGGCCTGACCGCCGGTGGCGGGCCGGTCACCGGCGGCTGGCCCACGTTCCGGAGTGACGCCCGCCACACGGCCAGCAGCTTCGTGCGACGCATCCTGCCGGCCGGCTATTCGGGCGGCGCCGACATGGTGGTGACGCTGGTGGCAACGCCGTCCGCGGATGTCAGTTTTTACACGGTGGAAGACACGCCGCCGTCCGGCTGGACGGTGGCCGTCACCAACCTCAGCGACAACGGCTGGTTCGATGCCAGCAACCGGCGCGTGAAGTTCGGGCCGTTCTTCGACGGCCAGCCGCGGCAGTTGACGTATCACGTCACGCCGCCGATCAGCGCTTCCGGCACGAGCGTCTTCACAGGCACGTCGTCGGCCGACGGTGGCGATCGCTTCGTCGCCGGTGTCCAGATCCTCAATCCCGCGCCGCTGCATCCGGCAGACAGCAACCCGGCCGACGGCTGGATGACGATCGGCGAAATCACCGGTTACGGTGCCGCCTGGAAACGCGGCGCGAGCTGGAGCCTCGGCCCGAATCCGATTCCCAGCCTTTACGTCGCGCGGGCGATTGACCTCTGGACGAACGGCGAGGCGTATCATTACGACACCAACTTCATCGCACCCCCGAGCTGGTGGACGCCGCTGCCCGACGGCGGCGCGTCCCTCGCGCCTCCGCCGGTTTTGCCGGCCGGCATTGCCGCCACCAACGGCGCCGCCAGCGCGGACATGCCCTACGTTTACGATGCCGGCACAGCCGTCACCATCAACCTCACAGTCACGCCCGCGACCAACGTGACCGTGTTTGCGGTGGAAGACCTGCCGCCGGCGGGCTGGACCGTTTCGCAGATCAGCGACGGCGGTTCCTTCGACGCGGCGCGCGGCAAGGTGAAATGGGGACCGTTCTTCGACAGCCAGACGCGGCAGCTTGCCTATCAAACCACGCCGCCGGCCGGCGAAACGAACGAAGTCCAGTTTTACGGCGTGGCGGCGTTTGACGGTTCGCCGGCCGAGATTGCCGGCCAGCGCAACCTTGCACCGCGCGGCGCGGCGCTGGCCGGCTTTGCCCGGCGTTTTCTCCCGGCGGGCTACTCGGCCGGCGCGACCTTCACCGTGACGATTGTCACGCACGCGGTGACGAACGCCTCGTTCTACGTGATCGAGGACACGCCGCCCGCCGGTTGGACGGTTTCGCAGATCAGCAACGACGGCGTTTACGATTCCGTCCACGATGTCGTCCGGTTCGGCCCGTTCACGGACGGCCAGGGGCGCACGCTGACTTATCAGGTGACACCGCCCCTCACGCAAACCGGACCGGTCGGGTTCAGCGGCGCCTTTTACGTGGACGACGTGATCGGCGATGTGGTTGGCGCCTCGCAACTGGCGCAGAGCCTCCTGCACCCGGCGGACACGCAGCCGGTGGACGGTTGGATGACCATCGGCGAAATGACGGCCTACAGCGCGGCTTGGAAGGACGGTCAGGCCTGGGCGCTGCCGCCCAACCCGATTCCCGCGGCCTACGTCCAGAACGCCATCCAGCTTTGGCAGGGCGGCGAGCATTACGGCGTCAACACAAACATCACCAATGCGCCGCAATGGTGGGTGATCCTGACCAACACCCCCGCCCATTACCAGCCCGTCGCCATCACGCCGGGGGCCACCACGACCAACGGCGGCGTGACCGTGGACCTGCCAAAGTTCTTCACTGCCGGCCAGCCTTTCACGGTGACCTTCAATGTCACGCCCACGAACGTCTTCGCCTACACGGACCCGGTCTCACTCGTCGTCACCTACACGACGAACACCATTGCGTGCGCCGTCGAGGATCAAGTGCCCGCCGGCTGGACCGTCGCCCAGATCAGCGACGGCGGTTTCTTTGACAACCTGCGCGGAAAGGTGAAGTGGGGACCGTTCTTTGACGCCAACCCGCGCATGTTGACCTACCAAATCATTCCGCCGACCAACGCCGCAACCATCGCGGTGTTCCAGGGCGGCGCGGCATTCAACAATGGCACGGCCGACGCCGGCGGGCGGCGGCAGACCTTCCGCAGCGACGCGGCACCCACGCTTGCGCCGGCGTTCGTGACGCCGCAGTTCCTGCCCGGTACCGGCATGCAGGTCACGCTCGATGGCATCACAAACGAGGTCTATTCGCTGCAAACCTCGACCGACCTGACGAACTGGACCACGCTGCTGACGTTCACCAACACCGGCGCGCCGTTCATCTATCTCGATTCCAGTGCCACGAACCAGCCGTGGGCCTTTTACCGGGCGATCTGGCCGTGACGCCGCTCAGCGGTGTTCGCCCGCCAGCATGTCGCTTTCCTTGAGCGGGAGCGCAAACGGCTCCAGCGGCATCGGCCTGTCGTGGTCGAGAAATTCCTCGCACAGCCGGAAGAATGCTGCCTCGCGGGTCGCCCGCCGGATTTCGTGCAGGAACCGCCCCGTTGGGTCCACACCCAGGCCGATGAAGTTCATGAACTTCTTCATGCGCGTGACGTGGGCAAGCTCGGTGAACTTCGCCCGGCACGTCGCCTCGAACAGCGCGCGGACGTAGCGCAACACATCGCGCCCGGCCGGCACGAACATGGTTTCCCCGCGCCGGGCCTGGCGAAACTGCGCGAACATCCACGGGTTGCGAATCACGCCGCGGCCGATCATCAGCCCGCGCGCGCCGGTCTGTTCGAGCACTTCCCGCCCTTTCCGCGCCGAAGACACATTGCCGTTGGCCAGCACCGGACACGGCAGCGTCGCCACCGCGCGGGCGACGAGGTCGTAATGCACTTCGCTGCGATACATCTCCCGCACCGTCCGGCCATGCACCGTGACCAGGTCGAGGGAGTGCCGCGCGAAAATGGCCAGCAGTTCGTCGAAGCCCGCGGGCGAGTCGAAGCCGATCCGCGTTTTCACGCTGAACCGCGTCGTCACCGCCTCGCGCAGCGCGCCGAGGATGGCGTCCACGCGCGCCGGTTCGCGCAGCAAGCCGCCGCCGGCGCACTTGCGATAGACCACCGGCGCCGGGCAGCCGAGGTTCAAATCCACGCCGGCGATCGGATACCGCTGCAGTTCCCGCGCCGTGCGCACCAGCAACGGGATGTCGTTGCCGATCATCTGTGCCAGCACCGGCCGGCCGGTGGGATTGGCGGTGATGGACTGCAAAATCGTCCGGTCCAGCGTCGAGCCGGGATACACGCGGAAATACTCCGTCACGTAAACATCCGCGCCGCCGTAACCGGCGATCAACCGCCAGAACGCGAGGTCGGTCACATCCTGCATCGGCGCCAGCGCCAGAATCGGCTCCGGGCCGGCGAGCAGGGAATCGAGCGTCGGCGTCATGAAGAAGCTGCGCCGGCCGCCAGCTCGCCGCGCAGCACGGTGACCGCCCGCCCGGCGAGCAACACCCGGTCGCCGCGCATTGTCACGCACACCCGGCCGCCGCGGGATGAAGCCTGCCAGGCGGTGAACTCGTCGCGGCCGAGTTTCGCCTGCCAGAACGGCCCGAGCGAACAGTGCGCCGAGCCGGTTACTGGATCTTCCTCCACGCCGACACCCGGCGCGAAGAACCGTGAGAGGAACGCAAATTCCGGCGTGTCGGAAACGCTGGTGACAATCACGCCGCGCACCGGCAACGCAGCCAGCCGGGCAAAGTCCGGCCGAAGCTGGCGCAACGTGGCGGGCGAATCCAGTTCCACCAGGTAATCGAACTCGCTGCGGCTGACGGACCGGAAGTCCGCGCCCAGCGCCGCGGCCAGCCCGGCCGGCGGCAACACCGGTTGCACCGGTTTGGCGGGAAAATCGAGTTCGATGTCGTCGCCGTTGCGGCGCGCGGTCAACCGGCCGCTCAGCGTGTGGAACCGTGCCGGCTCGCCGGCGGCGAGTTCGCCAGTTTCCCAGAGCACGTGGGCGCTGGCGAGCGTGGCGTGTCCACAGAGCTTCACCTCCGCTTCGGGCGTAAACCAGCGCAGCCCCCAGCCGTCCGCGCGACGGAGGAGGAAGGCCGTCTCGGAATGCTTCATTTCCCGCGCCACGGCCTGCATCCAGGCCGGCCCGGCGGGCGCGGGCAGACGGCAGACGGCGGCGGGATTGCCGCCGAACGCGCGGTCCGCGAAGGCGTCCACCACATGCATCGGCAACGTCATGCGTGGAGAAAATGGGTTTGCCGCGGCCGCGCTGTCAAACGCATAACGGCCGGGAGCGTTGGGGGAATCGCCGGCCGGCCTCAGTGCCGGAAGAGGAATTCGTCCGTGTTCAGCAAAGCCCAGGCGAGGTCCACGACGGCGGCGCGGCGGCCGGCCGGGTTGGTTTGGAAGAACGCGACCGCCGTTTGCGTCTCCGCCGTCGTTGGAAACCGCGAGAGAATGTCCAGGAACAGGGCGGTGGCGATTTCGCGCGGCGGCCGGCCGGATTGCAACTGGAACTGGATCATCCGGCTTTGCTCGATCTTGCGGAGGACGTGGCTGGAGTTCAGCCAATGCAGCCGTTGTTCGGCGGTGGGGCGGCGATTGCGCTCCGATTCCAGCCCGGTGTCGCGCGGCGGCCGGCCGAACAGTTCGAGGAACGCGCTCGTGATGCTGCCGTCGGGCAGGGCGATCGTGCGCTCGGTTTCGGGAATGAACGTGAATGGTTCGGGGATGGAACTGGTGTATTGCTCGGTCGAACCGGTAATCTGATCGAGCGCGTCAATCAGCACCTCCGCGTCGAGCTGGCGCAACGGACAAAAGGCGAAATTTGCCGCGGCTTCCGGCCGGTCGCTGCGCGGCACGCCGGAAAGCTGGTAAGTCTGCGAGTTGAGGATCATCCGGAAAAGAGCCTTCAAGTCGTAGTGCGCCGCGACGAGTTCTTGTTCCAGATACGCCAGCAGTTCGGGGTTGCTGGGCGGATTGTCCGGTCGGATGTCGTCCGGCTCCTGGATGATGCCCCGGCCCAGCAGCCAGGCCCAGACGCGGTTGGCGATGTTGCGGGTGAACCACGGGTTCTGCGGGTCAATCAACCAGTCGGCGAAAACCGCGCGCGGGTCGCGGTCCGGGGACAATTGGGCAGGCGTGCCGTCGGGAAACACGGCCGTCCTCCACAGGCCGTTGGTGGCTTTTTGAGGATCGAAGCAAACAATCTCCTCCTTCCATTCGGCGGTGGATTTGTAGCCGACCTCCGAGAAGAACGCGGCCAGGCCGGCGAGCTGGTTGGTGGGCCACTTCTCGGCGCGCGCGCCCATGAACGTCAAGGCCACGGTCTGGGCGATGCCCGCCGGTTCGCGGTTCTGCATGGCGCGGTAGAAGTTCACCGGCGGGTCGCGGAAGTTGCTGCCGCTGGACGTGAGCAGCGCGCGGACAAACCGGTCGTAGGGCCAGTTTTCACGCAGCGCGGCGCGAATCCACCGGTGATACGCCTGTGCGGCGTTGGGCCAGAGATTGATCGGAAACTCGGATTTGACCCGCAGCAGGTCGCTCCACTTCATGGCCCAGTAATCCGCGAATTCGTCCCGCGCCAGCAGGCGGTCAACCAGCACGCGGCGTTTGTCCGACGACGGGTCCAGCAAAAAGGTTCGCGCTTCCGTCGGCGCAGGTAGTGTGCCGATCACGTCCAGATAGGCGCGGCGGAGAAACACGGCGTCCGAGCAGAGATGCGCCGGCGGGATGCCGAGTTGTTGGAGGCGGCCGAAGACCAGTTCGTCAATGCGATTGCCGGGCGCACTGACGGGCGGGCCGTCGAAGGGATTGCCTGCCGCGACCGCGTTGCCCGCCGTCGCCAGCATCCAAACCAACAGAACCAGCACTGCCCTCATCGTCGTTTGTCGTTTAGACCGTTCGCTGAACCACCCGCGTCGGCCAACCTTTGATGCCGTGAGACGCTCTGTCGGGGAACAGGGTTACAGCCGGTCGCGGCGGGAGGGAAAAACAATTCACCGTCCGGAGGAAAAACTCCCTCCAGACAGGCGGTTCTTCAGCGAATTGCGAAGGCGATGCTACGCCTCGGTCAGCGCGCGGTTCATGCGCTCGATGGCTTCGTCAACTTCCGCCGCGCTCTTGAAGCCGACGACCACGGCGTCGGTCAGTCCGCTGCGCATGACGTAGCGCATGGCCTTCTCGCGGTCCTCGGCCTTGGTGAACTCGCCGTTGCCGCAGAGTTTCATGCCGATGATCCCGTGGCCCCGGGCGCGCATTTTCTTGAGCTGCTCGACCACCGGCGGCACGTTTTCCGGCCCGCTCTTGGCGTTCCACGTTTGTTCGGGCGTGTCCATCCACACGCCCTGCGGGTTCAGCCGGACGAGGTGAATTTCCGTCCAGTCGGATTCCTGCGCCTGCGTCAGCGCGGGCAGGCTGTGGCAGGACACGCCCTTGGCGCGAATCCACTTCTTCTCCTTCGCCTCGTTGAAGCCGTCCATGATCCGCTTCATGTCGTCGGTCCAGTTGTCCTTGACCATGCAGTGAATGAGCAGGCTGTCGAGGTAATCGGTGTCGAACGCCTTCCGGTGGCGGTCAATCGTGGCCAGCACGTCCTCCGGTTTGCCGGGCACCTTCGACTGCAAAAACAGCTTCTCGCGCGGCAGCCCTTTGAGCGCCGGCCCCATCCACTCGAAGGTTTCGTAGGCCTGGGCGCAGTCGAAGTAGGTGATGCCCTGGTCGTAGGCATAGCGGATGAGCCGGTTGAACGCGTCCTGGCCGAGCGCCTTCTGCACATGGCCGCTGTTGCTGCCGGCGCCGAAGCCCAGCCGGCTGGACTTGAGGCCGGTTTTGCCGAGTTCCACCTGATCGGCGTGGGTGCGTTTGCCGGCGGCATTTTCTCCGAGTGCCAGCGGGGCAAGCAAGGCGCTGCCCGCCACGGCGGCCGTGTGTCCAAAGAATTCACGGCGGGTAAAAGACGAGGATTTCATGGCGATCTCCGGTTTCGGTTGGTTCGATGACAATTCACATTTTCGGCTGACTTCGGCACCAACAAAGCACGACCCCGCCTCTGCGGCAACTTGGAACCCACCCGGGCGCCGCAAGTGCCCCAGTCAAATGCCGCCGGTGAATGTCGAAATGGCCGCCTTGGCGATGAGACCGCCGGTCTTCTGCGCAAACGTATCCACCTTGGTGCGAAAATCCTGGAGCTTCTGCTCGACCGCCTTGGCCTGGTCGGTCAGATCGCTTACGGCTTTGTTCAATGCCGCCGGATCGGCTTGTTTCGCGGCGTCCGCGGCTTTCTGCGCGGCCTGCCGGGTCTGCGCCAGCGCGTCTTGAATCGCGGTCAAATCCTTCGCCACGTCCGCCCGGACCTGGTCCAGCCGGCTTTGGAGATCGCCGGAAAAATTGCCCTGCGCGAACTGGTCGGCCGCCGCGTTCGCCTGGGCGCGGAACTCGTCCACCACCTGGCGCACGGCGACCGTGACGTTTGCGTTCACCTGGTCAATCACCGCGTGAATGTCTTCCGGCAGGTTCCGGCGAAGGATGTTGGGATCGAACTCGCTCATGGTCGAAGCTGGTCAGGGTTGGCTGGGAGTCGCCCCGGACCCCAGGAGGTTCAATTTTCCCTTCAGAAATTGCTCGACGCTCTGCTGCGCCTTGTCCGCCAGCGCGGCCGCGGTTTGTTCCAAAACCTGCTGGCCTTCGGCAGCAAACGAACTTTTGGCATCCGCGAACTGGTCCTTGAGCGAACCAAACGCGGCGTCGAACACGTCCCGTCCGGCGGTCGTCACCGCCTGCACGTCCGCCGGCTTCAGCGGCGACGGCTGCATCACGCCGCCGAGCAACCCCTTGCCAAGCGACTGCCAGAACCCGGCAAAATACGAACCGCTGCCGAAGGCGTTGCTGCGCAGGTAATCGCGGTTGCCTTCCGCGGCCGCCTTGGTCACTTGTGTGTAGCCGAACAGACCGTCGTAGGCCGCGTCCGGAACCTGCGGTTCGGGTCCAAGATCCAGCGCGGGTGCGGCGACCGCCGGCAGCGCGGTGACCGCGCGGTCATAGACTTTCTGTGCGTTGGCGCGATGGCGTTCCGCGACCTGCTGCAGGCGCGTTGCGGTTTCCGCCTCCACGAGGTCGAGTTGCTGGAAACCTTGTTTGAGCGCATCCAGCTTGAGGTCCACGGCCGCCCCTTGCGCGGCGAGGTAATCCTTGTCCGCAAGCACGACTTGCTGGCGCAATTCCAGTTCGTTCGGCGACGCCTTGAATTTCGCGAACGCGTCGTCCGCGCGGCGATGATATTCCGCGATGCGGTCGGTGAGCGGCTGCAGCGCGGCGTTGATGACTGGCTCCAGACGGGCGACCTGCGCGCGCCGACGGTCGGCATTTTGCCGCAACAGATCGGCCAGCGCGCGGTCAATGTCGGCGAGCGTCTTCTGGAGTTCGAGATTCATCCGCTGGCGCAGCAGTTCCTGGCGGTTGGTGGCGACGGCGGCCGCCAGTTCGCGGACGGCGGTGCGCGTCTGCCGCTGCGCTTCGGCCTCGCTGCGCGCGGCGGCGTGCAGTTCCTGCACCGTTTTGCCGGCCGTGTCCGAGGCGCTCATCAAGGTCTCATTCATCCGCAGGGCCTCACGGCGGGCAACACAGCCGGTGCTCAACAGGGCGAATCCCAGCAAGCCGGCCGCCAGGACGCGGCGGGCGCGACGCGGCGGAAGAAAAGTTGGCAGGCGCATGGCGGGAGGTGGCTTCAGTGGTTTTCCGCAAGCCGGCTGATCAAGCCGTGTTCCATGCCGCTTTTGGCCACGGCGAGGAGCTTGGTTTCCAGTTCGGCGAGGTTTTTCGGCGCCCCAGCGGCCGGCGCTGGCGCCGGATTGACATACTGATACGGCTGACTGACGGCCGCGGCCTCCAACTTCGCCTGACTGAGTGTGACCGACGGCGGAACGATGAGGTTTGCGAAGTCGCGGAGCCGCGTGTAAAGGCCTTCGGTGAGGAAGCCGAGGAAAAAGGAGAAGACAAGAAAATACGGCAAATTCAAGTAACTTACTTTCGACTCGGTCAGGCCAGTGGTCCAGATGGCAACGCAGATCACCGCCAGCAGCGGCGCCAGCAAGACCTTGGGAATGACCATGACGAACTCCTCGGGCTGATAGCGATCGTCACGGCAGGCAAGAATGATGCCGATGATGGTGTTGGCGAGCACGCCAAGCAGGGACCAGAACACCACCTCCACGAGCCAGCCACCGCCCTGGACGTAAAGCCAGCCGAAGGGAAGGATCGGGTCCAGGCCGCGCAGTTCCACGGCCAGTTCGTTGCGCAGATCCGCCTCGCGGCTGATTTGCTCGCGCACGCCTTCGGCGGCGGCGCGAAAAACCGCCTGGTTGGCCGGCACGGTCAGGGTGGGGGTTTTGCTGTGCAGCCATTGCTCCAGGCGCGGGAGATTCGCCAACAGGAAGTCGTCGTCGGTGGCTTGGGCGGGGGATTTGCCCAGCACGCCGGGCGGCGCGGTTTCCCAAACAAGACTGCGGGTGTTCGCCGTCATCACCGGCAGGAACAGATCGCGGCGTTCGTGCAAAACGTCCCGGCTCAGCGCCGCTCGTTTGGCCTCGATGCGTTGCACCAGCTCGGCGATCCGGGCTTTCGAGTAAAAGCGTTCGAGTTCGGATTGCGCGTAAATCGGCCGCAGCGTGCCGTCCGTGGCGAACTGCACCGCCTGCTCCGGCCGCCACGGCTCCGCCTGCCAGCAGGCGTGAATGATGCTGTAAATCGCCGCCACCCCGAACAGCCCGATGAACGACCACAGAAACGCGCGGAACGGGTAGGCGAAATAGGCCGTCAGCTTGCCTCTTCCGTCACCGGGATCGCGCGTCAACAAGCGGCGGTGGGCCGGGGCGGCCTTGCGGAGCCGGGGGAAGGGCTTCATACGGTTGTCTTGACAGATTCAGCGGCCGACGTTGCCAGGGTGCTTGGAATCCTAATGCAGCCGGGCGTTCGCGTCAACCGCCGCAACCGGCGGCCGGGCCGGATCAGCGCTTCAACGGCCCGGCGTGGCTGAAGTCCAGCGACGGCAGGCCCGACTTCACCGCCGGCGAGTCCGGCCGGAACCGGTAATCGCCGTGCCGCCAGTCCACGAACTGCGGATCGGCCACCAGCGTGTCGTCCGGCGCCGCGGCGGTCTGGCCGGTGGCCGAGTAATCGCGCAGCGTCACGGCCTCGATCTGGCCGGCGCCGCTGTAGAACAGGTTGCGCGACCAGCGCGCGATGGCGTTCACGCCTTCGATGCGAATCTTGCCGGTGGCGTAGATGACATTTTGCTCCAGCACAAACTCGCGGCTGCGCGGGAAGGTGAGCTTAATATCGCCCTCCGCGATGAAGACATTCTGGCGGATCACATTGTTGGTCGCCATGTGATTGTGCGACGGCCAGTTCACGCGCACGGCGAGGTTTTGCTCGACCACGCAATGCGTGCTGCGTTCATCCAGGTAATAGGCGCAGACCGGGTAACCGCCGCGATCGGCGAGGTCGCGGGTGACGTTGCGACGGATGAGGCAGCGATCCGCGGCAAAGACATAAATCGCCGCGCCGTCGTGCAGCACCTTCATGCAATCGTAAAGCAGGTTGTCCTCGATGACGTTTCGCGCGCCGCCGTAATTGATGGCCGAATACGAGCAGTCGTGAACCTCGTTGTGGCTGACGACGCAATCGCTGCCGCCCTCGTAAATCCCGACGGCACTCGGATACGCCAGACCGACGCCGCTGACGCGGTTGTTCGCGATCACCGCCCGCCGGCCGCCGACGTAAATGCCGCCCGCGCCGCATTGGGAAATCAGACAATCCTCGACCCGAATGCCGGTGAGGTCGCCCTTCGCGCGGATGGCGTGCCCGGCCACCATCGCGACGTTCAGTTTCTCGAAGCGGCAATTCCGCGCGTGCTCCAGGGAAATCGCGCCGTCAAATTCGCTGGCGGCAAAACCGCCGGCAATCAGCGGCACTGTCGTGACGCTGAAATGCAGACCGCGCACGGTGACGTTGGTAATCTTGCGGTCCGGCTTGCCCGCCAGGCGCAGAATGGTGGCGGTGGTCGGCGCGATGACGATGGTCCGGTGCATATCCTCGCCCGGCAGCGGCCAATAGACCAGCCGCCCGCGGACGCGATCCTGGAACCATTGCCCTGGCCGGGTCATGCCTTCGCGCGTGTTCCAGACAACGAATTTCTGGACGCCAAACGCGCCGGGTGGATGGCCGCATTCCGGCGTGAGCGTCAGCACGCCGCGGGCCGCATCGTTGGCCGCGACGCCCACGCAGGATTCGTCCCACATGTGGAACACGGTGACCTCGGCATTGTGGATTTCGAGGCCGGCCGGCAACAATCCCGGCTGGTAGCGAAGGGTCGTCAATTCCTTGTGTGTCGGCGGACGCTTCCAACCGCCGCCGGTGGTACTCATCCACGGCACATCAAACCGGCTCAGGTGCTGCAGCGCGTTCGTTTCCGGGTAGCGGGCGCGCGGTCGCAGTGAGCCGTTGACCACCAACAGCCGCACTTGAGCCGGCTGTCCGTTCGTCAGCCGTGGGCTGGGCGCGGACCAGAAACGGTCGCCGTCCTTTTCCCAGCCGGCGACCGGCTGGCCTCCGTAGAGCACCGGGGGTTGCGCATCGGCGGGCCAGTTGTCCAAGCGCAGCCCGGAATCGTCGGGTCCAAGGGTCAGTGCGACGTTGAAGTAGCTGCCGCCGCGAACGACGACTCGCCGTGGCTCATCCGGCGCAGCGTGGCGGGCGGCATCGCAGGCGCGGTTCAATGTGGCGAAGGGTTTCACCTGCGTGCCCGGCCCGGCGTCGCTGCCGTCCGGCGCCACAAAAAACTCGGCTGCGCGGATGCCGGCGAGGGCGGCGCCGGCCAGCAGGCTCATGAGCAGCGCGGTGAAGGCATGGTTCACGTGATTGGATCGCGGGCGCATGATGGTTCAGACGTTTCGTACGGCTTGAAATTCACCGGCTTAGCGTTCAGGCGTCCGCGGTTTGCTGCATCCAGACGCCGTTCGACCGACATGAAACAACTTGCGTCGTCGTCCGTCGCTGGAAGGATGCGGCCTGGTCGAAAAAACGCTGGTAAATTGGGGGGAACGTTGGAATTGGTTGGCTTCCACCGCTCCTCACTTGGGTAAGTTGCTTTCCAAACATAATGGCTCGTCTTAACAGATCTCATCATTCATAAAAAATCAAATTCAACCAAGAAATGGTAAATGATTCACAAGACACGGTTAGCATACTTACTGTGTCATCATTAAGTAAAAGGCAATGGCCACACAATCGCGATGCGTCGTATTAAACGAGCACAATCCGGCGCTCGGGTGAGTTGGTGGGATGCGCTTATGCAAACCAGACAGAAGATACAACATGTGGGCGTCCGGCGCAGAACAGGCGGCAGGAAGATCGTAAGTCTGAGTGGTTGTGATTCCGTCAGTGCTCACCTGGGGCGCGCACCCTCCAGTAGCAGGGTATCGGCCGTTATTCTTGTTCGCGGGACACGATGACGTTGTTGTGAACAAGCTCTCGAACATACTTGCCTCGCTCACAATGGGGTGGTTGACCAAGCCTGCGGCTGGCAACTCCGGCATGTACAAGGTGCGCATCGCCACGAAGCTGGTGTTGAGCTTCCTGCTCATTATCCTGCTCACCAGTGTCATCTTCAGCATCGTGGGGGTGCGGGTCATTGGCGACCGGGTGGTGGCTGAGGCGCAGGCCAAAGTGGAAACCGATCTCAACGCCGCCCGCGAAATCTACCTGAACAAGTTGGCGTTCGTAAACGACGCGGTGCGCTACACCGGTCAGCGTTTCTTCCTCATGAGGGCCCTGCGTGCCAATGATCTCCGGCAGTTTGCGGAGACGCTGGCCCAGATCAAGCAACGTGAGCAACTGGACGTGCTGACAATTACCGATCCGCACGGCCGGGTGTTGTTGCGGGCTGGCGGTGACGCTACCTCGGTGGGCGATGACCAAAGCCGGGATGCGTTGGTTCAGGCCGTCATGAAGCGCAAAGCACCCGTGGCGGCGTCGTGCCTCATTTCCTTGGAGCTTCTGCGTAGGGAGGCACCGGATTTGGCGGGCCAAACCCGCTTGGCGTCTTTAAATACATCGAACAACTTTCCGCAAGACAAAGCGCGCACGAATGAACCCACGGGGATGATGCTCAAGGCTGCGGCGCCGGTCTTGGACACCGAAAGCCACCTGCTGGGCATCGTTTACGGCGGGGTGTTGCTTAACGGTAATTATCAGATCGTGGACCACATCGAAGACAGCCTGTTCCACAACTATCAATACAAAGGTAAAGACGTCGGCTCGTTTACCATTTTTCAAGACGGCTTGCGAATCTCAACCAACGTGAAAGATGAACGAGGCACGCGGGCGATCGGCACCCGCGTCGCGCCGGACGTGTATCGGCAGGTGGTGCAGGAAGGAAAGCCGTGGCTCGGTCGCGCGTGTGTCGTAAACCACTGGGACATCACCGTCTATGAGCCCATCCGCGACCTTGACGGGCAGATCATTGGCATGTTGGGCGCCGGGGTCTTGGAGCAGAAATACACCGATCTACGTCGCCGCACGGTACTGGTGTTTCTGTTCACTGCGTTGGTCGGTGCGCTGGTGGCGCTGGCGCTGGCGTTCTTCATTGCCAGGAAAATCTGTGGTTGCATCAAGAAGCTGGCGGCGGCCTCGGAGCAGGTGGCACACGGCAACCTGGATACAACCGTGGAAATTCGCTCCCACGATGAACTGAGGGAGTTGGGCGAAACCTTCAACTTCATGGCCGCAGCGTTGAAGAAACGGGACGAACAACTTCGCGAGTTCACCACCAAGCGGATCATGGAGTCCGAGCGGTTGGCGCACATCGGGCAGTTGGCCGCGGGCGTGGCGCACGAGATCAACAATCCACTTCAAGGGATCGTCACCTATTCGCATCTCCTGCTGGAGCGCGCGACCGTCGGCAACGGCACGCGGGAGTCCTTGGAAAAAATCGTGCAACAGGCAGACCGGTGCCGCGGCATCATTCGTGGACTGCTGGACTTCTCCCGCCAGCGGAAACCGGACAAGCGCATATCCAACGTGAACCGGGTGCTGGAGGAGTGCGTTTCCCTCGTGGACCAGCAGGCGCTCTTCATCAACATCCGCATCGTGAAGCATCTCAGCCAGGACCTGCCCCAGGTCCTGATGGACCCTTCGCAGATTCAGCAGATCTTCATGAACCTGATCATCAACGCCGCGGAGGCGATGAATGGTACGGGCCAACTTACGCTGACCACCCGCCATGTCCCGGTGGACAGCGCCGTGGAAGTTGCGTTCACCGATACCGGCCACGGCATCAGCGAAGAGGATCAGGACCGCATTTTCGATCCCTTCTTCACCACCAAAGAGGTGGGCCACGGCACCGGCCTTGGCCTGGCGATCAGTTATGGGATCATCAAGGAACACAAAGGCACCATCTCCGTTGAAAGCCAAGTGGGCAAGGGGACGACGTTCACCATCCGCCTGCCAGTAACAACCGAATCCGAAATCGTTCATCGTGCAGCCTAAAAGTAAAATCCTGGTCATTGACGACGAGGAAGTCGTGCTCGACTCCTGCACGCAGGTGTTGGCCGTCGGTGATTGCCAGGTGACGACGACGAACAACGGCGCCCACGGTTTGAAGCTCGTTGGCGAAATCCAGCCCGACCTGATCTTTTTGGATCTTAAAATGCCGGGCCTGTCGGGATTTGAAGTCTTGGGCCGGATTCGCGAGCAGTTTCCGCTGATGGTGGTCATCGTGATCACCGGTTATGCGACGGTGAGTTCAGCTACCGAGGCGATGAAGAAGGGCGCGTTCGATTTCCTGCCGAAGCCTTTCACGCCTGAAGAGTTGCGCCTGATTACGCAGCGCGGCCTGGAACATTCCCGCCTGGTCCAGCAAGCCGTCGCGCTGCAACGGGAAAAGGAAATCCTCCGGGAAAACTTCGCCGCCATCGTGTCCCACGAGCTCAAAGCGCCGCTCGGCGCGATCCAGCAGAACCTGTATGCGCTGACCGAGGAGTTGGCCGGGCAGCTCTCCGACGACCAGAAGGATCGCCTCACGCGCCTCAAGACGCGGCTCGACGACCTGCTCAAACTGGTCCACTCGTGGCTGCGCGTCTTCTCGGTGGACATCAACAAGCTCAAGGAAACCTTCCAACCGGTCGCCGTGGCCGACGTTGTGGCCAAAGCGGTGGACACCGTTCAACCTCACGCCCTTCGCAAGGCCATCGAGATTGCGTCGTCCGTCGCCGACCCGCTCCCGCGTGTGAACGGCGACGAAGGCAGCCTGATCGAGGTGCTCGTCAACCTCCTGGGCAACGCGGTGAAATACAGCTTTCCGAACAACACCGTGCGCGTGCACGCCGAAGCCCAAAGCCCTCAGGTGCGCATCTCCGTGACCGACACCGGCGTGGGCGTGGCCAAAGAAGACCTGCCTCACCTCTTCCAGGATTTCGGCCGCGGCCAGGCGCAACCCGCGGGCGTCGCCGGGTGCGGGCTGGGCCTGGCCATCAGCCGGCGGATCGTCGAGGTGCATGGCGGCGCCGTCGCCGTCGAGAGCGAACCCGGCAGGGGCAGCACGTTTACGATCCTTCTGCCGGCCATGCCGTCGGCTCCCGAAGCGAATACAACTCCTGAACGCAAAGTTTAATATGAGCGAAGCCAAACGACTCCTGATGATTGACGATGACCCCGATTTTGTCGCGGGGATCAAGGCCATCCTGGTCAAGGCGAAATACGAAGTGGACGTCGCCTACAACCCCAAGGACGGACTCCAAGCCTTGAAGTCCAAGAACTACGATTTGCTGTTGCTGGACGTCATGATGGGCCGCGGGGCCGAAGGCATCATGATCGCTCGCAAACTCGGCAAAGACCCCAAACTACGCGACCTGCCGGTGTTGATCATCACGGGCATCCGGGAGCAGATGGCGTTCCTCTTCCCCGGCCAGGCGGTGCATCCTCATTTTGTGCCGGTGGACGAGCTGGTGGAGAAGCCGGTTGAACCCAAGCTCCTTCTCGAAAAGGTTGAGGCGCTGCTCAAAACCGCCGAGACGCGAAAGGCCCAAAGCCCATGAACGCCGCCCCCGTGGAAAGCCTCCCCGCCCCGCCGGAAAACGGCCTCTCGTTTGTCGCGGAGATCGGCAACCTGCTGCATGCCGCGGAAGGGAATCCGATCAACACCTGCATCCAGTGCGGCACCTGCTCGGCCACGTGTCCGGTGGCTTCGGGCGGCTTCATGGACCATTCGCCACGGCGGATCATCGCCCTGATCCGGGCGGGTTTCAAAGACCAGGTGCTGCGCGCGAACACCTTCTGGTATTGCGCGTCCTGCTTTCAATGCACGGTGCGCTGCCCCCGCGGCATTGACATCGCCGAACTGATGTATGGGCTCAAGCGCTACACCGTGTGGAAGGCCCAGCATCAGGAAGGATTGATCGGCCCCGTTTTCTCCGAGACGTTCGTGAAGATGATCCTGCGCAGCGGCCGTTCCTACGAACCTGTGCTTGCCACCACCTACCTCTTCACCTACGGCCTGCCGGAAATCATCCAGGAGGCACAGACCGCCACCGCGCTGATGCTCAAGGGCCGGCTGCCGTTGCTCCCGGCCCGGATCAAACGGCTCGACAACTTCAAGCGGATGATCCGGCGGATCATTCCATTGGGAGACTCCGAATGAAAACCTACGCGTATTTCCCCGGCTGCTCGCTCGAAAAAATGGCGCACAGCTACCACCTCTCCGCCCTGGAAACCACCCGCGCCCTGGGGGTGGAACTGCGGGAGCTGGAGGACTGGAACTGCTGCGGCGCCACCGCCTACTTTCACGTGGACGAGCTTCTCGCCTACACGTTGTCGGCGCGCAATATCGCCATGGCGGAAAAAGAGCATTTGAACTTGGTGGCCCCGTGCAGCGGTTGCTTCAAAAACCTGTTCTTCACCCGCAGCCATCTGAAGCACGATCCCGACCTGGCCGAGCATATCAACGTGGCCCTGGCGGAAGACAACCTGCAGTTCACCGGCAGCGCCACCGTGCAGCACCTGATCGAAGTCTTCGTTCAGGACGTGGGGTTGGCGGAGATCAAAGCCAGGGTCACCAACCCGTTGCAAGGCCTGCGCGTGGCGCCTTACTACGGCTGCCAGATCCTGCGACCGCGGAAGGATCACGAGGATGTCGAGCAACCCCGGTTCTTTGAGGACCTGGTGGCCGCCTGTGGCGCGGTGCCGGTTAGCTATCCGCTGCGACTCACCTGCTGCGGTGGGGCGCTGATCATCACTAATCGCGTGGCCGCTCTCAGCCTGGTGCGTAATCTCCTCGAAAGCGCCGTGCGGGAGCGCGCGACGGTCATCGTCACCGCCTGCCCGCTCTGCCAGGTCAATCTGGAGTGCTACCAGAAGCAGGTGAACCGCGAGTTCGGGACGGACCTCAACGTGCCGGTCATGTATTTCACCCAACTGGTCGGACTCGCGCTGGGCATCCCGCCCAAACGCCTGGGGATCGGCTCGGAGCTGGTCGCCGTCATGCCCGCCATTGCCGACGCCCAGAAGACGGAACCGGCCCCGGTTGGAACCTAAGCCTGTTGTCATCTATGAACCTCTACGTCCTCCTCAAAATGGTGCCGGACACGGTGGAAGAACTCAATGTCGCCGCAGATGGCAAATCCCTGGATGCGGAATTCCTCCGGTTCAAGCTCAGCGACCCGGACGAATACGCGCTGGAACAGGCGCTGCTCCTCAAGGAGCAACACGGCGGCTCCGTGACCGTCGTGGCCCTGGACGCGCCGGAGGTGGATGACGTGCTCTTCACCGCCCTGGCCAAGGGCGCCGATCGCGCGGTGAAAATTCCCATCGCCCAGGCCGGTCTCGGCACCGTCGCCGCGGCCAGGGTGCTGGCGGACTTCCTGGGTTCCGCCCCGTTCGCCCCGGACACGCTGGTGCTTCCCGGCTCGCAGGCGATTGACGACCTCGAAGGCGAACTGGCCCCCTTCCTGGCCGCCGCCTTGAAGCTGCCCTACGTCGGCGTGGTGTGCGGCGTCACTCCGGCGAACGGCCGCGTCACCGTCATCAAGGAATTTGCCGGCGGCCTGCGCGCCGAATTTGACGTGACGCTGCCCGCGGTGCTGGGCATTCAGTCGGCCGAGAAACCGCCGCGCTACGTGCCCGTGGCCAAGGTGCGGGCGGTGATGAAATCCGCCCAAATCGAAACCGTGGACCTCCCGCCGCCGGCCCGGCCTGGACAGCTTGAGATCGAACGAACCTACAAACCGGAGGCGGCCGGCCGGGCGGAGATGCTCGAAGGCTCCCCCGACGAGGTCGCGGACAAACTCGTGGACGTGCTGGCGAAAATCAGTGTGATTTGAGAGGAGCAACCCTATGGCAAACCCCATTCTGGTGCTGGCCGAGCAACTCCGCGGCGGACTCGCCGACATCACCTTTGAAATGCTGGGCGCGGGCCGCGCGCTGGCCGGCGCCGCCGGCGCGCCGCTCTACGCCGTTTTGTTGGGCCGGGAAGCCGCGCCGCTGGCGCCGAAGCTGGGCCGGGCGGACAAGGTGTTCGTTGCCGACCATCCCCAGCTCGACCTCGCGCCGGCGGGCGCCATCGCCGCCGCCTTGAAATCCGTGATGGACCAGGTCGGCGCCGGACTGGTGTTGGTGGGATGCACGAACGTTTCGTCAGGCATCGGCTCGCTCCTGGCGGCGAAGACCGGCCTGCCCCTGGTGAACTTCTGCCGCGGCGCGAAGGCCGAGGGCGGCGCGCTCGTCTTCACCAGCCAGTTGTTCGGCGGCAAGATTCTGTCGGACGTGAAATTGGCGGATGGCCGTGGCATCGCTTGCATCTATCCGGGCGCGTTTCCGGCGGACGCCGGCAAGAGCGAGGCGACACCGCCCGTCGAGAAAGTGGACGTGCCGGTTGAACCACCCGCCGTGGTGTTCAAGAAGTACCTCGAACCGGAGGCCGGCGACGTGGATATCACGAAGCAGAGCATTCTCGTCGGCGTGGGGCGCGGCATTCAGACGCGGGACAACGTGCAACTGGCGGAGGACCTCGCGCTGGCCCTGGGTGGCGCGGTCTGCGCGTCACGGCCCGTCATTGATCAAGGCTGGCTGCCGTTGAGCCGGCAGGTCGGCAAGTCGGGCATGTCCGTGAGGCCACGGGTCTATCTGGCCTTGGGCATCAGCGGCGCGCCGGAGCATTGGGAAGGAATGCAGAACTCGCGGTGCATCATCGCCGTCAACACCGATCCCAAGGCGCCCATCTTCGACGGATCACACTATGGCGCAGTATGTGATGTCCTGGAGTTGCTCCCGGTCCTGACGGACAAAATCAAGGCGCGGAAAGGCTGAACCGCATGAATCCGGTCAACGTCTCGATTGTCGGCCTACCGGGCGCACTGGTCCTGTGGCTCCTGGCCGTCGTGGCGTTCGGCGTCTTCGCCTACCGGATCCGCCAGCTCGTTGGCTTGCTGCGGCAGGGACGTTACGAAGACCGTTTCGACCGTCCGGGAAAGCGGCTGGCCCACGCGCTGAAGAACGTCCTCCTGCAACCGCGCATTTTCAACGAGCGCGCCATCGGCCTGCCGCACTTCCTGATCTTCTGGGGCTTCGTGCTCTACGCCACCTGTTTCAACTGGGGCCTGGCGCGCGGGCTGTTTCCCTTCCTCCCGATCCCGTTTCCGGATGAAGTGCGGCCGGTACTCCTGTTCTTGGAACTCTTTTCCGTCATCGTGCTGATTGCCTTGGTGGTCGCGCTGGCACGTCGGTTGTTCTACCCGCCGCCTTATCTGCATCTGAGCATGGATGCGAATCTGATCCTCCTGTTCATCGGGCTTCTGATGCTAAGCACCTTGTTCGGTTCTGGCTTCCGCATCGTGGCCGGGCAGGCAACGGCGAGCGGTTGGGCGCCGATAGGCTCACGGTTGGCCGCCGCGTTCGCGAGCGTCCCGAAGGAAACCGCCGCTTCCCTCGCCACGGCGATGTGGTGGCTGCACATGACGGTGGTGCTGGCGTTCCTGGTTTATCTGCCCTACTCGAAGCACCTCCACCTGCTGGCGTCGCCTTTCAACGTGTTCTTCAGCCAGAGTGTCACGCGCCCCGCCGGCGACCTGGGCGTGCGGGGGGCCAAGGAAGATTTTACTGCCGGGGCGGCCCGCTGGCAGGAACTCACCTGGAAGCAACTCCTCGGCGGTTTCTCCTGCGCCGAATGCGGACGCTGCGACCGCTCGTGCCCGGCGACCACCGCCGGCAGCCCGCTGCAACCCCAGCAGATGATTCATAAGATCAAGGAACACATGGTCCACACGGGGCTGGCGCCGAAAAATGGCGACCACGAGCTGAAACTGATCGGCGACGTTCTCACCGAAGCAGAAATCTGGGCCTGCACCATGTGCATGTCCTGCATGAACCGTTGTGCCGTGTGGAACGAACACGTGCCGCTGCTCGTGGCGCTCCGCCGCCATCTCGTCAGCCAGGGCCTGGTCCAGCGGACCGTGCAGGACATGCTCGGCAACCTGCAACGCTACGGCAACTCGTTTGGCAAATCCGACCGTATGCGCGCCCGGTGGACGCAGACCGCCGGGCTGAAGATCAAGGACGCCCGCAAGGAGGCCGTCGAGTATCTCTGGTTTGTCGGCGATTACGCCAGTTACGACCCGCGCTGCGAGAGTATCACCAGGACGACGGCGAAGGTTTTCGCGCAAGCTGGCCTTGATTTCGGATTACTCTACGAGGCCGAACGCAATGCCGGCAACGACGTGCGCCGCGTGGGCGAAGAAGGGTTGTTCGAGATGTTGCGCGACAAAAACCAGCAGGCCCTCGGCAAGGCGCAATTCAAAAAAATCGTTACCACCGATCCGCACAGTTACCACACGTTGAAGAACGAGTATCCGTGGAACGGCAACCGGCCCGAGGTGCAACATTACACCGAGGTGCTCCACGGTCTGAGCCAGGCTGACAAGCTCCCCTTGAAACGAAAACTCGCCGGGCGCGTGACCTATCACGATCCGTGTTACCTGGGCCGCTACAACGGTGTGTATGACGCGCCGCGCGAGGTGTTGCGGGCGCTCGGACTGGAGGTCGTCGAGATGCCGCGCAACCGCGAGCGCAGCTTCTGCTGCGGCGCCGGCGGGGGGCGCATCTGGATGGAAGACACCGAGAAAATCCAGGAGCGGCCGGCGGAAAACCGCATTCGCGAAGCCGTCGCGCTGCCTGGCGTGCCGACCTTCGTTGTCGCGTGTCCGAAGGACCTCGCGATGTTCCGCGACGCGGTCAAGACGACGGGCAACGAAGGCAAGCTGGTAGTGAAAGACCTCGCGGAGCTTGTGGCCGAAGCAATGGAATAAACGAAACTGGACAAATCACTATGGTCGCCCTCTTAGAGCCTGCAGTCGTGGACAAAGCTACCACCCTCGAGACGCTTCTGGAAACGCCCGCGGGCAAACGCATGATGACGTGCATCCAGTGCGGCACCTGCGCCGGGACCTGCCCCTACGGCGAACACATGGAATTCGCACCGCGGCTGGTCATCAACATGCTGCGCGGCGGGTTCATTGACGAAGTGATCAAGTCCGACAGCCTGTTGCGCTGTGTCGCCTGCTACGCCTGCCTGGCCAAGTGCCCGCGCGGCATCCGGTTGACCGACGTGCTGCTGCCCCTGGTTAAGGAGCAGGTGCTGGTGACGCGCACGGAAATACCGGCGGAATTCCAGAAGTCGCTGGAGAACATGCACCGTTACGGCAACCCGATGGGCGAGTCCCCGCGCAAGCGGGCCGCCTGGACCGCCACCGCCGGGACGAAGATTCCGATCCTCGCCGAGGTGAAGCGCACGGTGGACGTGCTCTGGTTCGTCGAGTGTTACCCGTCCTTTTACGCCCGCGGCCAGGACAACTGCCGCGCGGTGGCGAAGCTGTTTCAAGCCTTGGGCGTGGATTTTGCCATCCTCGGCAACGAGGAGAAATGCGCCGGCGAATGCGGGCAGGTCACCTGGGAATCCGGCCTGTTCGAGTCGCTCGCCGAGGACAACATGAAACTCTTCAAGAAATACCAGTTCCGGCGGATTGTGACCGCCGATGCCCATGCCTACAATGCGTTTCACTTCCGCTACCCGATGTTTGGCCTGACCCAGCCGGCGGAGCACACGACGCAGTTTTTTGCCCGGCACCTGGACCAGTTGAAGCCCAGGCTGACGCGGCCGGTGAACCGGACGGTCACCTACCACGACCCTTGTTGCCTGGGACGCGCCACGGGATCCTACGACGAAGGCCGCGCCCTGCTTCAGGCCATTCCGGGCGTGAAGCTGGTCGAGATGGTCCACAACCGCGTGAATTCGATCTGCTGCGGCGGCGGCGGCGGCGGCATGTGGCTGGACACGTATTACAAGCAGAAGGGCATGGAACGTTTGTCCGAGCGGCGGGTCAGGGAAGCCGTCGCCACGGGCGCCGACGTGCTCGCGGTGTCCTGCCCTTACGAGATTTCACGGTTTGAAGACGCGCTGAAAACGGTGCCGCATGACAAACCGATGGTCGTGCGCGACGTCGTCGAACTCCTGGCCGAATCCCTTGCCTAGAACGCATTATGAAACCCATTGTACCCAAGAAAAACGAGCCGGTGCGTATCGGCTTCTACATCTGCCATTGCGGGACGAACATCGCCAGCGTGGTGGATGTCGAGGCGGTCGCCAAATATGCCGCCACGCTGCCCAACGTGGCCGTCTCGCGGACCTACAAATACATGTGCTCCGACCCGGGGCAGGAATTGATCCAGCAGGACATCCAGGAAAGCCGTCTGAACCGGATCGTGGTGGCGGCCTGCTCGCCGCTGTTGCACGAGCATACGTTCCGCAAGGCGACCGAGGCGGGCGGGCTGAATCCGTTCTACTTCCAGATGGTGAACATCCGCGAGCACGACTCATGGGTGCATACCGACCGCACCGAGGCGACGCGCAAGGCCATGGCCCTGGCGCGGGCCGCGATTCAACGCGTGCCGCACCACAAGCCGCTGGAGGTCAAAAAGGTTGGCATCAACCCGAACGTGCTGATCGTGGGCGGCGGCATCGGCGGCATCCACGCCGCCCTCACCCTGGCCAACGCCGGCAAGATGGTTTACCTCGTCGAGAAAGAGGCGACCATCGGCGGCCACATGGCAAAGTTCGACAAGACCTTCCCGACGCTCGACTGCGCCATGTGCGTGCTCTCGCCCAAGATGGCCGCGATCGGCTCGCATCCCAACATCCACCTGTGGACCTACTCGGAAGTCGCCAAAGTGGACGGCTACGTCGGCAACTTCAAGGTCACGGTCCGCCGCAAGCCGCGCTACATCCTGGAGGACCTCTGCACCGGTTGTCAGGAGTGCGTGAACGCCTGCGTGTACAAAGACGCGAAGTTCGCCGATGAGTTCAATCTCGGCCTCGGCAAGCGCAAGCCGATCTTCCTGCCGTTTCCGCAGGCCATCCCGCCCGTGACGATGATTGACCCCGAGGTGTGTCTGAACTTCAAGCGCGGCAAAAATCCGGACGGCTCCCACACCGTGTCTGACAAGTGCAAGAAGACCTGCGTCGAGGCCTGCGGCGACCGCAAGGCGATTGATTTCAAACAGACGCAGGAAATCAAGGAGATCACCGTTGGCACCATCATCGTGGCGACCGGCTTCCAGATCTTCGACGCCCGGCGGATTCCCTACTATGGCTACGGCGTTTATCCGAATGTCTATAACGCGCTCGAGGTCGAACGGTTGATCAACGCGTCCGGCCCCACGGAAGGCGAGGTGATCCTGCGCAACGGCCAGGTGCCGAAGAAGGTCGCCATCGTCCACTGCGTCGGCTCGCGCGACGAAAACACCAACCGCTGGTGCTCGCGCGTGTGCTGCCTCTATTCGCTCAAGCTGGCCCACCTCATCAAGGAGCATACCCACGCCGAAGTGTATAACTTCTACATTGACATGCGCACGCCCGGCAAAGGCATGGAGGAATTCTACAACCGCATCGCCGAGGAAGGCATGCACCTCATCCGGGGCAGGGTCGCCGACGTTTATCCCGATCCGAACGACGGCGCGACCGGCCGGCTGGTCGTCCAGGCCGAGGACACGTTGACGAACAAGATCCTGAAGATTCCGGTGGACATGGTCGTGCTGGCGACGGGCCTGGAGCCGCACCCGGAGGCCGAGAGCCTGCGTCGCATGTTCAACCTGAGTTGCAGTTCCGAGGGCTGGTTCCTGGAGCGTCACCCGAAACTGGCGCCGGTGAACACCTTTACCGACGGCATCTTCCTCGCCGGTTGCTGCCAGGGTCCGAAGGACATTCCGGACACGGTGGCGCAAGCTGGGGCGGCCGCGGCCGAGGCCTTCGCGCTCATTGACAAAGGCCACGTCGAGCAGGAGCCGAACACCGCCTACATCCTCGACGACTGCTGCGGCTGCAAGTCCTGCATCCCGCTCTGTCCCTATACGGCCATCTCCTTCGCCGAGGACACGAAGAAGGCCATCATCAACGAGACGCTGTGCAAGGGCTGCGGCACCTGCGTGGCGTCGTGTCCTTCCGGTTCGATTGTGCAAAACCTGTTCGAGGATGTCGAGATCTACAGCGAGATCGACGGCGTGCTGGCCGAAGGACTATTTTAGAAAGGATCAAGTATGGCTAACGCAACACAATCCCCATTACCTAACAGCACATGGAAGCCGCGCATCGTGGCCTTCTTTTGCAACTGGTGCACCTACACCGCGGCGGACCTGGCTGGAGTTTCCCGGATGAAGCACTTCTCCAACGTGCGCATCATCCGGCTCATGTGTTCGGGCCGCGTGGACCCGCAGTTCGTTCTCGAAGCGCTGGCCAAGGGCGCGGACGCCGTGCTCATCGGCGGCTGCCATCCGAACGATTGCCATTACGTCGAGGGCAACTACAAATGTCTTCGCCGTTACCAGATGTTGAAGCGCATGATTGCGGACATGGGCATCGAGCCGGAACGCCTGCGCCTCGAATGGATTTCCGCCGCCGAAGGCGAGAAGTTGAAACGCGTCGTCAACGAGATGGTCGAGACGATCACCAAACTCGGTCCGCTGGGCCTGCCGCAAAAATTCGAGCAGTGGGACCGGGAAATGGAAGAATTTGCCAACCACGTCGCCGCTCGCGATGCCGCCGCCGGGGGCGGTTGCGCTGAACACGGGACGAACACTCAACCCCTGGAGACCGCTCATGCCTAAGCCCAAAGTTGCCTTTTACTGGTGCGCCTCGTGTGGAGGCTGCGAAGAAGCCGTCGTGGACCTGGCCGAGGACATCCTCGGCGTCGTCGAGGCGGTGGACATTGTCTTCTGGCCGTGCGCCATGGATTTCAAGAAGGCGGACGTCGAGGCCATGCCCGACCAGTCCATCACCGCCACCCTGTTGAACGGCGCCATCCGCACCACCGAACAGGAGGAAATGGCCCGCCTGCTCCGTCGCAAGAGCCAGTTCTTGATTGCCTACGGCGCGTGCGCCCATCTCGGCGGCATCCCCGGCCTGGCCAATCAGTTCTCCCGCGAGCAGGTCCTGCGCTACGTCTATGAGGAATCGCCCTCGACCGTCAACGAAACGCGGCAGCGCCCGCAGGTGAAGTTTGCGGAGCACGGCCGCGAAGTGTCGCTGCCGCAACTCCACCACGTTGTCCGCGCGCTCGACCAGGTCGTGGACGTGGACTACTACGTCCCCGGCTGCCCGCCCACGCCCGCGCTGACCAAGGCGGCGGTGAGCGCGCTGCTGGAAAACCGGCTGCCGCCCAAGGGGTCGGTGATCGCGCCGGACACGGCGTTGTGCGAGGAATGCCCGCGCAAGGCCACCAAGCCCACGAACCTCGCCTTCACCGAGTTCAAGCGCCCCCACCAGGTGCTCATGGACCCGGACACGTGCTTCCTTGCGCAAGGGGTGGTCTGCATGGGGCCGGGCACCCGCAGCGGTTGTGCCGCCGCCTGCACCGTGGGCGGCATGCCCTGCACCGGATGTTTCGGCCCGACCTCGCGTGTGCGTGACCAGGGCCTGAAGATGCTTTCCTCGCTGTGCGCCAACGTGGCTCCGAAGGAAGAAGGCGACATCAACAAAGTGTTGGCGGGCATTCCCGACCCGGTCGGGACGTTCTACCGCTATGGACTCGCGAAGAGCCTCTTGCGCCGCAAAGTGAATCTCCCGGTTAATTGAAAGGATTGGATATGGAAACAGCAGTCAAAAACGCTTTCAACCAGGGCGCCGCGAAGGCCAACGCCGCCTACCAGACCGCGCGCCGCCGTTACACCGTGGACCCCATCACCCGGCTGGAGGGCCACGGCAAGATTGACATCTTCCTCAACGACGCCGGCGACGTGGAACGCGCCTACATGCAGGTGCCGGAACTGCGCGGCTTCGAGGTGTTCAGCCTGGGCCGGCCGGCCGAGGACATGCCGCAAATCACCAGCCGCATCTGCGGTGTCTGCCCCACGGCGCACCACATGGCGGCGACCAAGGCGCTGGACGACCTCTACCAGGTCCAGCCCACGCCCGCCGCGCGCCGGATTCGCGAGGTGGTTTACAACGCCTTCATGCTCGAAGACCACGCGTTGCACGTGTATGTGCTCGGCGGTCCGGACTTCATCGTCGGCCCGGACGCGCCCGCGGCCCAGCGCAACATCGTCGGCGTCATCCAGAAGGTCGGCGTGGAAGTCGGCAAGAAGGTGATTTCCATGCGCCGGCGGTTGCGCGAAATCATTGCCTATTTCGGCGGCAAGGTGGTGCATCCGGTGCTCGGCTTGCCCGGCGGCGTCTCCAAGCCGCTCGCGGCGGCAGACCTGCCCAGGTTGAAGGAGATCGCCAAGGACGGCCTGGAGTTCGCCCTGTTCACGAACCAGGTCTTCCACGACATCGTGTTGAAGAATCCGGATTACGTGAAGCTGATCACTTCGGCTGATTTTACCCACAAGACCTACTACATGGGCCTCGTGGATGAGCGGAACCGCGTGAATTTCTACGACGGCCTGATTCGCGTCGTGGACCCGAGCGGCAAGGAGTTCGCCAAATTCCCGGTGCGGCAGTATCGCGACTTCGTCGCCGAGCACGTCGAGCCGTGGAGCTACATGAAGTTCTGCTACCTCAAGCCGCTCGGCTGGCAGGGCTTTGACGAGGGGCCGAAGAGCAGCATTTACGCCGTGGCGCCGCTGGCCCGGCTCAACGCCGCCGAAGGCATGGCCACGCCGCTCGCGCAAAAGGCCGCCGAGGAATATTTCGCCACGCTCGGCGGCAAACCGGTGCATCACACCCTCGCCAATCACTGGGCGCGCGTCGTCGAGATGATCCAGGCCGCCGAAACGCTCGTCACGCTGCTGGACGATCCGGACATCACCAGCCCGGACGTGCGGGTCATCCCCACCGGCAAGCCCAGCCTCGGCTGCGGGGTCGTCGAAGCCCCGCGCGGGACGCTCTTCCACCATTACGAAACCGACGACAACGGCCTCATCACCAAGGCGAACTTGATTGTCGCCACGCAGAACAACGCCGCCCGCATCGCGATGAGCGTTGAGAAAGCGGCCAAGGGTCTGATCAAGGGGGGCAATGTTTCGGAAGGTTTGCTGAACATGGTGGAAATGGCCTTCCGGGCCTACGACCCCTGCCTGGGTTGCGCCACGCATTCACTGCCGGGTCATTTGCCGCTAGCTGTGAATCTCTATGGCGCCGACCGCCGACTTGTCCGCCAGCTCGTGCAGGGTTGAGCCGCCCACTGTGGAACCGCCGCGCCATAGCCGGCTCGTGCTCGGTCTGGGCAACGACCTCCTGCGCGACGACGCCATCGGCCTGCGCGTCGTCCGCGAACTTCACGACCGACTTCCGTCCGACGCGGGCGTGGACCTGCTGGAATCGAGCGAGATGGGGCTGGCGCTGCTCGATCTCGTTGTTGGCTACCAGGAACTCTTCATCGTGGACGCCGTGCAAACCGGCCGGGCCGGGCCGGGTCACTTGCACGAGATTGAAGGAGACGCGTTGCGGCTGTTGCCGCGCATTTCCCCGCATTTTTTAGGCGTGGGCGAGATGCTGGCGCTGGGCCGCGAGCTGGGTTTGGCCATGCCGGAACGCGTCCGCATCTTCGCCGTTGAAGTCGCCGATCCGTTCACCCTCGACACGGAAATGACGCCAGTCTTGCAGGTGGCGCTGCCGCGGGTGGTCGAAAAGCTTTTGGCTGCGCTGAGTGCGCTTGGCCTTCCATGCGCCGGTGGCCATTTGGGGCCATGAGGCCGCTACCCGAAAGTTGGGCGTATATCGTGGATTGAACCTAAAACCCGCAGTGTGTTTCAACCGGTCGGAGCCGGGGCGGGTTGAGCGAGCCATGCGAGGGGATCATCAGTGGTTTGACGCGAAAGCAGGCGCAGAAAATTGCCTTGGGCTTCCAACTGCGGCGCAGTGGCCGCCGACCACGTCCGCAGCCGCTCGTAGCAGCCTTTTAACACCTGCCACCATTCCGCTTTGACCGCCAGTTTGAGCGTGCGTTGCCGTCCGCTTTCGACCACTTGCGCCGCCATGAACAAAAAGTTCCGTCGCGATTTGATGGCTTCGATGTGGTGGCCGGGATTCAAGCCCATCAGCCGGGTGAACAGGCTCCCCAGGCTCTAAGTCAGCAGCACCAGCCGGGCGGCCAGTTCCGTCACCACGGCCCGACCGCTGCAATAGCCCCGGAAACCCCACTGATTCTTCAGTTCGTCAAACACGTTCTCGGTGTCGGCCCGCTGGGCGTAGAGCAGCGCCACTTGTTCGAGCGTCGCGTCCCCCCGCTCCAAATTGGTCACATACACCGCGACTTCATCCTCGGGCGTGTCCCAGAACAAATCCTGCGGCGTCGGATTCGTCGGCTTGAGGGTGCGCACGATGACGATCCGCCGGTCCCGGCTCCAGCCGTGCAAGCGCACCGTGGGCGCACCATCCCACCACGGCCAGGGCACGCGGACAATCGCCCGCCGAACGTTGTTCGTCAGCTTGAGTTTGA
>JAJXZJ010000004.1 GCA_021780105.1 bacterium
CGCCGGCGCGGTCAATAGGGTTTGCCGGGGATTTGGAGGATGGCGTAGGCCAGGCGGACCCAGTCGCGGTCGTTGACGCCCTTGGGGGACTTGTAGTCCAGGGACTTGATCGTCGCGGTGGTCGGCTCGAACCACTTCCAGATCTCCGAATGCCCGTCGGCGAAGCTCAGGCTCCCGGCCTTGTTGTGGAAGGTCGCCGGCGAGTTCTGCCAGTCCCCCGGATTGGTCCCCACCGGGATCGCAAAATACCCGTCGTCAATCGTGTAGGGGTTCTCGTCCAGAAACACCAGGCACTGCGAGGGCGAGGGGTCGTGGATGTCGGTCTGCTTGCGGAAATCCGGATACGCCGCCCCCTGCACCCAGTTCACGTCGCTGTTGAGCCGCCCGTTCATCGAGTAACTGCGGTTCTTCTGCAACGGCCGCTTGGTCCCGCTGATGATCGCGTACTGGTCCCCCGGACACTGGTAGATCCCCAGGCCGGTGTTGTACTTCCACAGCAGCCCGTTCATGATGTCCAACTGGTTGGTCGCCCCGTAGAGGCTGGTGGCCACGTTGTTCAGAATCCAGGCGTTGGTGTCGCTGATGTGGTTGGGCACCAGGCTGTCGTTGTAGTCGTTGGAATACATGATCCACGCCAGCGTCAGCTCCTTGGTGTTGCTCATGCACTTGATGCCCTGCGCCTTGGACTTGGCCTTGGAGAGCGCCGGCAGCAGCATCCCCGCCAGAATCGCAATGATCGCAATCACCACCAGCAGCTCGATCAACGTGAAACCCCAAGCCGCGTCCCGGCGCGGCTTGGAACGGCTGGCTGTTAACTTGGAATAACGCATATCAAGTTTTTCCTGTTTGGCTAACGTGATCGAAACTAAGCGGGCTGCTCCGGCCGGTCAAGTGAGCCTTTCGAGGCACACGGAACCGGACCCGAGAGGGTGGACAGGAGAGCGACGGCCATATGGGGACGCGGCGAATGAGGCGAAAGACCGCGCGGAAAGGGGATAAATCAAGGCGCCGGGCGAGGCGAGTCCTACCATGTGCCGTCCACGAGGATGCTGGCGGCGTTGTGGGCGAAATCCTCGGCCAGTATTGGCAGGGACATGCGCTCGGCACTGGTCTGGTCCGAGCCGATACGAATCGTTGTATGGCCCGTGACATTGCGGTCAATCAGCTTGCGGCCGGTGGCGCGCTCCTCGGCTACCACATGCACGGTGATCGTGATGTCAAAGTCAACCGGCGTGATCACGTCCGTGGGTTGGAAGGACACGGCCTCGCGGTCGTAGTTCAAAATTTCGCCGTAGATGACGATGTCGGCATCGTCCTGCGTGGCCACCCGGTAGGTGCCTTCCTGCTGAAAACGTTTGCGGAGCGCCTGGGCCACGGCCTCGCTCAGGCGCGGCTCCGGGGTGCGGTTTTGAAAAAGGTTGACCTGGACCGATCGCGATCCGGCGGGCAATCCGTTGGTCGGGCCAAGCCGATACCCCGCGCATCCGGCCAGCCAAACGACGAGCAGGCTCAGGCAAATGACCGGGAAACGCCGCATGACACTAAGGCTCCTGATTTTCCGTCCCGCCGGCTCCCAGGCCGCTCGGTGGCGGGGTCAATTCCGGCTGCACCGCGTTGACTGTGCGTTTCTTCAGGACCGCGAGGCGTTGTTTGGCTTCCGTCGCGTAGGGGGAGTCCGGATCCCGGTTGACCGCCTCATTGTAGTAGATTTGGGCGGCCAGCCACTTGCGCTGCCGGTCGTAAAAACGGGCCACCATGAACGCGCCACGCGCCTGCTCCGTGCGGAGGCTGGCGATGATCTTCTGTGCCTGACCGATGCGCTTGTCGCTCGGATATTGAGTGATGAAATCGTTGAACGTGTCGATGGCCGAGCCGGCGGCGCTTTGATCGTATTCCGCCGTTTCCGCCTGCTTGTCATAGGCCATGCCGGCCTTGTAGGTTGCCTCGGCCGCGATCGTGCGATCATCGTGATAAACGTCCGCGGCCTTTTCGTAAGCTTGCACCGCCAGTGGAAAATCCTTCTGCTTCTCGCGGGCGGCGCCGATCTTCATCTGGGCTTGCGGCGCAATGGCGGTGTAGGGCCCGTTGCGGACGATCTTGCCATACATGTCCGCCGTCTTCTCCATTGAGGAGAAGAACGGAATGACCCCCCAGAGTTTGAACCACTGGCCGGCCAGGAAGCGGTTGGCAATCTCGTATTGCCGCTGAAGAATGTCGTTGTAGTTCGCCGCCTTGGGATATTTATCCATGATCTGCTGGTATTCCTTGAAGGCCTTCTCGTCCTTGTGCCGTGCCTCATAGCAACGGCCCAGCAGGAATTGCGCCTGCGCTGCGTAGTCTGACAGCGGCCAGTGCTTGACGGTGCGCTTGGCGGCCTTGGTGGCCAGGCTGTATTTCTTTTTGGCGAAGGCTTCCTGGGCCACGTCGAACTGGTCTTTGGCCCGCGCGCGCTGCCATTTGGCTCCGCCGACCGACTCGTAAGTCCAGCCTTCACCGGGCGTGTAAACCAGCGGCGCCGGGCAGCGCCCTGGAAACAGCAGCACGCCCACGATGATCAAGGCCAGGAGGAGGAAGCCGCGCTTCATGGTGGCGCGACCGTAACGAACCGGCGCGGGCAAGTCAACGCCGTGGACGCCGCGTGCGGGCAGCGCATTTTTTCCGTGCTTTTCCGGTCCCAGGTTCCTACATTGCAGTCATGCTGATCTGGCTGATTGCGATCGTAATTTTCGGCGTGGTGGGAGTGACCGGATATTATCAAGGAGCCATCCGGGCGCTGGTGTCATTGGTGGGATTGTTCTTCGCGTTGTTTCTGACGATGCCGCTGGCGCCGCTCCTGCGTCCGTTGGTTCCAAAGGTCGGGCTGACGCATCCGCTCTGGGCCGTCATCGTGCCGCCGGTGGTGGTTTTCCTCCTCTTCGTGCTCGTCTTCGGCGTCATCGGGTTCGTGGTGCATCGGAAAGTGGCGCTGCATTTCAAATACGCGTCCGACGATTTCACCCGCATTCGCTGGGAGCGTTTGAGCCGCCGGCTCGGCGCCTGCATCGGCGTGGTCGCCGGGGCGATTTACATGGTGCTGGTCAGCCTGGCGATTTACATCTTTGGCTACCCCGCCACGGAGGTGACCAGTGACGACAGCCCGGCCATGCAACGCTACCTCAGCGAGGCGCGGCAGAACCTCCACAGCTCCGGTCTGGACAGCACGCTCGCCTCGCTCGATCCGATGCCGGAGAACTTCTACCTGGCCACAGATATTCTCGGGGTTCTCTACCACAACTTCTCCGTGTTGCAGCAGCGGTTGTTTGACTACCCGGCGTTTCTCGCGCTGGGCGAGCGGCAGGAATTCAAGGACATTGCCACTGACACGGATTTGCAGAATCTCCTCCAGACCTCGGCCCCGCTGATCAACATCATCAACAACCCGAAAATCCTGGCCATCATCAATAATTCCGAGATCGTGGACCAGCTCAAGAAGGTGGACCTGAAGGATCTGGCGCAATACCTCAAAACCGGCAAGTCCGCCAAATACGATGACGAGAAAATCCTCGGCCGCTGGCAAATTGACCCGTCGGCCACGCTGGTTGCCTTCAAACGCAAGAATCCCGACATGTCGGTGTCGCAAATGGCCATGATCAAGAAACTCATCACCGTGTTTATGACGCGCGTCACGTTCATGGCCACTCCGGACAATCAGGCGATTGTCAAAATGGACATCCCTGACCAGGCGAAACAACTCATCGCCGCCGCCCAGGCGGCAGCCAAATCCGCCGCCGCGACTGATCAGAGCCAGAATCCTGCGCCGCAGGTGGATCCCAGAATGATCGCGCGGTATGGCCCCGGTTACGCCCGGCGCCAGATGGCCATGCCCGGCATGCCCGGGATGGCGCCCGCCGCCGCGCCAAAGGTGAATCCCGACGCCGCGCTTGCCGATTTCAACCTCAGCAGCACGGGACGCTGGGAGCATGACGACATCAATTACAAGGTCACGCTCAAGGATCAAAAGGAAAAATCCACCACAGCCGAGGCCATGGTGGATGATGACCAGCTCACGCTTACGACTTCGGTCCCCGGTCTTGGAAAGGGAACACTGGTGTTTGTCCGGTAGGTGACCTCGTTGAAAATGCCCGGTGAGGGGTGCCCGGCCTGCCCGTCACAACAAAGCAGTTTTTGGCATCTTCCTCTCGGTAGCGCGTCGTGTCCTCACACGACGTTCGTGCGATTTCTTAAACGGCCAGCCCGCGCTCGCTGACTCATCTCGCTACCGGATGCGGAGATCGGTGGCCCCGATCGGATCGTTGGTCGGGCTGAAGCGGCTGGGGGTTGCGAACAGCGCGGCAGGCGTCAAGGGAACCACGGACGTAAAATTTGCGTCCACCAGGCGCGCATTGGAAATGGTTCCCGCATCCATTGGCGGGGCAAGTTGCGCCGGCACCATCGCCGCGGGGGCCGGGGGCACCGTTGGATGGCTCCATTCGACCGGCCCGGCAGAGGCGATTCCATTGTCGGCGACAGCCGCCGGATCACCGTGTTCGCCCAGCGTCAGCCCAAGGAAGTAAAAACCACCCACGAACAGGGCAAACGCCCCGGCCAGCGCGGGCGTCAATTGGCGCCGGCCCAGCCACCGTTGCCACCATGATTCCCGCGCGGTTTCGGCTTCAATCCGCGCCATGATCGTGTCAGTGAGCCGGTGGAAGTAACCCGGTGGCGGTTGCTCATAGCGCTTCAGCGCCAGAAGCCGGCGCAACCCCTCGAAATTGTCAGACGTGGGATTCATGTCACTTTAGATAGTCCGAAAGGTAGGCTTGGAGCTGCTGCCGCGCGTAAAACAGCCGCGATCTTACCGTCCCGACATTGCAGCCCATGATCCGGCCGATTTCGTCGTGCGGCAGCCCCTGAACGTCATGCAGCGTTACCACCATTCTATGTTCTTCGGACAACCGCATGAGCGCCGTGTTCAATTTCTCCTGCAACTCGGCCAGGCTGGTGTCGCGGCGCGGTGTTTTGTCTGAAATGAGCGCAACGAGGTCGGGGTCGTGTTCGGCATTGAAATCAAAATCATTCAGGCTGAGATACGTGCGGTTGCGTCGTTGTTTGAGGAAATTGAGCGTCTTGTTGATCGCAATGCGGTAAAGCCATGTGAAAAAGCTCGAATCGCCCTTGAACGAACGCAGCGCCTGATAGGCTTTGATGAAGGTTTCCTGCGTCAGGTCATTGGCGTCCTCGTGGTTCGCCGTCATGTGGTAGATCGTGCCATAGATGCGCTCTTGATACCGCCGCACCAGTTCGTCGTAAGCCGACAGATCACCCGCCTGCACCCGTTTCACCAACGGCAGGTCATCGGGCGCGGGCCTTGAATCGGGGGATGGGGGCGGATTGGCGTTCAAGGTCGCGATCATGCCCGGCTTGGTGATGCGTCAGACGGCCGTTCCCAGCGCTTCCGTCTGTTGTGCAATGAATTCGGTGGCTCTTGCCAGGTTCTGGCGGCCTTCATTTGGGGGCAAGGCCGACAACGTTGCGCGGGCCGAACGGCACAGATACTGAATGACGTCGCCCGCCTCACCCAAGGCGCCGTGCGCCTGCAACAACTCCCGCAACTGCGGCAATCGTTGGGGTTCCCACCCGCGCAGCAATTCCTCCAACGCGCGGCGGTCGCGCGCGCCGGCCCGTTCGAGCGCGACAATGACCGGCAGGGTGATTTTGCCGCCGATCAGGTCGGTGCCGAGCGACTTGCCCACCTTGACCTCGCTCCCGAAGAGGTCCACGCAGTCGTCATAGACTTGATACGCGATGCCGAGCGAGGTGCCGTATTCCCGCAAGGCCGTTCGCTCGACGGTCGTGGCTCCGCTCAACCCGGCCCCCAGTTCGCACGACAAGGCAAACAACTCGGCCGTCTTCATTTGCAGAACCCGGAAATACTGCTCGCGCGACGTGCCCAGTTGGTGTTCATGGGCGCTTTGCAGAATTTCGCCGGAACAGACCGTCTTGGTCGCCGAGGCCACCGCCCGGCAGACATCGGTCGTCGGAAACCCGGCCGCCAGCCGCAGCGCGTGCGCAAACAGGCAATCCCCCACCAGCACCGACGTGGTGTTGCCGCAGCGCACGGCCAGCGTGGGCCGACGGCGGCGCACGCGGGCCTCATCCATGACGTCATCGTGGACCAGCGTGGCCAGGTGGACCATTTCGATGATCGCGGCCACCGTGACGAGGTCGTCATTCACTCCGCCGGTGGCTTCTGCCGACAGGGCCACCAAGGCCGGACGCAACTGTTTGCCCTGATTGGTCAGGGCATAACGGGCGTAGGTGGCCACCTCCGGTTCGAACTCGTCCACCTGCTCCGCCAGACGGAGGGAGACGGCCCGCAGAAATGGCTCAACCGCTTGGACGATCTGCTTCCAGGACACAGACGCCTCCGGGGAAGACGCGGCAACCAGAAAAGCTCCCGCCGCTTTGGTGTCAGCAGCCAGCATGGCGGGGGAATTTAGATTTCGCCGGAAAACAAGTCAAACGGTTATCACCTCGCCAACTGTTGGCTGTAACCGGATATCCTTTGACAAGCCGCCGGACCTGGTGTTTCTTCCCCGCGTCTTGAACAGAAAATGACACACTCTGTCAACATTGTTAAACGCGCCGCCAAGCACCTGGCTGGTTCCAGGATGTGCCGGTGGCAGCGCCGTTGCCCCGGAGGGGGCGTCGTGGATGGTGCCTAGAAAGAGTTCCAGATTTCAGGAAACCCACGATCGCCCCGGCAATCGTGGGTTTTCTGTTTCGCCGCCGTCGCTTGAGGTCACGCGGCGGCCGGGATGAAGGACAACAGCGACCAGTAACATGAATACCATGAATCAAACCAGTCAAACCGCCTTCCGGCGGGTGCCGACGCAATTCGCGCCACCCACCCGCTTCAAGGTCAAACCCATCGCCGCACGGGCCAACCGGGTGGCCACCAACGCCCGTTTGGAAGGGCTGAAGAAGCAACTCCTTGCGCAACATTTGTCCGAGTCGAAGGACTTGGCTCCGGTGCTCCGAAGGGCCGCTGAAGAGGCGGCATCGCTCGCCTGGGCCACGCCTTACCCGCTGCTGTTCCTGCCCGAATTGCTCCAGGAGAAGGTTGCCGCCGCGCGCCGCCAGTATGTGCAACAAGCCCTGATTCTCCGCCGCAGCCAGGCGTTGCTTGCGGAGGCGGCATGATGATGCGCCTTGCTGACTGCCACGCGGGGGGCCGTTCCCGCGGACGCCGTTGATCCGGCGCCCGCGAGAGCGGCTTCCCGTTCTTTCTTTGACCACCGCTCCGGCGAATCGGCGCTTGCGTCGGCTTTCTGGCCTGTCTAGTTTGGCGTCCCGGCTCGGCGAAAGCCCCGCGGGTCGTGAATGTTGAACGTCGAGTCATGACATGAATCCGCATCCAGCCACCAGCCGTCAGGTGCCGTGCTGCCGCGTGATGCTGGCCGTCCTTTGCCTTTTCGCCGTCGCGGTGTGGACGACCGGCTGCCGGACGACGAGTCCGAGTGGCGCCAAGGTTTCGGCCAGTGTCATCATTCCGCACGCCTCGCTCACCGACATCAGCGTGGCCACGATGGATGTCTTCGCGAAGGCTGGCTTTACCGCCAAATCGGCCACCGAGAAAACCCTCCTGCTGGAGCGGCCCGGCGGCACGTGGGACAACATACTCCACAACGACTGGTCCACTGCGGGCACGCTTGATCGGGTCCGTATTCACATCCTCGATTACCCGCCGGACGCGCACCTGGTGGAGTGCAACGCCGTGGTGGTATCGCACCCGAACGAATTCGTGTTTGAGGAGGAGAAACAAATGTTCCGCACCGGCGAGTTCAAGAAGCTGCTCAACGCGGTCAAGGCGCGGTTTCCGTAAGCCGTCGGCGTTTCCACCTGTTATCCCAGGGCGCGATGGATGACGTTCGCGCGCGGGTTGGCGTGGCTGTCCCGCACGCCGAGCACATTGTCCCGCACCTTCAAAAAGTCTTGCCAATTCTGACGGACGCCGTCAAACTTGCGTTTAATTAAAAACTATGATTAACATCAGCCTGCATTTTTCCAATATCTTAGCGTTTCGACGGTTCGCTCGCGGGGGAATGCGTGCCTTCGGTTGCGCGGCCTGGCTGTTTTCACCCGCGGTTTCGGCCCAGACCAATTCGCCGGGCGCCTTGGATCCGGCCTTCAGCGCCACCCTGAACAATTTCTCGGTTTATGCGGTGGCCGTCCAACCCGACGGCAAGGTGCTCGTGGGCGGAGATTTCACCAGGCTTAACGGTCTTACGTGCAACTCCTTGGCTCGGTTCAATGCCAACGGTTCGGCGGATGCGGCATTCAACGCCGGCGCCGGCGCAGACGACAATGTGCGCGCCCTCGCCGTGCAGACCGATGGCCACATCATCATTGTCGGCGATTTCACCAGCATCAACGGCGCGGGCTGGCACGGCGTCGCCCGGCTGAATGAAGATGGCTCTTATGATGCGAGTTTTGCCCAATTTGTGGGCCAGAACGGACGCGTGATGGCCGTGGCCCCACAACCCGACGGTAAGATTCTGATTGGTGGCACCTTTACCCAGGTCAACGGTGTCACCCATAACTACCTGGCCCGGTTGAATGCCAACGGCTCATTGGACACCAGCTTCAACGCCCAGGCCGACAGCTACATCTACGCGTTGGCGCTCCGCAGCGACGGGCGGATTCTGGCCGGCGGCGATTTCGCGAAGTTGAATAACGTGTCCCACAAGTACGTGGCGCAACTCAACGCGGACGGCTCGCTGGATGCCTCGTTTACCGCGGAAATGGATTTGACGGTCCGCGCCCTCGCGCTGCAAACCAATGGTCAGGCGGTCATCGGCGGCTCGTTTTCCGAGGTCAACGGAGCCTGGCAAGGCGGCGTCGCCCGACTGAACCCGGACGGTTCCCGCGATGCCACCTTCACGGCGAGCACCAGCGGTACTGTTTACGCCGTTGCGGTGCAACCGAATGGGAAGATTATCGTGGCCGGCCGCTTCAGCAATGTGAACAGCATTGCCCGGAACAACCTGGCCCGGCTCAATGCCACCGGCCAACTCGACCTGACCTTCGATGCCGGAGCCGGTCCCGACAACACAGTCCAGGCGATGGCGCTCCAGTCAGATGGCGAATTGGTGATCGGCGGCGACTTCGCCACGGTCAATTTCACCGACCGGACGCACGTCGCCCGGCTGTTTGGCGACCCGCCGGCACCGGTCCAGGATGAGGCGGCGCACATCTGGACGGCCGTGGAGGTGGGCTGGGATTCCCAGGCCGGCGTGCAATACCAGGTTCAATGGTCTTCCGAGGCGGCCCCGGCCCAATGGCAAAATTGGGGAGATCCGGTGGTTGGCACCGGTGCCGCGATGTCGGTCTTTGACTCCACGCGCAACGGTCCGCGGAAGTTCTATCGCGTGGTCAAGCTTCCGCAATAACGCATCCGCAAGGGGCTGCAACGGTCAGTCAATCGCTACAGCCCGCCTGTTGCCACCAGACAACGGGTTTTATTCCGGCTCGCCACTTTCACCAGATCTTTGCCCGCTCCGCCGGCGGACGCCACATGGACGCACCCTGGCGAATGTGGAACGCGGCAAAAAACGACCCCATGTTCACATGGGCGCCGATGGCGCGGTATTGCCCCGGTGAATGCGGGTCCACGCTGAGCCGCCGTTTCAATTCCGCCTCGCGCCAGTTTGTCCGCCAGATCTGCGATGCCGACAGGAAGAACCGTTGCTCCGGCGTGAAGCCGTCCACCGGCTTGCGCTTCGCCGGGTCCTTGGCCAGCGCGCGTTCCAACGCCTCCAGCGCGATGCTTTCGCCGCCCAGGTCGGCGATGTTTTCGCCGAGCGTCAGTTGTCCGTTCACGTGGAAACCGGGCAGCGGTTCGTAGGCGTCGTATTGCGCGATCAACTTTTCGGCGCGGGCCTGGAATTCCTTCACGTCGGCGTCGGTCCACCAGTCGTTCAAATTGCCGTTGGCGTCGTAGCGCCGACCTTGGTCGTCGTAGCCGTGGGTCATTTCGTGGCCGATCACCACGCCGATGGCGCCGTAATTGACCGCGTCGTCCATGGTCAGGTCGAAGAACGGCGGCTGCAAAATGCCGGCGGGAAACACGATTTCGTTCTGCGTCGGGTTGAAGTAGGCGTTGACCGTCTGCGGCGTCATGTGCCACTCGGCGCGGTCCACCGGCTGGCCGAGGCGCGCGAGCCGGCGGTGCGTCTCGAACGCCGCCGCGCGCTGCACGTTGCCGAGGTAATCGTCCGGGCGGATCTCCACCGCCGAGTAATCGCGAAAAGTGTCCGGGTAGCCGATTTTCTGCGTGAACCGGTCGAACTTCATCAGCGCGCGCTGGCGGGTCGTCTCGGTCATCCAGTCCACCGTGGTCAGCCGGTCGCGGAAAACGGCCTTCAAATTCTCGACCAGTTCGTTCATCCGCGCCCGCGCCTCCGGCGGAAAATATTTTTCCACGAACAATTTTCCCAGCGCCTCGCCGATGCTGCCGTCAATCACGTGCGCGGCGCGCTGCCAGCGCGGCTCCGGCTGCGGCGTGCCCCGCAGCGTGGTTTCGTAGAAGCTGAACCATTCGTTCTCGACCGCGGCGTTGAGAAACGGCGCCGTGCTCTGCAGCAGGTGCCACCGCAGATAAACCTTCCAGTCGTCGAGCGGTTTTGCCTGGAGCAGCGCGCTCAAGGCCGAGAAGAATTCCGGCTGGCGCACGATGATCTGCTCCACATTCGTCGTGCCGCAGTCATCCAGGTAACGCACCCACGGCACGGCGGGCGCCAGTTGCGCGACGGCGGCGGGCGCCATCTGATGATAATTCGCCAGCGCGTCGCGCAATGCGGTGGGCGCCTTCGAGGCCTGCGCCAGCGCGGTTTCCAACGCCAGGACCGTGTCCGCGTGCCGGGCGGCGTCGGCGTCGGTTTCACCGAGGAAACCCAGCATCCGGCCGATGTGCGCGCGGTAGGCGTCCCGCACCTTGGCGAACGCCGGCTCGAAATAGTAATCGCGGCTCGGCAGGCCCAGCCCGCCTTGCTCGAAATACAGGCCGTAGAACGCGCTGTTTTTTTGGTCCACCGCCACGCTCATGCCGAACATCCCGTCCACGCCGCGCCGGTGGAAATCCGCCAGCAGCCGGAAAAGGTCCGCGGTGGAGTTGAGCGCGGCAATGCGCGCCAGGTCGGCGTCCAGCGGCTTCAACCCAAGCTGCTCCCGCCGGTTTGTGTCCATCGCGGAGGCGAAGAAGTCGCCCACCTGCCGCACTTCGCGCAGCGGGCTGGTGCCACGCTGCGCCGCGCACGATTCCAGAATGCCGCGGATGAGCGACCAGTTGCGCTGCTGGAGTTCGTCGAACGCGGTCCAGCGGGACTTGTCGGCCGGCACCGGATGTTCGCGCAGCCAGTTGCCGCACGCGAACTGGTAAAAGTCCGCGCCGGGGCTGACCGTGCGGTCCAGGTAGTTGGTGGAAAATTGGGGCACCGGCGGCACGGGGTCGGCCGCGATCGCGGCACCCGGCAGCGTCAACATCAACCCCGCGGCCAGCGGACGAATACGAGCAGAAGCCTTCATTGGCCGGGCACTTTACGAATGCATAAGCCGACCGCCAAGCAAAAGGAATTTCCCGGCCGCGCGCGGCGGCCGGCCGCCGTGGCGCCCACGGCCGTCGAGATCGGGCGCGTTGATGCGGCGGTGGCGTGGCCGCGGCGGCGCGCGTTCATTCAGGTTACAGTTGGTCGGGGCGAGGGGTGAACCAGCGGTCGAGCGACCAGCGGCCGCCGCCGTGCAGCATCACCACCAACGCCAGACCGATGGCCAGCAGGTGATATTCGAAGCCCTCGCCCTTCTGGTTTCCCAGCCAGTTCATGAAAAAGCCGTTCGCCGCATGCACGGTGGCGATGGCCACGACCATGTTCACGGCGAGGCCGAACGCAGCGACGCGGCTCAGGCATCCAATGATCAGTCCGAGCGAACCGGCGAATTCCGCCATGATGGCCAGAAACGCCAGCGGTGCGGGAATGTGCATGTGCTGCGTGAAGGCGTTCATCGTGCCGGTGAAGCCGTAACCGCCAAACCAGCCGGGCACTTTCTGCGCGCCGTGGGGAAACATCACGATGCCCAGCGCCAGCCGCGCGATCAGCGGTGCGGAACTGTCGGTCGTCCGGGCGAGAAGTCGAACGATTTTCATGGCTGTTCCGGGTGCGAAAGGGAACGGATTCAACCTTTCAATCTGGCCGTGAGGGCGGCGACGTGCCGGCCCTGGAACCGCGCCATGGCCAGTTCCTTCGCGCTTGGCTGGCGCGCGCCGTCCGGTCCGGCGATCGTGGCCGCGCCGTAGGGACTGCCGCCCTTGACTTCCGTGATGTCCGTCAGCTCCGGACAAGCATACGGCAGGCCGACGTAAATCATGCCGTGATGCAGCAGCGTGGGAATGAACGTGAGGATCGTGGATTCGTTGCCGCCGCCCGTGCCGGTGCTGGTGAACACGCTGCCCACCTTGCCGATCAGCGCGCCCTTGACCCACAGCCCGCCGGTTTGATCGAGGAAGTTGCGCATCTGCGCCGCCATGTTGCCGAAGCGCGTCGGCGTGCCGAAAATGATCGCGTCGTAGTCGGCCAGTTCCGCCGGCGCGGCGATCGGCGCGGCCTGATCAAGTTTGGCGCCGTGTTTGCGGGCGGCCTCCTCCGGTATCAATTCCGGCACGCGTTTGACGGCGACCTCGACGCCCACGACCGCACGGGCGCCCTCGGCGATGGCTCCGGCCAGCGTTTCGACGTGGCCATAGGTGGAATAATAGAGAACAAGCAGTTTGCTCATGGTGTTTTTCCTTTCGTTTTGGTGATGGTGTTTTTTAGTTCAGATCAAATAACAGAACCTGCGATGGCTTGCTGGCGGTCAGATTCAACGTCGTTTCCTCGCTCACGGCCGCGGCGTCGCCGCCGGAAAGCGTCGTGCCGTTCAGGCTGACCTCGCCTTCTGCCACATGGAGCCACGCGTGGCGTTCCCGCGCGAGGGCATGGGATAGCTTCTGGCCGGCTTCCAGTCTGGCGAGCTGGAGATCGGCGTCTTGATGAATCGCCACCGAGCCGTCGCGTCCGGTTTTGCTCGTCATCAACTGCCATTGCCCGGCGGGCGCATCGCGCAACGACCGTTCGGCGTAGCGCGGCGTCACGCCCTTCGCGTCCGGCAAAATCCAGATTTGCAGCAGGTGGACGGCTTCGTCGCTCGACGGATTGAACTCGCTGTGCTGCACGCCCGTGCCGGCGGCCATGTATTGGCACTCGCCGGCGCGGATCACCCGGCCGTTGCCGAGCGAATCGCGGTGTTCGAGCGCGCCCGCCAGCACGTAGGTGATGATCTCCATGTCGCGGTGCGGATGCGTGCCGAAGCCTTCGCCGGGCATGATCAGGTCGTCATTGATCACGCGCAGGCTGCGGAAACCCATCCACTGCGGATCGTGGTAATCCGCGAAGCTGAAGGTGTGGTAGGTGTCCAGCCAGCCGTGGCGGACATGGCCGCGTTCATTTGACTTCCGAATCGTCATCATGAATCCAAGCTATGCCACATCGGCGCAAAGCGGAAATATCATGTTCCTTGCCTGAGCATCGGCAAAAGGTATGGTCGGTGGCGCAATGGAACTGCGGCATCTGCGTTACTTCGTCGCCGTGGCCGCGGCGGAAAACGTCACCCGCGCCGCGCGGAAACTGCACGTTTCACAGCCCGCCGTGAGCCGGCAAATCCGTGACCTCGAGGAGGAAATCGGCTTTCCCCTGCTGGAGCGCGGCGCGAAATCCGTGCGCCTGACGGACGCGGGCCGCACGTTTCTCGACGAAGCCCGCGCGGTCCTGGAACGCGCCGCCGCCGCGGTGGCCCGCGCCCGCGCCGTGGCCGCGCGTGAACGCGCGGAAATCCACGTCGGCTACGCGCCGTCGCCCACGGTGCAAATCCTGCCGCCGACGCTGCGGGCATTTGCGGCGAAGTCACCGGCGGTTCGCGTGGTGTTGCACGATTTGTCCACCGGCGAAATGCTCTCCCAACTGCGCGACGGCAAATTGCACCTCGCCTTTCTGGTGCGGCCGGCGCGGATGATGTCCCGCGGGCTGGCCTTTGAAGAACTGGCGCGCGACCCGATGTGCGTGGCCGTGGCGCCGGGGCACGCGTTCGCCCGCCGGCGCACCGTGACACTGGCGGAGGTGGCGCGCGAACCGCTCATCGCCTATCGCCAGGCGGATTATCCCGATTACCACGCGAAACTGGCCGCCATGTTTGCCGGCCACGGCAAGCCGCGGATCGCCGAAGAACACGACAGCGTCACCAGCCTGATCGCGGCGATCGAGGCGGGTTGTGGCGCGGCGGTGGTGACGCAATCGCTCGGTTGTCTTGCGGGTCCGCGCCTGAAACTGGTTTCCCTGGTTCCGACGCCGGCGCCGCTCGTGGTCGGCGTTGCCTGGATGGAGAAAGGATTGGTGGGCGCCGCCGGAACGTTTTTGCAGTGCGCGCGGGACACCGCGGCGAAGCCGGATTGAATCGCCGGCCAAGCGCGTTGGTTTTGGCTCAGCGGGCGGGCGGGCGGCCGGTTTCGCGCGTGTCAATCTCCGCCAGCGTGGACAGATGGGTGACCCGCAGCCGGCCATTGCCGTCCGGCCACACGGCCCAGCCCATTGCGCCTGGCGCCGGCGGCGTGTCCAGCCACCAGAAGGTTGTGTCGTCGCCGGCTAAAATGGTGGTCTGGCTTGGCAGGGCAATCCGCGGCAGCGTGAGCATCAGACGATGGGTCTCGCAGTGCCACACGAAAAGCGTGCGGTCTTCGCCGCCGCCGATCAACGAACGCCCGTCGCGGGAGAATTGCAGGAAATACACGCCGGCCTGCGGTCCCTTGAGCGGCGGCAACCGTTCCTCGCCGCTGGCCGTGTCCCAGAGACGGACCTCGCCGTTCCACGTGGCCGTGGCCGCGGTGCGGCCGTCCGGTGAAAAGACGATCGTGGACAACGCGCGCTCGTGGCTGCCCAGCATCGCCTCCGGTTTGCGGCGGGCGACGTTCCAGATCAGGGCGCTGAAATCCGCCGGCCGGCGCGACATCAACCCCAGCAGCCGGCCGTCTGGCGAAAACGAGGCGCCATACGGCGGCGTGCTGCCGCCGGCGTCCGGCGCGAATCCCTGCGGCAGCCGGTCCACCGCGCCGGAGTCGAGATGGCAGACGACCGGCTCAACGTTGTTCGAGGACGTGGTGAACGCGCCCGCGAGCAACTTGCCGTCCGGCGAGACGGTCCAGTAATTGCCGGCCGGGCCGGGCAGTTCGGCGTGACGCACGGCCGACGGGACTTCGAGGTCCATCACGACGATGCTCGTGTTGGTGCTTAACCAGCACAGCCAGCGGCCGTGGCGGAGGGAGTAGGGGAACAGGAAACGGCCGGCGAACTCGGGGCGGTTCGCCACGTTTACCGTCCGGACCGCCGCGCCACTGGTGGCGTCCCAAAGGCGCAGATCGCCGGTGGCCGGCTCGTAAGTCCACAGGCCGTCGCCGTCGCGGGCCGGCCCCAAAACCATTTTGTCGGTCGGCATCGTCAGGACGTGATCGGGCGGCGGCGGCGGGTGCGCCGGGAACCGCCGCGTCGTGCCGTCCGCGCTGCCGGCGTAAATCTCCTGCCCATTGGCGGAGTATTGCAGCGCCCAGACCTCGTGCTCCAGGCCGGTCAGTTCGCCCTCCGGCGCCCAGCTTCCGGTTTTCCACAACCGGATCACCTGGTCGCTGCCGCTGCTGGCGAGCGTGCGGCCGTCCGGCGAGAAGGCCAGTCCGTAAAGATAGCGCGGATGCGCCACCCAGTTCGTGACCGGCCGCCCGGTGGCAAAATCAACAATGCCGATACCGCCCTCGGAGGTGCCGGCGGCCAGCCACCGGCCATCCGGCGAAAAACACAGGGCGCGCAGGCCGTCCCCGGCGGGCACGGCCGGCAACGGCCGCGTCGGGCCGGGGTGCTGGAGATCCACTGCGAATGTCGTTGGCAAGTTGCCGTCCAGCTCGTCAAGGCTGCTGACATTGCGATTGCCGAACACCACGAAGCGGCTGTCGGCCGAAAACGCGAGCAGCGATCCGCCGGTCTGGCAGCCGCCGGCGAGCACGCGCGGCGTCCAGGCACCCACTTCCCAGGCGACGAGGTTCGTGCGTTGCACGCCCACGAGCCAGCGGCCATCCGGCGAGAAGCGCAGCGGCGGGCCGGCCCCGGCCAGGTTGGTCACCACGGCGCGGGTGGCGAGTTCGTGCAGGCAGACGCCATTGGTCGTCGCGCAGGCAACCAGATCGTTCCGGGGCGAGAGCGCGGCCAGCAGCGCGGGGCTGTTCACGTAGCGCAGGTCAAACGCCGTGCCCGCGCGGCCGGTCGTCAGATTCCAGACCGCGAGCCGGCCGCTGAGTCCGCCCGTCAGCAACCAGCGTTGGTCCGTGGACACGGCCATCGTGGCCACCGGACTTTCCTGGCGGAAGACCTGCAAATCGTGGCCGCGCGCGGCCTGCCACAGGTAACGCCATTCGACGCCGCGCAAGTCCAGCCGTCCGGGTCGCGGCAGGTAATTGCGCAACAGGTCGCGGGCCTGCGCGTAATTGTCCTTTTCCAGCGCGCCGGCGGCGGCGTTCATGTCCGCCGCGTAAGCCTGCTGGCGCGCGGCCCGTTCCTCCAGGCGGGCCTTGCGCAGTCCGTAGCCGAGCGCGCCGGCCACGGCGAGCAAGGCCGCGCCCGCGACGCCCGTGGCCAGGAGCAGACGCTGGCGCCGCTTCGCTTGCGACTGCAGGCGCTCGCGTTCGGCGCGTTCAGCGTTCTGCCGGGCCAGCTCGCGCTTCCTTTGTTCCCAGTGCCGGAGGTTGTGCGCCAGTTGGCCGGCGCCGGCGAACCGTTCCTCCGGGTTCCCGGCAAAGCAGTTTTGCAGGTCCTCGCACAGCAGTGGATCGTCAATCGCCTTCGCCCAGTCGGTCGTGACCGGCCGGCGGAGATCGCCGACGAGCAACTGGAACAGCACCACGCCGAGCGAATACAGATCCGAGCGCGTCGAGGCCGGCCGGCCGGCCAGCAACTCCGGCGCGAGGTAAAGTTGGGTGCCGGTGGCCGATGAACTCGACGACAGCATCGTCTGCGTGAAGCCCGCCGCCGTCACGTCCGCCAGATACTCGGCGGAGATGACCTGCCCGATGCCGAAGTCCGTGAGCTTCACCTGCACCGGCGTGTTGCGGGCGTCGGGCCTGGCAGTCCCTACCAGAATGTTGGCCGGCTTCACGTCGCGGTGGATCACGCCCGCCTCGTGCGCGGCCTGGAGCGCGTCCGCCGCCTGCGCCACGATTTCCAGCCGCGTCGCCAGCGGAAGCGCGGCGGCACCGCCGTGCGCCGCGCACCAGCGCACCAGGTCGCGGCCCTCGACGTAATCTTCCTCCAGGAAAAACGGCGGTTCGTCAAAATGCACCTCGTGCAACCGTACAATGTTCGGGTGCTCGCCAATGCGCTCCTTGATCAGGCGGAACAGCGTCAGCTCGCGCTTCAGGCTGCGGATGCGGTCGGCCTGGAAGCAGAACTTGAACACGCGCCGGTCCTTCAGCCGCCTGTGCCGGCCGAGCCAGACCTCGCCGAAGCCGCCTTCGCCGAGTTTTTCCTCGAGCACCCAGTCGGTGTTGCCCACCGGCTGGCCCACGGCGGGCCGCCAGCCGAGCACCGGTTCCTCGCCGTCGGCGACGCGCCGGGCCTTGTCCGAGGTCTTGGGCGGGGCGGTGGTCGCCGCATTGGCCGCCCGCACCTCGCAGATTTCCACCGGCTCCTCGACGCCCTTCAGCTCGTAGCGCCCGTGGTTGAGCCATTCCAGGGCGCTGATGTCCGCGAACTCCTCGCCGCGCAGCGACTGGCGGGCGTTGTCGAATACTGCCCGTGTCATCAGGATTTGATCGGCCTGCGCCAGGGACATCACCCGCGCGCAGGTGTCCACCTGCATGCCGTGAACGTCGCGCTGGCCGCCGCCGAGTTCTTCAATCACCACCTCACCCAGGTGCAGCCCCACGCGATCCGGCACCGGCACGGTCTGGTGGCGGTTGAACTGCCGGAGGCGCGATTGCAGCCGCAACGCGAACCGCACGGCGTCGGACGGCTTCGGAAACAGGATCAGGAACGAATCGCCCGCGGTGGAAATCTCCTCGGCGCCGGCGAAGCCGCCGAGGGTCTGCCGGACGATCTGGTGATGTTGCTGCATCACCTCCACGCCCGCGCGGTCGCCCAACTGCTGCTTCAACGCGGTGGAGCCGACGACGTCGGTGAAGAGCAGGGTGAAGACGCCCGTGACGTGGCCAGAAACCTGGCTGCCACGGTCCGCGCCGGGTGCCGGTTGATCTGGCATGGTGAGCGTTGATAACAAAACGCGCCGCCGCTGGAAAGCAGGAATCGGTGGCGCGGCCGCGGGCCAAGCCGCGCCGTGGCATCACCGCGCCGGGTCACCACCAGTCGAAGTTGACGTCCGGTGCCACGCTGATCCAGTTGTCCATCGCGGCGGGGAAACGATAGGACGCCACGTGACCGTCGCCGAAGAGCATGTTTTCGTAACGCTTGCCCTTGTAATTGTGCCAGACGGTGTGCGGGTCGTTGACGCTGCGGTTTGCGTGCCACGGCCAGTCGCCTTGAACGATCTTGGTGACGGGGCGCAGGCTGACGCGCGTTGTCTTGTTCGCCGGCGCGGTCTTGGGCGCGGTGCTGTCGCCGGTCACGTGTTCCACGCGGAAGGCGTCGCCGGCCCATTCGACGAGGTAACTGTTGCCCCAGCCCTGCCAGCAACTTTTGGCCGTGGGATTGAGCGCATCGCCTTTGTCGCCCGGGCAGTGAAAGGCATCCACGGCGTTGACGTATTTGTTCAAGGGCCGGTTGGTTTCCTGCACGTTGCCCCCGTAATCAGCCGCGTAGCCGCCGGTGTAGGCGTTGGTCCACCATTTGCCGCCGGTGGCGGCCCAGCCGTCGTGCAACGGATAGGTGTCGGCGTTATCATCCGCATACAGCATGAAGCCGATGCCGATCTGGTGCTGGTTGCTCACGCACTTGATTTGCTGGGCCTTGGATTTGGCGCGGCCCAGCGCCGGCAGGAGCATTCCGGCCAGGATGGCAATGATGGCGATGACCACCAGCAACTCGATCAAGGTGAACGCGCGGTTCGTTCCGTGGCGATTCCGGCGGCGGGAAACAGCTTCCGTTATGCGCTTCATGGCTGATTGTGTAGTGACTTTTCATAGCATTGGCGCGTCGCCGGCGCAACCGGGATGTTGCGGCCGCCCGCCGGATTTGCTCCGCCAGCGGGTTCTTCGAGCACGCGCAGTTGCGCTTTCTGGAGCAGCACCACCTGCCTGTCTGGTGGTCGCGCGCGGGCGGGTGCGGGAAGCCGAGGTGGCGGTGGGCCGCCAACTCATTGACGTGCCCGGCTGCACCTTCCGGATCTGGGCCACCAACCGCACGGACAACCCGCTGGCGTTGTGACGCGATTATAACGGGCGCGCCGCCGTTGAGCAGCGGAGACGACTTCTGCACGCAGAACTTCTGGGCGACCGAGGCCGCATTCCTGGCGGTGCTGTTCACCTTCAACCGGCTCAGTCTCTACCAGCAAAGCGCCACCCCCGACGCCCGCGATTGCCAACCTGCCACGCGGCGGGCGGCGGTGCTCCTGCGCGGGACCATCCTGGGCCGTAGTGGACATCAAGCGGTGCTCCATCTGTCCGCCGCCCGGGGTGGATTGACCAGTCACAAGCCCCGGCTCGAAGCCATCTTCCGGCAGCCCAATTCAACTCCGACGAAGTTGAGGCCACGCACGGAACTCAATCCCCAAGCCGCGTGAAATGCAGATCAAAAACGATCCCAACTTTGGTTTTCGGGTTCAAAGGGCTGGGGTAGGCGTGCGGACAGCGTAGTCAGCTTCGGCGGTGCGGCGACGGCGCACCGCGTTCGCTCCTTCACGCCGCCGACGGCGTGGCGGCGGCGCCTTTGCCGGCGTGGCGGATGTCGCGGGCTTCGTAGAGATAGACCACTTCTTCCGCAATGTTCTTGGCGTGGTCGGCAATGCGTTCGAGGCTTTTCGAGATCACCATCAGGTGCAGGCAGCGGGTGATGGTGGCCGGGTTTTCCACCATGAAACTGGCCAGTTCGCGGTGGAGTTGTTTGTTCACACCATCCACCTCCTTGTCCCGCGGAATGATGTCGCGGGCCTTGTCCGGAAGGCGGTTCACGAAGGCGTCGAGCGCCTCCTTTAACATGTCCAGCGCCATGGTGGCCATGCGCGGAATGTCCACGTAGGGCTTGAGCTGCGGCTCGTTGCTGAGGTCCACGGAGCGGCGGGCGATCTTGGTGGCCTCGTCGCCGACGCGTTCGAGGTTCTGGGAGATTTTCATCGCCACGGTGATGAGCCGCAGGTCCGAGGCGAGCGGCGCCTTGGCGAGCAGGCCGATGCTCGTCTCGTCCACCTCCATTTCCAGATGATCCAGCAGGGCGTCCTCCTCCTGCACACGGCGGGCGAGGTCGTCGTCGCGCTCGACGAGCGCCTGCACGGCGCGCGAGGTGGCGGACTCGGCCTGGCTGGCCATCGTCAGGAGTTTCTCCTTCAGTTCGGCCATTTCCTGTTCAAAGACGTGGGTCATGGTGGGCTAAGGGATACGCGGTGCTTGGGGGAAAAGCAACTCAGCCGAACCGGCCGGTCACGTAGTCTTCGGTCTGTCTCTTCTCCGGGTTCATGAACACCTTGTTCGTGGGGCCGAACTCGACCAGTTCGCCGAGGTAGAAGAACGCGGTGAAGTCCGAGATGCGCGCCGCCTGCTGCATGTTGTGGGTGACGATGACGATGGAAAAGTTGCGTTTCAACTCCAGGATCAGTTCCTCGATGTGCGACGTGGCGAGCGGATCAAGTGCCGAGGCCGGCTCGTCCATCAACAGCACCTCCGGTTGCACGGCCAGGGCGCGGGCGATGCAGAGGCGCTGCTGCTGGCCGCCGGACAGGCTGATGGCCGGCGCGTGGAGGCGGTCCTTCACCTCGTCCCAAAGCGCCGCCATGCGCAGGGATTGTTCGGTCCGCTCGGTGAGCGTGGTTTTGTCGCGCAGGCCATTCAAGCGCAGGCCGACGGTGACGTTCTCGGCGATGGACATGGTTGGGAACGGGTTGGATTTCTGGAAGACCATGCCGACGCGCCGACGGACGACGACCGGCTCCACGTGGCGCGCGTAAATGTCCTCGCCGAAGAGCCGGATGTCGCCCTCCATGCGGGCCTCCGGCGTCAGCTCGTGCATCCGGTTCAGCGCGCGGAGGAAGGTGGATTTGCCGCAGCCGCTGGGACCGATGATGGCGGTGACGGCCCGGGCGGCGATGTCCAGCGAAACGCGCTTCAGCACCTGGTGCTGGCCGAAGAAGACCGACAGGTTGCGCGCCGTCAGGGCGGTGCCGTGGGTGCCAGCAGTATGATCCGAGGCGCGGATGGGCGTGAGCGGCGAAATGGCGGGCATGGCGTCGGGTGGTTCAGGAGTTCCGTCGGTAGCGGTCGCGCGTCAGGAAGCGCACGCCGACGTTGATGGCCAGCACCAGCATGAGCAGGACGAACGCGCCCGCCCAGGCCTGCCGGTGCCAGTCGTCATAGGGCGAAATCGCGTAGTTAAAAATGAGCAGCGGCATGGCGGCGATGGGTTCCTTCAGGCTGTGCGCCCAGCCGAGGTTGCCAAACGCGGTGAAAAGCAGCGGTGCCGTCTCGCCCGCGACCCGCGCCAGGGCCAGCAGCGCGCCGGTGACAATGCCCTTGAGGGCGGTGCGGACCACGATGCGGACAATCATTTTCCACTTGGCGATGCCCAGCGCGAGCGCGGCCTCGCGGTAGCCGGTCGGCACGAGTTGCAGCACTTCTTCAGTCGTCCGCATCACCAGCGGAATCATCATCATGCCCAGCACAATGCCGCCGGCGAGGGCGGACGGCCCGTGCATGGGCACCACCACCAGCGCGTAAACCACGATGCCCCAGGTGATGGAGGGCACGCCGTTCAAGGTGTCCGCCGCGAACCGGATGGCCCAGTTCAGCCGGGACGAGCCGTATTCGGAGAGGAAGACGCCGCCAAGCACACCGACCGGGACGCCGACCAGCGCCGCCTGGCCGAGGAGAATGAACGTGCCGGCGATGGCGTTGGCCATGCCGCCGCCGGTTTCGCCCACGGCCTTGGGCAGTTGGGTGAAAAAGGCCCAGTTGAGGGAGGTGAAGCCTTCGTGCAGCAAGTGATAAAACACCAGCACCAGCGGCGTGACGACAAGCATCGCGCACGCGCAGGTGAGCGTCTGCATGAAGCCGTTCTTGAACCGGCGCCAGTGATGGTTGGAAACGGTCATGTCAGGGCTGTGGTTTCACGCTCGGCCCGGCGAAGGTTTTCAGCAGCAGTTGCGCGAAGATGTTGACCACCACGGTCACGCCGAGCAGCACCAGGCCGAGTTCGAACAGCGCGCTCGGATACAAACCGGCGGGCGGGGTTTCGTTGAATTCGTTCGCGATGACGCTGGCCATGGTGGAGGCGGGCGCAAAGAGTTTCAGGACGATTTGCGGCGAGTTGCCGATGACCATCATGACGGCCATGGTTTCGCCGAGGGCGCGGCCCAGGCCGAGGATGACCGCGCCGAACAACCCTTTTTTCGCGTAGCTCAACACGGCGATGCGCGTCACCTCCCAGCGCGTCCCGCCCAGGGCGTAGGCGGCCTCGCGCTGCAGCCCCGGCACCGAGCGCAGGATTTCCCGGGAAACGGACGTGATGATCGGCACGATCATGATGGCCAGGATGATGCCCGCCGCCAGCAGGCTGAAGCCGGAGCCGGCCGGCCCCTGGAACAAGGGCAGGAAACCGAACAGCTTTTGCAGCCACGGAAACAGCAGGGTGCGCAGCCACGGAACCAGCACGGACATGCCCCAAAAACCGAGAATGACGCTCGGCACGGCGGCCAGCAGTTCGATGAACATGATCAGCGGCTGGCGCAGCCACAAGGGCGCCAGTTCGGTCAGATAAATCGCGGTGCCGATGCCGAGGGGAACGGCGAGGAGCAGCGCGATGACGGACGAAGCCAGCGTGCCGAAGATGGCTGGCAGCGCACCATAAATGTCGTTCACCGGGTCCCAGTCGCTGTTCACCAGGAAGCGCCAGCCAAAGTGATGCAATGACAGCCGGGCGCCCCGCATCAATTCATAGCCTATCAGCGCGATGAGCGCGAACACGCTCAGTGCCATCAGCAGCGTCAGCCATTGGAAGGCGCGATCCGCCCCGGGCGCTCCGGTCCGGGGCGCGTTTGTCGCCGGCTGGCTCATGGTCTGTTGCATCGTTCGTTGAAACTAAAAGGACGAAGAGCGGAAGGAACCGCGCTCTTCGTCCGGCTCGCGCCTCCAAGCTAACGGGCGGAGGAACGAAGTCAGTATTTAATTGTGTCAATCAGCTTCAACTCACGCTGCTGGACGTTTTCCGGCAGCGGCGCGTAGTCCAGCCTGGCGGAAATTGCCTGCCCCTCGGTAACCGCCCATTTCAGGAACGCGACGAGTTTCTTGCCGTGGTCGGGCTTCTTCTGCTGTTGATAGACGAGCACCCAGCTCGCACCGGCGATCGGATATGACTTGTCGCCGGGCGGGTTGACCATCGAGAACCGGAAGTCATCCGGGATACTCGCGGTGGCGAGGGCGGCGCTGACGGAGTCCGGCGAGGGCGCGACGAAATTGCCCGCCGCGTTTTTCACGTCGGCGCAGGGGATTTTGTTCTGGTTGGCGTAGGCCAGCTCCGCGTAGCCAGCGGCACCAGGAATCTGTTTGACCTGGCCGGCCACGCCTTCACTGCCCTTGGCGCCCAGACCGATGCCCGCCGGCCATTTCACCGCAGTGTTCTTGCCCACCTTCGTGGCCCATGTCGGGTTCACCACGCTGAGATAATCGGTAAAAATGAACGTCGTGCCGCTGCCGTCGGAGCGATGCACCGGCACAACCGGCAGATCGGGCAGCGTCACGCCCGGATTCAGTGCGGCGATCTTCGGGTCGTTCCACTTGCTGATCTGGCCCAGATACATGCCGGCGATGACGCCGCCGTCCATCTTCAACTTCGGATTGCCCGGCAGGTTGTAAATGATGGCCACGCCGCCGGCGACGACCGGCAGGTGCAGAATTTTGCCCGGCGCGCCCGCCATGTCCGTATCCTTCATCGGCGCGTCGGAGGCGCCAAAATCCACCGTCTCGTTGAGCAGTTGCTTCTGGCCGCCACCCGAACCGATCGAGGCGTAGTTGAAACGGACCTCGGCATCCGTCCGGCCGTAGGCCTCAAACCATTTGGTGAAGGCGGGGTAGTCGAAGGTCGAGCCGGCGCCGTTGATGAGGGTTTGCGCGGAGGCTGCCGTGACGCCGAGGAGCAGCGCCGCGGTGAACCGTTTCGCGAGGGAACAGCAGTGTTTCATGGGGTTGCGTTTCACAAATAGGTCAAGGTTTCAAGGTTGGGGCCGGAAGGTTCAACAACGCGTCGTGGATCGGGGCACGCCGGCTTGGCGGCAACCGGCCGCCGGCGCGGACGAAGACCGCCAACACCCGCGCGGCCGGCCGGCCGTGAAGACAATCCGATGGGGATGTGCGTTGTTCATGCGTGAATTCGTCTCGTTGCGCCTTGCGGCGTGGATGTGCCGTGTGGCACAACCAGCCCGCAAGGTGATGTTCGGCGGCCGGCGTGTCGGTTTAATGACACAACTGTTACAAATGCGTTACACACGTCGGCAGTCGTGGCGGATCGGATTTCCGCCAGACGTGATGCCGATCCTTTGGCCCGTGAGATTCGGACGAACATCGGCGGCCCGGCCGGAGGGCGCCGGCCGCGGCCGGCGCAGGATTCAAAGCGGGTTGTCAGCGGGCCGGGTTGGCGCACGGCACCGGTCGCCTGCCTCACGGGGCCGGCCATGCCGGAAAGTTGATCTTCGCAAAGTCGAGGTTGGGGGCGTTGAGGTTGAGGTAAACCGCGAGCTGGTTCGTTTTCGCCTGCGAGAAGTCGAGTTGCCAGGCACTGTCCCGCCGCAGATCGTCGTTGCGCCCGCGATAGAGGATGAGCCGCAGCCCGACGCCGTGAAGCTGGCGCAATTCCTTGAAGAACCGGTTCAGCGACGCGGCATCGCCGGCAAAACTCAATCGCGTCCCGTTGTCGGGAGGCCAGCAACTCACCACGCCGCCAACGAAATGGAAGCGTTCGTCCTGGATCACCGCCCGGATCGCCGCCGCCCTGTGGGAATCGAACCCCTGGGGAAACCAGATGTCGCGCCCGATCTCCAGGCTCAGTGCCGAGGCCGCCAGAGGCAGCAGCGCACAACCCGTCAGCACCAGCCATTTGATACGCACTTTCATGTCCGAACCTTTCCCGGCGTTTGCCGTGTGTCTTATCGAAGCCGTTAGACGGGATGGCATCGTGGATGCTCCGGGGAGTTCGCCTTAGCCGGGAAAACGCAGTTCAACCACGGCTGGACACCGATGCCGCGGATGCCGGTCGCTGACCGGAAACCCACCGGTCACTTGGATGCCCGGCAAAACGGGAGCACCTCCCCTGGCGGAGCCGCCAGTGTCGGGAAGGGACACCACTTCCGACCGGACTATTTAGCCGGCTGGGCGGGCGCCGCGGGTGCGGCCGCCGGCGGGTGCTTGGCTTTCTTGGGTGCGGGCGACGGGAAGCTGAACGAAAGCAGCGTGACGCCCTGGGCACGGCCGGTCAGCAAATCGCGGTTCACGTTCTCCTCGCCGTTGCCATACTCGCGCGGCGCGAAGGGGTTGAACATCTGCCAAAAGCTTTTGCTCCGGGCAACCTTGGGAATGGCGCCCCCCACGACGACTTTGGAACCCTCCGGTTTGGCCGGCGCCTTGACCAGCGGCGGCGTCAACAGGACGGCCTCTGGAACGGGCGCTTGCTTGATGGCAGGCAGGGCGTTGGTGAGTTGCGTGGCGGTGGGTGCGTTGGTGGGACTGGCCGCGGCGCGCGGCAGGATCAACCAGACGCCAAGGAACAAAGTCGTTTTCCACATAAGCCGGTGACGGCGGCAACCGTCGGCACAACTCTCGCCCCCCACCAGCAAGAGTCAACCTGATTTGTCGGCCCGGATCACCGAGAAATAACTTGTCCACCGGGTGCTCCGGGCGTAGGGAATTCGCATGGACGCACCGAAGAATCTTCACGCGAACCGGCCAACGAAAGCCTTTACCCGCCGCTGTTTTCTACGCTCGTCGGCCCTCGCCGCCAGCACGGCAGCGACCCTGGGCTTTCCGTATCTCGGCCGCGTGCTGGGCGCCAATGGACGCGTCGCCGTCGGCGTCATCGGCGCCGGCGGCAAAGGCGAGAGCGACACCAACTACACGGCCAACGCCGGAGCCGACGTCCTGGCCCTGAGCGATGTTGATGGCAACACGCTGCGCGCCCGCGGCAACCAATATCCGAGGGCCAGGCAATACCTGGACTACCGCAAGATGCTGGACGAAGTGGGCCGGTCCCTCGACGCGGTCACCGTGTCCACGCCGGACCACGTCCACGCGCTGGCGGCAGCGGCGGCCATCACGATGGGCAAACACGCCTATGTGCAGAAGCCGCTGGTTCACTCGGTCTATGAAGCCCGGTATCTCCGCGATCTGGCCCGTCGGCACAAGGTCATCACACAGATGGGCAACCAGGGCAGCTCCGAGGACGGTTTACGCCGCGCCGTGGAAGTGGTCCACGCCGGGTTGATCGGCAACGTGAGTCAAATCCACGTCTGGAGCAACCGCCCCATCTGGCCGCAGGGCATCGAACGGCCGCCCGGCGAAGATCCGGTGCCCGCTTACCTGAATTGGGATTTGTGGATTGGCCCGGCCCCGATGCGGCCCTACAAGCGCGGCGTTTACCACCCGTTCAAATGGCGCGGCTGGATTGACTTCGGCACCGGCGCGCTCGGCGACATGGCCTGCCATACCGTCAACATGCCCTTCCGCGCGGCCAGGCTCGGCTATCCCACGGCGGTCGAAGCCGAGGACAACAGCGGCATGAACAGGGAAACCTACCCCCTGTCCTCCAAACTGCGCTTCGACTTCCCGGCGCGCGAAGGCCTGCCACCGACCAAGCTCTGGTGGTATGACGGCAATCCCTCCGATCCGAGGAGCTTCCGTCCCTCGTCGGACATCACCAGGGAGATCACCGAGATGACCGGCCAACTCCCCGGCTCCGGCGCGCTGCTTATCGGCGACCGCGGCAGGATTTTCTCGCCGGACGACTACGGCGCGCAATTCTATGTCCGGCTCAACGGCGAAACGGAATTCAAGAGCAGCAGCAATCACGACGCCGTGAAGGCCATTCCGCAATCCATCCCGCGCAACCCGGCCAGGGGCGACACCGACTTCCGCCAGCACGCCGAGTGGGTCCAGGCCATCAAGACGAACAATCCCGAACTGCCTTACTCGCGCTTCGACATCGCGGCCTACCTCACGGAAATCATCCTCCTCGGCTGCGTGGCCCTGCGCGTCGGCAAGGGTGTCACGATGCAATGGGACGGCCCCCGGATGCACTCGCCGAACATCAAGGAAGCCGCGCAGTTTGTGAATTACCCCTTCCGCCCCGGCTGGAAGCTTTGATCACACCCCGGCACCGCCTTGAACTGACAGTTCAATTGGAAATGTGTCTGGACGACCAAGGCCAACAAGACAACCGATACTCCCCCCACCACCGCTGGTTGCCAGCGCGGAACACGCCGAAGCAAATCGCTCCCGCCCCAGACGATGATTACAAACAAGCCGACGAGTGGCAGATAGGTGTAACGATCAGCCATTGCCTGCCGCCCGACCTGGACAAGCCCAATCACCGGAAGCAGCGTGACCAGATACCATGACCAACCAGCCAGAACGTAAGGCTGGGTCAGCCGCAGCCGAATCGCGAGCCACGAGACGGCAAACATGACTGCCAACGAAACCAGCACGAGACGCGCGGACACTCGATCGGGGTAGCGATACAGAGATTCCCCGCTGTTTTCGGTGGAATCGGGGAAGCGGTTGGGTAGGCTGGCAGGATGACGCCTGAAAAACTGTTTCACGAACTGTTGGGATTGGGCTTGAACTGGGAAGTGATCGAGAGCCGTTTCGAGCGGGCAAGCGGGACGGTGTTTTTGGAGATTCGCGAGACCCCCAAGCTGTGGGATCTGGTGCGCTGTC
>JAJXZJ010000040.1 GCA_021780105.1 bacterium
GCGAATGAACTTTTTTGCGATGGCCACGTGGAGTGCCAAAAACTGGCGGCTTGGGTGGCGCTGACCGACCAAGCGCGACGCCGGTGGAACATTGATCACGAGCCGCACCGGGAAACTTGGTCAGAGTTTATACAGCAACCGATTCAGCCATGAACTCAGCAAGAGTCAATCGGCCAGCGAGAAAGCAGGGGCCAGCGTGGCGGTGGACTGGCTTTACGCTCATCGAACTGCTGGTGGTCATCGCGATCATCGGTATCTTGGCCTCGTTGCTGCTGGCGGCGCTGGCTATGGCCAAAGCCAAGGCGCAAAGCGTCGTGTGCCTGAACAACCTGCGGCAGATCACGCTGCCCTTCAAAATGGCCGTGGACGACGACTCCGGCCGGCTGGGAGCCGACCGCTTCGCCACCAATAGCGATGGCGGGCCTATTGATCTACACGAGACGGCCGTGTTGGACTGGGCTGTTAACCACTGGGCCAAGCCCAACGAAGGGTGGATTTGCCCTGCTGCCCCCGCCGGGGGGCCGCGTCCCGGAGGGTTAACAGATTGGCAGGCGTTGTATGGGGTTTTGCCCTGGCCCGCCGGGACAGTTGGCTCGGCTTGGAAATGTGTTTTGCTGTGGGGGGGACAACCGGCGCCGTCGCAACCCGTGCCGTCGGCGCCTTCATCGAGCGGGGGATTCCAGTTTGGTCCGCCTATTACGTCAATTACGTCAGGGCTCCCTGCCCAATTTGGCAGTTACACTTACAACAACTGGCTGGGCACCTGGTGGTGGAATGCCGATAGTGATGGCGAGGGTTTTAGGCCGGCGGGACCTGATCACACGTTTGCGGTCGAGGGGGAGATGGATCACCCATCGCAAACGCCGGTCTTTGCCGATGGTGTCACCGCGTGGTGTGCTTGGCCCCAGGCCACCGACCTGCCGGCGGCAAATCTGGTAACCGGCCAGAACCAAGATGGAACCTTCAGTTTGGGCATGAACCAGTTCACGATTCCCCGCCACGGTTCGGGCGCTGGTCACGCCTCCACGAATTACCCGTCCTCGGCGCCCTTGCCCGGAGCGATCAACGTTTCGTTTTACGACGGCCATGTCGAGCAGGTCCGGCTGGAGCGGCTCTGGTCGCTCTATTGGCACAAGGACTACGTGCCGCCGGCGAAACGGCCGGGATTGCAATGAAAGTGAGACCAGACCGCAAACCAAGATAGGGGCGCGGTTTTCGCACCGCGTCGTCCTTGGCTTGATGCGGAGCTGCGGCTCTGCTCGAAATGTGGGCGGCGGCGCAGCGCCGCCCTACCGATTGCCATCGGTTCGCTCGGAGAGCGGCGCCTACCTTCGCGCGTGAAACGCGCTGGTTCTTTCACGCCGCGCCGTTCACGACCTGACAAATCCAGGATTGCAGTTTGCGGCCGGTCTTTTGCTCGTAGCCGGCGGCCATTTTCGCCCGGAAATCCTCCGCCTGGTCACGTCGCACGAGGTTCAGCGTAGCGCCGCCGAAGCCGCCGCCGGTCAGCCGCGCGCCGAGGCAGCCCGCGTGGGTCTTGGCCAGTTCGACGAGCAGGTCCAGTTCCGGGCAACTGTTGAGGAAATTGTGCCGCGAACTCTCGTGGCTGACGAGCAGCAGCCTGCCGAACTCGACCAATTTGTCGGCGGCAAGCAGTTGCGAGCCTTCCGTGACGCGCTGGTTCTCGCCGACGATGTGCCGCGCGCAGCCAAGGTCGCGCGGCGCGAGTTTCGCCTGATTCGCCTCCAGCATTTCCGGCGTGGCAAACCGCAGCGACGGCACGCCAAGCGTCTTCGCCGCCGATTCGCAGTGCGCCCGGCGGTCGTTGTATTCGCCGCCGACCAGCGCATGTTTCACGCCGGAATGGCAGACGACAACCGCAATGTCCCCGTGCAGCGGCGACCAGTTCACGGTCAGGTGCAGGCAGTCAATCAAGATCACCTGCCACGCCTGGCCGAACAGTGACGAAATGTGGTCGAGCAAACCGCAGTTCACGCCGACGAACTGATTTTCCGCGGCCTGGCACGCCTTGGCGAGGAGCATTTTCTGCATGTAATCCAGCGGCGGCAAAGCGCTGTTTGCCTCGGGCGGCGGCGGCGCGCCGGCGCCGGCGTCCGTGAGCGAATACGGATACAGCTTGCGCACCGCCAGCGCGGTGGAGACGAGGAACGCGGCCGAACTGCTCAGTCCGGCGCCCAGCGGAATGGTGCTGCGGATGGCGGCGTTGAAACCGCCAAACTTCACGCCGCGTTGCTGAAGCTGGAGCAGCAGCCCCTTCGGATAATTCGCCCACGGAATCGCGGGGTCTTTTTCGATCTGGTCCACGCGGAAGCGGGCGACTTCCGGGAACGCCATGTCGCGGATTTCCACGACGCCGTCATTGCGCGGCGCCACGGCGAGCGTGATGTGCTTGTCCACCGCCAGCGCCATCACGAGGCCCTGGTTGTAATCGGTGTGGTTGCCGAGCAGTTCGACGCGGCCGGGGGCCTGGACGAAGTGGGTTGGCGCGGCGCCAAACTGGTGTTGAAAGAAATCGCGGAGTTCGTTCATGGAAAAATCGGTCGGACAATTCGGGAAGCAGCGGCGCGGCTCAGATCAACCGGTCGCACGCCTGGGCGAGGGCAAAATCCTTCGCGGTCAGGCCGCCGGCGTCATGCGTGGTGAGCGCCAGCGTCACGCGGTTCCAGCGGATGTCAATGTCCGGATGGTGGCCCGCCTGCTCGGCCCGGCGCGCGACGGCGTTGACGAATTTCATCGCCGCCACGAAGTCGGCGAACTCGTAGGTGCGGGCGATGATGGCGCCGCGTTTCCGCCATTGCGGCACGGCGGCCAGCGCGGCGCGAATCTCGGTGGCCGTGAGCGTTGCCATGCCGGTTTATGGCACGGCCGCGCCGCCGTCGTCACGCGGAAAAACCGCCGCGGCGCGCGGCTTCCGTTTGCGCGGCTCGACCGCATGGAGCATCGTTCCGCGCAGTGATGGACGCCTTGAAAAATCAGCCGCCGCCGAACGCCAACGCCTTTCTCCCCATGACCCGCGCCGAAATGGACGCGCGGGGCTGGGCTGAATTGGACGTGCTGCTCGTCACCGGCGACGCCTACGTGGACCACCCGTCGTTTGGCGCGGCGGTGATCGGCCGCGTGCTCGAGGCCGAGGGCCTGCGCGTCGGCATCATTGCCCAGCCGGACTGGCGGCGGAGCGAATCCATCCAGGTCATGGGTAGGCCGCGGCTGTTCTGCGGCGTGACCGCGGGCAACCTCGACTCGATGCTCTCGAACTACACCGCCGCCCGGCACAAGCGGAAGGAGGACGTTTACAGCGAGGACGGCGCGCCCGGCAAACGCCCGAACCACGCCGCCGTCGTCTATGCGCAACTGTGCCGCCGCGCCTTCCCCGGCGTGCCGGTCGTGCTCGGCGGCATGGAGGCCAGCATGCGGCGCGTCGTGCATTACGATTTCTGGGAGGACAAGCTGCGGCCTTCGATCATGGCCGACGCGAAGGCCGACATTCTTGTTTATGGCATGGGCGAATTCGCCATCCGCGAAATCGCGAAACGCCTGCGCACCGGCAACCGCGATTTGAGCGGAATCCGCGGCACGGCGCTGTTCCTCGGCGCGAAGACCACGGCCGCCGCCGTTTTTAGCGACGCCATTTTGCTGCCGTCCTGGGAAGACTTGCAGCATGACAAGAAACTCCTGCTGCGGCTCACCAAAGTGGTCGAAGCGCAGCAAACGCCTTACTGCGGCAAGCGCCTCGTCCAGATGCACGGCAACCGCGCCGTGTTCATGGAACCGCCCGCGCTCCCGCTGTCGGGACCGGAACTCGACGCGCTTTACGAACTGCCGTTCCTGCGACTGCCGCACCCGTCGTATCGCGGCAAGGTGCCGGGCTTCGTGTCCATCAAGGACTCGGTGATCGTTTCCCGCGGCTGCGCCGGCGGCTGCACGTTCTGCGGCCTGGGCTTTCACCAGGGCAAATTCCTCACCAGCCGCAGCGTGGATTCCGTGCTGAAGGAAATCCGGCGGATGACCGAGGCGGAGACGTTTCGCGGCACGGTGTCCGACCTCGGCGGCCCCACGGCGAATCTTTACGCCTGCGAAAACGGCCACGTGGACGCCTGCAAAAACTGCCACCGGCCCAGTTGCCTCTGGCCGACGATCTGTCCGCACTTCGGCATTGACGAATCCCAGCAGCTCGACCTCCTCCGCCGGGCGCGCACGGAGCCGGGCGTGAAACACGTCTTCATCCAGTCCGGCATCCGCATGGACGTGGCGCTGCGCACGCCGGAGTACCTGAAGGAACTCGTGCAAAATCATGTCTCCGGCCACATGAAAGTGGCGCCGGAGCATCTCCACCCGGAGGTGCTGCGGCGGATGCGCAAGCCGGCCGGCGACTTCCAGGGTTTCATGGAACAATTCCATGAACTCAGCGAGGCCGCCGGCAGGGAGCAATACCTCGTGCCCTACTTCATTTCGAGCTTCCCCGGCTGCACGGAAAAGGAGATGGGCGCGGTGGAACAATTCCTGAAGAAGGAAAACTGGAACCTTCAGCAGGTGCAGGACTTCATCCCGCTGCCGATGACCGGCGCCGCCGCGATGTATGTGACCGGCCTGGACATCAACACCGAGCAGCCGATTCCTGTGGTCCGCAACGCCGGCGACCGCGAGCGGCAGAAACGCATGTTGCGGCCGAACCAGTCGCCACGACCGAGGAGCAAATGGGAACCCTCGGTGGACACGGTGGATTGAGACCGCCGGCGCAGGCCAGCATCCTGCCGGTCCTGATTTCAGAATATGGGAGACCGCCGCGCCGGCTGTCCTACGACCACCGAAGCGCGGAGAAACGGCAGGGGTCAGGTGCGCGGTAAAGTGTCGCCGGCGCCTTCCTGGCGGCCATTCGCTTTGAATCCTTCGTGGAAAACGACGGTGCCCTGCGGAGCAGGCCCCTCGAACGACAGAGCAAAGAAGACCTCCGGTGGCACTCCCTCAAGCCCAAGTCCCGGCATGTTTTTGAACCCGAATCTCCGGTAGTAATCCGGATGTCCCACGAGACAACATCCCTGAGCCTTCATCGCCTTCAACCGTGACAGCCCTTCCTGTATCAGCGCCTTCCCAATGCCCTGCCGCTGGAACGCCGGCAACACCGAAACCGGCCCCAGCCCGAACCAGTTCCCGGTGCCGTCCGAGATGGTCACGGGCGAGAAGGCAATGTGACCGATCACGCGGCCATCCATTTCGGCGACGAGCGAAAGCGTGAGCGCCTTGGCGGCGCGCAGGGCCTCGATGATGAACTGCTCGGTGTGCTGGCTGATCTCCAGGGTTTTGAACGCGGCGACGGTCACCTCGGTAATCGCGCCTGCATCGGCGTCGGTTTCGCTCCTGATAACGATGTTCGGATTCATGTATTTCGTGTTCCTGCTTCCGTGCAACAAATGCGTCATGGACTCATTTGCCGGCCTCGCGCAATCGGCGCGCGGCCTCCTCCGAGACGTCGGCGATTCGTTCGTGCGCCCGCATCGCCCGCCACCCGACAACCATCCAGAAGATGGCTGACGCAATCCCGAACAAGGCTGCCAAGACCGCCAATCCCTGCACATGGCCTACTGACATATTCATACGTTCTCCAAGTTTGTGTGTTGGTAAATGGGTTCTACGGACGAACGAAAAGGGTCACCGACGCACCCCAGAGTTCAGTCTCGCAACCGAGACACGACCCTCGCATTCGCTGCAACAAAAGTTAGACCCGCTTGTATTTAGGCAGATCATTGGTGAATGCCTGCTGAAAGCCTTGACAAATGCCTTGCACGGTCCTGATCCACGTCCTCACCTGGTTGCGCCCGAGTGACCGCGCGGAGTGGTGACCGGAGCCACGACCGTCATTTCGGTCGGCTTGATGCACAATGTGGTGCCGCCGGTCCATCAGTGAGGCGAGCTCCTTGAAGTGCTCCTTGAAGTGCTTCGGTGAAAGACCCACGCGCTTGAGGAAGGCGCAGAACTCCTCTACTGAAGTGTACGACGCCGACTCCAGATGCGCCTCCACGGATTCCCTGAGGACTTCCTCGACTTTCTTGCCCCTGTACTGAGCCAGTTTACCCAAGAAAAACTTCTCTGGCCGCCCTTTGGACGTTCCGATAAGCGGAACGGAGTTGAGAGCCTCCTCGGAACTGAATGGCAGCAACTGCGCCTCAACAGTACGGCACATCTCCTCAACCGTCGCGTAAAGCAATACCACGGCGGCTCTCAGTATGTCTGTAGTCGTGATGTCCGACCGCCCCCGGCCAGCCGCCCCGGGATGAGTTTCGTATAGCCGCACCAGATTCTCTACTCGTTGAATCGTCTCCGCATAGCGCATTAATAGATGCCACACGACCATAAGTATAAAAGTCTAACAGTATTAATGTCTCAAAGGCAAGGGCGAAGACCAAAGTGGTTTGGGGCTTGTCATCGACGCAAATCCTGCCACGGCTGCGCCGCCCGTTCAAGCTCGATTCAAGAGGCTTGAGCCGGTCTGAGTTCCAGCCAGCAGCGCCTTCTCTCTATTGTTCCTTGACCGCAGAGTCGAAGAGGCACAGAGAGGTCATTTGTGCCTTTTGAATCTCCGCTTCTCGGTGGCATCTGCGTCCCCACAAGGGGCACGCACCTCCGTCGCGATCAAACGGTCAACGTCTTGAGATAAGCGACACTCTGCGGTGTGAGTTGCCAGGACTGCTCGACAAAGTAGTTTTCGACGCCGCCCACCTTCGCCGCGGTAAACGTCTTCACCCAGTCAATGCTGCCCTGGCCGAGCGACACCTGCGGATGTCCCGCGCGGCTCATGTCAATATCCTGCAGGTGCATCGAGATGAACCGGCCGGGATACTTGTGGAAATAGTCCGCGCCCACCAGCCCGGCCGTGATCGTGGACATCTGGAACTGGAACTTGACCAGCTTGGGATCCAGCAGGTCAAACAACCGGTCGTAGGTCCGCACGCCGTCCACAAGGGAAAGTTCGAAGCCCTCGTTGTGGAGGCCCTGCTGGATGCCGGCCTTCGCGGCCACGGCGGCAATTTTATTGTATTCGTCGGCCGCCCGTTTCACCTGATCGAGCGTCGGGTGATCGCCGCCGTTGCCGTCACCCAGGCTGGCGGTGAGCATCTGCGTCATGCCGATTTCCTTTGCCCACTCGATGCACTTCTCATGGCTATGCCGCAGTTCGTGCATGGTGAAGTGCGAGCTTTCGGATTTCAGACCGTGATCGGCCAGAATCTGCTTCACTTCCTTCGCGTCGGCCAACGACGCAAACTCGGCGCCATAACCGATCGGCGAACAGAGTTCGAGCCGGGTTACGCCGATCGCGGCGATCTTTTTCGCGAACGCCGGAAAGTCCTTGAGCATCGGACGCAGGGGCCAGACCTGGCTGCCAATGGGCAGGCCGAGCGGATTGGCGGCCAGCTTGCCCGCACTCGCGACGAGCAGCCCGGCCGCGCCGGAACGGATCGCCGTCTTCTCAATGAACTGCCTTCTGGACATTGCCGTCATACGCATCATTCCTTTCTTGCCGTTTCCCGACCGGGCGATATTCGCAGGTCAGAAACCACCCGCCGCAGCGAGGTTCATCATCTTCACGGTGGCTGATTCCCGGAGCTGCCTCCGGCCGCCGACCGCAGCGATAGTGTAAACGAACCTACAGCGTTGGCAATCAGGTCCGCCAGCCGAAAATCGCGCCGCGGGCAGGAAGCGTTCTTAAGGTCTTTATGTCCGGCGGCAATCTTCACCGCCCGCACGGAGCGCCTGATGCCGCGCACGGAGCGGTATTCTGGTTGCACGGGCCGAAAAACGTCCGCTCGGGCCATCTGAACGGCGTTGGGAACCGTCTGACGCTCCGCACTGGACGTCGGCATTCTCGCACAGAGGTGCTGGCCGCAAGCGGTAGCGCAATCCGGTTGCCGCGCGAGGGCAATCCCGCTGTGATGGCGCGCGGACATGGTTTATCTGATCGTGGTTTCGCTGGTCTGGGGACTGTCCTTCGGGCTGATCAAGACGCAACTCGCCGGACTCGACGCGAGCTTCGTGTCGCTGGTGCGACTGGGTTTGTCGCTCGTGTTGTTTCTGCCGTGGCTGCGGCCGCGCGCGGTGCCGGCGCCTATGGCTGCGCGCCTGGCAGGCGTCGGCGCGGTGCAGTTCGGCCTGATGTATGTGGCTTACGTGGCGTCATTCCGATTTCTCCAGGCCTACCAGGTGGCACTGTTTACCATTTTCACGCCGCTCTATGTAACGCTGATCAACGACCTGTGCGCCCGGCGGTTTCACGCGCATTTTCTGTTCACCGTGGCGCTCGCCGTGGCGGGCACAGGCGTCCTCGTTTATCACGAAATCCGCCCCGCGGATCTCGGCGCGGGATTTGCGCTGATCCAGTTCTCGAACCTCTGTTTCGCCGCCGGGCAGGTGTTTTATCCGCGCCTCATGCGCCGCTGTCCGGGCGTGAAGGACACGCAGGTGTTCGGTTTCGTCTATGCCGGCGCGGTTGCGGCCGCCGGCGTGGCGGCGTTGCTCACCACTGACTGGCAGCACACCCACGTCACGCGGGAACAGGTCGGCGTGTTGCTGTATCTCGGCCTGGTGGCGTCGGGGCTGTGTTTCTTCCTGTGGAACTTCGGCGCGCGGCGGACAAATCCGGGCGCGCTGGCCATTGCCAACAATCTGAAAATCCCGTTCGCAATCCTCTGTTCAGTGCTGTTCTTCGGCGAAAGCGTCGCCTGCCCGAAGCTCCTTGCCGGCGGTGCGTTGATCGCCGGTTCGCTGTGGCTGAACCAGTGGCTCGTCCGACGCCGGCCGGTGGAGTAAGCGCCGGGTTCAACGTGCCGCCGCGGGCAGCGCGGTTTCCCGGACGTTCAGCGTCGCCACGTTCGTCATCACGACCGGCTCACGCACGCCGGGAATTTTCGGGAAGCGGACGTTGTCGAGGTCGAGTCGCTTGACGCCGTCCGCCACCACCACGGGCCGGAAATCGTCATCGGCGCAACTGAACCGGACGTCCTCGAGCGTGAGCCGCTCCACATTGCGGACGTAGAAACCCCACGCGGGCAGCGGCCGGCAATCCACGCCGGGGCCTTTCACGGTCAGCGGGATTTGGTCCGCCTTGCCGCCGCCGGTGAACTCGAGGTCCACGTCGCGGAACACGACGTTCGTCATCGGCACGTCGGCCCAGCTTTCCACCGATGCCGCCGCGCGGTAAACGCCCGTCGCGCTGAGCCGGCTCACCGTGATGCGGCCGGCGGTGTTGCCCTGCTTCATCCAGATCGTCACCGGCGAGGCGACGTCGTGCATCGTGATGTCGGAAATCACCACGTCGTCGAGCGGGCCGGGCGAGGCGTCCCAGGCGCTGGGTTGGAGGATGATGCCGGAAAGCATGTTCGTGCGGTGCGCGGGACCGGAGGTGCGGTGCGGCCGCACGCCGGGGCCATAGAAGAGGCAGTCGTGGATGAGCAAATGCGTGGCCGGGCCGATCAGGCGGATGCCGTTGCAGGAGGAATTCACGATGCAGCCGGAGATCACCACGCGATCCCAGTAACGGCCGGCGATCGCGTCGTCGCCAGTGTAAAACTGGCAGCCGATGATGTTCACGTTGCGGCAATCGTGCCCGGCGGCGCCGCGGAAATGCACGCCGTCCCAGCCGCCGGTGAACTTGACGTTCCGCACGTCCACGTCGTCGCAGACTTCCAGGTAAAACGCGTAGTTCGCCGCGTCGAGGATCGAGACGTCGCGCAAGGTGAACCGCCGGCTGTTCACGAGCACGATCCCGTGCGGCCCACGCATGTGCTCCTCGCCGGTGGGGTCGAACACTTTGTTCCCGTCAATCACGCCCTGACCGGCAATCGCCGCGTCCTCGACATTTTCGCCGACAATCAAGGCGCGATGCCATTTGCCCCAGCGTGCCTCCGGCATGAAATCCGGCGGTGTGGGCTGCTGGTATTCGGTGAGGTTGGTCGTGCCCACCAACGTCGCGCCGGCGTCGAGAAACAACGTCACGTGACTCCGCAGCCGCACCGTGCCGCTGAGATACCGGCCCGGCGGAAACAACACCTGCCCGCCGCCCGCTTGCGCGCAGGCTTCAACCGCGCGGTTGATGGCCGCCGTGTCCAGCGTCACGCCGTCGCCGGCCGCGCCCTCGTCGCGGACGTTGAAAACGCCGCCCGCCGACGCCGCGAATGCTACCCGCGAGCCGACGACCAGCGCGAGCATCGCCGTGACGAACGCGATGGCCGGCCACCCCGACGAGCCGTGTTTCCGGTGACGTTGTTTACGAAGTCTGCGCACTTGTGGGATCATGGCGAAAGCGAGTTTAGGTTCAGTCGCCGAAAAGTTTTTTGAACGCATCGCGCGCCTCGGCAGCGCGGTCGCGACCGGGCTTGGGCCGGTACGCGCGCTTGGCGAAGGTGAACCACTCGCAGTAGTTCGCGCGGTCCTTGTCCATCACCGGATCGGCCTTCGGCTCGGCGCACTCGTAGGCGGCGCGCGGATCGTGCCGGGCGCAATTCAGGCAGACGCGCAGCTCGGCGTGGCACTGGGGACAGGTGTCGCTGCGGCCGGGCGGGCCTTCGTCCTTCCATTCCCAGCCGCAGTTATGGCAATGGCGTGTCATGCGGGAACTGTAACGGCCTTTCGCGGGTTGACGAACAGGAAATGACCCGAGTTGCCGGATGAAGGGAAAACGAACTCGAACTCGATTTGAATCCGTCGGGGAAGATCCGAAACCAAACTTCGCTTCACAACCATTTCCGCAGCCTGTCCCGCAGCAACTGTCGGGCGCGGTAGAGACGGGATTCGACGGCCTTGGGCGTCGCGCCGAGCACGGCGGCGGCCTCGGCCACCGGCAGTTCCTCCCATTCGCAAAGAACCAGGGCTTCGCGCAAGTCTTCGGGAAGCTGGTTCACGGCCGCCCGCACGGCGGCAACGCGCTCGGCGGCCACCGCGGCGTCACCGGGCGAAGCGGTTTTTGCCGGCAGGGTGTCCGCCAGGCCTGGTTCGTCCGCGTCGGCCGGTTTGTCGAGCGACACCGTGGGATGCCGCGCGAGCCAGCGGTGGTGGTTGCGGGCCAGGTTGCCGGCGATGGTGTAAAGCCAGGTGGTGAACTTCGTCTCGGGCCGGAAATCGGTTCGATGTTGGTAAATCCGGACAAACGTCACCTGAGCGAGGTCGTTGGCATCGTCCTCGTTGCCGAGCATCCGGTAAAGGAAGCGGAACACCGGCCGGGCGTGGCGTTCCATCAGCGCGTCCAGCGCGGCATCGTGCCCGCCGGCCAGACGCGACATGTCCGCGCGGTCGAGCGCCGCCGTGTCAGTGGTGTCCATGCTCGTGCTCGTGCGCCGGGCCGGACATGCGGTTCTCGAATTGTTCGTGAAAGCCCAGGGTCAGGCGCTGCATCTCGGCGAGGTAGCGGCGGCCTTCCGCCGGCGGCATGGCCTGGCTGACTTCCTGGAAGTGCTGGAGCATCTGCGCCTGGCATTGGGCGCGGAGGACGGCGATGTCCTTGAGCGTCTGCTCAATGACGGGCGTGACCTGGTTCGTGCTGGCGGCGAACTCGGCCTCCAGTTCCTGCTTTTTGACGGCAATGCGGGCGCAGATCGCGCGGCATTTGGGCAGGTAACCTTCATGCAACTGGCGGACGTGCTGCAGCTCGGTCCCGCTTAAATGGAACTCACTCCGGAGCCATTCCAAATCGTCACTCGAATTCGCCAACAGATGCGCACAACACTGGCGGGCGACAAAATACGAGGCGCCGACAACTGCCGTGCAGACAACCAACGCCGCGGCCAGGATGAGCAACGAGCGCCGCATGGTCACGGACCGGTGTTCAGCGGGCTGACGGCGGCCACGTAGCGCGCCTGGGCGGCCTGCTTGGAAAGGACAACGCCTTCATGCGCGCCGAGGCTGGCCCCAAGGCAGGCCAGCGCAATGGCGCCGGCGAGGGCCGGGCGCGGGCGCAGAAGCCACGCGACGACGCGGTCCAGCCTGTTCACCGCCGGTTCGTCCGGCAACTCCGCGCGCTCGAGGCGACGCCAGACCGCGGCCGCGAAGCCGGGCGGCAGTTCAGGCCTCGGACGTGCCTCGCGCAGCAACGTGCCGAGGTGGCCGTCGCCGGCGAGAAGAGATTCGTTCGGCGGGTTCATCGGATGGATTGGATGACGGCGGGAAGCTTGGAACCGGCCGGCGAAACGGCCATGCCGCCGGGCAGTGCCGGCAGCGTGACTTGCTGTCCTGTCCCGTTGGTCAGAACCAGCGGCGCGGAGGAGCGCGCGGGCGTCGGAAAGCGCGAAGACCCGCCGCCGGAGGAAGTCGTCGCCAGCCACGGATTGGCGCCGGGGAACGCGCCCGCCAGGGGGACGACGGTCCGGCTGGGGCGCGCTTGCAGGGCGCGGGTATGCGGCGTGCCGGCCGGGGTCTTCACGGCCAGGTGGTTCACGTTGGCCCCGCGAACCACGCGGATTTGGTTGGCTGCCGCCTTGGGCGACAGCAGCGGTTGCACCGCCAGCACGGCCGCCGGCGTCGCCAGACCCAGGGCCAGCAGGAGCATGGAGAGCTTTGACTTCATGGCTTCGATCTGCGCCAGCCACTCCGCCGGCGCCATTGACCATTCCATGTTACCCCGAAGCCGGCAAAATCCCGCAACAATTTCTGCCATCCGTTTTCGCCGGTCCCGGCGCTCACGCCGCCGACCGGCCCCCAGGGACCGGCGCGCAGAATTCCCGCGGGACTTCTTCCTGTCCGGGGTAAACACCTTTGAAAGGCGGTTATGACGACCGCGGAAGCAACAGCAACATCACAGGATAGCCAGATGAAAAACAACGTTCGATTCCTCAAGCACGCCCTCGCCCTCGGCGTCACTTTGACCGTGCTCGCCCTGGTGCCGCCGGGGCTGGGCGAAACCCAGGCCGGCGCGAAAACGGCGAAGGCCAAACCCTACCCGTTGAAAACCTGCCTCGTCAGCGGCGAGAAGCTCGACGGCGGCATGGGCAAGCCCTACGTGTTCGTTTACCAGGGGCAGGAATTCAAATTCTGCTGCCCGGTCTGCAAAAAGGATTTCGACAAGGATCCGGCGAAATTTGTGAAGAAACTGGCCGACGAGGTGAAGAAGGCCAAGACGGCCCCAAAATAACCGGAACCGAAAACGCTTAACCCAAGAACAGGAAAGGAACATCATGAAAACAACTCGCACTCTCATTCGCAACCTCGCCGCCGCCGGCCTCGCCGTGACGGTCCTGGCGTTCGCGCCCGCGTTGACCACCATTCAGGCGCAGCCGAAGGGGGCTGAACTGCTCCTGCGGCTGCACCAGACCACAACGCCGGCCAGTCTGAACACCGCCAAACACACCGACACGGCCGCGATGTCGTGCCCGAAATGCAAGGACATCACCGCGACCGTCGCCGAACCGACGTTCAAGACGGCGATGCCGGTGGAGACGAAAACCGTGACCCATCACCTCTGCTCGAATTGCGCCACGAAGATCATCACGACCGGCACGGGCAAGGCGGAGACGGACGAGGCCGTCCACACCTGCACGGGCTGCGGCGGTGGCAACGCCGGCTGCTGCGCCATGACGAACGCCGGCAGGTCCATGACGGGCATGTCCGGGATGCACTGACCGGCCCGATGTGGGAGAATAGCGCCGGAACGCGATGAGAGCCGTGCTGCTCGCGGGCAACACGGCTCTCAATATAACTGGACCCATTTGCCGGTTGATCGCATTAGGAATTCGTCGTGAATTTGGCAGGAATCTGGCGAACGACAAGCGTGGCCGCCGCCGCGGTCGCGTTGGCATCGCTGCTGGCCGGTTGCGCCGGCCGGGTCAAGCCGGACGAACGCGCCGCCCGGCAGAGTCTGCGGACCGTCCAACAGCACTTTCCGCCCGCGACGGGGACCAACGCCCTGCCGGCGCTGACACCCGCCTCGCGCCTGGAGGATTTCCTCGCCTACGCGATGCGGAACCAGCCCGCGGTGCAGGCCGCTTATTTTGACTGGGCGGCGTCCGTGGAGCGCATCACCGTCGAGCGGTCGCTGCCGGATCCGCAGTTCACCTTCCAGACCTTCAACACCGCCACGCTGCTGTCCGCGCTGATGCCGGGGCTGGTGATGGAGTTTCCCGGACCCGGCAAGCTGGCGGCGCGCGGGGCCGTGGCGTCGGCGGAAAGCCAGGCCAGATATTTCGCGTTCGAGACGGCCGTCCTCCAGTCGGCCTTCGCGGTGAAGAAGGCGTATTACCAGCTTCATTTCCTGGCGGACAAGGTCCGCATCAACCGCGAAACCCTCCGCCTGCTGGCCGATCTGGAGAAGCTGGCCCGCGCGCAAAACGAGGTCGGCAAGGGCACGTTGCAGGATGTGCTCCGCGCGCAGATGGAGGCGGATCGCACCGCCACCGAACTGGCCAATCTCGAAGATTCGCGCCAGCCGCTGCGGATGCAGTTCAAGGCCGCGCTCGGCTGGCCCGCCGACCGGCCGGACCCGCCGCTGCCGGCGCAGTTCGCGTCCACGCCGCTCGACGTGACGTCGGACCAGCTTTTCACGGCGGCGCTGGCGCACAACCCGCGGCTCAAGGCCCTGGAAGCCGAGGTCCGCGCGGCCGACGCCGGCATCCGGCTGGCCCGGAAGGACAATGTGCCGGATTTCACGGCGGGCCTGAGCGCGGACCTGAAGGCCGCGCCGGTGATGTGGAACCCGCAGGCGGGCGTCACGCTGCCGATCTGGCGCGACAAGGTCGCCGCGGACATCGCCGCCGCCCAGGCCGCCAAACGCTCGGCGCAGGCGCGGCTCTCGGCGGAGCAGATTTCGCTGGCGGTGGATTTCGCGGACCAGCTCTTCACCTACCGGGAAAGCGGCCGGAACCTGGCGTTGCTCCGCGACAAACTGATTCCCAAGGCCCGCGCGGCGCTCGACGTGGCGCGGGTCGGCTACCTCGGCGGGCAGCTTGATTTCTTCAACCTGATTGACGCCGAGCGCACCCTGCTGAATTTCCAACTGGCCGAAGTCGAGGCCCGCACGCAGTGCGAACTGACACTCGCCGAGCTTTCGTTGCTCATCCTGGGCCAGCCGCCGGCGGATGCGCCGCTGCTGCCGCCGGCGGCCAGTTCTCCGACGCCCACCTCCGCACCAAAGCGCTAATTTCTGCGAACATGAAGCCATTCAAAATCATCGGTCTGCTTGTGCTCGTCGCAGCCGTGGGCGCCGGGGCCTTTTTCGTCGGGAGGCTGACCGGGCACGATCACAGCGCCGCGCCCCCCGCACAGGGGAAGACGCTTTACACCTGCGGCATGCACCCGCAGGTCATCCAGGACCATCCCGGCAACTGCCCGATTTGCGGCATGAAGCTCACGCCGATTCGCCGGCAGCCCGGCGCCACCGGTGAACGCAAAATCAAATACTACAAGTCCCCGATGATCGCCGGCGAGATCCGCCAGCAGCCGGGGAAGGACAGCATGGGCATGGACATGGTGCCGGTTTACGAGGGCGAGACGGCCACGGACCTGGGCCCCATCGCCATTGACCCGGTCACGATCCAGGACATGGGCGTCCGCACCGGCGTGGTGACGCGCGGCCCGCTGCGGCGGACGATTCGCACCGTGGGCGTGGTGAATCTGGACGAATCCGCCGTCGCGGACGTGACGACGAAGTTCAAGGGCTGGGCCGAGAAGCTTTACGTGGACACGACCGGCCAGTTAGTGATGCGCGGCGATCCGCTGTTGGAAATTTATTCGCCGGACCTTTACAGCGCCCAGACGGAATATCTGCTGGCGCTGAGTTCGTCCGCCACGCCGGACGCCAGCCTGGAGGCGCTCCGGACCAGCGCGCGGCTGAAGCTGAAGTTCTGGGACATCTCGGACGAGCAGATCGCCGAGCTGGAAAAGTCGCGCACGCCCAGGAAAACGCTCCGGCTCAACGCGCCGCGGGACGGCTTCGTCATGGAAAAATCCGTCGTCGAAGGCCAGATGGTGGACGCGGGCATGAAGCTGTATCGCATCGCCGACCTGGGCCTGGTGTGGGTGCAATCGGAGATTTACGAGCAGGACCTGCCGTTCATCAAGCTGGGCCAGGAGGCGACCGTGAGCTTGAGCTACCTGCCGGACCGTAAGTTTCGCGGCCGGGTCACTTACATTTATCCGACCGTGGACGAAAAGACCCGCACGGCCAAAGTGCGGATGGAATTCCACAATCCGGGATATTTCCTCAAACCCGGCATGTTCGCGTCGGTGGAAATCACATCCGAACTGGCGCCCTCGGTGGTGCTGGTGCCGGACACCGCCGTGCTGCGCAGCGGCGAGCGGAACACGGTGTTCGTGGCGCTGGACGGCGGGAAGTTTGCGCCGCGCGCGGTCACGCTCGGCCCGCGCGCTGAAGGCAATTTCTACGAAGTGCTCACCGGCCTGGAAGCCGGCGAGCGCGTGGTGACGTCCGGGCAGTTCATGCTCGACTCCGAAAGCCAGCTCCGCGAGGCGATTCAAAAGATGATGGAACCGGGCGCGGCCGCGACGGTCGGCCGCGCCAACCCGCCGTCAGCGCGGCTGACGAACGTGCCGACCGCGACCAACGAGGGGCAGCCGGTGGTTTATATCTGCCCGATGCCGGCGCACGTTTCCATCCAATACGACCATCCCGGCAAATGCCCGATCTGCGGCATGACCTTGGTGCCGGTCACGCCGGGCGAGTTGCAGCATCTGCGGCCCGGCGGTCGCGTGCTCTATTACACCTGCCCAATGCCGGAGCACGCCGACGTGCGGTCCGACAAACCCGGCAAATGCCCCAAGTGCGGCATGACGCTCATTCCGGTGATGGAGACCCCGCAGTCACCCACCGAGCCGGCCGCGCAGCCCGCTGCGGCCGTCGAACAAACCAATGCGCTGCCGCCGGTGCTCTACACCTGCCCGATGGCTTCCGACGCCGATGTCGTGTCGGACAAACCGGGCCAATGCCCCAAGTGCGGCATGGGCCTCGTGCCGACGAGCACGGTGAAGCACGGCAAGATCGCGGAGGAAGTCTGGCGGAAGCAACACACGGCACCGGCGGACGGGACCACGTCGCAACCGCAGCCCTGAGAGAATTCCGCCCATGCTCACCCGCCTCATTGACTTCTCGCTGCGGAACAAGTTCATCGTGCTGATCGTCACGCTGGGGCTGATTTTGGGCGGCGTTTACGCGATCAAGAACATCCCGCTCGACGCCATCCCGGACCTGTCCGACGTGCAGGTGATCATTTACACTGAATGGCCGGGCCAGGCGCCGAACATCGTGCAAGACCAGGTCACGTATCCCCTCACCACCAAGATGCTCTCGGTGCCCAGCGCCAAGGTGGTGCGCGGCTACTCGTTCTATGGATTCTCGTTCGTCTATGTGATTTTTGAGGATGGCACGGATCCTTACTGGGCGCGCAGCCGCGTGCTGGAATATCTGAGCGGACTGAGTTCGCAGTTGCCCCAAGGCGTCAGGCCGACGCTCGGCCCGGACGCCACCGGTGTGGGCTGGGCGTTCATGTATTCGCTCAATTCCACGAACCGCAGCCTCGCCGAGTTGCGCTCCATCCAGGACTGGTATTTGAAATACCAGCTCACCGCCGTCAAGGGCGTCGCCGAGGTTGCGTCCGTCGGCGGCTTCGTGAAGCAATACCAGGTCACCGTGGACCCGGTGAAGCTGCGCGCCTATAACCTGCCGCTGGCGAAGGTCCGCGACGCCATTCGACGGAGCAACGGTGAAGTCGGCGGGCGTTCCATCGAAATGGGGGAAAAGGAGTTCATCCTGCGCGTCAAGGGCTACATCCACAGCGTCGCGCAAATCCGCCAGATCGCCGTGGATGTCGGCACCAACGGCGTGCCCATCCTGCTCCGCGACGTGGCCAGCGTGCAGCTCGGACCGGACATGCGCCGGGGCATCGCCGAGTGGAACGGCGAGGGCGAAACCGTCGGCGGCATCGTGGTCGTCCGCTACGGCGCCAACGCCCGCCAGGTCATCCTGGACGTGAAGGCGCGGCTCGCTCAGGCCATGAAGGCGCTGCCGCCGGACGTGACCTGCTCCATCGCCTACGACCGCAGCGCGCTCATCCACCGCGCGGTCAGGACGCTGGAGGAAAAGCTCATCGAGGAAAGCTTCGTCGTGGCGCTCGTGTGCATCCTGTTCCTGCTGCATTTCCGCAGCGCGCTGGTGGCCATTTTGATCCTGCCGATCGCGGTGCTGATGTCGTTCGTCGTCATGCAGCAGCAAGGCATCAGCTCGAACATCATGTCGCTCGGCGGCATCGCCATCGCCATCGGCGCCATGGTGGACGCGGTCATCATCATGATCGAGAACGCCCACAAGCACCTCGAACACGACCGCGGCCGGAAGCCGCACTGGCAGATCATCCGCGATGCCTCCATCGAGGTCGGCCCCACGCTTTTTTACTCGCTGCTGGTCATCACGGTTTCGTTCATCCCGATCTTCACCTTGCAGGCGCAGGAGGGCCGGATGTTCAAACCGCTGGCGTTCACCAAGACCTATTCCATGGCCGCGGCGGCGCTGCTTTCCGTCACACTCGCGCCGATTTTGATGGGTTTTTTCATCCGCGGCAAAATCCTGCCCGAGGAGAAGAACCCGCTCAATCGCCTCCTCATCTGGTTCTATCATCCGCTGCTGGACTGGATCATCCGCTGGCGCTGGGCGGTGATTTTAAGCGCTGGCGCGATTGTGGTCTGGGTTTTTTTTCCGTGGAACCGGCTCGTGGTGGATCACCTGCCAGATGGACCCGCGAAGCAACTCGCGGAGCAAGCCGGCAGGCTCTTTCCCTATCAAAACCTCGGCTCGGAATTCATGCCGCCGCTTTACGAAGGCGACTTGCTCTACATGCCGACGACCTTTCCCGGCATTTCGCCGACCAAAGCCCGCGAGCTGCTCCAGCAGACCGACCGGATCATCAAGACCTTCCCCGAAGTGCAGAGCGTCTTTGGCAAGATCGGTCGCGCGGAAACCGCCACCGATCCCGCGCCGATGGACATGATCGAGACCACCATCCGCCTCAAGCCGGAGGAAGACTGGCCCGTCGTGGACATTCGCGCCGCCGCCGGCAACGTCATCGCCCGCCGCCGCCGCACGCCGGACGAACTCACCGACGCGATGAACCGGGCCATCCAGTTCCCCGGCCTGAACAACGCCTGGACCATGCCCATCAAGACCCGCATTGACATGCTGTCCACCGGCATCAAGACGCCCGTCGGCATCAAGGTGGCCGGCCCCGACCTCGCGGAACTGGAGCGCATCGGCGAGGAGATCGAGCCGGTCATCCGGCGGGTTCCCGGCACGGCCAGTGCCTACGCCGAACGCGTCATGGGCGGCAACTACATTGAGTTTGAGATCAACCGCGACGAAATCGCCCGCTATGGTCTGACCGTCGGCGACGTGCAGGACGTGCTGGAAGTCGCGCTGGGCGGCATGCCGCTGACCACGACCGTTGAGGGTCTGGAACGCTACACGATCAACCTGCGTTACGACCGCGATTTCCGGGAAAACCTCGAGGCGCTGCGCAACATCGTCATTCCCACCATGACCGGCGCGCAGGTGCCGCTGGGCCAGCTCGCCTCGCTCCGCGTCGTCCACGCGCCGATGGGCATCAAGAGCGAAGGCGCTGTCCCGAATGCCTGGATTTACGTGGATGTGAAAGGCGTGGACTTGGGCACCTACGTCCAGATGGCCCGGCACGCGGTGGACGAAGCCATCGCCGGCGGCGCCATCAAGCTCCCGGCCGGCTACAATGTTTTTTGGAGCGGTGAATACGAATACATGCAGCGCGCCCGGCAGCGCCTGATGATTGTCGTGCCGCTGACGCTGCTCATCATCACGCTCATCATTTATCTCAACACCCGCTCTGCGATCAAAACCGCCATCGTGTTGCTGGCCGTGCCGTTCTCGTTGGTCGGCGCGTTCTGGATGCTTTACCTCTATGGCTACAACCTGAGCGTGGCCGTCTGGGTTGGCATCATCGCCCTGGCCGGCCTCGATGCGGAGACCGGCGTTGTGATGCTCCTCTATCTCGAACTCGCCCATGACGAATGGAAGAAGAAAGGCCTGCTCACGGACCTCGCCGGCCTGCGCAACGCCATCTACCACGGCGCCGTGAAGCGCGTCCGCCCCAAAGCCATGACCGCGGCCGTGATCATCGCCGGTCTGGTGCCGATCCTCTGGAGCCACGGCGCCGGCGCCGACGTGATGAAGCGCATCGCCACGCCCATGATCGGCGGCGTGGTGACCTCCACGCTGATGGAACTCATGGTCTATCCGGCCATCTTCTACGTCTGGCGGTCGCGCCGGTTGCCTGGCGCAGGCGTTGCCCCCGGCCCGCCGGTAATCCCGGCGGCGCCGGAGCCGGTCGCATGATGCGATTGGCGGTCGGACGGTGCAGGGTGCCGGCGTCGCTTCTGCTTCACGGTGTCGGCGCTGGCCAACCGTGGAGCGACCGGGCAGTCTCCCGGCGTCAATTTGTGTCAAGAACACCCTTCAACGCGCGAGGGAGCCGGACCTGGCCGGGGTTGCTCTTCCCCCTGGTCACGCTCGGCGCTATTCCCGCGTCAGTGACGGCCGTCTCCGCCCGCGGCGGCGTCTGGGTTCTCCTGGCAAACGAGCTTTTGAAAAATGGACTCGGAAGTCCGTCCACTCGTGCCGTCCTGGCGGACAGGGAAGCAAATGTGTGGGGCGGACCGAGTGGGGGCGGGCTGAGTCGTTTCAGGCCGCGCGGGTTTTTTGAGTCGGCTCCGGGAAGCCCGATGTCCGGACGACTGGCTCGATCCGTTCGGCTGACCCGCAACGGGGATGTTTTGATTGCCTTTTACGGCGCGGTGCTCTCTGCTTCGGTCCCGCAACCGCCAAGCCGGCGGAGGCCCGTGCTCGGTTGGTTCAAGCGCGTGCCCTTCGGTCCAACTCGCGCCCAATCTTGGGAATGGCTCAGGCAAAACCACGACCGGCGCGCCAGTGCCGGCGCGTTCCGAGGCACCGCCGCAGACGAAGATCGCTTCGCTGCGCCGCCGGCTCGAATTTCAGCGGTTGCTGGGCGAGGTTTCCACCCACTTCATCAATCTGCCCGCAGAGGAAATTGACACAAACATCAACCGGGCGCTGGGACAGGTCGGGAGTTTCCTCGGGTTCAATCTGGTTGCCGTCAGCAAGCTCTCCGCACCGGACGCCGCGGGAGAGGTCACCCATATCTGGACAGCGGAGGGATTGCCCGCCGTCACTCCGGGTTTCACGCACTTGGATTTTCCCTGGGCCGCCGGGCGATTGTTCGATGGCCACCCGGTTCATTTGGCTTCGCTGGCCTATCTGGCGCCGGCGGTGTTCGCGGCGCGCTGGCGCGCTCCGGTCGGGGCTACACCCCTCCCTGCGCCCGCCAGCGCGAAAGCCTTGAAACCATGAACCCAAACTCTCATAGCACTTGGATCAACAACAAGATCAAGACCCTCTTGCGTCAAACTTACGGCCTGCGGGACGAACACTACCTGGTCCTCAAGCTCCTCGGCCTTCATAACTCCAGACAGGAACTTCTCGGATGAACCCGCTTTTCCGGCAGGGTGGTGGAGGAAACGAGCGACGCTGTGGCATTCGATTCGGAACTCGCCGGGCGGCTGACGATTCCACGCGCACGCATTTCAGGAAATCCAACGCCTGTCCCCGCCGTTCCCGGCTCAACCATCGGGAGCCACCAACCAGACGCCCATCAGTCCGCCGCCCGTCGCCACCGCGTCCGCTACATTCAGCAACGCAAGGTTGAGTTCGACAGCGACGAGCTTGAGGAGCTTTCGCTGGACCTGAAGGATGTCCGGCAAGTATATCCAGCCAAACCACTGTTCACGAAATTCGAAGGTCGGAACCAGATTTACGGCACCGTGTTGGTCAGCAACAACGTGGTGGAGGTCTTCGGGCCGGAGCAGATCAGCCTGCCCCGTGACCAGCTCACGGGCATCACGCCGGGCGGCAAGCGGGAGATTGATTTCTGGTCCGGCAACCTCAGCCTCGCGCTCGGCTTGCAGTCAGGCAACACCAAGCAGATGAACCTGTCCACCAGCGCCGAATTGGCGCGCCGGACACCCGCAACCGTGGTCCAACTGGACTACCTCGCCAACTACAGCGAGGCCGAAGGAGTTCAAAACGCAAACAACCAGCGCCTTGAAGGCCTCTACGACATACGCCTCAACCGCCACTGGTTCCTGCGCCCGGCCTACCTGGAATATTACCAGGACCAATTGGCCAATATCGCTTACCGGGGGACTGCCGCGGTCGGCTTTGGTTACTACATCTTTGATCGCGATGGCCTTGAATGGCTGGTGGCAGGTGGCCCCGGCTATCAGCGCACGCAGTTTGAGACGGTCGAGCCTGGTCAGGCCGACACCGCTTACACGCCGGCCGGCGTGCTGCAAACCACCTTCAGGGCCGATATCACGCGGCGGCTCAAATTCAGTGAGGTCATCGGCGTCATGCTGATGAGCGAGGAGGCGGGCCTGTATTCCCACCATGCGGTGTCCACCTTGGAATTCGAAATCAAGCGACACCTCGATCTGAACCTCTCGTTCGTCTGGGACTACCTGCAAGATCCCAAGACCGATTCCAGCAGGATTGTGCCCCAACACAGCGATTTCCGTTTCAACGTCGGCGCCGGCGTCAAGTTCTAGCCCGCGCCAACGCGCCGCCAACATACCGGCCCGATGGCCACGCCAGCCTGCCCTTGGAACCAGGGACCGAAGGCTTGCGCGGCGAACAGTTGACCGGAGGAGTGCCAGACCGCCCGACCCGCCGCTACACCGCCGGCGGCCCAACGGCGAGCGCTGCCGACGAAGCGGGGCTCAACGGCGGCGGAAAAGCAGCAAGTCCAACGAACCTTCAACCGGTGCGAGCCGTTCAGTCATCGGCGCGAGGAACGGTCGGCGTGTATTTGTTCCGGTAGGCCTTCGGGCTGAGGCGATGCATCTGACGGAAGACACGAAAAAGGTGGTTCGGACGACTGAAGCCGCACTTGGCAGCGATTCCTGTCACCGTGGCATCCGTGGTGGTCAGGTGGCGTTTGACATGTTCCATCCGGACGCGGGAAACCTCTTCATTGATGGAGTGACGAAGCTCGGCGCGGAAGCTTTTCTCCAACGAGCGGCGGGAGGCATTGGTAGCGGCGACAATGTCGGGCACGGCCAGCAGTGGTTCGTGGTAGTGATCGCGGATGTAGCGGAGCGCCTTGGCGACTTCCAGATTCTCCACCGCGAGGATGTCCGTGCTGCGGCGGGCGACCAATCCCTTGGGCGGAATGCGGACCACTTCCTTCGGGGCTTTGCGGCCGGCCATCAGTTTGTCCAGGAGCGCGGCGGCCTCGTAAGCCATGCCCTCCAGGTCATGGCACACGCTGGAGAGCGGCACCGACACGCATTCGCAAAGCATCGTGTCGTTGTCAACTCCCATGACGGCCACGACCTCCGGCACGAGCAGGCCGGCGTCGTCGCAGGCGTCAATGATGTCGGCGGCGACACAGTCGTTGTAGCCGAATACCGCCAGCGGCTTGGGCAGCCGCCGCAACCCGCGCACGAGGAACCGCCGGCGCGCCGCCCAATCCTGGGTGCCGAGGGCATCATCGCGCGCGATGGCCGGCGGCAGGAGATTGCACCAGAATTTCTCCTGGGCGAGCCGATTGGCAAAGCCGCGGAAGCGCTCGGCGTTGACGACGTCGTCAATCAACGGAGCCCAGGCGAAGTGGCGGAAGCCGTGATCGAGGAAATGGTCGGCGGCCAGTTGCCCGATCATTTCACTGTCGCCCTCGACGTGCGGCAGGTCCAGGTCACTGCGGACCAGCGAGATTTCGACCTTGGGCATGGGGGCCGACAAGACGAAGTCAGCGAGGTCATCGCGGTAGCCGATGAACGAGATGATGCCGTCACCCCGCCAGCCCACCGGAATGCGCGCCGTGTAGATCATGTCGGCCACCAGGTGCCACTGGTGCTCGCGGGCGTAACGGGCCACGCCGCTGAAGAAGCCGTGGTGGGCGTCGCTCAATGCCAGGAGCACGGTTCGTTTGGAACGCATCGTCGCCGGCAGGGTGATTGCAAACGGCTTGGACGGCAACGCAAAAAGGTAACTTCACGACGCCAAATGACGCAATCGCACGCAGGGCGGGTTTCCAAGGGAACGTTTGGCGGTGCAGGACAGCCGGAGAAATGACGATGAAAGCGCGGTTATGCAGTTTTCTGCTGACACCATTTCCTTCCTTTATCACTACGCTAAATGGTAGTTTTTTGACGCAACATGGTTCTATACCGACACGCCTTCGTTCGGCTAGTCTCGAACCATGTCAAACCTCCGTTTCGAGATTGCGCGGAGTTCCCGCCGCGGTTGTTTCGGCCGCAGACCGGCGGTTTGTTACGTCTCTCGCTGTTCCAAACCACTACCCATCGCAGCCATGAAACATGCATTCGCAGTTCTATTGATTGGCTCTGCGCTGAGCGCGCTCAGCCAAGCCCAGGAGGCAGTTCCCACACCCATCCTGCAACTCGATTTCAACAGCAACCTCACCGACACCTCGGGAGCGGTGCCACCGCACAACGGCACCGCTCAAGGGGGCGTTGTGTTCACGAACGACGCCCCCGTGCCGGTCAGCGGCAACGACTCGATCTTCCTGGATGGCACGAACACGCCGGGCGCGTTGGTGGTCGTGGCCGACCCGGCCGATTTCATTCTCGACAGCGGCAATCCGTTCACGTTTGCCGCCTGGATCAAGAAGGACTACGCCAGCGAGGATCAGCACGTCATCTTCGCGAAAGCGCCGCCGGATTCCGAATCCGTGCCCAGTGACGCCAGCACGAAAACACCGGCGCTGTATATCAATTCCAGCGGCAATCTGGCGTGGGATGTGTTTTACTCCGGCGCGGCGCTGTCCTCCGGCACGGTGGGCGAGGGCGTCTGGACCCACGTTGCGGTCACCAGTGACGGCGGCACGGTTTATTTCTACATCAACGGCCAACCGTCGGGGCAGGGCAGTCTGCCCGCCACAATGGAACACGGCGGCGTCTGGCCAACCCCGTGGGAAGTGACCATTGGCGCGACCGCGAATCCCAATTTTCCCGGCGGTCGTGACACTGGCAACACCAACGGCGTCTTCAAAGGCAACATTGACGACGTGCGGTTCTGGAACCAACAACTGACGGACGCCCAGGTGCAACAGGTGTTCCTGTCCGCCGGTGAACTGATTGTCATCAACCAAAACCCGGCGGACCAGACCGTCGCGGTGGGTTCCACAGCCACCTTCACGGTTTTGGCCACGCTGCATGGCGCCGCGCCGGGCGCGGTCCTGGCTTATCAATGGCAGACCAACGGCGTGGAGGTTACCGGGGCGACGAATGCGAGTTACACGACGCCCGTGCTAGCCGCCGGCGACAGCGGCATGACGTTGCACTGCATCGTGAGCGCCGCCGGGGCGCTGTCGCAACCGAGCGCCAACGCCACGCTGACGGTGGTTGCCCCGGTGCCGCCGCCGCCGCCGCTGGCCTGGCTCAACTTTGACAACACGTTGAACGATCAGGCCGGCCAGTCCGTCCGCCACGATGGCACCCTGAACAATGTCCAAGGTCTGGCGAAGATGACCAACGACGTGGCTAACGCCACCGCCGGCACGGCCTCGCTCTTCCTGCCCGCCGACGGCTCGGATGTGGACCTGGCGAATCCGTCCGACCTGAACGTGAACGCGGGCCAGCCTTTCACCGTTTCGGCATGGATCAAGACCACGGCGAACGGCGTGGTCGTGGCCAAGTCAACCACGGGCTGGATGTCCGGTTCGACGGGCACGCACACCATGTCCTTTTACGTGAACGCCGCCGGCAACCTGGTTTACGATATTTACTGGCAGGGATCGGTGGCCTCGTCGGCGGTCGTCAACAATGGCCAGTGGACGCACGTGGCGGTGACCAGCGACGGTTCTACTTACCGGCTTTTCATCAATGGTTCGCAGGCCGGGAGCGGCACCTTCGGAGGCGCCAACGAAGGCGCCAACGGCGAGGGAACGTGGAATTTCACCATCGGCAACACGCTCAACACGGACTATCCGAAACCCAACGGCGTGGACGGCTCGTTCGCCGGCGAGATTGACGAAGTGGCGTTCTGGAACAGCCAGCTTTCACCGGCCGAGATCCTCGACGTGTTTGGCGCCGGCATTCCCAAGGCGGGCATCACCATCACCCAGCAACCGGCCGACGTGCGTGGTCAGCCCGGCGGGACGGTGAGCTTTTCAGTGGCAGCCACCACGGTGGGCACCACCGGTTCGTTGAATTACCAATGGCAACGCAACGGAACGAACGTCACCGGCGCCACGAGCGCGAGTTACACGACGCCGATGCTTTCGGTGACCGACAATGGCGCGAGCTTCGCCTGCGTGCTCACTGCCGGCACCGTCTCGGCGACCAGCGCGTCCGCCTACCTGACGGTGATTGACACGACTTCTGCCTACCCGGCGGCGGTTCTGGCGGACAAACCGCTGGTGTATTACCGGCTGGACGAAGTGGGCGGCAAGACGGCCTACGACGTTTCACCGAACGGCTTCAACGGCACGTACGCCAACACGGAGCACATCCCTGCCGCTTCGAGCGAACTTGGTCACGCGGCGGGCTTCCACGGCCTGACGACCGCCGGCAGCATTGCCGTGCCGGAATTGATGGATCCGACCAGCCAGTCGGCCATGTACTACGTGGTGACCATCGAGGCGTGGGTGCAGGTCAACGCATGGAACCCCACGCTCGGCGCGAACGACTCGGGGTTGAGCGGCGTTTACGCGGCGGACCAATGGTCTCCGGGCTGGCTGCAAATCTTCATGGCGAATGCGAACGGCTGGCAGTTCAGTGTGGACGGCGCCAGCGGCGGCGGCGCGAACAACGATTTCCGCGTGACCGACACGAACGTGTTTCTGCCCGGTCAATGGGTTTACGTGGCGGCCGTTTACGACGCCAACAACTCCACGCTGACGCGCTACATCAACGGCGTGCCGGTGGCGGGCGATCCGGTGGTGCTCGACAGCGCGCCGCCGGCCAACTTGACCGCGGCGCACATCGGCGCGTGGCTCGGTCTCGATGGACTGCTCTACCGCTATTTTGACGGCCAGGTGGACGAACTTGCGATCTACGACACTGCGCTCTCGGCGGACCGCATTGCCGCGCATTACCAGGCTGCCGACCTGCCCGTGGTTGGGCCGACGCTGCAATACGCCGTGGCCGCGGGCAGCCTGACGCTCTCGTGGTCCGGCAGCGGGTTTGTGCTGCAACAGAACGGCGACCTGTCGAACCCGGCCGGCTGGACCAACGTGCCCGCCGGCGACATCAGTCCGGTGACGCTGACTCCCGGTGCAGGCAACCAATTCTTCCGACTCCAGAAACCGTGACCCGGTTCCCAGTTGGAATGATGGACACGCACGGAGGCCGGGGTCCATGCCCCGGCCTCTCTCGTCCGCCTTGCCAGTTCCGGCCACAATCCGTCAGACTGCTCGCGTTCATGACACACCCGACAACTTTCAACCGCGAATGACTTCCATGAAACCGCTCTGGCTTTGCCTGCTCACCGCCGCCGCGT
>JAJXZJ010000012.1 GCA_021780105.1 bacterium
GCCCTGGGCCTTGGCCTTGGCCTTGGACAAGGCGGGCAGCAACATGCCCGCCAGGATCGCAATGATGGCGATGACGACGAGCAGTTCGATGAGGGTGAACGCGCGCCGCGACAGGCGTCGGAGCGCGTCGTGAACAGGATTCTTTGTTTCGGGTTGTTTCATAGCACACGTCTGTTGGACACACACTTTGGCTTACCTGGCAAATCTGGCCTTCACCGCTGGTTTGTCAACCCCTCGACGCTCTCGTGTCTTCCCGTTGATGACAAACGTCGCGATGCGGCCAAAATTTCGGATTGCTTAACAACATTGTAACGCGGCCTTCAAATCAGCAAACTGTGCGTCTGGCTGCACAGCGAAGGCCGGCGAGCACAATCAATGCCTTGAGCCATGGATTTCATGGCGCTGGGAGCGGTTTCAAGGCATTGTCAACCAGCGCGATTGCCAAGAATTCCTCATCGGGATTGAACCTGAAAGAACGTCATTGGCCTGGGAGCGCACGCACCCCGCGTGCGGTTTTCGGCGCCCTCGCCGAAAACAACACTGGACAGAAAACCGTGCGGCCAGGCCCGCGCGACTGCGTGGCTAAGGTGCTGGACGCGGGGCGCGTCCAGCCACAATCGAGGGCGGGTGTGCTCACCAACTTCGGAATTCGGGATTGAGTGGCATTCGGCACCGGCTCAGGAAGAAAGACGGCCGTAATTCGCGGGGCCGCAGCCAACCGGGCGATGCCTTGTGCCCGTGCCCAAAGCAAATGGCCCGCCTGTGCGGCGGGCCATGACAAGGATTGTTTCTGAAACGGCCTAATTCTGGCGCGTCGGATTGTTGATCTTCGAGCTGGTGTGCTGCTGGATCCAGTCCACGTCCACGTTTCTCGGACTGGACTGGCCGAGGGCCAGTGCCACACCGGGCTTCACCACGGGCCTGGTGCGCGGATCAATCCACTTGTGAATCTCCGAGTGGCCGTCCGCAAAGGAGAAACCGGCGGCGCCATTGTGGTAGCTGGCGGGCATGTCTTCGAGGATGTAGGCATTGGGGTTGACCGGGTCGTAGCCGCTCATGTCCACGGCAAACCAGCCGTCGTTGATGCTGTCCTCGCGTTCGTCCAGGAAGAGCCAGAACTTGGACGGCGAGGGATTGTTGATGTCGGTGATCTTCTGGAACTGCCAGTAGCCGGAGGTGTAGGGGGCCGCGCGGACACCCCAGTAGGCATTGCCGGAAATGCTGCGCACCCGCGGGCGCACCACGCCGCCGTTGCGCGAGGTGGAGTGATCCGAGGGGCACTTGAAGATGGCGGCGGAACGGGCGATGAACGGCCCAAGCTGGGCGTTGATCAGGTTCAGATAGTTGGTGTTGTCGGCCGCGTTGGCGAGGTCCAACCAGCCGGCGCACCAGTCGGTGTTGGTGCGGGCGTTGCCGCCGTCGTGGTTGCCGGGGAGGTTGCCGTTCTGGTCATCGGCATACATGATCCAGCCCAGCGCCATCTGCTTGCCGTTGTTCATGCAGAGGATGCCCTGGGCCTTGGCCTTGGCCTTGGACAAGGCGGGCAGCAACATGCCCGCCAGGATCGCAATGATGGCGATGACGACGAGCAGTTCGATGAGGGTGAACGCGCGCCGCGACAGGCGTCGGAGCGCGCAGGGAACGGAATTCCGATTTTCGAGCGGTTTCATATTACAAAGCAATTTGGACATATGCCTTTGGCTAACGACCTCTGATTGTGACCATGCCCCACCGGCTGTCAACTCCGGTTTTGAACAACGTCTGGTTGTCGTTTCCCACAGTGGTGCCGCCAGCACGCGGCCATTCAGCTTGGCACCAGACTAACAAGCCGCCCGCCCGTTGAAACTGTGTGTTTGTCCGCACAGCGTCACCGCCTTCGCACTTCAGTGCAGGTTTGACTTGGCATTGGAGCCGGTGCCGCCCTTTACTGGGACCAATGTATGACCTGCCCAACCCGGAACTTCGCCGGCTCAAGGCCGCCGCGCAGCGGCTCGAACCCGTGGTCCGCCTCGGCAAACGCGGCGTGACCGCCGAGCTGCTAGCCGCGCTCGATGCCGCCCTGCTGGAACACGAACTCGTGAAGGTAAAACTCGAAGCCATGCAGGACCAGAAACGCGCCCTGGCCCGCGAACTGGCCGAACGCTCCGGCAGCCACCTCGTCATGCAGGTGGGTCACGTCGTTGTCCTCTTCCGCCGCCGTCCCGTGCCGGAAGCCGGCGCCGCGCCTTGAGCCGCGTGCTTTTCGCCTTGTCGCCTCGCATCGCCATCGCGATAACTGGCTGCGTCATGAATGTCCTCGATGAGCTGAAATGGCGCGGTTTGTGGGCCGATTGCACCGATGAACCAGGGCTGACACAGCGGCTCGCGGCGGGTTCGGTCACGCTGTATTGCGGCTTCGATCCCACCGCGGACAGCCTGCACGTCGGGCATCTGGTGCCGTTGCTCGCGTTGCGGCGGTTCCAGAACGCCGGCCACCTGCCCATTGCCGTGGCCGGCGGCGCCACCGGCAGCATCGGCGACCCCAGCGGCAAGTCCGCCGAACGCCAACTGCTCACGAAGGAGCAAATCGCCGCCAACCTCACCGCCGTCCGCCCGCAACTGGCGCGGTTGCTCGACTTCACGACCTCGCGCAACCCCGCGCGGCTGGTGGACAATGCCGACTGGACCGCGCCGATCAGCTATCTCGATTTCCTGCGCGACATCGGCAAGCATTTCTCCGTGAACCAGATGATTGCCAAGGAGTCGGTTCGCGCCCGGATGGAGGACCGCGAGGTCGGCATCAGCTACACCGAGTTCAGCTACATGCTGCTTCAGGCGCTGGATTTCTATGCCCTCTGCCGCGCACACAACTGCGAACTCCAGATCGGCGGCAGCGACCAGTGGGGCAACATCACCGAAGGCATTGACCTCATCCGCAAAAAACTGAACCGCCATGCCTTCGGCCTCACGCTGCCGCTCATCACCAAGGCGGACGGCACCAAGTTCGGCAAGACCGAGGCGGGCGCGGTGTGGCTTGATCCCGGCAAGACCAGCGTCTATCGCTTCTACCAGTTCTGGATCAACACCGACGACCGCGATGTAATCCGCTACCTGAAATACTTCACCTTCCTCGGCCGCGAGGAAATTGCCGCGCTAGAAGCCCGGCACACCGCGAACCCCGGCCAACGCGCCGCCCACCGGGTACTGGCGCGCGAGGCCACGGAGCTGATCCACGGCGCCAACGCCACCACCGAGGCCATCCGCGCCAGCGAAATCCTCTTCGGCGGTGGGCTGGACGGCATTTCGGAGCGGACCTTCAACGAAATCGTTGGCGAGGTGCCCACCAAGGAACTGCCGCGGCCGCGGCTCGACGGCGCGGGCCTGCCGCTCGTGGAACTGCTCGTCCACGCCGCGCTGTGCCCGTCCAAGGGCCAGGCGCGGAAGGATCTCGAAGGCGGCGGCATCTACGTGAACAACATCCGCGAAGGCAACGCCCAACGCACGGTCACCACGAGCGACCTGCTCTTCGGCAAACACCTGCTGCTCCGCAAAGGCAAACGCAATTACGTGGTGGTGACGGCTCGGTGACCGGCCACCGACTCACGACCATTTCCGCCGCTGCACGGCCTTCTGGCCGTCGGGCGCGGGCGTGAACATGTCCGCCTTCGTCAGGCCCAGTTCCCTGGCCATGGCGATGCTGTAATCCAGTTTGCCCATGTCCGGGTAACGGCCGTTCGAGCCGAAGCTGAATTTCACGCCGGCGGCCTTCGCGATCTTCAGGAACGGCAGCCGCGGCACCTTGAAGCTGGAGCTGATTTCCAGCGCCACGCCGTATTTCACCGCCGCCGTGACGAGTTTCTCCACCCGCGCCTCGGTCCAATAATGGTCGTAATCGTCCGCCAGCGGCGCGGGCAGCCAGGAGACGTTCGCGAAGATGTCGAACGGCTCCTTGGCCATGATCTCCACATGCCAGTCCACAAACCGGTCCATGAATGCCTCCTTGTCGCTCATGTCCACCCGTTGCGGCGCGTCGGCTTCCCAGAGCTTCACGCGCCCACCGTCCTTGCCGGGGAAGGTCATCGCGTCCGTGAGCACGTAATCCAGCTTGGCCGCCATTTCCGGCGAGAAACAATGCATCCAGTCCAGCCACTCGGCCTGCACGCCGCGGAACAGGGCCTGCCCGGCGAGCATGTCGAGCTGGCCCTGCAGCTCTGCGTCGTTGCTGAGCACGCGGGGATACACGTTTTCCTTGGTGCCGGCGTGCTCCACGATGCCCAGCTTGAGGCCGCGCACCTGCGGCAGGGCGAGCACGCGGTCCAGCGTGCTGTTGTCCAGATGCACGTGCAGGTCCATGATGGGGAAATCCAGTCCGGCGTTGTCGGCGGCATCCTGCGCGTGGAGCAGGGGAGCGGTGGAAGTCAGGGCCAGGCCGGCCGCCGCGACACCACGGCCAAGAAAATCACGGCGTGAAATGACATTGATCATGGGCATGAGCATGGCAGCGCGGCGGATGGTTTCAACTGCATTTCGGCGGCGGGCGGAACGGAGTGGATGCTGGCCGGATTTTGCCGGTTGCAACCCGGCCGCCGCTTGCCGCCCGCGTGAAACGGTCTTAAGTGCGCGTCCCAAAGGACTGAAGCCATCGGGTCAAACCCGGCCGGCCAGGCGCAGGAAGCTTACCATTCACTGACGACAGGCAGGGTCCGTGTGTCCGATCCCAACAACAGATGCGCGTCTGGCGGTAGGAGCCGAAAGAATACACTGAAAGGAAAGGACGGGTCTTGTCACAGGCCTGCGTTTTGTGGATCAGCGCCCGCCGGCCGTTCCGACCCGCTGCCAGGCGGCGATGAACATGCCGTTCGCCGGACGATCTTCCGGCCGCAGCCAGATTTGCGCCGCCGGCGGTGTGTCCGGCACCAAGGGGTTCACCATTGTCAGCGGCGCAAACTCCGAGCACCGGGCGGCGAAGGCGGCGGCCACTTCCTCCGTTTCGGCGCGTGTCAGTGTGCAGACGGCATAGACCAATTTGCCGCCCGGTTTTACCGCGGGTGCGGCGTGCGAGAGCAGGCGAAGCTGGAGCGCGGCCAGTTCCTGCACGTCGGCCGGCGTCGTGGTCCAGCGGGCGTGCGGATTGCGCTGCCACGTGCCGAGGTTGCTGCACGGGGCGTCCACGAGCACGCCGGCAAACTTCGTTTTCGTCGGCGGCCGGGGACCACCATCCCACGCGGCGACGCGGTAGTTGAAGGCTTTGGCCCGCGCGGCCCGGCGCTGAAGCCGGCGCAACCGCCATTCGGCGCGGTCGCTGACCCAGATCAGACCGCGGTTGTCCATCAGGGCGGAGAGATGCAGCAGCTTGCCGCCTTCGCCCGCGCAGGCGTCCCACCACGTCTCGCCCGGCGGCGGATCGCACAGCCAGCCGACGGCCTGCGAATGCAGATCCTGCAACTCAAACTCGCCGGCATGAAACTCAGCGGTGCGGAAAAGATCCTGTCCGCCGGTGTAGCGCAACGCGTCCGCGAGCCGGCCGGTTCCCGCCGGCTGGCAATCGCCCAGCGCCGCGGCGAGCGCGGTGCCTTGACCGGGCCGCGCGCGCAACCACAGCGGCGGTTCGGATTGAAGGGCGCGAACCCAGGCGGGCGTGACGGCGACGTGTTCTGCGATCCACGCCGGCGCGGCTTTGGCGGCGAGTTCGTCGTCGGAGAAACTTGCCGGATTCGCGGCAAACTGGTCGGCGAGCGCGGCCGCGGCTTCGATTTGTTCCGGCGGCGGCGCACTCGCATCCAGCCACTGGCGCCAGCGGAACCACGCAAACACGGCGCGGCTGACGAGGCGGCTTTCGTTCCGCGGCAGGCCGGATTTGGCGCGCAGCGTCTCGCGCAGCACGGTATCCGCCGGGTGCTCGCGATCCGCAGTGGCGATGACACGGGCGGCGAGTTTCCGGCAACGCGAGTTCAACGAGGGCGGGAGCGCGTCAGACGGCACCGACGGGTTCATGTTGCGGCCGGCGCCGGTTCGCCGGGGCGATAGCTGGCCACCACCCAGTCGCTGAGCACCTTGTCCGGCGCCTCGACGGCATCGGTGTCCAGCTCGAACTCGGTGCGGCCGGTGTTTTGGGCGATGAGTTTCAGGCCGAACTGGAAATCCTTGAACCGCTCGGCGCAGAAGTCGCGCACCGGCCGTTGCGCCTGCTGGGCCAGCACGACCAGGCGGTCCGCCGCCGCCGCGGTGAAACCGAGTTTCAGGCCGTGCTCCTTGGCGAACCGCTCGGCGAAATCCTGCACCAACTGCCGCATCACGGCGCGTTCCTCGCTCTCGTGTTCGGCGAGCAGTTTCTGGAGCGCGGCGGCCGGGGCGTCCACCAGCTCCCGCGTGACCACGAAGCGTTTCACCGCGGTGGAGGGCAGCTCGAATTTGAATTCGCGAAACAGCCGTTCGCACACGGTCATCAGGCCGCGCGCGCCGGTCTGCTCTTCGCCGGCCAGTTCGGCGATGCGCCGCAGACCGTCGTCGCGGAAGAGCACCTCGATGCCGTAGGCCGCGAAGGTTTGCTCGTATTGGCGGATGATGCTGCCTTCGGAAGTCTTGAGGATGGTGAACAGGTCGTCCGCCGACAGCGGGTGGCAAAACACGCGCACCGGCAGGCGGCCGATGAACTCGGGTTCGAAGCCGTAGTCAATGAAGTCGCGCGTCGTGGCCAGTTGGAGCGTCTCGGCATCGGCCTCGAGGCTGGAGGTTTTGGCGGCGAAACCGATGGTCGCCTCGCGGAGCCGCTTGCGGGCGATTTGCTCCAGGCCGGTGAAGGCGCCGCTGACGATGAACAGAATGTGCTTGGTGTTGACGGTTTCGGCGGGCTTTTTGCCGCGCTGCGTGAAGTCCAGCATCGCCTGGAGCTGGCCGGCGATGTCGTTGGGCGAGCGGGCCGGCACGTCGGTCTCCTCCATCAGCTTGAGCAGGTTCGTCTGAACGCCGCGCCCGCTGACGTCGCGGCCGGTGAGATTGCCGGCGGCGGCAATCTTGTCAATTTCGTCAATGTAGATGATGCCATACTGCGCCCGCTGCACATCGCCGTTGGCACGCCGGAGCAATTCGCGGACGAGGTCCTCGACATCCGCGCCGACGTAGCCGGTTTCGCTGAACTTGGTGGCGTCGCCTTTGACAAACGGCACGCCGATGAGGTCGGCGAGGCTGCGGATGAGATAGGTTTTGCCGACGCCGGTCGGGCCGATGAGGATGATGTTCTGCTTGGCATAGTTCGGCTGGGGTTGCCCTTCGAAGGCCAGGCGGACGTGGTGGTAATGATCGCAAAGCGCCACGCTGAGAACCTTCTTTGCCTCCTCCTGCCGGATGACAAACCGGTCCAGATAGGCCTTCACTTCACGCGGTTTCTTGTCGAAATGGAACACGACCTCCTCCGCGGGCGGCGTGGGTTCCGCGGCGGCCGGCGAAGACGGCGCCACGGGCTGGCCGTGGAAATGCTGGCGCATGAAGTTGCCGAGCTGGCGCTGAAATTCTTCCGGTGACGGCGGGCCGTTCAAAGGCGTGGCAGGCATGGTAGTGACGTTAAAGCAGATCCAGCGCGACCGCACGGGATAACGCGCCGGGTTCTCAGTCTCCGGCCTTTCGCCGGAGTGTCAAGGAAAGGCGTGTTGTGCGCCGCGGCTAGGGTGCCGGCGGGGGCTGTAGCTTGGCCTCAATCCCGGCAAAGGGATTGTTGGCGAAGCCTTCCGTGGGTTTGGACGACGGCGGGGGAGGGTCGGAGGACGGCAGCTTGTCGTTCGGCGTTTCGTCCGCTGTCTCGGTGTCCGGCTCGGACGCCTCATCCCCCTCGTCGTCGGTGACGGGGTGAGCGTTGGGATTGGCGGCGCGCTTGTTGCGCGGCAGCGGATTGATCATGGCATGCATGCCCTTGCCGATGAGCTTGGGCGCCTCGATGGCATGTCCGTAGGGCACCAATTCGTTGATGAACCGCGCGACCACGTCGCGCCCAAATTCCTGGTGCATCATCTCGCGGCCGCGGAAGCGCAGCGAGAGCTTCACCTTCATCTCGTCGCACAGGAAGTCAATCGCCCGGCTGAGCTTGACGCTGAAGTCGTGCGGGTCAATGGACGCGCTGAGTTGAATCTCCTTCACGCGGTTGGCGTGCTGGTTCTTCTTGGAATCCTTGTCCTTCTTGGCCTGCTCGTAGCGGTATTTGCCGTAGTCCACCACGCGGCAGACCGGCGGGGTCGCGTTCGGCGCAATTTCCACCAAGTCCATTCCGTTGTTCCGGGCAAGCGTGATGGCCTCATGGAGCTGCAGGATGCCCATCTGCTTGCCTTCGGGGCCGATGACCCGGACTTCACGGGCACGAATCTTCCCGTTCATCCGGACGAAGGAACCAGCAGGAGAGGGGTAACGCGACGGGAAAGGGCGGCTCAAGACGCCCTCCTCGGTTGAGGTCTGTTCATGCGTTGCTTAACAAACGGTCTGTCATCACTTAGTCTTTACGCAGTTATATGTTTCCCACCCGCGCCCGTTCTGCAAGTCAAATATTACGGCAACATCGCGCTGGATGTGCTCATACGTTCCTGGAGGGGGGAGGAAGTGGTGGGAAAGGAGGTGCCAGCGGCCGTTGCGCCAGAAGGATTCCCGACGCGGCAAGGCTTCGTCCCCGCTTGAGTCCAAAACTGGCCCGTTCACTTGAACCGGCTTGCGGTCTGCCACTGGTGGCCTCGATGGAACCATTGCCGGCGGGTTTGCCGGTTCGCCACCCCGCCAGGCAATCCCAGCACGGTTGATGGGGTGGAAGAAATTCATTTGCGGTGGGGCGTGGCATCGGCTTTGGCTGGCACACTCCGTTCGGCGGTTTGGCGGAGCCGTGCCCGGACGTCGTGCGCGGTTCGGTGTTCGAGATGGTGACGTTTGCCTGCTGGCCCGCACGAAGCGGGCGAGGGCTGGCGTCAACGCCCCGGCGGTGCGGACGCGGCTTCCGCGGCGAAACGATCGGTGGCTGGTTCAAGCAGGTCATGGTCATCTCGCCAGCCGACACGACCTGCAGGGAGTGAGATGCGCACCCTTTTGAACAGGCCCGGGGGCACCTTCGCTTGAATGCCATCCGGCATCCCCTCGTTGCGGGCCATGCGGCTTCACACCACCGGGTTGGTGACGTCCTCCGGCAGATAACGAATGCGCTTGTGAACGTCCGTGTTCGTGGATTGGTATTGTAGCGCAAGCTTGCCGGGTGAAAAGGTCGACTGCCGGATGGCCTCGACATCGTCCGAGCCGATGGCATCGGTGAAAATGGGCAGGAGGTAGTCCATGCCCAGGCGGGACGGGCGCAGCGAGGTCTTGTCGTAGAGGTCGGGGTGGAGCTGGCGGGCATGGATGACACCCCAGCGGTCGCGGAGCCGGTTGGCCTCAAAGTCGCCGACGCTGAACCCCTTGCCCGGATTCCACTGCAGCACGGCCAGGGCATTGTTGTAGCCTTCCAACAACATTTCCACCGTGCGGGCACCCAGTTGCGCGGCGTGAAAACGGTCGAACGCGATGGGACGGCCGCCCCGCTGGGTGTGGCCCACTTTGCGGGAAAAGATGGCCTCGTGGGCGGTGTTGCCCCGGCGATACAGCTTGAAATAGCGGTCGCCTATCATCTTGATCAGCAGCGTCCGGAGGGACTCGGCGGCACCGCTGAGCTGCTTGTTGCCGCTGGGATCGGTGGTGGCGCTCTCCACCCCCAGTTCGCGGCCTTGGGAATCCACGATGCCCTCGCCGCAGACAATGACCACGTTCTTCTGGAGGTCGTAGAGGTATTTGATGCGCTCGACCAGCAACTCGACATCGAGCGGTTGCTCCGGCAGCAGGATGATGTCCGGTTGTCCGTAGGCCGTGCCGAGGGCGATGTATCCTGAATGACGCCCCATGACCTCGATGATCGCAATCCGGCGATGGCTCTCGGCGGTCGTGCGAATCCGCGCGACGCCTGACACCGAAACATACACGGCCGTCGCGTAGCCGGGCGTCGCGTAGTTCACCATGTGCTCGGGATCGAACGCTGTGCTCACGGGCAGGCGCTTGTAACGAAAGCGCCCGTCCGGTTCGTTCACCCGCACCCACTCGTCCGGCTCGGTCGGATAGTTCAGGCCCAGATCGTTGTCAATGGTCTTGGGCGCGAGCACGGTGGGCAGGCGTTCGGTCAGTGGCTGCAAGCCGTTCAATGTGCCGTCCCCGCCGACGCAAATCAGGCCTTCCACGCCGAGACGTTCCAGGCGCAGCAGGATGTTATCGAGCATCTCCCGGTCGTCCGGGTTCACATAGTCGCGCGAGGCGCCGATGAGCGATCCGCCTTTGGTGGGATCGAGTTCGGGGATGGCCTGGAACAGCGGGTTCAGGTGAATGTGCGGAACGCGCGGGTTGAAGAGGCTGTTGAACCCTTTGATCAGGCCAAACACCTCAAGCCGCAGTTCGTTGGCGCGGGCGACCGCGCCGTGGATGGTGGCGTTGAGCGCCGGCGTGTCTCCGCCAGCAGTCAGGATGGCAATGCGTTTCATAAGATAATCACAACGAACCGATCACGCCGGCGCAGCCGCAAAGGTTTTGCCTGCGGCGGTCTTTTGCCTCGAACACGGAATCATCTCCTCCCCGAAGCGTCGGCAATCGTTCACGAATCAACTCACATTTCCGCGGCCGCGCGGCCCGATCTCCCAAAGGAGCCGCGCGACCATGCAACCGATCATTCGCCAACGCCCGCCGAACCGCGCGCCCTCAAGCGTTGGAATGCACCACGCCGCCCAGTTTCCCGCTAGCGTGGCTCGTTCTGCCGCCTCGCGCGACCGTGCGCCACCATAGGTGAACGGGGCGGTAATATCAAATGACCGGCAAACGCGCCTTCCGGTTGCCGGCGTGCAAATGCGTGACAGCCGCTTCCGTTGGCGCTAATGATAACGGCATTGACTGACATGACCATGCGCTCAGACATCATCAAAAAAGGCTTTGAACGCGCGCCCCACCGCTCGCTGCTCCGCGCCACCGGCTCCATCGAATCCGAAGACGATTGGGGAAAACCCTTCATCGCCATCGCCAATTCCTACACCGATTGCATTCCCGGCCACGCCCATTTGAACGAGGTCGGCATGTTGGTCAAGCGGCTGGTCCGCGAGGCCGGCGGCGTGCCCTTTATCTTCAACACCATCGGCGTGGACGACGGCATCGCCATGGGCCACTCCGGCATGTTGTTCTCGCTGCCCTCGCGCGAGCTGATCGCCGACTGCGTCGAAACCATGCTCAAGGCGCATTGCTTCGACGGCATGATCTGTATTCCGAACTGCGACAAGATCGTCCCCGGCATGTTGATGGCCGCCATGCGAGTGAACATCCCGACCGTCTTCGTCAGTGGCGGGCCGATGGCCGCGGGCATCGCCGAACAGAAGGCGACACACGACGACTTGGCTGCCTACCTGCAACCCGCCACCGGCAAGTCGGATTTGATTTCGGTTTTCAAGGGCGTGGGCGAACTCAAGACCGGCCAGATCACCGAAGAACAGTTGAAGAAACTCGAACAAACCGCCTGCCCGACGTGCGGCTCGTGCTCCGGCATGTTCACGGCCAACTCGATGAACTGCCTGTGCGAGGCGCTCGGCATGGCACTGCCTGGCAACGGCACGATTCTCGCCGTTTCGAAGGAACGCGAGGCGCTTTACGCCCGCGCCGCCCGCGCCATCCTCAAGCTCGTCGAGCACGACCTCAAGCCGCGCGACATCGCTACGCTCGAAGCCTTCGACAACGCGCTGATGCTCGACGTCGCGATGGGTGGTTCGACCAACACGGTGCTCCACACGCTGGCCATCGCGCGCGAAGCCGGCATTGCTTACGACATCAAGCGCATTGACGAGATTTCGCGCCGCATCCCGTGCCTGTGCAAAGTCTCGCCGTCGTCGAATTACCACGTCCAGGACGTGCATCGCGCCGGCGGCATCCATACGATCCTCGGCGAGTTGAAACGCATGGGCGTGCTCAACACTGCCTGCAAAACGGTCACCGGCAAAACGCTTGGCGAAAACATTGACGAGTGGGACGTGCGTTCGGAGAAATGCATCGATTGGGCAAAATCCGCCCGCGTCTCGGGCGCATCGGCGCTGGTTGTGGACCCGAACGACAAGATGGGTTCCGCGGCCCGCACCGCCAGCGGCAATCTCGTGCCCAAGCCGATGCTCTTCTTCCCCGCCGATCCGCGGGCCATCACGCTCTGGCGCGATGCCGCCGCGTGGAACGTCGGTGACGTGGACGCGCAGCCTGCGCTTTACGCCGAGGACGCCGAGTTGATGCTGCCCGACGGCAACGTGCTCAAAGGTCGCGCGGCCATTCGCGCCGCGCTCGAAGCGCGGCAGAAGGAGGCGCAGGGTTTGATGCGCTGCGAACTCGCCAGCCTGAAAGGCACGCCCGTCCTGCTTGCCTGGAAATACGCCAAGGGCGGCGTCAAGGAGCGGCACAGCCTGGTGCGCGTCTCGCGTTTCCGCGGCTGGACCATTGCCCGCGCCTACCTCGACACGCGGCCCGGCCCGCTCGCCGAAGCCGTGCCCAGCGGCCTGATGCCTTACGACTCCGCGTTCATGTTCGACGCGCGGGATTGCATCCGCACCGCGGCCACCGCCTACTCGCCCGACGGCGGGCTTGCGATCCTTTACGGCCAGCTTGCGCCCGAAGGCAGCGTCGTGAAAACCGCCGGCATCAGCGACGCCTTCAAGGCCTACTGCGGTTCTGGCGTCGTTTTTGAAGGCCCGTGCGTGATTTTTGAAAGTCAGGACGAGGCCTGTGCCGGCATTCTTGACGGCAAGGTGAAGGCCGGTGACGTGGTCATCATCCGCAACGAAGGCCCGCGCGGCGGACCGGGCATGCAGGAAATGCTCTCGCCCACCAGCTACATCGTCGGCATGGGCCTGGGCGACAAATGCGCGCTGATCACCGACGGCCGGTTCAGCGGCGGCACCGCCGGCGCGTGCATTGGCCATGTCTCGCCGGAAGCGGCGGAAGGCGGTCCCATCGGCCTGCTCAAGGCTGGCGACCGCATCCGGATTGATTTTCCGAATCGCCGCATGGACATCCTGGTGGACGAAGCCGAACTGGCCGTCCGGAAGCAGACCTGGCAACCGGTGAAGCGCGACTTGACCGGCTGGCTGGCGCGTTACCGGAAGCTGGTGACCAATGCGAGCCAGGGCGGCGTGTTGAGTGTCTGAGCGTCCTGACATTTATCAATTGTAAAGGGAATGTCACTTGTCCTTAGCGCCGTGACTGATAGCCTCAGTCCGTGATTCGACGCGGCTCAATACGCCTCAGTGTTCGCAAACTGACCTCCGGCCCGGCCTTGGCGCTGTCTGGCGCGCTGGTCACGGCGAATGTGGTTGGTCAGGACACCAATCTTCCACCCGTGGAAGCGAGACAGCGGTGGTTGTTATTGGCCACCAAGATAGTGTGCATGACGTTGCCTCGGAATCGGACCGGGTCGGACCGGCGAACCAGCCGGAATGGACCACGCGGCGCGTGTTTGCCGAGACGGACATCTATGTGATCCCGACAGGCGAGATCGAATTCAACCAGTTCTACATCAACTCGCATCCACGGCACGGCACACCGGACAATATGTTCGAATCCGAATTCGAGGCCGGTCTTCCGTGGCGCACACAGTTTGACGTGGAATTGAATTACAGCTTGAAGGACGGCGGGGGGCACTATGACTCCACGCTCGTCGAAGTGCCCCATGCCCTGGCTGACTGGGGCAAACTTCCGCTGAACCCCGCGGTGGATGCCGGCTGGCGCTTCAACGTCGGCAAGCCCGATGCGTTTTTTGGCCGGCTGCTCCTGGCGGAGGAATTCGGGAAGCGGATCCATTTGGGAGCCACGCTTTCGTTTGAACACCAGATCGGCGGCGAGCGCGAAAACACCTGCGAACTCGACACGGCTGTCAGTTATGTGCTGGTTGACCGGAAACTGGCGGCGGGGATCGAATTGCTGGCCGAACACGATACTGCATATGACACGGCGTTCGGTAACGAAGGCGCGAACGGGACCACCTTTACCCGTGCCACCACCGTGATGCTCGGACCTGCCCTGCTGTTCAACCCTTCCCGCAAAACCCACGTTGGGCTTGTGCCCCTGTTTGGGGTGACCCGCGACGCCCCGGCAGCCGAGGCATATTTCGTTTTCGGCCTCGACCTCGAACCATTCCACGGCCGGGAAGCCAGCAATCACGGGTCGGATTTTGGACCGGTCAATCCGCGGCTTTGAACCGACGCTGAACCTGCAATTCCTCGCCGGCGGGCGCTGCGGGTCCGCCGGCAGCGATGCCAGATCCTGGCGCTCCTTTCAACGGGCAGCCGACCTGCTGTCGGTCGGGACCTCCCCGGCGCCTTGCACTGCTTGGCCACCGAACAAGCTTCTTGCCGGCGTGCGAGTCCATGCAACTCAGATGCGCAACGCTCGCCGGCCGGCCGCGCGCAAGGTCCGGTTTATCTGCCGGTCCCGCGCCCCGGTTCGCCGCGGGTTTCTTCCGCCAGAACGCGGCGTTGTTGCGCGGCTTCGTGGCGTGAATGAGACAGGCGCGCCAGAAACACCCCTCCACGAACACCGCCGGCCGCAGCTTGGGGAACACAAAGTCGAGGCGGGCGGTTGCGGGGATGGTTCAGCGTGAGTGTTCTGTCGCCACGCTTTTGTTCCCTCAACCCTCAACCAACAATTCTCAACCGTTTCAGCTTCGTTTGCGGCTTTTGTGCTGGTCGGCTGGTGGCCGCCCGGTCTGTTGCGGCTGTCTCGGGACTGCGGCACGGGGCCTACTCAACAAGGCACAACGGGTGTGCGTTGGCATCGTGAAATCGGACGAAGTCGTGGCGCAGATTGCCCAGGGCGATTGTGCGGATCCGGTTACGCGGGTTGCGTTGAAGCATTTCTGCCATCCCGCAGGGCGAGCGCAACGAGGCCGAAACCCAGAATCACCGCGGTCAGGCTGACGAAGAACGGCCCCAGGGGCACCACGTAATTGAAGCGGATGTCGTGGTCGCCGGGCGTGAGCGCCACGCCGCGCATGAGGTAGTTGCAACGCAGCAGTTCGGCGGGCTGGCCATCCACCGTCACCGACCAGTTCAAGTTCGGATCGAACTTGTCGTTCAGCAACAGCACGCAGGGAGCCGCGACCTTGGCTTTGAGCTGAATGTGCCTGGGCGTGTAGCGGACGAAGTCAACCGAGCCGGCGGACGAATTGGTGCGGGTGCCGGGTGTGATCGCGGGCGTGCCGGCGACGAGGACGGTTTGCGCCGGATCGAATTCCGGATTCGCGAGCGTGGCCAGCGTGGCGTCGTCGTTCGTGCTGACCTGCCAGTGCGGGTAGAGCTTGGCACGCGGCAGGGCACCGGTGAATTCGATCAACGCCAGCGGCCCGTTGCTGGCGGCGTGGACGCTGATCGCGGCACCGGGTTTCGCCTGCTCCAGCCCGAATTCGGCGTGGACGCGGAACCGTTTCTGGACCGGATCGAGCTGGGTGTTCAGCGCGTCGCAGAAGCCGCCGCCCAGGCCCAGCAGGTAGCGCGTGTTCGTGAGCTGCCAGATGCGCAGGAAGGCGGTCAGGTTGTCGCCGTAGTAGCCGAGCTTGGTGCGGTAGGTGAGGTTCTCGATGGACGGGCGCGGCTCCTGCACGAGGTCCAGCGACTGGATGTCGTCATAGCGGAAGGATTTTTGCAGCCAGTCCACGTGGTAGAGCTGTTCCATCTGCATGTAGAAACTGGCCGTCTGTTGCAGCCGCTCCGGACCGAAGGTGGGTTGCAGCAGCGCGATGAACTGTTGCTGCTGGCGTGGTTCAATGAACGCCATGCGGTGCTCGTAGGGTTTCGCGCGGAGAATCTCCGTGAGGTCGTTCGGCGCGTAATCGGCGGCGAAACTGTCGTAAACGATCCACGGCAGGCTGGCGCGGGCGAGATCGGCGACCAGCAGGAAACCCAGGCCGAGGCAGGTCCAGCGGGCGCGGGCGCCGGCGAGCGTGCCGTTCACCATGAGCACGATGACCAGCAACGCCAGTGCCAGGAACAGAATGGACCAGCCAACCTCCGTGAGGCTGAAGCTGGCGATGTCCGGCGCGAGTTTGGCGGAAACGTATTTGCCCAGGAACGCTTCGAGATTGTTGCGCGAGGAGGCGTAGAGCAGCCACGCCACCAGGCTGACACCGAGGGCGGCCGCGCTGCCGATCGTCCAGCGCCGGTCAAACACCGCCGCACCGGCCCACCACGTCTTCCAGCGCGCGGAGAAGGACGCCGCCGTCGCGCCGGCGGCCGCCAGGTATTGCCGGGCCAGCGCGTTCAAGCCGAAGCCGAAGAGCACCAGCAGCGCCAGGCTGAACGGGTGCATGAACTTCACCGGGTTGCGGATGGTGGAGAAATACGGCAGCGCATAGACGAGCCGGTAAAACGGCGCGTGCCGGCCCCACGCCAGCAACAGCGAAACCACCAGCGCGCCGCTCCAGAACCAGATCATTCGCCGTTCGCCCGCGTTGAACACGCTGCGCTCGCCTCGCAGCGCTTGCAGCATGGCCCAGAACGCCACGATGGCCACCAGCACGCCGCCATAAACGCCGGAGCCGGAGTGCCGCGTTCCGGGCTGGCCGGGCGTTTCGCCCACGCGACCCCAATAATTGCCGCCATCGGGCGTGTCCATCCGGTACCCAAACAGACCGGGAATGACGACGCGGAGGGTTTCCAGCTTCGGCAGGCTCCATTGGGTTGCTTCGTTCCAGCGATTTTCCTTGGTGGCCTCGTCCTGCGCCATGCCGGCAACCCCTTTGACCTGCGTGCCGATCAATACCGTCAGAGCTTGCGCGGCGATGAACGCCGCCATCACGGCCACCAGCGTCAGCCGGCCGGCGGCTTTTTTGGCGCGCGCGGCCGTGGACCCGCCGCTTTGCCACGCCAGGAACACGACGAACGCCGCGATGTAAAGGCTCAGGATGGCGCCGGTGTCGAAGCCTTCCACCACGGCCATGCCGGTGGCCAGACCGGCGAGTATCGCCTTCAGCCAGAAACGGTGCGTCGCCGAAGTCATCAGCGCGCCGATGGCGAGGAAAATCCAGGCCACGCACAGCGGAATGGTGCCCAGGCCCCAGCAGCCGTAGGAAAGGAAGCTCGTGTTCAGCGCGGCGGCCACCGCGCCCAGCACGCACGCCACCGGCCGGAAACCGAGTTGCCGGAAACAAACCCAGGCCGCCAGGCCGAGCGCCAACAGGCAGAGCGGGGTGTAGAATTTCGCGAATCCCAGCGGGCCGAGCACCCAGAGCAGCAGGTAGGTGAAACTGGGAAACGCGCTGCCGGCCGGCCCGCCGACCCAGTTCAAATCCAGCCACATGCCGCTGAACGCCTGCGGCATGGCGGCGTAGCTGGCGGTGTTGTTGCCGAGCGGGCCGTCACTGGAGAACAGAATCTGGTCGTGCGCGAAGCTGCGGGCGAACAGGGCCGCCAGCACCGCCAGCAGGGTTACTGCCGCCAGCAGGAAACTGCGGCCGCCGGGCCTCGGCTGTGTGGAAGTTGGCGAAGCGGGTTGGTTTTTCATCGGTTGAATGGAACGGAAGACGACGCTGCGGCTGGAGCGGCCGCGAGTTTTTCCAGTTCGAAATAGATGCCGTCGTAAAGATTGAACAGGAAGTAACGCAGCACGGGCCGGAAGGGGATCAGGCAGCGCAGCCGCTGACGCAAGTTGTTGCGGTCGGCGTAAAGCCGCGCCGCGATCAGCCGGAACCGGAACGGCACGTAGTAACTGTAATCCCAGCCGTCGCAGAAGTAGTTCATGCTGGCCTCGGTGAAGAAATGCTTGTGCGTCGGGTCTTGATACGCCCAGTCGCTTTTGGCGTAGGGCACCAGCAGCCGCGCCCGGCCGCCGGGCCGCAGGATGCGATGCAGTTCGCCCATCACCGCCACGACATCGTCCAGATGCTCCAGCACGTTGTCCATCCAGACTTCATCCGCGCTGTCCGCCGCGAACGGGTAGGGGAACCGGTTGAGGTCGAAGTAACGGTCCGCCTTGACGTGTGGCAGCACGTCGCAGTTCACGTAGCCGGACAGGTATTTCTGGCCGCAGCCGAGATTGAGTTTGAGCGCCATGTCGCCCATACGAGACCGTCAAAAGCCGATTTATCCAAATCCTAATTTGCCGAACGCCGTGCTCGTTTACCGTGTTTGGAGGATGCTTTCAAAGAAATCCTCGTAGCGCGCCGCCAGATCGTCCCAGTCGAACTTCGCCGAATACTCCTTCGCCGCCCGCCCCAGCGCAGCCCGACGCGGGCCGTCGAGCAGCAAGTGAAACATGACGCGGCTCAGACCGGCAACGTCGAACGGCGGCGCTTTCACGCAACAGGCGTCCGGCGTTTCGTGCAGCTCGGGAATGTCGTAAAGCACCACCGGCACGCCGCAGGCGAAGGCTTCCAGCATCACCAGCGGCGAAGCCTCGAAACGCGACGGCATGGCGAGGAAAAACGCCTGCCGCAGCAAATCGTGTTTTTGCGCGCCAGCCACCGGCCCGGCGAACCGCACCCGGTCCGCGAGGCTGAGAAATTCGACGCGCCGCCGCAGCCACGCCTCGTCGTGTGCCGTCCCGGCGCCGGCGATGACCAGTTGCACGTCCACGTTGCCCACGAGGCCGGCCGCCGCGTCCAGCAGCAGGTCGAGTCCCTTCTGATTCACGTCCAGCCGGCCGAGAAACAGGATGTGCCGTTCCTCGCGCGCGACGGTTTGGCGGATCAACTCGCCCGGCACGCCGTTCGGAATCACCGCCACCGTGGCGCGTGGATTGGCGCGCAGAATTTCACCCTTCAAAAACTCGGAGAGCGCGATCGCGTGCCGGTAGGTCCGCAAGCCGCGCCGCTCGATGGCGCCAAACGGCAGCTTGTATTTTCGCGCCATCGCCTTGCCGGCGAGCACCTGCGTCAGCGCGACGACCGGCTTCGGCGTGAATTTTTGCAGGCAGGCGGTGGAGAAGGGCGGCGTCAAGCTCTCCACCCACAGGTCGAAATCACTTCGCCGCGCACGGCCGGGCAGACGAAACTGGAACCAAAGCTGGCCCAGCCTGCCGCCGGCGCTGGCCCGGCCGAGGTGCTCGTAAATCACGCCGTCCACCGTGCCATCGCGGCAACCGGGAAACGCGCCGGCCACGACACGCACCTCGTGCCGCGCTGCCAACCTCCGGGCGATCTCGTGAATCGCCCGCGCCCCGCCGCCGCCGTAGAACGGGTTCGCCGGGCTGTCGTAATTGGAAAAGATGGTGCGTCGCTTCACGGGCGCTGGTGGTTCGCGTTCGTGGGCACAGGAAATCACAAACTGGCGTTTGCGGAAACGGCTTTCTTCCGACTGGCTCGTTGACGGCGGAGCTGCTGCACGGCGCGTTTGACCAGCCAGCCAGACTTGACCAGCGTCGCGTGCGCCGCCGCTGCGTCCGCGCCGGTGAGTTCGCGCACGATCCGCACGGCGCGGTCGCGCAATTTGGCATTCGATGGATTCAGGTCCACCATCAAATTGCTCACCACCTTGCCGAGTTGCACCATCGCCAGCGTGGTCACCGTGTTCAGCACCAGTTTCGTCGCCGTGCCGGCCTTGAGGCGCGTCGAGCCGGTGAGTATTTCCGCGCCGAGATTTGGCGCGATGACCACCATCGGCCGTCCGCCCGCCGGGAAGCGCAAATGCGGGTTGAAGCACAACAGCACGGTCTTCGCGCCGCGTTCTTTGGCCGCACCCAACGCGCCCCAGACAAACGGTGTCCGGCCGCTGGCCGCGATGCCCATGACGACGTCGCGTCGTCCAACGTCGCGAAATTCCACAGCCCGCGCGCCGGCCGCCAAGTCATCCTCCGCGCCTTCGATTGATCGCCAAAGTGCCGTCTGCCCGCCGGCAATGATGCCTTGCACCGCGTCCGGTGGCGTTCGGAATGTGGGCGGGCACTCGCTGGCGTCGAGCACGCCCAGGCGGCCGCTGGTGCCGGCGCCGACGTAGAACAATTTCCCGCCGCGCCGCCACGCGGCGACGACCAGCCGCACGGTGCGAGCAATGTTATGGCTCTCCGCGAGCAGGGCCGGCGGGATGAGCGCATCCTCACCCAGCATCAACTCGATCGCCGACCCGATCGAACGCCGGTCCAGGTCCATCGAACGCGGATTGCGCTGCTCGGTCGGCGAAAGCGCGGTGGCTTCCGGCAGTCGCACGACGCGTGTTTCCGCATTCGTCAGTGGCGACACGCTGACGACAGGTTGGGATGGCGCCGGGAGGCCGCTGGCGGTTTGTGCCAACCGAATGGCGCCCCACGCGCCTTCGTGCTCCAGCGGCCGCGTGGTGGCGCCCGGCCAGCGACGGCGCAGTTCGTGGGCGAGCTTGCGCGCCAAAAACGGCTGTTTCCGCAGCAAGCCGCCGGTGAGGACAAATTCCACCGGCTCGCCGCGCCGGGCCAGGCGTCGTGCGCAGGCGGCGGCGTCATCCGCCAGCACAACCGCCGTTTCGGCAACGAGCCGTTTCGCCAGCCGGTCGCCATCGTTGGCCGTGGCAAAAACTTCGGTCGCCAGCGCGGCAACGTCCGCCTTCCCGGCCGCGTTGAGCCAGGTGACGAGCTCGTTCGGTTCGTTCAACAACAGCGCCCGCAGGAGTCGCGCGCCCAGCAGCGGCCAGTGGCCGGAAAGGTCGAACTCGTGAACCGCCGCCCGCAGGGCGCGAAGCGCTAGATCGTAGCCGCTGCCGCGGTCGCCCAACCCATGTCCCCAGCCGCCGACCTTCGTCGTCTGGCCGCGCAGATTGCGTCCGAAGCAGCACGAGCCGGTGCCGCTGATGATCACGATGCGCGTGATTGGCTCGCCGGCAGGCGCGTCCAATTCCGCTGCCGCCAGCGCGGTGTCGAGGTCGTTGCCGGCCCAGCACGGCACGCCGGGCCAGGCGATCGCCGCCGCGGCACGGATGCGCTGGCGGTCGCTTTCTTCGCGCGCGCCGGCCATGCCGATGCCGAGCGCGGCAGGGCGGAAAAAAATTTGGGCCAGCGCGCGGAAGTGCGTGCGAAGTTGCGCGTCGGTCAGCAACCGCAAGTTGGCCGGGCCCGCTTCAACGCGCTGGCGCTGGCGCAACGCGGCGTCGGCGAGGATGCCCACGGTGCGTGTGCCGCCGCCTTCGATGCCGAGCAAGCTGATTGAGCCGCCGGTGCCGGCTGGTGTGTTCACGCCGCGAGTATTCCGTCGGCGCGGCCGGTTGCAAGACCGATGGCGCCGGTCTTGTCGCGGCGCGGGATTCCGTTAGATTTCACGGCCGAGGGTTGCCGGGCAACCCGCACAACTTCCGATGTTCAACGACACGATTGCCGCGATTTCAACGCCACTGGGTGAAGGCGGACTGGCCGTGGTGCGGCTGTCCGGCCGCGAGGCCTTTGCCGTCGGCGACCGGTGTTTTCGGCCGGCCGGCAAATCCTCGCAGCCGCTGGCTTCGGCGCCGACGCACACGATTCAGTTTGGCCGGATTGTTCACGGCGGTCGCATGGTGGACGAGGTGCTGGTGGCGGTGATGCGGGCGCCGCGGACGTTCACGCGCGAGGACGTGGCGGAGATTTCCTGTCACGGCGGGTTGTTGCCGGCGAAGCTGGTGCTGGACGCCGTGCTCGCGTCCGGCGCGCGGCTGGCCGAGCCGGGCGAGTTCACCAAACGCGCTTTTTTGAACGGCCGGATTGACCTGGCCCAGGCGGAGGCGGTTGCCGACATCATCCATTCGCAGACGGAACTCGCGCTGGCGGCGGCGAACGAACAGCTCGCCGGCAAGCTTTCACAACGCATTCATCGGTTGCGCGACGAACTGATGCACACGCTGGCGCACGTCGAGGCGCATCTGGATTTTCCGGAGGAAGACATCGCGCCGGACACGCGCGAGGCGTTGGAGGCGCGGCTGGAACGCAGCCTCGCGTTCATGGACGAACTGCTCGCCACGGCGGCAGAGGGGCAGATTCTGCGTCGCGGCGTCCGGGTGGCCATCGTCGGCCGGCCGAACGTCGGGAAGTCCAGCCTGCTGAACCAGCTTCTCGGACGCGACCGGGCGATCACGTCGCCGATTCCCGGCACGACGCGCGACACGATCGAGGAGACCGCCAACATCCGCGGTCTGCCGGTGGTGCTGGTGGACACGGCGGGGTTGCGCGAGGCCGGCGACGCAATCGAGGCGGAGGGTATCCGGCGCAGCCGCGAGGCGTTGGCGCGGGCGGAACTGGTGCTGCACGTGCTGGACGCGTCGGAGCCGTTGATGGCGGCGGATGAAGCGTTTCTCCGGGAGTTTGCCGCCACGCGACGGCTGCTGGTGCTGAACAAGGCTGACCGGCCGCGCCGGCTGGCGCTGCCGGCGGAGCTGGCCGCCGGGGCGGTGGCGGTTTCCTGCCTTTCCGGCGCCGGACTGGAGGCGCTGAAAGACGCGCTGAAGGAACGGATTTGGTCCGGTGAAATCCGGGCGGAAATGCTCCAGGTGATGATCAATTCGCGGCATCAGGACGCGCTGCGCCGGGCGCGTGTGGCGACGGAAACCGCGCGCGACGCACTGCGGCAAAACGTGAGTCTGGACCTGGTGGCCGTGGACCTGCGGATCGCCGTCAACGCCGTCGGCGAGGTCGTGGGCCGGACGGCGACGGAGAATTTGCTGGACTCGATCTTCGGGCAGTTTTGCCTTGGGAAATGACCGCCGGGCGGACGCGTCAACCGGGCGGTTACGGGTTCTGGCGGGTAGGGGTGTGAGACAAAATTCTTCAGCTTCTTCCAATTGCTCAGGAAATGGCAAACTCCATTGCCTGGAACTCTAGCAATCGCGTCTTCTATTTCTGAGTTCGCCTGACAGAGCATAACGGCTTGTCCGTTGAGCATGTTTTTGTAACCCACACCGCATAAATCATCGAGCGGATCGGCCCAACGGAAGAATTCTGTCTCACACCCGGCGGGTAGCATTTGACGGAATTTCAGGTGGCGGCAACGGCCTGCTGTGCTACTTTGTTTGTTTTTTTGCTTGTCCTCGACCGGCGCATTGGTATTTCTTTTTCAAAATCACTCGTTCGCGTAACAAATTGGAAACAACCAACCGAACAGACCGAGTCATGAAAAAACCTCAAAACTCTCCCCGTCGTATTGCCATGCCACTGGCCTTTGCTGTCGCCTCGGGCGTTTCAGCCGGCTTGGTGCCAAACGCCCATGCCCAGGACAACGCCGCTCCGGCCGCGCCCGCCGTCCCGGAGAAGATGGAAAAAGTGATTGTCACCGGGTCGGCGATTCCCACGGCGCCGGACGCCATCCCCGCCGCTCCCGTGGAGGTCGTCACGCCGACCGCCATCGCCGAGAGCGGTGCCTCGGACGTGTTGGATGTGTTGAAGAAGGTGAGCTCGTCTTTCTCCGGTAACGGCAACATTGGCAAGACCCTCAACAACGGCGGCTATGGCGAACAGAACGTGTCCGTGCGCAACCTGCCCACGCTGGTGTTGTTGGACGGGCGGCGTTTGGCCAACTCTGCTTTCAGCAAAGGATCAGCGGTGGACTTGAACTCCATTCCGCTGTCCATGATTGATCGCATCGAGGTGCTGAAGGACGGGGCATCCTCGATCTACGGCGCGGACGCCATCGGCGGTGTCGTCAACATCATCACCAAGAAGAATTACAACGGCGCCGAGATTTCCGGCCGCTATGGATTCGCCACCGACCAAGGGAACTACCTGGAGTACCGGGCTTCCATCGTTGCCGGTGCATCCACCGAAAAGACCTCCATCACGATGGGCGGCGACTACTATCATAACAATCCGCTGTTGGCCGAGGACCGGCCCAACCCGGCCGCGTTGACGGCACAGCAGCTTGCGGATGCAGGTGTGGCGGTTCCGCCTTCCTACTTCAGCCCGTCCTATGCCGGACGCGTGGATGGTTACATTCTGGCTGGTTCGCCGTTCGCGGTCGGCGGCGCAGGATATAATCCGGCGGTGACGACCCCGCCTGTTTTGAGCGGCGGCCCATACAATTCGGTGGCGGCCTACAACGCGGCGGCGATGGCCCAGCTTGGTTACGCGCCCTACCTTGCGATTTCAAGCGTCCCAGCCGGACAGACCATCGGTGGCTCGGCGATGCTGGATACGACGACCTACGGCACCTATTCCATTCAGGACCAAAGCCGGCGGAATTTCTTTGCCAATTTCAACCATTCGATCTTCGAGAACAACAAGCTCGATCTCTTTGGCCAGTTCCTGTATGCCAACGTGACGAGCATTGGGGAAATGGCGCCGTCACCCGTCCCGAGTTTGGGACTCTACAATATTGCCGTTCCGGCGAACAACCCTTACAATCCCTTCGGTATCCCTTTGGGTGCCAACGGCGCGTCGAGTCCTAATATCCGGTCGCGGTTTGTGGACACCGGCAACCGGATTTTCGATTCCGAGAGCCAGTATTACAAATTTGTGGGTGGCTTGAAGGGCCAAATCAGTGATCGCTACAGTTGGGAGGGCGACTACAACTTCAACCGCAGCGATGCCACACAATACACCCGCAACGCGGTCAACGGCGCGGCCCTCAACCAGTCGTTGCAGCCGCTGCTGGATGCGAACGGCCACCAGGTTTACAATGCCCAAGGCCTGCCGCTCAGCCAGCTCACGGACGCTGCGACGGGCAACAACCTGCCCGTCTATAATATTTTTGCCCTGCCGGGCAATAACAGTCCCGACACACTGGATGCCTTGGGGACGACGCTCTACGAAAGTGGTGTGTCGGATCTCTGGAGCGTGGATGGCCACATCAACGCCACGCCGTTCGATCTGCCTGCAGGTCAGCTCCAGGCGGCGGCCGGGTTCCAGTATATTTATGAGTCACTCGCGCTGTCTTACGACGGCTTGACCCAGAACAACCTGGTGCCTGGATTGAATTACAGTGGCAACTTCCCAGGCGGCCACCGTGATCGTTGGGCTGGCTACGCGGAAGTTCGGATTCCAGTGTTCTCGCCGGACAAGAATATTCCGGGGTTCCACTCGTTTGAAGTGGATGCCTCCGGCCGATACGAAACGCTGAGTCCGGGTGGTGACACGGCGGTGCCGAAGGTTGGCTTCGTTTGGAAGCCGGTTGACGAGCAGATTTCGCTCCGCGGAACCTATTCGGAAGGTTATATTGCGCCGTCCATTTACAGCCTCTACGGACCCACGCAGGCGAGCAATCCGGTCGCAACCATTCAGGGTGAAAGCGCACAAGTGCCCGTCACCTATCCGTCCAATCCAAACCTGCCGCCGTCCAACTCGTATCAATACACCGCGGGCATTGTGTTGCAGCCCAAGGCGGTTCCCGGGCTGACGCTCTCTGCCGAATACTACCATATCGCCGAGGATGGGACCCCGTATAATCCAGGCCCCAATACGTTGATTGATAGCTTGAATCAATTCGGTTCCGCTTCTCCGTATGCCAGCGGATTCCGGTTTGCGGATGGATCGCAATTGGCCTCCACTGCTCCCAATCAGATCACCATGGCCAACTACGGCACCATGGTGATTCCAACCCTGCCGGGTGGTGGTCAAAAAACCGACGGCTTGGACTTCAGCGTCTCATATCGCAAGCCCACTGAGAGCGCCGGCACCTTCACCCTTTACGGCAACGCCAATGTGCTGCTCGGATATTACTTCCGGGAAGGTCCGGGAGCGGATTGGTGGCGTTACAACGGTTATTACACGGATACTCAGGTGGTTAGTGGCGCCAATGGCACGCTGCCGGACTTCACGGTGGCGACCGGCATCAGTTGGGAAATCCAGAACTTCACGTTCAGCGCGTCGGCTCGCTATGTTCCGCCGGTCTGGGATCCGGGTGACATGCATGCGGGCGCGGGTGGCTACGTTCCGAACGACTACACGATCAACGGTGGCATGTTCAAGATTGACGATTGGTACACGGTTGACCTGCAGATTGCCTATAACTTCCGGAGTGATTCCGGCACCAAGTGGTATGATGGCACCCGCGTGGCGTTTGGCGTGAACAATGTCACGGATAACATCGCTCCGCTGATTCCGTCGTCCTCCGAGGACAACACGGACAAGTCCACCTACGACATTGTTGGCCGTTTCGTTTACTTCGAGGTTTCGAAGAAGTTCTAAGGTTGGTGGTTCCTTCTGTGCGTCCGGCCGGTTCTTACGAGAACCGGCCGGTTTTTTGTCTCCCAGCAGGGCATGGAAGGGAGGGGAAGCAACTCGCAGCGGTTTCAACGTCGTATCTTGACACACGGAAGGGCCTTTCGGATTGCAGGCTGATTGGATCGTCGTTCCTGCGGTGGTTTCGACTCTCCAATCATTGACGCATCAAACCTGCAAAGGAAGAGACGCCGGTTCAGCGCGTCCATATTTTGCCTCTTCCGGGATTTGTGGGTGATTTTTCATTGGCTGGGATAGAGGTTGAGGCCGCCGAGGTGGAAGAGGATGTCGGTTTTGAAGCGTTCCCGGTTGC
>JAJXZJ010000078.1 GCA_021780105.1 bacterium
CACGTAGGTCGGCGTCTTGCCGGCCGGATACTGATACGCCTTGATGGCGTTCGGATTGTCCGCCGTGTCGTTGATCAGCGTCTTGCCCAAGGCATCCGGCAGCCACTGCGAGGTCACGTTGCCCGGAGCCAGGGAACTGGAGAACGCCGGGTTGCTGAGCTGGAACCATTCCACGCTGTTGCCGCCGCCGCCTTCCTGGAAGAGCAGGCGGAAGGGATACAGACCGGCCTTGGTGATCTGGATGGCAAACCGGGTGAAGCCCCAGTTGTCCGTGCCACGGCCGCCGTCATACTCACCGCAAACCACCGGCAGGGTCATGGACTCGCTGCCATCGCCGACGATCAGGCGGAAGCCGTCGTCGCTGTTCACGCCCATCTCGTAATAGCCGGGCTGGAGGTCCAGCACAGTGCGGATTTCGAGGGCGTAGTTGTCGGTGCCGTAATCCTGCAAGCCCAGGTTGAACACGATGCCCGGCATGTCCGGAGCGACCATGGTGCCGCCGCCGATGGATCCGTCATCCGGGAAGGTGCCGGCGTTGCCGCCGTTGAGCATGGTGGGGGTCGTCGTGCTGTCCACCGCGCCACCGTTGTAGTTGATGACCGCGCCTTCCACATACGTGCTACCAGGTCCGGTGAAGGACGTGAGATTAGCCACGTTGGGCCAGCCCCAGAGTTGGTGCGCGTATGCCTCGGCAACGATGGTCGAGGTGCCCGGATCGAGCGGCCCCGGAGTCGCCAGGGTGTTCGTCACACCGATCTGCCAGGTCTTGATGGTGAACCCGCGCTTGCTCGTGTCCACGTCCGAGGCGTTCAACGCCATGCTCGGCGGAATGACCGCACCGGCGGCGCAGGTGAACGTGTTCGTGCCGCTGTACGTGTTCGTCCCGTCGGCGAAACTGACCACCACAATGTTGGTCATCGGCAGGAGCGTCGCCGGCTGGTAAACGATCTTCGTCACCGTGCCCGGCGTCACCTGTGCCTTGGAGGTCACATCCGCGCCGTTGACCATGAGTTTCACGTTGCTGACCGGGTTGGAACCCTGGGTGATGTCCACCTTGATCGGCGTGTCCGCCGTCGGCGGGCGACCGCTGCCGCGGGGCGGATCAATGTAGCTGACCGCCGCCGGCATCGCGCCGCTGTTCACGTAATAAGCCTTCAGCGCGCCGTTGGTGCTGGAGTTGACGAGCGTGATGGGCTGGCCCGGATTGATGGAGGACCATTCCAGGTTCGCGCCGCCGCCGCCCTGGAAGTAGAGCGTGCGGAACGGATAGATGCCCGCAGCCGGAACATAGACCCAGCCCGTCACCTGGGACGCACCCTTGCCCACGTCGGCCTGCGCGACGATCTGCGAGTTGAGGACTTCCTGCGGGTTGGCCGCGGTGGTCATGCGGAAACCGTCGTCGCTGTTGAAGATCATTTCATAAGCGCCGGCCGCCGGGAACTGAATGTAGGTCAGAATGGACATCGCGCAGTCGTCGTTGCCGCCTTCGCGACTCGCCGTGCCCGGCAGGCCCGGCAGGTTCGGCTCCGCCGCCATGCCGTCAATCGTGCCGTCATCCGGGAAATCCCCGTTGTTGCCCGCGGCGATGGTGCCCGAGCCGGCGGCGTTGAAGTTGATGTCTTTCGTTTCCACGAAAGTCTGGCCCGCGCCGGTGTAGAGGGTCATGTCCGCGGTGTTAGGACCCAGGTCGCCGTGCAGGATGCGCTCGGCCTCGGCAATGGCGGTGCCCGTGTTCACGTCCGTGCCGTGGGTGGCGGCGTTGGCGTCCGTCCAGTCCACTTGATACATCTTCAGGCTGAAGCCCGGCTTGCTCGTGTCCACGCCCTTGGCGACGGTCGCCGGATCAATGGTGATGTAGGCCGGCGGCGTGAAGGTGCTTGTCTGGCTGCTCTGGATGCCGCGGGTGTCCTTGATCGTCAGGACCACGGTGTTCGTCGAGCCTTGCGCGAACGGATTGTTCGGCTGGTCATACGTGAGGGTCGTAATGCCGTTGGTGCTCTTGCTGCTGATCGCCGTCGGCGTGATGGCATTGCCGTTCAGGGTGAACGTCACAATGGAGGACGGCGATCCATCGAACTGCGCCGCGCCCGAGTCCGTGGTCGTGACCGTGAATCCCGTCGGGGTGGCGACCGCATTGCCGACGATCACGGTGTCCGCCGCAATCGTGGTCAGGGAGATGTTGTCCACGTGCTGGGCCATATAGTTGGAACCGCAGCGGCCGGAGAACACCAGGCGGCCGGCGCTCGCCGTGTAGGTGGTGTGGATGCCGGCGGGCGGCGTGATTTCATTGCCCTTCCACCAGATATGGACGTTCGAATTCGTGTCAAGCTGCACCTTGAAGTGCGCCCAACCCATGTTCTGCATCCAATCCTGGAGATTGCCGTCCGTGCCGTCCACCGCCGGGTTCACCGCGCCGGTGGTCAACGAGTAGGGATAATTCACATCGTTGGTCGCCAGGTTGAAATACGGCGTCGGGTCCACGGTGTAGGTGGAACCGTCCGGGTTGGTGCCGCCGGAAGCGCCGCCGCCGTTGCTCGTCGTCGGGTCCGTGCCACCGGTTCCGTGAATGTAGATGTTGCCGGCCTTCAACGGCACGGGCAGTTCGGCGATGAGCTGGCCGTCCACGCGGACGCTCAGGCCGATCGTGTCCACCCAGCCGCTGATGTTGGCGCTGACCCAGGTGTCGAAACCCACGGCCAGACCGCTCTTCGAACCTTCTTCCGGCAGGCCGGTTTCCGCGTCCGTGCCGGCGAAGTCGGCCACCGGGTTGACCCCGTTGTCCGCGTCCACCAGCAGTTGATCGCCCGCCCGGACGTAACTGATGCTGAAACCATCCGCGGGCTGCACCCCTTGCTGACCGCCGCCGATGCGGAGATCGCATTCGAAGGTGAAGGCTTTGACAATCAGCCCGTTGTCCAAATCACCGAAAACAATGGTGGCGTTTTGGCTGGCCACCGGATCGGTGATGGAGAGGTAACCGTCGCCGGTGGCACCGGTGGCGCCGTCGTCAGCCCGCCACGGCTCCAGACCGAACAGCGCGTTCGGCTCGGTCGTGAAGATGGTATAGATGCCGTCGGTTTGCGGATCATGACCGTTGAAGTTGATGGTTGTTGAGCCAGCGTAGCTCGTGCTTGCGCACAGCGCCGCTGCTCCCAACAAACCAATCCATGCACTTATCTTGGGGACACGCATACGTATTGATTGTGGTTGCTATCGGGGCAGGAACAGCACCGTCGTGCGCGCACAATTCGTGCCGCCACAGAAATACCGTTCTGTGCATCGAAGAGATGCCATTGGTCTGCCATGTTTTGTTTGAGCCTAGCCAGGCGGCCGGAGGGTTTCTTGCAAGAGCGTGCTAATCCGATAATTCCTTTGCCGTCATCTTGCGTGTCCTCGTTGAGGAAAGATAAGATTCATGCTGTTTGGATGATATTTGTGGCTGATTCCGATGACCGGAGCGGAAGTTCTGCGGGCGACGTGTCCGGGGCGCGGGCGGCGAGGCCGCTGAAATCGCGCCTTCATGGAAGCGGAACGGTGATGGAACGGTGAAGATTCCCGCCGCTGACGGGACGGCCCGACGGCCTATTGGGAAAAGTGAATCCCGCCGGCCTGTTGAAATTCCTTGGGCGTCACGCCATAGGCGCGCCGGAAATGGGTCGTGAGGTGGCTCTGGTCGCAAAACCCCACTTCGAGCGCGACATCCGCCGTGCTCCCGGAGCGTTCCATCAGCAGTTGGCGCGCCCGCGCGAGGCGGCACCGGATGATATACTGGTGCGGCGCGCAGCCCGTGGTTTGCTTGAACAGCCGGGCAAAGTGGAACGGGCTGATGCCGGCCGTGGCGGCCAGCGACTTCAGCGGGATATTCGCGGCGAGATTGCTGTGAATGTGCTCCAGGGTCCGGCGCAACTGCAGCGCGCTCAGGCCTTCGCCCACGGGCGGCCCCGGCGCGTGAACGGTGGCGTGATTGCGCACCAGACTGGCCGCCGCGGCCGCGGCCAGGATTTCACCGTAGGCGCGGCCTCCGGGGTAGCCGTTCTCCATCTCCTGCTTCAACGCGAAAGCCAGCGAAGCAATCACGGGATCGTCCACCGCCACGGCGGGTTGCCATTCCACCAGATCGGGCGGCTGGAGCAAATCGCACGCCGCGCGGCGGATGAAAGTCGGATCCAACGCGAGGAGCAAATACTCGCCCGCGTCGTCCGTGCGAGAGGAAAACGGAATTGAAGCCGGATAGAAAACGATCTGGCCGGGACGCAATTCGACCGTTACAGCCTGCCGGTCAAGCACGATGGATCGCGAACTGGGACGCCGCTGGCACACCACCACCAGGTGGTCACAAGGCGCCAGGTGGTTCCATTCGCGCGGACCGCCGGCAGCGTGATATTCCAAGAGCACGCCACCCCACGGACCCGCGGCACTGGACAACGTCGGAGGAGGCCCGGCACACAAGGCTCCCGTCCTGACATCAACGAACATGGGTCTTCGTTCCAACATTTCCACGGCTCCTCCCAACCCATCTGCGTCTGGTCAGGTTCCACCTAAAGTCCAGACACTGCAAATCGTAGCGTGGTTACAGTTTCCTTCGAAATGCCTGGCGAATGATGGATTCAGTTGCGGGAGACTCCTCGCTTCCGCAATGAACCATCCGCCGCGCATGAAGACGACAAACTTGCTAAACAAATAAACAGTTTGCACAACGCGCCTAAGAAAACGGTCAATGGGATAATAAACTTGCTGCTTCCCATGGGATTGCCATTGCCCCTCAAGGGTGAAACCAGGGCGGCGGGGGGCAACCGACAAGCGCGGCGAAATCGTTCCGACGGTGTCGGCACGTTGGCTCGAGCAAAGGTTCCCCCGCCAGCCAGGCACGATAAACGTTGATGCGGACTCCACCATTACGGGTTTCTTTCCTTCCCGGCGAAGTTACAAAAAAGTAGATCACGAAACAATTAAGAAGATCGGAATTTTTTGAAATTGTCGGGTTGGGAACCCGAAACAGCGGAGCCGGCGCCCCTCCGTCCGGGCGCTGACGCCGGCCGCTGGCTTTGGGTTCGCGCGTGTTTTCGTTGAGAAATGGGGCCAACGCCGGCCGCCCGCGCTTGTCAACCCACGCCACATCTCCTACCGTGCGCCCATGTTCGATTCGCTGAGCAGCAAGCTCCAAAACGTCTTCCGCAATCTCCGCGGACTCGGCCGCATTTCCGAGTCCAACGTCGCCGACTCGCTCCGCGACGTCCGGATGGCGCTGCTCGATGCCGACGTGAATTTCAAGGTGGCGCGCGACTTCGTCGAGCGCGTCAAGGCCAAGGCCATCGGCCAGCAGGTGATCCAGAGCATCCAGCCCGGCCAGCAAATCATCAAACTCATCCACGACGAACTGGTCGAACTGCTCGGCGCGGAAAACGCCGGCCTCGACCTCGCCGGCGCGTCCGTCAGCCTGATGATGGTTGGTTTGCATGGCTCCGGCAAGACCACCTCCAGCGGCAAACTCGCCCGGTTGCTCCAAAAGCAGGGCCGCGCGCCGTTGCTCGTCGCGGCGGACGTTTACCGGCCGGCGGCCATGGACCAGCTCGAAACGCTCGGGAAACAGCTCGACCTGCCGGTGTTCGTGAAGCGTGGCGAAACGGACGTGGTGCGCATCGGACGCGAGGCGCTCGCCTTTGCCGAGGCGAACCAGCGCAACGTGCTGATCTTCGACACCGCCGGCCGCCTGCAAATTGACGAGCCGCTGGTGCAGGAACTGGTGCGGCTGCGCGAGGTCGTCCAGCCACGCGAAATCCTGCTCGTGCTCGACGCGGCGACCGGTCAAGAAGCGGTGAACGTCGCCACGCATTTCGACCAGGCGCTCCACATCACCGGCGCCATCCTCACCAAGCTCGACGGTGACGCCCGCGGCGGCGCGGCCCTGAGCTTCAAATCCGTCGTCGGCAAGCCGATCAAATTCATGGGCGTGGGCGAAAAACTCGAGGATTTCGAGCCATTTCACCCCGAGCGCATGGCGCAACGCATTCTCGGCATGGGCGACGTCGTCAGCCTCGTCGAGAAGGCGGCCGAGACGGTGGATGCCGAGGAGGCGAAGCGGCTCGAAGAAAAGATGCGCAAGGGCCAGTTTACGCTGGAGGACTTCCTCGCCCAGCTCCGGCAAATGCGCAGCATGGGGCCGCTGGAAAACCTCGTCGGCATGTTGCCCGGCGGCGGCGACATGCTGAAGAACGCCGACCTCAGCAAGAGCGAAAAAGAATTCCGGCGCATGGAAGGCCTGATCTGCGCCATGACGCCGCTCGAACGCCGGAATCCGCAGATTATGAACGCCCGCCGCCGCCTGCGCATCGCCACCGGCAGCGGCGTGAAAGTGTCCGAGTTGAACAACCTGCTCCAGCGGTTCGGCCAGATGCAGCAGATGATGAAGAAAATGGGCAAGTTCCAGAAAATGCTTGGCCGCATGGGCGGCGCGCCGCCGCCGGGCCTGTTTCGCCGGTGATCCCATTCCCGCGCCCCAGCCCGCCTCGTCTCCTGCCACGGCCCCGGCCGCCCGCGACACGCCCCTCCGGACGAAGCTGGCGAGGGGCGGCAGGATTTGCGATTGCGCGGGGCGCCTGGCCGAGGTAACGATGCCGCCGGTTGTGAAAGTGGAGCCAGTTCCCGGCCCGGATTCAGCGCCGCAAGCGCTGAGTTTTCGCATTCACCTGTGGCTCCACCTCGTCACCGCCCTGCTGCTGTTCGGCGCCGCGTGGCTGCTCACGGCGCGCCCCGAACTGGCCATTCACTGGCACACGCTGGGGAAGCCGCTCGTCACGGCCGCGCTCATCGTCGTCTTGCTGCCTGCCTTCCACCGGCGCCGGCGGTTCTCGCGTTTCAGCGCCGGCCTGTGTGTCTCGATTTCGAGCTTCCTGCTGCTGGTGGCCGCCGCGGAAACCGGCTTTCGCCTGGCGGGCTTCGATTTTCGCCGGCAGGAAGCCTTCCTTCGCCGGGTGCCGCCCTGCTACCAAAAGCCGCGCGTTCCGACGGGCGAAGTCTTTTTCCGCCACCCGGGACCATTGACGTGGACCGGCCAGGTGCTCAAAGCCCAACTCGCCGCGCTGCGTCTGTCCACCGAGCCGTATCGCAACGAACCGGTGGTGACCATCCATTACAACCGGTTTGGTTTTCGCGACGCGGACGATCTCAGCGCCTGGGATCTCGCGGTCGCCGGCGATTCCTTCACCGAACTCGGTTACCTGCCGGACAGCGAACTGTTCACCACCATCCTTGGCCAGCGACTGCACCGGCGCGTCCTGAACCTCGGCGTCGCCAGCACCGGTCCGCTCACCTATCTGAGCTATTTGAAGGATTATGGTCTTTGTCCGCAACTGCGCCAGACGCTGGTGGTGTTTTACGAGGGCAATGACATGGAGGATTTGCGCCGCGAATACGCCGCCTTGAAGAAGTTTCAAGCCACCGGCCAGCGGCCCTCGATGGAAATCCACAAACAGACCTCGTTCCTGCGCGCCCTCGGCGAACGGCTCCGCCGGACGGACCCCACCACACCCACGGGTCTGCCGGTGGATGCGTATTTTCTTTCCGCGCACGGCAAGGTCCCCGTCTCACTGGAACCGCCGCCGCGAGCCCGCGCGGATCAACCAGCCGCGGCGCTGCAGGCTTTGGCGTATTTCGCCAAAGAATACGCCGCGTTCGCCCGCCAGCATGGCATCCATCCGTGGCTGGCCTACATGCCGTGCAAAATGCGGATCTGGTATGGACACCTGGAATTCACCGCCCGCGCGACCGACGTCATCAAGCACTGGCAGCCGGCTGACCTGCCGACGGTTGTCGCCGGCGAATGCGCCCGCAACGGCATCGGCTTCATTGATCTGACACCGGCCTTGCGTGACGCGCTGGACCACAGCGGCGACCTGCTTTACAACACGATTTATGACACCCATTTGAGCGCCCGCGGCTCGGCAGTCGTGGCGGACGCCCTGGCCAGGGCACTGTCGCCGCAAGCGGCCAGCCGTTGACCGGCGCCGCACAACGCATGGGAATGGGCTTGGATTCCCGGCCGCGGCTGCGCTAGCGTTCGGCCGGGTTTGGTCCGCCATGCGGCAGGGCCGGATCGGTGAGCCGCCACCACTGACCGGGCTGTCGCGAGAGCGGGCAACCGGTGAAACACAAGCTGAGACACCTCAAATTGGAACGCATTGAAGCATCAAATCGTGTCCGCTGACCTTGCCATCATCGTTCCCGTGTTCAACGAGCAGGACAACGTGCTGCCCATGCTGCGCGAGGTGGCGGCGGCGTTGGCACGCGAGTCCCGCCCGTGGGAGCTGGTCTTTGTGGACGACGGCAGCACCGACGCGACGTGGACGCGCATCGCCGAGGCGCGCCGCGAGGACCCGCGTGTTCGCGGGCTGCGTCACCTGCGCAACGCCGGCCAAAGCGCCGCCGTCTGGACCGGCATCCAGCACACGACCGCCCCGTTGCTGGCCACGCTCGACGGCGATTTGCAGAACGACCCCGCCGAATTGCCGCGGTTGCTCGCGCTGCTCGGCGAAGCGGACTTCATCTGCGGCGACCGCACGGCGAACCGGCGCGATTCCTGGCTCCGGCGCGTTTCCTCCGCCATCGCCCGCGGCGCGCGCCGGCTGGCGTTGAGCTACGATTTCCGCGACACCGGCTGCGCGTTGCGCGTCTTCAAGCGCGAGGCGCTGGCGGGCATTGCCGGGTTCAATGGCCTCCACCGTTTCCTGCCGATTCTCGTGGCCGGTGGCGGTTTCAAAACCCGGGAGGTTCCGGTTAACCACCGGCCGCGCGTGGCGGGCATCTCGAAATACGGCGTCTGGAACCGCGCCTGGCGCGGGCTTTACGACCTCGTGGGCGTGGCGTGGTATCAGCGACGGCGGCTGAAACGTGTCGCCGTGGAGGAGCTGACATGACGGCAGCCGGGGTCGCCGAAGCCGGCTCAAAGCTGGAGCGTTACGAACAGTTGTTCGGCCGGCTGGACGCGCTGTGCGCCGGGGAGCGCGACGCGGTGGCGCTGATGGCGACGATCGCCTGCGAGCTGCGTCTTGCGCTGGAACGCTTCGACTGGGTCGGTTTCTACCGCAACGTTGGCGGCGATATCTTGAAAATCGGCCCCTACCAGGGGGGGCACGGTTGCCTCACCATTCCCTTTACGCGCGGCGTGTGCGGCAAGTGCGCCCGCGAACGCACGCTCCAAAACGTGCCGGATGTCACCACGGTGCCGTGGCACATTGCCTGCGCCTCTTCGACGAGGTCGGAAATCGTCGTTCCCATTTTCAACCGCGCCGGCGAACTGCTCGCCGTGCTGGACGTGGACTCGGATACCCCGGCGAATTTCGACCGTGTTGACGAAACATGCCTCCCGCAGCTCAACCGCTACTTTGCCGGGGTGGAATCCGGTGGCGGCGAATGAAGTTGCGTGGCGCTGTCGGTTCCGCGTGCCCGCCGCGCGGTTCCGCGCGCGTCTGCCGGTTGAAGCAAACGTAAATGCGATGAGCCGTGCGCCGATACAAGACTGGCTCCGCCCGGCAAGGTTCGCGGCGCTGCTGGCGCTCCTGCTCGCCGCCGCGTTTCCTGACGTGCTGTTTGCCGGGCGCTCCTTTTTCTACCGCGACTTCGGTGTGCTCGCATATCCCACCGTGTTTTACCACCGCGAAGCGTTCTGGCACGGCCAACTGCCCTTGTGGAATCCGCTGAGCGATTGCGGTGTGCCCTTCCTCGCCCAATGGGGCACGATGGTGCTTTACCCCGGCGCGCTTGTTTATCTCCTTCTTCCGTTGCCCTGGTCGCTCAATTTCTTCTGCCTGGCGCACCTCTGGCTGGCCGGCTTCGGCATGTATGCGCTGGCGCGGCGCTGGACCGGCAGCCACCTCGCCGCGTCGCTGGCTGGCATCGCGTTCGTCTTCAACGGCGTGACCCAGTCCTGCCTGCTCTGGCCCAATTACACCGTCGCGCTCGGCTGGATGCCGTGGGTCGTGGCAACTTGCGAGCGCGCCATGCGCGAAGGTGGACGCGCGACCGCGATCGCCGCGATTGTCAGCGCGCTGCAACTCCTCGCGGGCGTGCCGGAATTGGCAGCGATGACCTGGCTGGTGGTCCTGACCGGCGCGCTGTTGGGAGCCGACGACGCCACGACGCTCCTCCGGCGACGACTGCTGCGGCTGGCTGGCGTTCTCGCCCTGACCCTGGGCTTGTGCGCCGCCCAATTGCTGCCGTTTTTCGATTTGCTGGCGCGTTCCCAACGCGGCACCGGTTTGGCCACCACGAAGTGGGCGCTGCCGCCGTGGGGCTTCGTCAATCTCCTGGTCCCGCTCTTCCACTGCTACCGGAACCTGCAAGGGCTGTTCTTCCAAAGCGGACAGGAATTCTTTTCGTCCGTCTATCTGGGCGGCACCTTGCTGGCGCTCGCGGCACTGGCGGCCGTGCGGGCGCGGGATCGCCGGGTGCTGCCGCTGGCGATCTGGAGCTTGCTCGGCCTGGCTCTGTCCTTCGGTGACGCAAATCCGGCATTTCGAATCGTGCCGTTGATTCACCTGGCACGCTATCCGGTCAAATTTCTTTTGCTGACCACGTTCGCAGTGCCTCTGCTGGCGGCTTTCGGCTTGAAGGCCCTTCTGCCGGAATCAGGCGGGCATCAGACGGCTTCTTCAGGTTCCGGGGCCGTTCGGCCGGCGGCTGCCATCCATGCGCTGTGGTTGATTACGGGGGCTTGGGTCGTTTTCGCGGGAACGGTCATTTGGATTGGCTGGCGAAATCCGGCGGCGTTTGAGCAGCCGCTGGCCATGACGCGGAATACCTTGGCGCGGGTGGCCTTCTGGCTGGCCTCCGCCGGCGCTTTGCGGGCAGTCGCGGCGACGGCCAGCAGGCCGCTGCTGATCACGGGTGCGGCGGGCTTGCTCGCGGGCGTGTGGCTGGATTTCCTCACCCACACCCCCCGCCAAAACCCCAGCCTGCCGGCACAATGCCTCCAGCCCGGCCTTGGCCGGGCCGGTCCTCTGCCACGCGCCGGCCGGGGTCGGGCGTTCATCACGCCGACTGCGGAAGCCGCTTTGCTTCACAGCCGGGTCGCCGATCCAGAGACCGACTACCTGGGAAAACGGCTGGCCCAGTGGTCGAATCTCAACCTGCTCGACGGTGTGGCCAAGGTGAACGGCGCGGCGACACTCCATCTCCGCGAGGAAGATGCGCTGGAGCGACGGCTTTATCACGCTGAAGCAACCCCGCCCGCCGGCCTGCTGGATTTGCTGGGAGCGGCATGCGCGACCACCCCGGACAACCCAACGCAATGGATGCCGCGACCCTCGGCGCTTCCTCTCGTCACGGCCGGTCAGCAGCCGGAGTTTGTCAGGCAGGAAATGATGTTGCAGCGTCTGGGCACACCAGGATTCGACCCACGTCGGGCGGTTCTGCTGCCGCCTTCGGCCCGATCCTCGCTTAGGACAATCCACGCCGCGCCAGCCACGGTAACTAAGGTCAACTTTCAGCCGCAGAAGGTGACGTTTGAGGTGGAAGCCGGGGCGCCGGCCCTGGTGGTTGTGGCCCAGTCTTATCATCCGAACTGGCAGGCCAGGGTCAACGGCAACGCGGCGGTTCTTGAGCAGGCGGATTGCGCCTTGCAGGCCCTGGCCGTCCCCGCGGGCCGGAACCGGGTCACCCTGACCTACACGGACCGGCGCTTTCAACTTGGCGCCGCGCTTTCCATCACCACCCTGCTGCTCATCATCGTGATGGTGGGGAAAAGCAAAACCGCCGGCGGAGGAAGCCGCCGACGGTCTCACCTGCTTTGATGCAGACTAGGATTCCCAGCGATACACCGCCGGGCCAATCTTCTTCAGCGGCTTCAGACGGTTGCCCGTATTGTAAAACCAGGTATAGATCCGGTTGGGGTGAACCCCGATGCTCTCGGCGATGTCCTTCACGGTGGCCCCTTTGGCGCCTGCCTTCTGAAGGATTTCAATGATCATTTCTTTCAGCTTGCGCCGTTTGCCGGCGCGAGCGGGCGCGGCTTTGGGCGCCGGCCTGGCGCTGGGCGGCGCCGCCGGCCGGGGTTGTCCACCTTCAAACGCCGCAAGCTGCTGGTCGAGTTGAGCCAGACGGCCGGTCAGCGTTTCTCGTTCGGCAAGCAATTTGCCGATTCGTTTCAGGTCACTACTTTTTAATGAAGCAAGGTTCATGGGAGAAAGCTTATCCTTGACGGTAGGGTATTGCAACAACTTCCTTGCATTCCCGACCGCGATGGCAAATTAGAGAGGGGCGGCCTCAGAATTCCAGCGGCACGCGCACCACGATGGCCCCCATCACTTCGTTGGTTTGGAAGTCATGCCGCGGGCTGCGTGGATGGCGGTTATGGCATTCCGCACAGCAAGGGAGTGTGGCAAGGTCTGCATAAACCGCCGTGAAGTAGCTGCGCCCGCCGAGCGTCTCTTCGGAGTAATAGTTCTCTTCGGGATGACGCGCCACCGCCTCAAGGCCGGTTTGTTCGACTTCGGTTTGCGGACCGTAGCTCGGATTGATCGGCCACAGCGAACGGAGGGTGTAGGAGAATTCCGCCCCGCGCATCTGGATGCTCTGTCCGGCCTCGCGGAGCATTTGCGCCGGCACCGGCAGGCCATGAGCGGCGCGCCAGTCTTCCGTGGTGGTCAGGCGGTGTTCCTCCGCATCGAGCCGCTGCACAATCAGCCGGGCGTAAGCTTCGCGGTCGGCGGCGATCACTTCATGCAGGGAATCCGCCATTTTGCGCGGACTGATGAACGTCAACTTGTGTGACTTCACCTCGGAACTGCCGGCCAGCAGTCCGCAGCCGAGGGCCGCAGCGGTCCAAACAATCCCCATCCATCGCTGGTTTGTCATATCTTGGGTTCCCGAACTTTGAGGATTTGATCCGCGGCCAGGTTGGTCAGCACCTGCACACAACCGCTGGGCCAGCGGATTTCCAGGCGGTCCACCCGGGGGTGGGATCCGAGGCCAAAATGCGGGCGGGCGTCGCCCTGCAACAAGAAACCCGCCGGGCAGAGCGCCTCGGAATGCAGGGTGAGATCGCCCGCCGTCAGCGCGAGGAGGACGCCATAGCCGCTGCGATTGCTGCGTGTGCCCTCCAGTTGCAGGGTCAGCCAGTGATTCTTCAGCGGACATTGGTTATGCAGGAGGAAAGGACGGTCGGCAAGCGTCGTCAGCAGGACATCCATGCGACCGTCATTATCGAAATCCAGCACGGCGTTGCCGCGACCGTTGAGGGGGGTCTTGAAGAAAGCGCCGCCTTTGGCCGAGGCGTCGGTAAACTGACCGTGTCCATTGTTCTCCAGCAGCAGACTGACCACGCCGTCCAGATTGAAAGCATCGCCATTCGCCACGAAGAGGTCCAGGTCGCCGTCGTTGTCAACGTCCAGAAAGGTGCCGCCCCATGCGACGTATCTCTGTGTCAGCCGGCCCAGGCCCGAGGCCCACATGCGGTCGTCATAGTATCCTTTGGGCGTGCGAAGGTAGAGCGAACCGTATCCCAAGCGGGTGACGAACAGGTCCGGCAGGCCGTCGCCGTTGGCATCGCCAACGGCCGCATTCATCGAGCCGGGCGCCTCGCCGATCGAATTGAAAGCCACGCCCGCCGCCACCGCCACTTCATGGAAGTGCCCTTTGCCGTCATTTAGCCAAAGCTGATTCGGCGTGTCGTCGTTGCAGACATAGATGTCCTCGTGACCGTCTCGATTGCAGTCAAACGCGCCGACGGACATCGTGCGGTTGCCCGGCGAGTAGAGGCCTGCCTGCCGGGTCACATCCTCAAACGTGCCGTCGCCGCGATTGCGATACAGCACGTTCGCCTCACCCGCGTAAGCGAGCGGCCCAGGATACGCGCCGGGGTTTTGCTCGGATTCCTTCTCGGGAACGTAAGTAAGATAATTGCCTACATACAAGTCCAGCCGGCCGTCGTTGTCGTAGTCGAGGAACACGGCCGAAATGCCCGTGCCCACGTGTCCGACGCCGGCGCGGGCGGTGACATCCTCGAACGTGCCGTCGCCGCGATTGCGGTAGAGCACGCTGCGGCCCACGTTCACCACGTAAAGGTCGGTGAAACCGTCGTTGTCAAAATCGCCCGCGGCGGCCGCGCTGCCAAAGCCGCTGCCGGCCAGACCTGCTTTCTCGGTAACATCTTCAAACGTGCCGTCGCCGCGATTATGGTAGAGCCGGTTCGGCTGGCGCGCGACGTCGGGTGCCGCCGCGGTGACTCCTTTCAGCGGTCCCCAGTTCACGAGGTAGATGTCCATGAACCCGTCGTTGTCATAGTCAAACACCACGCCGCCCGAGCCGTTCGACAGAAGAATGTTTGCGATGCGCTGGTGACAGAACTGATGCACGAAATCAAGGCCCGCCTGCTGCGTGACATCCGCGAACCAATCGCCCGTCTTTGCCGGGACGGGTGGCGTTGGACGCCGCGCAGACCCCGGCCTCGCCGTGGCGGCCGCCGGCGTCACCGGCATGTCCGCGGCCACCATCAACACCAGCATGACGGCCAGCAGACCGACGCCGGCAAAGCGCGGCAATCTGGCGACAGTGCCGCGCCGGCGTGCCGGCCGGTTCCGTAGTTCGCCGCCAGTGGATGCCTTGGTTCGCCAACGGCGGGGAACCGAAGTCGAGGACCGCTGAGTTTGCATGAGTAACGACAACGCCGACTCATAGCCACCCGCCCGCCCGCCGGCAAGCGCATCCTGAGAAACGGGCGTTCCACCGCGGCCGGAGCGATGGCGGTGGCCGGTGCGCTTCCGCAAAGCCGTCAAAATGCTTCCGGTCCGTCCCGCGGCCCGCTAGGCTGCGCGCCGCATTCCGTCATCGGATGATCAGAAACATGAGCACAGCCTATCAGATTGTCGTTTGTGGCAGCCTGGTTCCGGATCCGCTCCAGACGCTGGAGCCGGTAACCGGACCGGGCGGTCCTGCGTTGAAAAACGAAATGATGCTGCCCGCGGTCCTCGACCCCTGGGCCGCGCACGCGCTTTACGAAGCCGCCAACCTCGCCAGGCTCACGCCCGGCAGCAAGGTCTGGCTCGTCAGTCTCGGCCCGAAGGCCAAGCTCCAGCAAGTGATGATGACCGTCGCCCAAAAGGTGCCGTTTGAACTGGTGGCGCTCGACGGCCCCGCCAGCGGCTTTACCGAGGCAGCCGAGGTTGCCGCCGTGCTGGCTGAGGCGATTCAGGCCATTCCCGGCCTCGACCGATCCAAGCTGCTTGTTTTCGGCGGCTGGGAATCCGCGTCGCGTGGCGCCGGCGCCACCCTGTCCATGGTCGGCGAGCGGCTGGGCATTCTGGATCAGTTCCAAGGCGTGGACCAGCTCAAGGTCGGCGCGGACGGGACGCTCGAAATTCTGGAACGCATCGAGGGTGGACGGCATCAGCTCTCGCGCTGCGCCGGCCCGCCAGCCCTGCTCGGCTGGGCAACCGGCCATCTGCCGGAACCGAAGAACAACCCGCAAGTGGGCATGACGAACATGCGCACCGTGATGCCGGCGCTGCAACGCGCGAAAGCCGTGAAACTCGCCGGTGAAGGACTGACCTTTGCCAGCGTGGCGCTGCCGAAGCAACTCCGCGAAACCAAGATCGTCAAGGACGCCTCGCCGGACGACATTGCGAAGGAAGTTGTCGCGTGGATCAAGCAGTGAGGAACCACAAAGAGAAATCCTGACCATGGAAACGATTCTATTCCTCGCCCACACGGAGGCCGACGGCTCGCTCGGCAAACCGGCGCTCGAAGCACTGGCCGCCGCACAATCGCTCGGCGGCACGCTGGTCGCCGGGTTGATCGGTGAAAAGGTTCAGCCCGCCGCCGATCAAATCGCCACCAGCGGCGCGACGAAATTCCTCGGCGTCAGCGGGACGGATTTCGCGTCGTCCCGTTACGCGACTGACGCCGCGGCTGCGGAGGCGCTCTGCCGGGCCGCGCAGGCCACGGTGGTCGTCGCTGCCGGCACGTCGCGATTCATGCGCTGCCTGCCCGGCGTGGCGCAACGACTCGGCGGCCGTGTGGACACCCACGTCACCGGCCTCACGACGAACGGCGGCAATGTCACCATCAACCGCTGGTTTTACCGTCAACGCATGGAGGCGGCGATTCAGCGCGCACCGCGGCCCTGGTTCATCGTGGTGGACCCCGGCAGCCAGCCTGCGTGGCAGGGCGCGGCCGGCCAGGCGAGCGTCGAGGCGGTTGCCATCGCGCTGGCCGATTCCGCCCGCCGCACGACCGTCACCGGCATTCGCGCGCCACAGGCCGACGCGCAAACCATCCGGCCGGATGCGGCGTTGCTGTTTGTCACTGGCGCGGGTTGGACAAAGAAGCAGGCCGACGGCCAGACGCACGTTCCGGAGGCGGAGAAGCTCATTCGTGATTTCCTCCATCTCTCCCGCGCCTCGCTCGGCAGCAGCAAATCGCTGGTGGATCTCGGCGGCGAAGGCCAGGCCGTGTTGTCGTTCCTGTCGCACCTGAACCAGGTCGGCCAGACCGGTTCGACGCCCCGGCATCCGAAGGGTCTTTCCACCTGCTGTCACGGCGAGGAACCGCACACGGTCGGCTGGCGCTTCATCGGCGAGCGCCGCGCCATCAGCCTCGACCCGAATTGCGGCTGGGCGCGCGGCAAGGCGGATGTGCTCTACGTCGCGGACGCGTTCGCCGTGATGCGGAAGGTCAATGAGCTGCTGGTCCAAGGCGTCTGACCGTCAGGGCCAGATCGAACGGAGTTCATAGACGCGCAGCGAAATGATCTTCGCCGCGCCGCCGGCGGCATAGACTTCCACACGGCGGTTGTCCGGCTTGGGCAGGAAACACGACGTGAGCGACACGCGGCCGGCATTGCCGAAGACTTCGAGCGACGTGCGGTCGAGCAGGATTTGCAGTTGAATCCGGCCGTTCACCGGCGCCAGCGGTGCGGTGGCGTCGAGGCTCGACAGCGTCTTGCCGGCCACGGAATACCGCACCGGCTCGCCGCGCACGCGGAAACCGACTTCGCTTGCGTCGCCCAGTTCGATTTCGGCGCGGATGTCCAGCAACTCGCCTTCGAGGCCGGCGAGCGGATCGTCGCCGGGGCGGAGTGTCACGTTTTTCCAGGCGTGTTGATGCCCGTGCAGTTTGGCGATCTCGCGCACCGGCACGCGGCAGAGCCGCAGCCCTTCAGGAAAACTCCGCAACGTCAATTCGCACGGGAAACTCATCTGCTGGTTGAACGGCATGTCCGGGTAGCGCCCGCCGTTCATCCAGGCGATCTGAATGCGCCGGCCGTCCGCCGGCGGGATGTCGCTGTAGGTTTGCACCGCGTAATAATTCTTGCCCCAGTCGGCGACCTGCGGCGGACCGTCGGGTGTGAACTTCGCGCCGTCGAAGCCGCCGACGAAATAGTGTCCGTTCGCGGCGGTGAACACCCAGCGCGTGTGCCGGCGGTTGCCATCCACCGGCAGTTCGAAGAAGTCCGGGCACTCGCCGCAATCGGGGAATTCGAGATCCTGCAGGTGGGTCCAGGATTTCAGATTCGGCGAGGCGAAGAGCGCGTAGGTGTGGCCGTCCTTGAACAGCGCCATGATCCACCGCCGTGTCGGCGCGAACCAGATTACCTTCGGGTCGCGGTTGTCGCCGACGATGTGCGGCAGCACGGGATTGCCGGCGAACTTCGTCCACGTGCGGCCGCGGTCGTTGCTGTAAGCAAGACATTGCGTGAACGGCTGGCCCTTCGACTCGGGCGACGTGCCGCCCGCGGCGGTGTAAATCGCCACCAACGCCGGCTCGCGGCCCGACCGGAAACCCGCCGTGTTCTGCCAGTCCACCACCGCCGAGCCGGAAAAGATCGTGCCCAGGCGGTCCGGCTCCAGCGCGTTGGGCAACTGCCGCCAGTGAACCAGGTCGCGGCCCACCGCGTGCCCCCAGGTCATGTTGCCCCAGTTGATGCCGGTGGGATTGTGCTGGAAGAACAGGTGGTATTCGCCGCGGAAAAAGACCAGGCCGTTCGGGTCGTTGTGCCAGTTCTTCTGCGCGGTGAAATGGAACTGCGGCCGCCAGGTTTCGTGATACAACGTTTCCCCGGCGGCAACCGTCCCGGCCGCGAAGGCCAGAACCCAGAAGTTGACGAACCCGCGGCGAAACAGGGAGGAAATGGGTGGGAGTGTCATGGTTTCAACGGTTCGATCACGATGTGCCGGCAGCTTACCAGCGCGCCGTGACCCGCGAAAGCGAAATGCGGTTCCTTCTGAATCCCGCAGGAGAAACGGCCGCGAAGCGGCGCACAAGACACGCAGATCGCGAGCGCTTTCAGGGTCACGTGACCCGAACGCGGCGCGGCGCCCGCGATGCGCGCGACCCGTGAAACCCGGGTATATGAACGCCCCGCCGGGCCAGCGAATCCGCCGGCGTTCCGCAGCCGGCCGGCCGGTGATCCAAGATCGCCGAGTCACGGTGGGCGTCGCATCCTGCCTTCACTTTCGTGTCAGGCCTAACGCGCTCCATCTTTCGGCGGTTGTGTCTCAAACAGACCGGCCCGCCGGCATCCGAACGCGCGTTGACGGCAGGCTTTGCTGCTTTGCTGGAGTATGATGGGCCCAGCAGGATTTGAACCTGCGACCAAGCGATTATGAGTCGCCTGCTCTAACCACTGAGCTATGGGCCCATAACTTTAAAAACAAGGCGCTTGTAACGCAGCAAAAACGCGAAATTGACAATCTGATACTGCAATCTGATACTGCATGGGTGGCTGACACTTCACAGGCGGGAATTGCAGGCCAGGGGCCAAGAAGCCCCTGGCGAAAAACCCGCGTCGCCAATTTGCTGCGCTACATGCCATCTGGCGCTTACTTTGCAAGAGTGCGTGTAGGCGGCAAGCTCTTTCGGGAGAGCTTGAAAAGCGATGTCTTCTCCGTGGCCGAATTGCGGCTTGCGGACTTCATCAAGCAGAAGCGCGCCGAATTGGGGGTCGAAACGCGCGTTGATTCGGGGAGAATGACCTTTGGTGACTTGCTGGGCATCTTCCGACAGAGGCTGGATGGGGAGCCGGATTTGAAGCCGGGAGCGAAGGTCTATCGGCACAAATGCATCGCCGCGTTGTTGAAAAGCTGGCCGGAGTTGGAGGCCAGGAATGTTGCCCGCATCACCAAGGAGAATTGCCTGTTTTGGGCACAGCGATTTGCCAGAAAGTACAGTGCGAGCGTTTACAACAACACCGTTGGGACACTGCGAATGGTGCTGGAAATCGCGGTCGAAAAAGGTGTCCGTGGCAATAATCCCGCACGGTATATTTCGAAGCGTCGGATTGAACCCAAGCAACTTCAGTTGCCAGAACCGCACCAATTCAACCGCTTGGTCAAGGCCATCAACGACGGGGGCGGTGGGTGCAGCCGGGACTGTGCCGATCTGGTTCAATTCCTGGCGTTTGGCGGATTTCGCAAAAATGAGGCTGCGAACGTCACATGGGGAGATTGTGATTTTCGGCGCAAGGAAATTCGGATTCAGGTTACGAAAAATGGTGAGCCGCGGATAATTCCAATGATTCCCAAGATGGAGGAGCTGCTATTACGGTTGCGGAGGAGCCGGCAGGCTGAACCGGACAATGAACGGGTGATGCTCGTGCAGGAATGTCAGAAGGCAATTGATCGTGGTGTTCGCGAAGTCGGCATCCCGCGCATTACGCACCACGACCTGCGCCATTTGTTCGCAACGCGGTGCATTGAATCCGGGGTGGATATTCCTACGGTATCACGCTGGCTTGGCCACAAGGACGGCGGGGCTCTGGCGATGAAGGTTTACGGCCACTTGCGCAACGAGCACAGCCAGGAGATGGCGCAAAAAGTGGCGTTTTGACGCTGATGCTGGTTGGTAAGTGGTGCGGCCGCGGCGGGCAAACGATGGCTGCGTGGCGTGGTGGTTTACACCGGCAACGAGGTGATCCCCTTTGCGGCCAATCAGCACGAAATACCCCTGACGCCGCTTTGGGTGGCACAGCCATAGCCAAAATGGTCCGGGTGTCGTTCCCGCCAGATGTGCCGGCTGCGAGCGTGATTCCTCGCGACTTCGCCCCGACGGCACGTGCGAAGCTGGTAACAGCTTGCTGGGCAGTACCAACAGTAGCGACCCTGCGGGGGGCATTCGGCAAGCAGGACAGCCTGACCGCGATCAACCACGTCGCGCGCGACGTTCGTGTCCGGCACGAGCACAACGTTCCACGCCCATTGTGGATAGACTCGGCCCTCCTGCCGCCGAAGAGTGGGAGGCGGGCGCGGCCCCTATGACAACCGCGCAAACTCACACGCCTCCTCCGGAGTCCGGCTTGAGCGGCTCAAGTCAAGATGGGCGGGACTTGGATTTCAGCGTTTGCTGTTGGAATTGCGGCACGTCTTCTCCTGGCAACGCGCGAAGGCGGCCAGGTCAATCCCTTTGCTCTTGAGTTCGACCAGCAGCTTCTCACTCAACACGTGTCCACCAAACAGGCAGTGCAGAATCTCGCACCAGAGCTGGCGACCATCGCCTCCACCGGTGGTGGGCGGCTGGCTGCCGGCCGGCCGGATGGCGGCCGAGAGGGTTTGCTCGCGCTGAAAGGCACTGCCGCGGAAGCTCTCGCCGAGAGCGCGCACGCGCATGGCGTAGAGCCCGACGATTGTGTTGTTTTTATCTACCACCAATCAATCCCCCATCAGTGGCCTTTTTTCAACCGCATGGGTTCGGCAAGCGGGCAATGGTTTTGCGGCTCAACCGCATGCCCTCGGTGCAAATCAACGACAATGATTTCTAAAAATCCCGTGTCGGTCGTGGCTGAAGTGATAGATTTTGGCAACCTCGACCTTGAATTTTTTCAGCCCGTCAAATTCGAGAAGGCACAGGCTGATGAGCATTCCCGCCAAAGGGCCAATCAGATAAATCCACCACCCCTGCCAGACACCGGCAATGACCGCCGGCCCGAAGCTGCGCGCCGGATTTGTGCTGGTGCCCGAAAGCGGCGCTTCCAGATAAACCATCAACGCGTAGAGAAACGGAAACAACAGCGGCGTGAATGGCCGGAGGCGTTTATGGCCAAGAAAGAGAAACAGTCCTAGGATCAATCCCATCGTGGTGAGAACTTCGCCTCCGAGCGCCGCCCAGTTGCCATCACCAATTCCCGGCACGGTGACGCCGAAGTTCACGCTGCGCCCTGCCGCTCCCCAAAGCAGCAGCGGCCACGCGCCGACGACGGCCCCGGCAAATTGCGCCAGGATGTAGCCAAAAGTATCGCGCAGCGTCAGTTTGTTTTTGAGGTAAAAGGCCAGCGTGACGACCGGATTGATATGGGCGCCGCTGATTTTGCCGACAGGCGAAACCGCGATGAGCGCGCCGGTGGAACCAAATAAAAATCCGGTGATCAACCGGCGCATTCCGGCGTCCGGCAGCCACGTGACCACGGGGCTGCCCGCGCCGAAATCAACAATCACGACGGACAAGCCGACGAGGATGAGCAGCGCGGTGCCGATGAATTCGGCCAAATAGGGTTGCCACGGAATCTTCAAAAGAGGCAGGGCCAATCAGAGTCCCGGACTGCTCTGCATGATGCCGCCATCCGCGAAGATGGTCGTGGCGGTGATGTAACTGGCGCCGTCATCCGCCAGAAAAGCCACGAGGCGCCCGATCTCCTCCGGCTTGGCCATGCGGCCCAGCGGAATGGCGTTGTCCAGCTTTTTGAGCAATTCCGGATTCTGCATGGTGGACAGATTAATCGGCGTGGCAACCGCTCCAGGACCGACGCCAACCACGAGAATGTTGTGCGGCGCGAGTTCCACGCCCGCCGTGCGCGTCAACATGCGCATCCCGCCTTTGGAAAGGCAGTAGGCGGTGTTGCCGGGCATGGGCCAGTCTTCATGCACGGACGAGATGTTGATGATGCGCCCGCCGCCGCCCTGCTTGATCATCTGTTGCGCGGCGAGCTGCGTGCCAAAGAACGCGCTCTTAAGATTGATGTTCATCACCTTCTCGTATTGCGCCTCGGTGGTGTCGAGAATGGACGTGCGCGTCTCGACGCCGGCGTTGTTGACCATGATGTCCACGCGGCCGAATTCCTTCACGGCGGCGGCGAACAGGTTTTGCAGCTCGGCCACCTGGCTGACGTCGGCCTTGACGCCGATGACGCAATCGCCCAGTGCGTGAACTTGTTTTTCCAATTCGTCCGTCGCCTCGGGATGCGCGACGTAATCAATGACAATGTTCGCGCCCTGCCGCGCGAGTTCCAGCACGACCGCCATGCCGATGCCGCTGTTGCCGCCGGTGACGATGGCGACCCTGCCTTTCAGACTCATAATTTTTCTCCTTGGTTGATATGGTGATGGTTGAACTAAATTTTAACCGGCGCGCAAAAACACCGCGGATAATGACAATGCCGTCACGGTTTGCGTTCAGGGATTGTCCCTGTCTTTCTTCGCGGCCGGAGCAGTCGGGCAATCAGGCCGGTCCAGCCGGTCTGATGTGATGCGCCGACGCCGCGGCCGGTGTCGCCGTGAAAGTATTCGTGGAACAGAATGTAATCCTTGAAGTGCGGGTCGGTCGCGAGCTTCGGGTGATATTTCAACACGGGACGCTGACCGTCTTCACCCTTCAAAAATAATTTTGCGAGCCGGCGCGCCAGTTCGTCGGCGGCTTCATTGAGGCTGATGAATTTTCCCGAACCGGTCGGGCATTCAATCTTGAAATCGTCGCCGTAGTAGTGGTGGAATTTTTGCATCGACTCGATGAGCAGGTAGTTGAGCGGCATCCACACCGGGCCGCGCCAGTTGGAATTACCTCCAAACAAACCGCTTTCCGATTCCGCCGGCCAGTAACCCACCTCGTAGGTCTGGCCGCCGGTCGTAAAGCGAAACGGCTGTTGCTCGTGAAATTTTGAAAGCGAGCGCACGCCCTGGCCGGAGAGGAACTGCGTTTCGTCCAGCATCCGTTTCAGCAATGCCTTCACACGGTGGCCGCGCAGAAGCGAAAGCAGCTTGCGGTCTCCGACGCCGCAAATTTTCCAGTCGGAGATGAGGCACGCCAGTTGCGGCCGGTGTTTCAGATACCATTCCATCCGCGCAGTGAAGTCCGGCAGCTTGGTTGCCACGTCGGGATCGAGCACTTCGACAGCCAGCAGCGGGATCAGCCCGACGACGGACTGAATTTTCAACGGCAGATTTTCCCCATCCGGAAGGTTCAGGTGATCGTAGTAAAACTGGTCCGCCTCGTCCCACAGCCCGAGGCAACCCTCTTCCTGACCGTTGATGGCTCCGGCGATGGCCAGGAAATGCTCGAAAAACTTTGTGGCGATGTCTTCATAAACATGATCGTGCAACGCCAGTTCGAGCGCGATACGCAGCAGATTCAGGCAATACATCGCCATCCAACTCGTGCCATCGGCCTGGTTAATGAAGCCGCCGGTCGGCAGCGGTTTGCTGCGGTCGAAACAGCCGATGTTGTCCAGGCCGAGAAAGCCGCCCTGAAAAATGTTCCGGCCCTGCGCGTCCTTGCGGTTGACCCACCAGGTAAAATTCAGCAGCAGCTTTTGGAAAACGTGCTCCAAAAACATCAGGTCGCCGGCGTCGTTCGGATTGGATTCCCGGCGCTGCCGGCGGTCAATCTGGAACACGCGAAACGCCGCCCAGGCGTGCACCGGCGGGTTCACGTCGCCGAAGGCCCATTCGTAGGCGGGCAACTGGCCGTTCGGGTGCATATACCATTCGCGCATCAGCAGCACGAGCTGGCCCTTGGCGAACTCGGCATCAATCTCCGCCAGCGCCACGCAATGAAACGCCAGGTCCCACGCGGCGAACCACGGATACTCCCACTTGTCCGGCATGGAAATCACGTCGGCGTTGTTCAAATGCTTCCATTCCGAGTTGCGTCCGTGTTTACGCTCTGGCGGGGGCGGCGGCTGGCCGGGGTCGCCCTGCAACCAGACCGGGACATCGTAGTGAAAAAACTGTTTGCTCCAGATCATTCCCGCATAGGCCTGCCGTTGAACGAGCCGCGCGTCGGCATCGCTGATTTTTTTTTGCAGGTCGGCGTAAAATTCGTCGGCCTCGGTTCGGCGTTGAGCGAAAACCGCGTCGAAGTCGGCAAACGGCGGAAGCGCGGGCGCCGGCGCCAGCCGCAACCGCACCGTTTGCGAACCGCCTGCGGGCACGGTCAGTTCGTAAAGCGCGCCGGCCTTCGTTCCGGTTTGCGCGGGATTCACCGCCAGTTGGTTTCCGGCGATCACATAGTCGTGAAACGCGTCCTTGAAAAAGCCATTTGCCTCCGGCTGTCCACAAAGCCGGCGCGGATTGGTTTCATTTTCGCAAAAGAGCAGCGTCGGTTTGCCGTCACAATCCAGACGGAAATTGCCCAATTGGACGTGTTCAATTTTGACGCTGTCGCCGTCCGCCGAGAGCTTGTGCGTGTGGCCATTCGGCGACCACGACCAGGTGTTGCGAAAACACAGTTGCGGCAGCACCGTCAGCTTCGCTGGTGGCCCTCCGCAAGGAGCGCGATTGTGAACCGTGACCCGCATCAAAATATCATCCGGCGCGGCCTTGGCGTATTCCACGAAGACATCGAAATAGCGGTCGTCGTCAAAAACACCGCTACCGAGCAGTTCAAATTCCGGCTGGTCCGCGCCGCGCCGCCGGTTTTCCTCCACCAACTGCGCATAGGGAAATTCCGCCTGCGGATATTTGTAGAGGAATTTCAGATACGAATGCGTCGGCGTGGCGTCGAGGTAATAATAAAGTTCCTTCACGTCCTCGCCATGATTGCCCTCGGCGTTCGTGAGGCCGAAAAGACGTTCCTTGAGAATCGGATCGCGGCCATTCCACAGCGCGAGCGACAGGCAGAGATGCTGCCAGTCGTCGCTGAACCCCGCCAAGCCATCCTCGCCCCAGCGGTACGCGCGGCTGCGGGCGTGGTCGTGCGGAAAATATTCCCACGCATTGCCGCCGGGCGAATAATCCTCGCGCACCGTGCCCCATTGCCGTTCGGAAACATACGGTCCCCAGCGCCGCCATTTTTGGTTTCCCGCCTTGTCTGCGGCCAGACGCTGTTTTTCGGCGATTGGATTTTCAGGCGGTATCATGGCCACAAGCAAGCTCGGTTCATAAATTCCTTATATTACGCATTCAGGTGCATACTGTGCTGGCGAAGTGCCTTGCCCGCAAATTATCTTTCCGGGTGGTTTAGGAGGGTGTTATACCAACTCTCCAAAACAATCGGAACAAAGTCTTGCGGTGAGGCCAGGGTATGAGATGCCGGCGGCATGGCACGCCCAAAACTCAAACTGACGGTTCCTCCGGCGCGGAAGGATTGATGACCGTTTACTGGAACACGAACCAGATCGGCTTGGCAGACGAACGCGTCACCGATCCCGGAATGCAGCATTACCAATTGGTCTTGCCTGCAACGATGACCAATGGCCTCTACACGCTGAGCTTCCGGTTGGATGCGTTCAACAGAACAAGTTCGAGCGTGACTGTGACGAATGTGGCCACCGGCTTTGTTGGGTTGACGGAACCGCCCGTTCTGAGCGTTGCAGGCATAGACACGAACGGCGTCCCGGTGCTGCAAGTCACCACCACGACGGGTTTCGATTGCGTGCTGCTCCAGTCCGCAAATCTGATGGACTGGACGCCCGCGGCGGTGTTGGTGAACACGAATGGAACGGCCCTTTGCCCGTTACCGGTAGGGACGAATGCCAGCCCTCAATTTTATCGAGCGATGATCCCGTAAGCCGGTATTGAACGCGCAAAGCACGGCGCGGTTCTGGAGGCCTCGCTGGCGCGTTCGGCCCGTCAAGCCGCGGTCTCGTCCAGAAAGCGATCAATCTCCTTGCGGGGGATGAGCAGATGCCGAAGTGCCCGCGAAGTGCGCAACAGCTTGCGGTCAACCAAACGGCGCACGGTCTTTTCGGACACGCCCAACACAGCGGCTGTCTCGCGTACGCTCAGGGCGAGCCGAGAGCCCAAGAGCACTGATGCAGGGGTAGCTGGATGGGATGGATTTTCGGGTGCGGATCGAGCCATCGTCGGCGCCTGGGACGGGCCAGCCAAAGGGACAACCTCTTTCAAGAGGCCTGGTTGCGGACCGGAGTTGGCCGGGTCGAAGCGATCTAAGAGGGTGTTTGAAAACTCCAGAATCAAGAAATGGGACAACTCTCTTCCCCCTCCGATGGTGCAAATGTGAAATGTGAGGAAACCGTGAAGAATGGCCTTGACATCGTCGAGGTGAGGCGACGGCCA
>JAJXZJ010000069.1 GCA_021780105.1 bacterium
AAAGCGCCTCGGTTTTCCGTTGGGCAGCTCATTTTCACGTTGAAACATGTCGGTGACATCAAAACCAACAACTCAAACAGCCTTTTTCAGAGGTCTCATAACATGAAGAAACTCGTTCTCCTGCTGGCGCTGGGCGCCTTCTTCCTGGCGACGAATCTCCCGGCGACGGCCGCCGCGACGGATACCACGGCCAAAACGACGGCCGTTCATAAGACGGCCAAGCGCGGCAAGGCGACCAGGAAGTCAAAAAAGCACGCCAAGACATCAGGCAGGAAGCACGGCAAAAAGGTCGCGAAGAAAACGACGAAAAAGACCGCGAAGAAACCCGTGAACAAGACGGCAAAGGGCTGACCGCCAGGCCGGGCGGCCAGATCCCACGGCCGTTCAAGTCTCCGACCGGGGCGGCTTTGGAATTGTGCGGAGGGACGCCGCCAGCTAGGCTGCGGGATGCGTTGCGCGTCACAACTTTCCCGGTTTTCCCTTTCAGCCATGCTGCTAACCGCCTCCGTCGTCCGGGCCGCGTCCCCCGTCCAGGAACGCGCCGATCACTTCCTCGGTCTGGTCAACGCCGGTTTTCAGGCGTTGTATCGCGTCCAAAGCGAGGCGCAGTGGCAGGCGTCCACCAACGTGACGCCGGCACATGACGCCGCCGCCGAAACCGCCGGCAAGGCCTTCGCCGCCTTCAACGGCAACCCGACCGTCATCCACGAGGCGCAGGATCTGCTCACGCATCGCGGCGAGCTGACCCCGCTGACGGTGCGCGAGCTGGAGCGCGTCCTGCTCAACGCCGCCGAGGGGCCGATGACCAATCCGCAGTTGGTCGCGGATCGCGTCGCCGCCGAGACGCAGCAGGCGTCCACGCTGAATTCCTTCGTCTTCATGTTAAACGGGAAGCCGATCACGGCGAACGAAATTGACGACCAGCTTGCCACCAACCGCAACCTCGCTGAGCGGCGCGCCGTTTGGGAGGCTTCCAAGGAATCCGGCCCGGCGCTCAAACCGGGGCTGGTGAAGTTGCAGCGGCTGCGCAACGGCGTGGCGCGCGAACTCGGCTACCACGATTACTTTGCGTTGCAGGTTGCCAGCTACGGCATGACCCCCGACGAAATGGTCGCGTTGCAGGATCGTTTCATGCACGACCTCCGGCCGCTCTACCTCCAGCTTCACACCTGGGTGAAATACGAGCTGGCCAGGCGTTACGGCCAACCGGTGCCAAAGCTCATTCCGGCGCACTGGCTGGACAACCGCTGGGCGCAGGAGTGGCCCGGCCTCGTGGCGGCGGCCTCGCTCGATCCGTATTTCAAAGGCCGCTCGGCCGAGTGGATCGTCAAAACCGCCGAGGCGTTCTGGAGCGGACTGGGTTTCCCGAAGTTGCCGGCGTCGTTTTGGGAGAAGTCCGACCTCTATCCCGTCAAACCCGGCGGACACCGGCTGAAGAACACCCACGCGTCCTGCTGGCACGTGGACCTGGACAAGGACGTGCGGTCGCTCATGAGCGTGGAACCGAACCCGGAATGGTTCTTCACGGCGCACCACGAGCTGGGGCACGGCTACTACTTCATCAGCTACACCCGGCCGGAGGTGCCGCCGCTGCTGCGGCTCGGCGCCAACCCAGCCTTCCACGAAGGCATGGGCGAACTGGCGTCGCTGGCCGCCGGCCAGGAGCCGTATTTGCGGGCAATCCACCTGCTGCCGCCGGATTTCAAATACGACGAAACCGCCTTCCTCCTGAACGACGCGCTGAACCCGACCGTGCCGTTCATTTTCTGGGCCTCCGGCACCATGACGCATTGGGAGGCGGACGTGTATGCGCATGATTTGCCGCCGGACCAGTGGAACGCCCGCTGGTGGCAGTATGTCCGGGAATTCCAGGGTGTGGAGCCGCCCGGCCCGCGCGGCGAGGAGTTTTGCGACGCCGCGACGAAAACGCACATCAACGACACGCCGTGCTACTACTACTCCTACGCCATCGCCACGGTGCTGAAATTCCAGCTCAACGAATACATCGCGCGGAACATCCTTCACCAACCGCCGCAGCGCTGCAATTATGCCGGCAACCGCCAGGTGGGCGACTTCCTCCGCGGCATCATGGCAAAGGGCGCCACCGAGGACTGGCGCATGGTGCTGCGTGATGCCACCGGCGAAGCTCTCTCGACCCGCGCGATGATGGATTATTTCCAGCCGTTGATGGCCTGGCTGGAAAAGCAAAACCAAGGCCGGCCGATCGGCTGGGAATGACGCCGGCGGGCACATCGCCCACAAGTTCAATATAGCTGAAACCTTCCATTAGCCAGATTCGTCTAGGCTTCGTGTATGTTGGTGACGCTGGCTGACCATCGCTGGAACCACGCGACGGCCGCGCATCTGTTGAACCGCGCAGGCTTCGGCGGCACGCCGTGGGAGGTGGAGGAACTGGTCCGCCTGGGACCGGAAAAGGCGGTGACGCGCCTGCTGGAGTTCGACCGCGTGCCTGATCCCCTGCCCGCTCCGGAATGGGCGCGGCCGGACCCGACCCGCGCCGAGCGGATGCAGGCGCTCCGCAACGCCGCGCCGCTGGCACGCCGGGAGCTGTTGCGCGAAGCGCAACGAACGCAGCAGGCGCACCTGCTGGAGCTGAGGTATTGGTGGCTGCGGCGCATGGCGTCCGGCATCCGGCCGTTGCAGGAAAAACTGACGTTGTTCTGGCACGGCCACTTCGCGACAAGTTTTTCCAAGGTGCGCAGCGCCTATCTGATGTGGCGGCAAAACGACCTGTTCCGCCGCCACGCCACCGGCAACTGGCGGACGCTGTTGCAGGAGGTCACCAAGGATCCCGCCATGCTGATCTGGCTCGACCAGGCGCGCAGCAACCGGCGGCACCCGAACGAAAACTACGCCCGCGAGCTGATGGAACTCTTCACCCTCGGCGAGGGGCATTATTCGGAAAAGGACGTGACCGAGGCGGCGCGGGCGCTGACCGGCATTGCCTACGACAGCGTGCGGCAGGAATTCGTTTACCGGCCGGCCCAGCACGACAACGCCGATAAGACCTTTCTTGGCAAGACGGGGCCGCTCATCGCGAAGGACGTGATTGATCAAATCCTCGCCCAGCCGCAGGCGGCGCGATTTCTCGTGACCAAACTGTGGACGTTTTTCGCCAACGAGGAACCCGGCGAGGAAGTCATCAGCGCGCTCGCGCAGCAATTGCGACAATCGGGCTACGAGTTGAAGCCGGTCCTCCAGACGCTGTTTCAAAGCGAGGCGTTTTACAGCGACGCCGTGATGCGGCAGGAAGTCAAAAGTCCGGTGGAGTTTCTCGTCATGGCCGTGCGCCAGTTGGAACGGGAACTGCCGCCGCCGTTCGTGGCAACGGCGGTGCTGCGCCTGCTCGGACAGGATCTCTTCGCCCCGCCCAACGTCAAAGGCTGGGACGGCGGCATCGCGTGGATCACCACCAACACGCTCATCCAGCGACACAACTTCGCGGCGTTGCTCGTGTTCGGGCAGCCGTTCGCGCGCCCCCAGTTGCAGACGCGACGCCCCGGCCCGCCGGCCACGGAATCCCGCTTTGCCGGCCGGATGCTGCCGGCGGACCTCCACCCACTGTTTACCCCTGCCGAACTGGGCGACCGCGACCAACTGTTCGCCGCCTTGGAACGGCGCTTCCTGGCCACCTCGTTGTCACCGCACGCCGCGGAGACGCTGCGTGCTTTACTGACCACCGCGCAGCCATTGGACGAACACGCGGTGCGCCAGGCCATCCGCCTCACGCTTTGCACGCCGGATTACCAACTCACCTAGCCACGCCATGAACATGGATTTCAGATTGAGGACGCGCCGCGAATTCCTGCGCGCCACCGTTCTGGGCGGCGCGCTGACCGGCACCGTGCCGGCGTTCCTGGCCCGGACGTTCGACACGCTGCACGCCGCGGACGCCAACACCGCCACGCAGACGGCCACGGGCAAGGATTCGCCGGTCCTCGTCGTGGTTCAGCTTGCCGGCGGCAACGACGGCCTGAACACGGTCGTGCCGCTGGCCAACGACGACTACCTACGCGCCCGGCCGGCGCTGCACATTGCTGCGAGTGCCGCCCTGCGCCTGAACGACAACTTCGGGCTGCATCCGGCGATGACCGGTTTCAAGGCGATCTTCGACGCCGGTCAGCTCGCGGTGGTCCACGGTGCCGGCTACCCGAATCCGAACCGCTCGCACTTCCGCTCGACGGAAATCTGGCAGACGGCCAGCGACGCGACGCAGGTTGAAAAGCGCGGCTGGATTGGCCGTTATTTTGACCACGCCTGCGCCGGCGCGGATCCGACCGTGGGCGTCAGCCTCGGCCCCCAACTGCCGCAGGCCTTCGCCAGCCGGCATTTGAAAGGCGTCAGTCTCGTCAACCCGGAGCGCTTCCGCGTGCTCAACACCGAGCGCGGCCGGCCCGGCGACAACGTGAACGGCGACGAGTTCTACCGCCAGTTGGTCGAGGCCGACGGCGCCGCGCCGGGCGCGATGGGAACCATCGAGAACACGGGCGACAGCATTGGCGCCGTGGCAGGCAAGGTGGAGGTTCAAGGTTCGCTGCTGGATTACATCGAACGCGTGGCGCTGGACGCAGAGGTCAGTTCCGAACAAATCCGGGCGGTCAGCGCCCGCGGACACAACGAGGCACCCTACCCCGCCGGCGCGCTGGCCAACGGCCTCAAGCTCGTCGCGCGGCTGATCGCCGGCGGCATGACGACGCGCGTCTATTACGTTTCCCAGGGCGGCTACGACACACACACCGGCCAGCTCAACACGCACCAACGGCTTCTGGGCGAACTCGCCGGTGCCGTGTCCGCCTTTGCCGCCGACCTCAAGGCGCAGGGAAATCTCGATCGCGTGCTGTTGATGACCTTCAGCGAGTTCGGCCGGCGGCTGGCGGAAAATGCCAGCGGCGGCACGGACCACGGCGCCGCGGCGCCGCTCTTCCTCGTGGGCGGCCGCGTCAAAGCCGGTTTGCTTGGCCGGTTTCCCAGCCTCGCCGCGGGCGATCTGTTCAACGGCGACCCGCGGTTCACCGTGGACTTCCGCTCCGTTTATGCCGCGGTGTTGGAGCGATGGTTGAAAACGCCGAGCGCGCCGATTCTGGGCCGTCAGTTCGACCAGATGGCAATCGTCTAGCAGAGGAATCAGTGTCCGCCACCTGGCAGGCCAACCAGTCCGTGGCACTGCAAGCCTTGTCCCGGGTGCAGTGGAATCGTTGGCGGCCCAAGCCGTCCCGAAGGATGGCTGCGCGCCGCCCTATGTTGCAGTAGCAAGAACTGACCTCCTTTCTTTTCCGCGCGGTGCCGAAATGACTTTTAGCACATGCGTTCCGAGACGAAGTCGCTAAGATCTTCATGTGGCTGAAATCCTGAAATCGCGAGGCTTTCCTGTGGCAAACCAAGGTTTCTTCTCGACCGTATGGCCGGCCAGCACCCCGGAGGATTCCGATTCCCTGCGCCGCCGGAAGCTGGCCGTGCGCGCCGGTCATCTCGCGATGACGGTGATGATCGTGGTCTCGGTCGGCAGCGCCGTTGCCGCCGATCCCGCCAACTTCGACGCCGCCAACCTGCTTCTGCTGAGCGTGTGCGGTGTTGGATACGCACTCTGGAACCTGATCGGCACGCGGGGCCTCGTCGCCTTGGTGCTTTGGGAAGGGAGCGCGCCGCCACCGGTCGAGGGTCGCGAGCCGCGCGGTGGCGTTTGGCTTTATTTCAGTGTGCAGATCGCGTTGGCGGGGCTCGTGTATTGGCTCAGCGATCATGGCCACATCCCCAATCTCGTCTGGCTCGTGCTGCTCCCGCCGGTGGCCTACGCGGCCTTCTTGCTGGAATGGCGAGGCGTTGCTTTCGTTTCCCTCTTGATGATCGGCTTCCTGGCCTTGAATGCGTACCGCTGGCAAGGATTGCCCTACGCCACCTTTGCCAGCGTGGCTTTCTCGTTCGCCGTTTTGTTCACGCTCGTGTTCAGCCTGTTGGCGGTGCATTCCGAGCGGTCGCGCAACCAGGTCCAACAGCTTGCCAGCGAATTGGAGGCCGCCAATCAACGATTGCGGGAATATGCCGTGGCGGCAGAAGAACTGGCGGTGACGCGCGAGCGCAACCGCATCGCGCGCGAGATCCACGACAGCCTCGGCCACTATCTGACCGTGGTGAACATGCAGATCGAGGCCGCGCGGGTTCTGGAGTTGAGCGAGCCAAACCGGTCTCGAGACGCATTGGCCAAGGCGCAAGCGTTCACGCAAGAAGGCCTGCAAGACATTCGGAGGTCGTTGGCCGCGTTGCGGGCGTCGCCACTCGACAACAAGCCGCTCGCCGACGCCTTGCGGGAGCTGGTTTCGGCGGACCAGGGAGCTGGATTACCGACGGCGTTTGAATTGCAGGGCACGCCGCGACGGCTGGCATCGCCGGCGGAGCTTTCACTGTTTCGGGCGGTGCAGGAAGGTTTGACCAATGCCCGGAAGCACGCGCGCGCAGAGCACGTGCAAGTGACGCTGGCTTTTCGCGAGGGCGGCAAAACCGCCGTCACGGTGCAAGACGACGGCATCGGCGCAGCGCCTGCGAATGCAAACGGTGGCTTTGGCCTGCTGGGCTTGCGCGAACGGGCCCAATTGCTGGGCGGCACCGTCCAGGTGGAAACCCAGGCCAACGCCGGCTTCAGGTTGAAGATGGAGGTGCCCGGATGAGCACCATCCGCCTTCTGCTCGCAGATGATCAACGGCTGTTCCGCGAAGGCCTGCGCGCCGTGCTTTCCGTGCAGCCAGATTTCGAGATTGTCGGCGAAGCCGGCGACGGGTTCGAGGCGATGGCGCGGGCGGAGGAACTCAAACCCGAAGTGATCTTGATGGATTTGCGGATGCCTCGTCTGGGCGGCGTCGAGGCGACTCGCCGCCTTCGCGCCGCGTTGCCGGCTTCGCAGGTGATCGTGCTGACCACGTTCGACGATGATGAGGACGTGTTTGACGCCTTGCGCGCGGGCGCCGCCGGTTACTTGCTGAAAGACGTCTCGCCGGAGAAGCTGGCGGATGCCATCCGAGCCGCCGCGCGGGGGGAATCATTTCTACAGCCGTCCATTGCCGCCAAGGTGGTTGCCGAATTCAATCGCCTATCGCAACCGCGTCCAACTCACTCTCTGCCGACGCTTCGCGAACCGCTTTCGGAACGCGAATGTCAGGTTCTGCGTCAACTCGCCGAGGGCAGGAGTAACAAGGAAATCGCCAGTGTCTTGCAGCTCGCCGAAGGCACCGTGAAGAACCATCTCAGCAATATCTTTGGCAAGCTCGGTGTTCTGGACCGCACGCAAGCCGCCCTCCGGGCGCGCGAACTCCGTCTGCTCTGACTAATTGCCCATTGCCGAAGTGACTTTTGGCACATTCCCTCGTCCGCTGGCTGTGCTACGTTCATTAGGAGAACGCGGCTGCTGGGCTTTCATGAAAACGAAGACGAAACGTGCGTGGGGACGAATCATTGGCATTTCTTTGTTGGCTTTGGCGCTCGTGGTCATTGTCGGTGGGCTGTCGCTGCGCCGGAGATTGCCCCGGGAATTGATGCAGGACATCCGCGCCGGAATCGCGGCCCGGAACATCCAGGACCCGGACGCACGGCTCAACAAGTATCTCGAACTTCGGTATGGAACGCAGAGTGACCCTGCCAACCGGCGAAAGGTGTTCCTGGATTTCTTCAACCTGGAACACATCAAAGCCATGCAAATGATGGTGAAACACTCCCCGCCGGATCAACAGCAAGCGAACGTTCTGGCCATGTCGCGATGGGTCGAGTCATTCCGCGACTCGCTCCAACCAGAGGATTGCGCCGCCTTGAGCGCCCAACTGCAATCCGATGCGGGTCGGGCCATGCTGAGCCGGGCCACGGCCCAGTACAATTGCCAGGACGTGTACTATCGGGGCCTCACCGCACCCGTCATTTCGCAACTCCTTACCACCATCGCGGGATTGCAATCACACTGATCGGGAACGCCTATGCCAACGTTTCTTCCACCTCTCGATCGAACGAATAACCGGGACGGATTCACGCTGATCGAGTTGCTGGTGGTCATCGCCATCATCGGGATCTTGTCTGGTCTGCTACTGCCCGGCCTGGCCCGGGGCAAGGCGGCGGCGCAGTCCGTTGCCTGCCTCAGCAACCTGCACCAGATCGGCCTCGCCCTCGCCGTGTACGTGCAGGAAAACGAAGACCGGCTGCCGGTGTGCGCCGGCTATTTGCCCAGTCAGATGCCCAATGTGCCGCCCATCACCACCACGCTGTTTCCCGCCGCAAAGACCAACCAGGTGTTCCGATGCCCGGCGGACCGGAAGATTTTCCCGGAGGAACAGACCAGTTACGAGTGGAACTTCTGGCTGAACGGCGCGCCGTACTCGGCCCCGCAATGGGCCAACATCTTCACGAACGAGGCACGGGTGATCGTGGACTCGTTGTTCGGCGGCCGCGAGGAGACCCCGATCCTGGGCGACGCGGAGGCCTATCACGGCGCCCAGGGCACACGACTGGGGAAAAACGCGCTGTATTTTGACGGTCGGGCGCAACCAGCGCGTATGCCTTGAGGAAGTTCTTCGAAGCGGCTCCGTTGTGAAGATAACACGAGACGGTCGAGAGCTGGCGGCAGTTCTTGTCATCGGACAGATCCCAGCCTCGCCGCGGGCGATCGGCTCAACGACGCCCCGCGCATCACGGTGGACCTTGGTTCCGGCTATGCCGCGGTGTTGGAGGAATGGCTGAAGACGCCCAGCGCGCCGGTTCTCGGCCGTCAATTCGACCGGCTCGCCATCGTTTGAACCGCCGCCGGCGCGCGGAACGGCTTGCGGTCAGCGACCCGCTGGCTAGGCTTTGCCTGTGGCCGATCTCCTTAATCAAGTTGCGGAATGCATCACGCGCCAAGGGCTGATCCACCACGGCGAAACTGTCGTCGTGGCCGTCTCCGGCGGCCTGGATTCGATGGTCTTGCTGCACCTGCTGCACCGCCTCTCCCGCGCCGCAAACTGGCGGCTGGTCGTGGCGCATTTCAACCACCAGCTCCGCGACCGGGCCAGCGACGCCGACGAAGCCTTCGTCCGCCGGGCCGCCGAACGACTCGGCTGGCCTTGCGTCACGGGTCGCGCCAAGATTGGCCGTGAAGCGAAGACGCGCAGGCTCTCCATCGAAATGGCGGCGCGCGAATGCCGGCATGCGTTCCTCGCGCAGACTGCCCGCCTGAACAACGCCGGCGCCGTCGCCCTGGCGCACCACGCCGACGACCAGGTGGAAACTTTTTTCCTCCGGCTGCTTCGCGGCGCCGGCGGAACCGGCTTGGCGGGAATGAAATTCGCCAGCCCGTCGCCTGCCGACGTGACGATTCAACTGGTCCGCCCGCTGCTCACGATTTCCCGCGCCGAACTGGAAGCGTTTGCGCGCCGGCACCGGATTCGTTTCCGCGAGGACGCCAGTAACGCGCGGACTGACGTGCCACGAAACCGCCTGCGACACGAGTTTCTCCCACGGCTGCGCCAATTCCAGCCGGCTTTGGACAAAATCGTTTTGCGAACCATGGAACTGGTTGGCGACGACGCGGAATTCGCCGACGAAACCGCGCGCCGATGGCTGCACAGCCGACGCCGACGGCCCTTTGCCGGCCTGGTGGTCGCCTTGCAGCGGCGCGTGCTACAGACGCAACTGCGCGATCTGGGCGTCGAACCCGGGTTCGACTGCGTCGAGCAACTGCGCGTGACGGCGCCGACGCCGATCACGGTCAAACCCGACCTGCTGGTGTGGCGCGACGCCACGGGCATCGTCCATGCGAACCGGGCAGAACGGCCGGCGTTCGATTCGGCGGCAAAGGACGTGGTCTTGGCCGGCCAGCGCGGCGAAATCGAGTTTGCGGCGACGCGCTTTCGGTGGTCGGTGACTGCGGACGGTCCACCGGCGCGACGGCTGAGAACGGTTGACGGCCGGGAACTTTTTGATGCCGACCGGGTCGGCCGGCGAATTGTGCTGCGCCACTGGCAACCGGGCGACCGTTTTCAGCCCATCGGGTTGGGCCGCGCAACCAAGCTTCAGGATTTGTTCACGAATGCCAGGGTGTCACCGGCGGAACGACGACGTCGGGTGGTGGCCGCGACCACTGACGGCACGATCTTCTGGGTGGAAGGGCTGCGGATTGGCGAACGATTTAAGCTGACGGCCGGGACGCAACATCGTTTGATCTGGCGCTGGACGCGGGAAACGGCAGGCAGTTCGGTTGAATCCGCCGGAGCGCCATGCTAGTTTGCGCGGGAATTGGAACAGCCATGGCTGACGAAAACAACAACAACGGCGGACGGAAGAGCAACAAAAGCGGCGAGATGCGCATGCCGCCACGAACGTGGCTGCTGTGGCTCTTCATCTTGAGCTTGATTCCGCTGCTCGTCTTCTTCAAGGACCGGACGGAAACCAAGTTCGAGGTGCTGGACCACCGGCAATTTCTTGATTTGGTGTCCAGCAACCGGATTGCGGACGCGACCATCAACTACAATCCGCAGTCGCCGCTGCGATTGATCACCGGCCGCTACCTCGAGACGGCGGGAGAGAGCAAGCGGCTGGTCCCGTTCCGGCTGGAGACGCGCCTCTCCGAGGACTTGGAGCAAAAGCTGCTGGACACCGGCAAGTTCAAGCCGGTGGAACCGCCGACGATGTTGATCAACCTGCTCTACGGCATTCTGCCGTTCCTGCTGCTGGCGGGCATTGTCTATTTCTTCCTCATCCGCCAGATCAGGATGGCGGGCAAGGGCGCACTCAGTTTCGGCAAGAGCAAGGCGCGGATGCTGAACAAGGAGCGGAATCGGACCACCTTCAAGGACGTGGCCGGCATTGAGGAGGCCAAGGAGGAAGTCTATGAGCTGGTCGAGTTCCTCAAGGATCCGAAGAAGTTTCAAAAGCTCGGCGGCCGCATTCCCAAGGGCATTCTCATGGTCGGTCCGCCCGGCACGGGCAAAACGCTGCTGGCCAAGGCCATTGCCGGCGAGGCGGACGCGTCGTTCTACAGCATCAGCGGATCGGATTTCGTCGAAATGTTCGTCGGCGTCGGCGCCAGCCGGGTGCGTGACATGTTCGAGCAGGCCCGCAAAAGCACGCCGTGCCTGGTGTTCATTGACGAAATCGACGCCGTGGGCCGCAGCCGTGGCCAGGGTCTGGGCGGCGGCAACGACGAACGCGAGCAGACGTTGAACGCCCTGCTCGTGGAGATGGACGGCTTCGACACGCAGGAAGGCATCATCATCATCGCCGCCACCAACCGGCCGGATGTGCTTGACCCGGCGCTGCTGCGTCCGGGACGGTTCGACCGGCAGATCACGGTCAATTTGCCTGACGTGCGCGGCCGCGAAGCCATCCTCAAGGTCCACGCGAAGAACGTAAAGCTCTCGCCCGAGGCGGATTTGTCGGTCATCGCCCGCGGCACGCCGGGTTTCTCCGGCGCCGAACTGGCGAATTTGCTCAACGAGGCCGCGCTGCTGGCGGCGCGGTTGAACAAGAAGGCCATCACGCTGACGGAACTGGAGGAGGCGCGCGACAAGGTCCGCTGGGGCCGCGAGCGCCGCAGCCTCGCCATGACCGAGGAGCAGAAGAAGTTCACCGCCTGGCACGAAGCCGGCCACGCGCTGGTCAACGTGATGCTCAAGCACACCCATCCGCTGCACAAGGTCACCATTATTCCGCGCGGCCAGGCGCTGGGGGCGACGATGTATCTGCCCAAGGAAGACATCCTCAACCGCGGACGCAAGGAGATGCTCGATCTCATTGCGGTGATGATGGCCGGCCGCATCGCCGAGGAAATCATCTCCGGCGACATCTCCACCGGCGCGGCCAACGACATCCAGCAGGCCACGCAAATGGCTCGCGCGATGGTTTGCAGCTTTGGCATGAGCGACAAGGTCGGCATGGTCCAATACGGCGAGGACAACGAATATATCTTCCTCGGCCGCGACATGGTCCGCGGCAAGGACTACAGCGAAAGCACCGCGCAGGAAATTGACGCCGAGATTAAGCGCATCATTGACGGCAGCTACGCCACGGCCAGAGAAGCCATTCTCAACAACCGGGACAAACTCGAAATCATCGCCAAAGCCCTCCTCGAATACGAAACACTCGAAGGCGCGCAGGTCGAGGAGATCATCCGCACCGGCAAACTGACGCCGCCGCCGCCGCCGCCGCTCACCGGCCCGCCGACCGGCGCCCAAGCCGCGACAACGCTGCCCGAAGTCCCCAAACCACTGCCGCCCAAGCTGCCGCCTGGGCTTGCAGCTCCCGCGCCGGCGCCCGTCTGAACGGTTCGTTTTCGAACGTTTCGCCGGCCGGCAAGCAACTCCGTTCGCGCCAAAACCCAATTGTCCTGGAGCCCCTCGTGCCGCGCGACATGCTTTACGTCTGCGCGGAAGACCGCCGCCTGAACCTCCTGCCGCTTCACGCCGGCCGCGTCGCATCGCCCGTGATCCGGAATGCTCCAGCAATTTCGATTTCCGGATCAAACCACAGCCAGCGAAGGCGTTTGGCTTCGCTGGCGAAAGGTTGGTTCTGTCCCCCTGCGAACTACCTCGCCGGCGTGACGAGCAGGTAGAACCGCTGGCCGCTCGCCGGCGCCGTGTCCTGGACCTCCGTCGGGCAGTCGCACGACAGCGGACCGGCATCCATCAGCTTCAGCCACGATCCTTCCGCCGCCGAATCGCGATAGAGCACCGAGTAGGTGTGTCCGGTGACGCCGTTGAAGCGCAGCGTCAGCGTGCCGTCGGCCTGCGGCAGTGCGGACAGTTGAAGCGCGCTGTTCGGATCGCGCGGATCGGTGCTGGCAAGGTATTCCTGGAGATTTGTCAGGCCGTCGGCGTCGGCGTCCAGCGCGGCGTCGCCCGGATCGTTCGGATTCAGGTTGTGGCTGATTTCCCAATCGTCCGGCATGCCGTCGCCATCGGTGTCCAGGACCGGATTCGACGCATTGGGCAGGCCGGGCGTCGGGTTCGTGGTGAAGGCCACGATGTTGGTGCTGCCGTCCGGCAACCGGCCTTCCGAAACGCCGGTGGTTTGCGGGCCGAACGTGACACCGTCAATCGGCGTGCCATCCGGAGCGTAGAAGCCAATGAACTCACCGCCCGCCGCGAGCTTGAAGTTGACGTGGTTTGCACCTTTGGTCGTGGAACCGTCGGCGTGGAACATCTGACAGGCGGCTGAGCCGGTGCCAAGGAACGACAGCGGCGGTAACTGGAACTGCGCCGGATCGGCGGAATCATCCGTGAGGAAGCAACCGCTGAGTTCGACCGGGTTCACGGCGGCGTTGTAGAGTTCGAACCAGTCGTCGCCGCTCAACGGACTGGCCATCCACTCGTTGATTCTAACAAGCGCCACATTGCCGAGCGCGGCCGGCTGATTGGTGGCGCCGGGCGTCGGGCGGCAAAGCCTCCACGCCCCGCTGTCGCCGGCGCGACCGATGGTCAGGTCCGGTGTCTGCAGGCCAAAGCTGACCCAGTCGGCGACGTCGCCACCATCGGCCGGCGCGGCAAACAGGAATGCCGATCCGCCGTGGGCGCTCAGGCCGAAGCCCGTGTTCGTGGGCGACGCCGGCAGATTGCCGTCGCAGCCCACGACGAGAAAGCCGTCTGCCGGCAGCATGGTGCCGGCGGGAAACACCCATTTGCGTGGCGTCAAGGCGTCGTCCGTGAGGCTCATGTCGCTGAGATCGGCGGGTGCGTCACCGGCATTGTGCAGCTCGATCCAATCCGCCGTCAGGCCGGGTGTGTTCGTCAACGTGGCATTGCTGGCGAGAATCTCGTTCAGGAGGACCGCGCCGCCGGAAGCCGGAGTGGTGTTGGTGGTGGTGAGCGTGGCGTCCAGCTTCATGGCGAACGCGATGTCGTGGCTGTTGTCGCTGATCTGATGCACCTCGACGGCCAGGACGTTGTCGCCAACAACGAGATTGTTCATTGGCAGCTCGTGAGGTCCGTTGACGAGAATGCTGCCCACAGCCGAGGACGGGCGGGTGCTGTAGCCGACCGCACCCGCGGGCATGTTGACGCGCAGCACCTCGACGCCGTTGAGGTAAAACACCGCGCCGTCGTCAATGACCACCGAGGCATTCAGGACCGCGGCCGCGAGATTGGTGGCCACGTTGAAATGCCCGCGGAAATAGTAGGTGACGACGTGTTTTCCAGCCGGGGTGGTGAGGGAAAGCGCGGTGTTCGCCGGCTCGGGATAACTGTTGGCTCCGACGTAAAAGAGCGCCTTTCCCGCCGGCCAGGTTGATTCGCCCGGATAATCCGCCGATTGCCAGCCGGCGGCGGGCGCGACGCCGCTCTGGTCGTATTGCCAGGTGTTGGTCATCGTGACCAGATTGACCGTTTCGGTGACGACGTTGCCTCCCGCGGCGCCGGGATTGTCAAAGCCCGGCGTCGGCCGCGGGAAATCGGCCAGCGTCAGCCCGCCGTTCGGCGTGCGGCCCTGGGAAACGTCCGTGCTTTGCGGACCGTAGAGCACGACATCCACCGGCTGCTGGTTCGCCCCGAAAAGGCCGATGGCGCCGGGCAATGTCGGCAAGGTGAACGCGAGATGATCGTTGCCCGCGGCGGAGTTGCCATCCGGGTAAAACAGCGCGAAACCGTGTCCGGCGATGAAGCTCAACGGCGGGAACGCCGGCAGGTTCGTTTCGATGAGCGCGTTCGCTGCCAGCCGCATTCCGCCCAACGGCGCGGGCAACGCAGCGGCGTTGTAGAGTTCGATGAAGCCGTCCGGGTAGATGCTGCGGCCTTGGGCGAGCCACTCGTTGATCCTGAGGCTGCCGGCCTCGCCCAACGGCTGCGCCACGTTCGGCGCGCCCAGCGTCGGCAGCGTCAACGTCCAACTGCCGTCAGCGAGCCGGCCGATGGACAAATCGGGCAGTTGAAATCCGTAAGCGACTTCATCCAGCAGCGCGCCGCCGTCAGCCGGCTTGTCGAATAGAAACAGGACGCCGCCGCTGCCATTCAAGTTGAAGCCGAGATGCAGTCCCGGGGCGGTGGTGTTCGTGTCGCCGAAAACCACCAGGAACTGACCCGCGGCGAGCACCGTGCCCGCCGGGAAGACGAAGCGGGACCGGTTGCTGGCCCCGTCGGTCAACGCCATGCCGCCCAGATCGAGCGGTTGCCCGCCGTCGTTGAACAACTCGACCGCGTCCGGAAACGTGCCGGCGTTCGCGAAGGCGCTGACGTTGCGCGCGAGGATTTCATTGAGCCGCACGTGACCCGCCGGCGGCATGTAACCCGTGTCCACCGTCCACGTCCCGGACGACGTGACGACAGCATCGGCACCGAGGGCCGGATCGTTTTGATACCAACCGGCGTCGTTGCGGCCGATGACTTCGACGTGGTGCGCGCCGTTAGCCAGGTTGGTGAGGCTGATTGGCGTGGCCATTGGCGTTTCGTCGCTCCACGCGCCGGCATCGAGCCGCCACTGATAATGCGTGAAACCCGAGCCTTGGGGAAAGCCACCGGTTGGAATGCCGTCGCCGGTGCGGCTGATGCCGACGACGAGCGTCGCGCTGGTTTCCGCGGTCGTGCCGGTCGGCTCGCCGGAAATGGAGACGCCCGGCGGGATCACGCCGCCCTGATCAAGGCCGTTCGGTCCGGCACCCCGCGCGGGCGAAGCGGGTTGGAGGCCGAGCCAGTCCCACATCACCTGCGCCTGCTGCCAGGTCGTGAAGTTGGTGGTCTCCGCGACGGTCGGCAGATGGTTGAACAACGGATCAAGCACATGATTGCCGCCGCCGGGACCATCCCACGCGAACGGCAGAATGTTGTTGGTGAACACAACGCTCGCGCTGGCGGCATCGTAGTTGCGGACGAGTTGTTCGGCATCCACGATGATATTGCCTTCCAGGTAAAAACCGCGGCCGAAGGTCGTCACGTCCGGCGTGGTGTCACGCAGGTTGACGACGCCAGAGCCGAAGTCCATGCCGCCGGTCTTGGTGGTATGGACAATCGTGTTGTTGAACAGGGTATAAAAGTTGCCCTGCTTTGCCGTGGCCGCATCGTCGCAGTCAAAAAAGAGATTGCCCAGGATCGTGATCTCGGAAGTGCGCGTGCCCAGGGCGCCGCCAAAGTCGTAGTTGCCGCCGGAGATGGCGCTGGAGCTGTCCGGCGAGCCGTTGCGATGCGCATGCATGAAGATGTTGCCTTCGATCCACGCGTCCGTGCCGTCAAGGTCGAGCATGTCATCATCGGTGCCGACGAAAACGTTGTGGTAATACTGGATGATCGGTTGGTCAGCGTCGCGGTTGCCGCCGGTGAAGTCCATGATGTCGTTGTAGCCGGTGGTTGTGCCGAAATAGCAATCGCGGACGATGCCGCGTCCACCGGACTTGATGCCGCCGGTGCCGTGGACCAATTCGAACGACGCGCTTGACGTCGGGAAATAGCAGCCGCTGACGAGGAACGAGCTGTCGTCGAGTGAAAGGTATTGATGGGTCGTGGTCAGGAACGTGGTGTGGTCGAGGTTGAGCGTGCCACCGGCCACCTCGATGCACGTGCCGCCATTGCCCTGGAAATAGGCGTAGGCGATGCGCGTCTCGGGCGAACCCACCGCGCCATTGATGGTCAGGCCGCCCCAGCTCGTGCCGGCGCCCGGCGGGGCCGCGAAGGAGATTGGCGCCGCCTCCGTGCCCTCGGCCAGCAGCCGGCCGCCGTTGGCCACGGTCAGCTTGACGCCGGACCCCAGATAAACCGTCGTCCCCGGCTCGATGGTGAGCGTGGCGCCGGAAGCCACCGTCAGGCTGCCGTTGATCTGGTAGGGGCCGCTGGCGGCCGTCCACGTGGCGTCGGCCGTCAGCGAACCACCGGCCACACTGGTGACGCTGCCCTGGTCATACCAGACAGTGAAAACCGTTCGCTCGAATTCAGCGCCATCCCCGTCAAGGGCCTGGATGAGGACACGGTTCAGGCCGGGCAGAAGTGCGACGTCTGCCGCGGACCAGGTGGCCGACCACGGTGTCCAATTGGCAGCGACGCCGTTCACGAGCACGGTGCGGGTGCGGACGGCATTGGCCTGACCGCTGAGCGTGACGGTTGCTGAAGTGGCGTGCGGGTAACCACCAACGACCGCCGGCGCACTGGTGACGCTGATGGCCAGCGGGATTTGCGACAGCACACCGGCGCGACGCGCGGCCGCAGTGTCTTTCATGCTCTGGATGTAGGACGACGGAACCCAGCCGCCGAGAACCTGGTCCAGCACCGCGTCCAGCCGGTCTGGCGCAAATGCCGTGTCGGCGAGATTGGTCACGATTGCATAGTAGCGCGGCGCAACTTCCGGATGCTTCAGCAGGCGTTTGATGGCCGCGACTCCGGGCGTGTGGGCGGTGGAGGAACCGTCCGCCGCCGCGAAAATGGACTGGTTCGGGTCGGCACCGGTGTCACCCTGGCCGAGCGTGGTGTCCAGATCGTGCGTGAGCAGTTGGAAGCGCGGATCCGCCACCCCGCGATACATGGAGAAGTCGTCGCCGGCGCCGGTGCATAAGGTGGTTTCCATGTTGCCGACCAGCGCGTTGGCCGCGAAATAACGCAACCACTCGTCCACGTTCACCACGGCGCCCACGTCGGTGACAAAGCTGCTGTCGGAGGCGTTGTTGAGTGTCTTGGTCAGTTGAATCAAGTCGGTCCAGTCGTTGGCCGCGGTGTGATTTTGCTTCGAATAGGCGCCGGTTTCGGACGTCGGGCCATTCGCGCTGTAAATCTGCTCATAAGCCAGCGGATTGTCGCCAAGATACCGCAGGTCCGCCGGATTCTTCAGGCCGACCCAGTCGAAATACCACGTGCCCTTGTAAAGATTCCCCGCCGGATCGGTGGGCAGATGGTTGCCGGCCCAGTCGGAGTCGTAAGGTTCAAAGCAGTAATACGAGCCAAACTGGTAGGAGTCCACGCCGCCGTCGGGCGTCGCGTGGGCGAGGTTGACGCCGTTCACGCGCACCTGCGCTGGCGCGCCGTAGGGATCGGGCAGACCGGCCAGCGAGATGAGCGTGTTGGCCGCCACCTGGGCGTGAACGTCCCGCGTGTTGAGGTCCAGGCTGGTGCGGGTGCGCCACGAACGATCCGTCGGAATGGCGAGGTGGAAATTATGCGGGTGGGCCGCGCGCGTGCCTTTGCCGCGATTGCGCACGCCGACGTTGTAACGGATTTCCGTGCCGGCGCCGTCGGTGGCGACGAGCGTCGCGTTCATCGTGGCGTCGCTGTAACGACCGTCGGAGATGTTGTCCATCAGGTCCAGCCAGGCCTTCCATTCCGCCGACCGGACGATGACGCGGAACACCGGCTGGTTGCCGGCGTAGGCGGAGTCGTCCACCTGATAAAGCGCGTTGGCACCCTGCGTGCCGGCATCATCCGTCGGCGCCGGCCAGGTGCGCGCCAGGCCGCCGGCGTCGGCCGCCTCGACGTAAAATTCCACCACCGTCTTGTCCGGCTGCGCCGGCAACACGACGCCGAACAAACCGTCGCTGGCGGCGCCGTCTCCGTGGTGGCCGTCATCCGCCATCGCCAGCGAACTGAAGGCCGCGGCCCCATCCACGCGGTAGTGCAGTGTCACCGTCGGCACGCCGGCCGAGGCGGGAAGCACTTGGGCGGTCACGACGACCGCGTCGGCTGACCTCGGGATCGCAGGCGCGTGTCTGACCGCCGCGATGAATGGAGCGGCCGCATTGGTCGCCACGGAATTCGGCGCGCCCGGTGTGCCGCCGTCCGGCCCGCTTGGCGCCCAGTTCTGCGCGTAGCCGACCGGCAGTGCCGCGTTTATCAATTCCAGCGATTTGCCGCCGCCGGCCGCCGGATTCACCCATTGCCAGCCGCGCCACCAGTCGGGTTTGCCCGGATAGATGTCCCCCACCCGCCGCTGCGCCCAGTCGCCTTGATCATAATAATGGACGGCGCACACGCGGGCGCCATTGGCGTCGTCGAGTTCCACGTTTTCGCCGTTGCCACTGAGGTTGCCGGTCCAGCCCGCCACAAAGTTCGTCACCGTGGGATGATTGGCGGTGAACGTGGCCGCGTCCGCCGCCACGACGAGATAGCCGCCGGCGGGGATTATCACGTTCGGAAACGTGAACTTGACGCCCTTGGTGAACTGCCACCCCGCGAGCGACACCGGGTTGCCGCCGGCATTGAACAATTCGATGAACTGGGCCGGCCGCTGGTCGCCCGGCGGACTGAACATCAGCTCGGAGATGACGACCGGCTCGACCGCCGCCGCCTGGAGCTGGTTCGGCGACGCCAAGGACACGCCGGCAAGGCAGGTGGCAAAAAGCCGGCAAACATAAGTAACAAAAACAGAACACCGCATAAACGTCAGGCTTTATCCTGATGCCATTGTGCCGCAAGTTCGCTGCCAATTTCACGAACTTTTTTCAAAAACGTAAAATCAGGAAGCCCGCCTCCAACGCCGGTTCGTTTCGCAGAGACGCTCCGCATCGCCCGCCGTTCCCAGCGGGACGACGCATCAACCAAGCTCGGCAGGCGGATAGGAACGCGCGCCCAAACCCTTGATGCTCCAGCGGGTCATGGTTTTGAAAATATAGTAGGCGGAGCCGACCACGATGGCCAAAAACACAAGAATCAGCAGCGCGTTGACGAGTCGGTCCCTGCGTTTGGTCTTCATGCACTTGGTTGAAGGACCGTAAGCCTCCGGCCTGGCCTTGTCGAGCGGCGCCTTTGCGGGCGCGTCACTCGACCGTCAAACCGTCGAGCCAGACGGTGAACGGGTCAGCGCCCCAGGAATCCAGCGAAAGGCTGATGGCGTCAATCCGGTCCAGCATGACCTGCCCGGTCGCGGTGCGCTGCCATTGGGCGTTGCCGGCCAGCGGAATCGTGACCGGCATCCAGAGCCAGCGCGCCTCGCTGAACGGCGGGTCGTTCAACAGGTTGCCGTCCTTGACCGGCTTGAATTCAATTTGCCCCGTGGGGCCGATCAGACGGACGACCGGACCGGCATTTTGCCAGCCGGGAATGTTCGGATTCTCGGCCTTGATCCAAAACCGGATTTCCGTTTTGCCCGCTAAATTCCAGCCCGCGTCGCGCGTCGCCGGGTAAATGGCCGTCGCGTAGGCGCCGGGATACGGGTCGGGCGTGAAACGCAGGCACCGCGTGCCAACCACGGTGCCGGCATCATCCGCGAATTGCATCCTGCCCTTGCCGTCCTGGTTCAACTCCAAATCGTATCCCCAACGGCCCGCCTCGCCTTCGGTGCCCAGTTCGTTGGCGACGGGCGCGGCGACCAGCAGGTCCCGCCACGCCAGTACCGCCAAGGCGCCGTTGTCCACCGTCAGACCAACGCGATAAAAACCGGGCTTCGTGAAGACGCGTTCGAAGAACGGTTGAGCGCCGGCATCACCGTCCAGCCACCAATGAAAATGCAGCGGACGGCCCTGCGCGTCGTGGCTGTTCGAGGCGTCGAACCGGACCGACTGCCCGACCGACGCGGTTGTTGGTCCCAACAACACGGCCGTGGGCGCGATGGACACGTCAGCGTTCGCCGGCAGTTCGATCACGTTCGATACGTTCGTCAGGTAGTTGCCTTCGGTGTTGTTGGTGAGCGCATTCGCCGCCAGAAAAATGGCGTCACCCCAGCGACCCCAGATGCCGAAACGATTGTTGGCGATCCGGTTTTGCTGGACGACCCAGTGCTCCGTGCGCCACTGGCGGCCTTGCGAGCCGGCATCGCCGCGGAACACCAGCCCACCGCCATTGTTGTCGTGGAGGTAATTGCCTTCAATCAGCGTGTGGCTGGACGGCCCGCCGACAATCACAATGCCGCCGTGATGAAAGCCCGGTTCGGGTGCGTTGTGATAGCCGTTGGTCAGACCGTTGAAGGCCGCCTCGTTGCCGATCAGCACGGTCTGATCGCTGCCGCCGAGCCAGAAGCCGTAGCTGCCGTGGTTGGCCCGGTTGCGGATGAAGATGTTGCCCGGACTCCACGACTCGACGCAGTTGTTGTTCGCGTAGGATGTGTCGTTTTCCACGAACACGTTGCCGCGCGACACCCAACGGTTCAGCGGGCGGATGAACACGCCGTCGCCGCCGTGGGTGATGTCGTTGCGGAACCAGTAGTTGTCGTCCGAGCCGGTTTCGATGAGCACGCAGGTGGAGTCGCGGGCATGAACCTCGCCGGCCGCGCGGTCAATGCGGATGCCGTAGGAGAGGTTGTTGTTGAGAAATTTGTTGCGCGACGATTTCCACAGCTTGGCGCAGGTGTTCGAGCATTGCGAAAAATCGTTGTCGGCGACGAGATTGTCGTCCGAATCGGTCAGCACCAGCGCATCCCAGACGCGGTTGGCGCGGTTGTGGCAGATGACGCTGTGGCGAACTTGCTCGCAAAGAATGCCGCCGCGCGGCGGCAACTCGCCCCAGCCGAACTTTGGGTTGTGATAGTTGTCGGAAAAATCGCAGTGGGTGACGCTGGCCGCGTTCACCTGGCGCAATTCCAGTCCCGTGGCAAAACCACGGACGCGGACGTTCTTCAATGTCACGCCGGTGGCGCCTTCGATCAGGATGCCGACGCCGGCGGACTCCAGCGATTTCGGGTCGCCGACTTCACCGGGGCCGACGAGCGTGGCGCCGTTGCCGTCAATCGTCACAAAACTGGTCCGCACCACCAGCCGCACGGACAACTCGGCGCCCTTTTGCAACACCAGATCGTTGGTGACCACGAGTTCGCGCACCGGCGCGGCCGACGCGAATGAAACCAAGCCGGTCAGCAAGGCCGCCACCGCGAACCGCCGGAGGAAACGCCACGCGTCATTTTGTGTTGGCATGACGGCAGTGTCCGGTCGGCCAGCGGGGGCGTCAAGCTTCTGCACGGAACCGGAGGAACGACGCCGTCCGCCAGCTCCGGCTTCCGTCACGGCGAGAATGACAGAATCGTCATTCGCCGTTCACGGGCGGTTCACGAGCGGGCGGTTTCATTCTCGATTGAAGGCCGGGGCTTCCAGGTTCCCCTTGCGGTGACGGCACCGGAGGAGTTGCCTGGCGCCGGCCATTGGTCAAACTCAATACGAACATGAAACGGATTCAGCAGCAGTTCATCGGCGGCGTGATCGTGGGGCTTCTGGGACTCGCGTCCGGCCCCGCACAGGCGGCGGCACAATATCATTTTCTGAAGGAAATTCCCGTCGGTGGCGAAGGCGGCTGGGATTACTCGTCGGTGGACGCGTCCGCCCGGCGGCTTTACGTCAGCCATGACAAGGAAGTGGTGGTCATTGACCTTGAAAAAGATGCGGTCGTGGGGGCGATCACCGACACACCGGGCGTTCATGGCATGGCACTGGCGCCGGACCTGGGGCGCGGCGCCACCACCAACGGCCGCGAAAACAAGGCGAGCATCGTGGACCTGAAGACGCTACAAACGCTGACGAAGGTGGACGCCGGCGAAGGTCCCGATGGGATGCTTTACGAGCCGGGCCGGCAGGAGTTTTACCTGTTCGACGGACGCGGGCAGGCAGCCACGGTGATTGACGCAAAGGCGAACAAAGTTGTCGCCACCATTCCGCTGGGCGGCCGGCCGGAGTTTGGAACCGCGGACCCGGCGGCTGGCCGGGTGTTCGACAATCTCGAAAACAAAAGCGAAGTCGCCGTCATTGACACACAAACCCACCAGGTCGTGAACCGCTGGCCCATCGCGCCGGGCGAGGAGGCGTCGGGTATGGCGATTGACACGGCGCATCACCGGCTGTTCATCGGCTGCCACAACGAGAAGATGGTGATGATGGACAGCACCAACGGAAAGATCGTTGCCTCGGTGCCGATCGGTCAGGGAGTGGACGCGAATGCCTTCGATCCGGGCACGCAGCTCTCCTTTGCCTCCTGCGGCGACGGCACGGTGACCATTGCGCACGAAGATTCGCCGGACAGCCTGACCGTCGTGCAAACGCTGAAAACGCAACGTGGCTCGCGCACCATGGCGTTGGATCCCAAGACCCACCGCATCTACCTGTCCGCCGCCGAATTCGTGCCGGCGCCGACCTCCCCCAATGGCCAGCGCCGCCGCCCGCAGATCGTGCCAGGAAGCTTCAAGGTGCTGGTGTATGGGCTGGAGCCGTAAGCAATCCAACCGCTACGAAACGGCGGTTGGATCCAGGCGAGTTGTCAGCTCGCCGCACAGTGCCAGCCGGAGTTGGAATCAACTCCGGACCTGGCCGCTGCCAAACCCGACCCACTTGTAGCTGGTCAATTCTTCGAGACCCATCGGGCCGCGCGCGCCGATTTTGTCGGTGCTGATGCCGATTTCCGCGCCCATGCCGAACTCACCGCCGTCGGTGAAACGCGTCGAGGCGTTCCAATAAACGGCCGCCGAATCCACCTCGGCCAGGAAGCGCCGCGCGGTCGCCTCGTTGCGCGTGACGATGCTGTCCGAGTGCGCCGAACCGTAATGATTGATGTGCTCGACCGCCTGGCCGACGTCGTCCACGACGCGCACATTCAGGATCAGATCGTTGTATTCCGTGAAAAAGTCCTGCTCCGTCGCGTGGCGGATCTCGGATTTCGGGCCGCGGGCTTCGGATTTCAAAATCGCCCCGGCGCGTTCGTCCACGCGCAATTGCACGTGCTTGTCGGCCAATTGCAGCGCAATGGCGGGCAAAAACGCGGCGGCAATTTTGCCGTCCACGAGCAGAGTTTCCATGGCGTTGCAAACCGCCGGCCGCTGGCATTTCGCATTCAGCACAATGTCCCCGGCCATTTTCAAATCCGCGGCGGCGTCCACGAACACGTGGCACACGCCTTTGTAGTGTTTGATCACCGGCACCTTCGAACACTCGGCCACGGCACGGATCAATCCCTCGCCGCCGCGCGGCATGCACAGGTCCACGTATTGCGTGAGGGAAAGCAACGCCGGCACCGCTTCGCGGTCCGTGGTGGGCACGAGCTGGATCCCGTGCGCGGGGAACGCCGGCAGCCGCTGCCGGCCCGCCGCCACCATCGTTTCCGCGATGACGCGGTTCGAGTTCAACGCCTCCTTGCCGCCGCGCAGAATCGTGGCGTTTCCCGATTTGAAACACAGGCCCGCGGCGTCAGCGGTCACATTCGGCCGCGATTCGTAGATGATGACAATCACACCGATCGGCGTGGAAAGCTTTTGCAGCCGCAGCCCGTTGGGGCGAAGCCGCTCGTCGAGCACGCGGCCCACCGGATCGGGCAGCGCGGCCACCTCGCGCAAGCCGCGCGCCATCCCGCCGATGCGTTTGTCGTCGAGCTTGAGCCGGTCGAGCATCGCCGCGGACAGCCCGGCCTGTGCGCCGGCGGCGAGGTCGGTTTCGTTGGCCACCTTGATGGCGGCGGCATTCTGCTCCAACGCATCGGCCATCGCGCGGAGGCAGTCGTTCTTCTCCAGCGAAGTCAACCTGGCCAGTTCGCGCGCGGCCTGCCTGGCTTGGCGCCCGAGCTGCGTCATTTGCTCCAACAACGTCATGCGCCGAATCTAGCCGCTTCCCGCCGGCTTTGAAATCCGAATTGCGCCGGCAGCTTCATCCCGCCAACGATCAGGGCGCAATGGCCAAACGTGAAGCAATTTGAGCGGTTCTGGTTTCCGTCCCGCCCGCCATGCGCTATCATGGCCCGGCATGAACGAAGCCTCTGAAACGCCGGCGGCGGCGACTGACGACGAGATTCGCGCCATCCTGGCCCGCGCAAAGACCATCGCGGTCGTCGGCTTGTCCGACAAGCCGGAGCGCGACAGCCACCACGTCGCCGCCTATCTTCAATCGCATGGCTACCGGATCATTCCGGTGAATCCGAATGCCGCCGAGATTTTGGGCGAGCGAGCCTACGCGAGTCTGCGCGAAGTGCCGGTGCCGGTGGACGTGGTGGACATTTTCCGGCAACCGGCGGTCGTGCCAGCCCTCGTCGCCGAGGCCATTGCCATCGGCGCGAAGGTGGTCTGGATGCAGGAAGGCATTGTTCACGAAACGGCCGCGGCTGCGGCGCGAACGGCCGGGTTGACCGTGGTCATGGACCGGTGTCTGCTGAAGGAACACCGCCGGCTGACACCCTGAAGCTGGTGCCTTCACGCCCAGTTACCATGACCGCTTCACCCCAAGAAACGGCCAATTTGTGGGCATGGATCGTGCTGCCTTGGACATTGGAATGGTCATTCACCCGATGCAAATCGCCAACAGGAAGCCGGCCGGTCGTCGGCAGCGGCAGCCGTGTGCCGGCCGGCGCGCGTGCGCCGCGGGTTTCACGTTGATCGAGCTGCTCGTGGTAATGTCCATCATCGCGATCCTCGCCAGCATGTTGTTGCCCGCCCTGAGCCAGGGAAAGGAGCGCGCCTACGAAGCCGCCTGCCTCAACAACCTGCGCCAGCTCGGCATGGCCATCCAGCTTTACACGGACGACAACCGCTTCCAGTTCCCCGACACGGTCGTTTACGAGCCGGGCGCAACACCAGCGGAGCGCGACGCACAATTCGCGCTTGGCGGATATGACCCGGCGCCGGCACTGAGCCAAATGCTGCCTTCGGCGAAAATCCGGCCGTTGTATCCCTACGTCCGCCCGTCGGCGGTTTATCGTTGTCCGCGGGACCGGGGCCAGGCGGCGCAGGGTTTCCTGCCGTCGGATTTCAAGGCCACCGGCTGCAGCTATCATTACAACGCCGGCCGGCTCACCACCCCGGCCGGCGGCGGCACGCGCCAGGCGCAGGCCGATCCGTTGTTTGGCCTCGCGGGGAAGATGGAAGGCTGGGTGTCCGACCCCAGCCGGTATATTCTGATGTATGAACCGCCCGCCCGTGTTTACAGCGGCGACGACCAGATCTGCCGCTGGTATCAATGGCATCGCAGCCTGGGGCGCTACGAATTCACCGATCCGGCGCTGGTGCCGTCCAAGTTCATCTCGCCAATCCTGTTCGTGGACGGCCATACTGTGATCGAGAATTTCACCCGCGCGCTCACGGTCAATCCCCTTTTTCCCTACGAACCCAAGACCGATTGGGTCTGGTATGAACCGGCACAACCATGAGCCCGGAATCTGCTCCTGAATCCTCTCCCGCCCCACCGCCGGCCGAACCCGCCGGCGTGGTGGTCCACCGTGTGGACCTGCCCTCGCTGAGCCGCTTTGCCGAGCAACTCGTGTCCGGCCTCCGCGCCGTGCTGGGGCGCGACGAACTGGTGACGCTGACGTTGCGCGACAAGGTGCAGACCGCCTGCCCGCAATGTGGACTGACGTTGACGGCGGACGACCTTCAAGCGCTGGCGACGCCGGCGGGCGGGGATCCGGCGGACAATTCGAAACTCCACCGCCTCCGCCAGGGCTACTGCGCGCGGAACGGTTGTTCCGGCTATTTCTACCAGTTCACCTTCCAGCCGGGTGTTGACTGGTCCAAGGTGTTCGGCGGAGCGATCGGTGACAGTGCGGCCGCCACCTCGGAAGCGGCCATCGCCGCGGAGCACGAGCGGCTGGCGGCGGCGGCGGAGCGCCAACGGCGACGGCTGCGCATCTTGATCGGCGTGGGAATCGTGTTGCTGCTGCTGCTCCTGCGGCAATGGTTCACCGGCGGAACGATTCCCTTCCTGCGCGAGCCACGCCAGTTTCACGCCGCGCCCGCCAGCGCGCCGTCTTCCCCTGCTCCGTCACCGGCAAGCCGCGGCACCAACCGCTGAGCCGCGCGCCGCGTGAGCTTGCGGATCACCGCACCATTTCCGTGCCCACGCCGGCGTCGGTGAAAATCTCCAGCAGCACCGCGTGGGGCACCCGGCCGTCCACCAGCGACACCTTGTGGACGCCGGCCTGGATCGCCCGCACCGCGCTGTCCACTTTCGGGATCATGCCCTTGTCCACGATGCCGGCGCGCTTGAGTGGTTCGACTTCGCCCGTTTGCAGGTGTGGAATGACCGTCCGGGCATCCTTCGGATCGCGCATCAAGCCGGGCACGTCGCTCATGAAGACCAGGCGCCGGGCCTTCAGCGCGATCGCCGCCTGCGCCGCCGCGACGTCCGCGTTGCAGTTGTAAATGTGCCCGTCCTCGCCCAGCGCCGTGGGGCTGATCACCGGCGTGACGCCCCGCTCGATGCACGCCAGCAGCGGCGGGGTGTTCACCGCCACGACTTCGCCCACAAAGCCGATGTCGAGCTTCGCGCCCGGCCGCCCGGGTTCCTCCAGCCACAATTTGCGACAGCGAAAAATGTCCGTGCCGGCGAAGCCTTGGGCCGCGCCGCCGAACGACTCCAGCGCCGCGACCACCTGCGGGTTGATCTCGCGCGACAGCACCCGGTCCACCACCCTGACCGTCGCCTCGTCCGTGACGCGCTGGCCGAGGATGAATTGCGCCTTCAGGCCCGCCTGCTCCATCGCGCGGGTGATGGCCTTGCCGCCGCCGTGAACGACGACGGGATTGATCTCCACCGCTTCCAGAAACACGATGTCGCGGGCCACGCCGTCGCGCACCGCCGGGTCGGGCGAGTCCATGAAGCTCCCGCCGTATTTGACGACAAACGTGGCGCCGCTGAACTGCTGGATGTAAGGCAGCGCCTCGAGCAGCGTGTTGGCTTTGGCGATCAGGTTCTGCATCATCGTGCGTGCTAGAGGACAACGCGGCTCCGCCCAAAGTCAATCCCAACCCGCCGGCGGCGGGGTGCCGCAAGCCAAAACCTTCCACCGAACCGTTTTTATCGCTTTTCCTTGCGCCGGTCTCCGTTTAGCCTGATGACACTGATTCGATGAACGCGATCGCGAAAATCGCCCTCTACGTGATGCTCACCGTTGGCACGGTGTTTTTCGGCCACCGATTCTTCACCGCGTTTTCGCAGCGGATGAACCAATCCTCCTTCCAGCGCGTCACGGATTACGATCTTGCCAGTGCGACCCAGCCGGCTGCCACCGACAGCACGCCGGCCGAAGTTGCCGGCACCAACGCGGCGCCCGTCAACGCCACGAACACGGCGGCCGGTGGTGAAACCAATCCGCCTTCCGCCACCGGCACCAACGCGGTGATCGCCAAGACAACCTCCGCCAAGCCACCGAAAACCGGCGCCCAACCGCCCGCCGGCGACCGGTCGTCATTCCTTGCCGGCTGGGGTTTTCTGGCGCTGCTGTCCCTCGTCGCGCTGGGCTTGCTGGCCGGCCACGACGTTTCGCAATACCTCGCGCAGCGGGTCCACCGGGAACTCTTCAGCGACGAAGGCGAGGTCGCCGGCGATCCACTGTATGACCAAGGCGAACAGCTTTGGGCCAATGGCGAGCACCTGGAGGCCATCCGCCTGATGCGCGAATACCTCCAGGCGAACCCGCGGCGGCTGCACGTTTCGCTGCGCATCGCTGAGATTTACGAGAAGGACTTGAACAATCCCCTCGCCGCGGCGCTGGAATACGAGGAGGTGTTGCAGCACAAATTCGACCCGGAACGCTGGGGCTGGGCGGCGATTCACCTCTGCAACCTCTACAACCGGCTCAACCAGCCGCAGAAAACCGAGTCCCTGCTGCTGCGCGTGGTGAGCGAGCACCCGGAAACTGGCGCGGCGAAAAAGGCCCGCGAGCGTCTCGGTCTGCCGGAAGACGACGCAGGCGCAGGCGGCGAAGCGGGAGCCGGCCCGGAGGCGGGTGGACCGGGCAAATTGCCGCCCGGCTTCAAACCGAAACGCGGCTGAGCCGCGCGCGCGGCTTCCGCTACGCGCGCCTGCCGTTCAGACGCGCCAGCAGTTTTTCGTGGATGTCGCCGAAGCCGCCGTTGCTGAACACGCACACCACGTCGCCACCCCGCGCGTGGGTGCCGAGGTGCTCGACGATCGCCGGCACGTCCGACAGGTAGTCGGCCGCTTTTTCAGCCGCACGGAGATCGCTCATCAACCGCTCCGGGTCCAGCCGTTCCGCCGGCGCGAGTTGATCGAGCCGCGCCACCTGCGCGATGACGACGCGGTCGGCCACGGCGAACGCGCCGGCCAGTTCATGCTGAAACACGTTTCGCCGCGTGGTGTTGGATCGCGGCTCGAACACCGCCCAGATCCGCTCCTGCGGGTAGCGAAGCCGCAGCGCGCGCAGCGTGTGCGCGATGGCCGTCGGATGATGGCCGAAATCGTCAATCACCACCACGCCGCCGGCAATGCCGCGCACTTCCAGCCGACGCTTCACGCCGGTGAACGTGTCGAACGCCGCCTGGATTTGCTTGTTCGACAGCCCGCAGTGTTTGGCGCACGCCACCACGGCCAGCGCGTTGCGCACGTTGAACTCGCCGGCCAGGTTCAGATGAAACTTGAAGCTGGGAATCTCGAACTCGCTCGCCGTCGCACCCAGCCGCACGTTGAAGGCGTTGACGGCATTGCTGGTGCCGAGGCCAAAGCGTTTCACCGGGCAGAACGTCACGTCCAGCAGCGGCGCGAGGTTCGGGTCGTCGCCGTTGGCCAGCAACAGGCCGTTGCGCGGGACGAGCCGGATCAGGTGGCTGAACGCGCGCTGCACCGCCGCCACGTCGGCAAAAATGTCCGCGTGATCGAACTCCAGGTTGTTTACGATGGCGACTTCCGGCCGGTAGTGGACAAACTTGCTCCGCTTGTCGAAAAACGCGGTGTCGTATTCGTCACCCTCGATGATGAACCACTCGCTGTCGGTGAAACGTGCGCCCTGTTGGAAATTGTTCGGGATGCCGCCGATGAGGTAGCTGGGATTCAATCCGGCGTGGTCGAACACCCACGCCAGCAGCGAGGTCGTCGTGGTCTTGCCGTGGGTGCCCGCCACGACCAGCGCACGTTTGCCGCGGATGAAGAATTCCTTCAGCAGCTCCGGCAGCGAGCAGTAACGTGATTTGTGCTCCAGCACCGCCTCGGCTTCGGGGTTGCCGCGCGAAATGGCGTTGCCGATCACCACCAGGTCCGGCTTGTGGGCCAGGTTGCGTTCCGAGTAGCCGGTCATCACCGGAATTTCCTGCGCCGCGAGGAACGTGGACATGGGCGGATACACGTTCTGATCCGAGCCGGTGACCTGAAAACCCCGGGCGCGCATGGCCGCGGCCGTGGCCGCCATGGCCGTGCCGCAAATGCCGACGAAGTGAACCGAGCGAATTGCCGAAAGCATGGCCGCCCATGATGCGACGTGTTGCTGCCGTGAAAAGCAGAAACTGCGGCGGGTCACACTTCGCCATTGACGCCGCCGGCTGCGTAGCCGGAGATAAGGCCATGATTCATGTCGTCGCCACCATTGAAGTCGCCGCCGGCCAGCGGCCTGCCTTTCTGAACATTTTCCGCGCGCTCGCGCCCCAGGTCCGCGCCGAAGCCGGCTGCTTGGACTACGGCCCGACGGTGGACTTGGCCACGGACATTCCCGGTCTGCCCGCCGTGCGCGAGAACGCGGTGACCGTCGTGGAAAAGTGGGCGGACGCCGCCGCGCTGAAGGCGCATCTCGCGACGGCGCATATGCAGGCGTTCTTCGCGCAGACCAAGCCGCTCATCAAAGTCATTGACATCCGCGTCCTCCAGCCGGCGTGAACCGGCCTCCAATGCCGGTCTGCCTGCAGACCCGGTGCCCTCACCGGGCGTAGGACAGGCGTCGCGACGATTTCATTTCTCCGGAATCAGAGACAGGCAGGATGCCTGTCCTACGGTCGTTCCGTCATCCAACCTTTTCGTGTGTTTGGCGTGTTTCGCGGTTGGAATTCCTTTCGCGCCAAACAAGCCAAAACAGCATACGCCGCTGCGGGAGGAGGAGCGACGACACGGGAATGGCGCGAAACGCTTACCGGACCCGCTTGATCAACTCGTTGTAATCCGCGTGTGAGCCAATCCAGAACCAGACCACCAGACTGCCCTTGCGGCGCGCCAAGGCCCGATACTGCTGGTTCACGCGCACCGACCACACATCGCCTAACAGCGGCTTGAAATGCAGCGCGGCGTGAAAAGCATCACGCTGCCAGAGACGGAACCGCTCACGCGCTTGCTCCTGCACCTCCGCTGGCAGAGCTTCGAAGCATCGCCAGAATTCCTCCTGCGTCTTGGAAATCACGGCAGGTCGCGCAACTTCCCGGCCTCAATGTCGGCGTCCACCTTGGCCAGCAAGCGATCGAGCTTGCCGGTCGCGAGATCCTGCTGCATCTGCCGGTCCCACTCGTCGTCACTCCATTCGTGGAGGCAACGGGCAACTTCAGCCCGCTCTTCCAGACTCAAATGGGCGATGGCGGCTTTGATTTCGGCAACCGTGCTCATACGGGGCAACTTACCTGCCTGCCCTACACCCGGCAAGCTCCGGCCGTGAAGGAGTGGGACTCAATCGCATCAACGATTCACCGCAAGTCGAACCTCCCGGGGGCCGGGCATACGCCGGCGCGTAGGGCACGTGGTCTTCAGAGGTTTCAAAACGCGCGGAGAAAACGAGCAACGAAAGGCGCGTGAACGCCGGCTGAGGGCAGCCGGCCTACAACGCCGGTTGACCCGTAGGCCCGGTGCCCTCACCGGGCGTGGTGGGAAAAGACATCGCTCGAAACCCAGCCAGGATGCGGATTCACCGCGACGCCATGCCTCCAAACGGAGCGCCGGCTTTCAGCGCGCTTGCGTTCGCATGTGATGGCCCAGGGAGCGCCGACATTCCTGTCGGCTTGAGTAATGATGGAGCGCCGACATTCCTGTCGGCTTGAGTTCGCGCGGGATGGCCAGGCGGACAGGAATGTCCGCGCTCCAATGCCCGCGCCCCGGTAGCGCTCCGGCGGTCCCGCCACGTTGCGTCTGCTTACCGGCGAGAGATAAAAATGGCGTTGCGCTGATGGCGCATGAGGAATAGAACGGCAGCCGTGAAAGCCCAGAAACCTTCCCGGTTCGCTCTGTTGTTCACGGTCGCATTGCTCGCGATCCCGGCAGCTCACGCCGGCCCTGCCGTCGCCAACGTCCGCGTCGCCCAGCGGCCCGGCACCACGCTGGTGGACATCACCTACGATCTGGCCGACCCGGACAGCGCCACGTTGTCGGTTTCGGTGGCCGTGTCCACCGATGGCGGGGCCAGTTACGGCCGGCCGGCCACCCACTTCACCGGCGCGGTGGGCGGCGGAGTCACCCCCGGCACCGGGAAGCGGATCACCTGGGATGCCGGGGCGGACCTGCCCGCCAAGCTGTTCTCCAATGTCCGGGTGAGCGTCACCGCTTCGGATAACGCGGCCCCCTCCGGCATGGCGCTCATCCCGGCCGGGAGTTTTACGATGGGCAACTGCATGGACCCGAACGAGGGTAGCGACGACGAGCTTCCCTTGCACACGGTCTATATCTCGGCCTTTTACATGGACAAGAATGACGTGACTTGGGCGCTGTGGCAGCAAGTCTATAACTGGGCCATCATCCACGGCTACACCTTCGACAACGCCGGCTCCGGCAAGGCGGCGAATCACCCAGTGCAGACCGTCAACTGGTATGACTGCGTGAAGTGGTGCAACGCGCGAAGCGAAATGGAGGGGCGGACACCGGCCTATTACACGAGCGCGGCGCAGACGACGGTGTACCGCACTAGTCAAGTGGATTTGCAGAACGATTGGGTAAAGTGGAACTCAGGCTACCGGCTGCCGACGGAGGCGGAGTGGGAGAAGGCGGCCAGAGGCGGGTTGAGCGGCCAGCGGTTTCCGTGGGGCAACACCATTTCGTGGAGTCAGGCAAACTACTATACTTATCCCTTGTTGGCGGGAGGCTACGCCTATGATGTGAATCCCACGGGTGGTTTTGATCCGACGTTCAACGGCGGGGGCTATCCCTTTACGAGTCCGGTGGGGGATTTTGCACCCAACGGCTACGGCCTTTACGACATGGCAGGGAACGTGTGGCAGTGGTGCTGGGACTGGTATGGACCCTATTCGAGCGGTTCGCAGACTGACCCGCATGGGCCTATACCAATATCAGGCCCGTACCGTGTGATTCGAGGCGGCAGTTGGAACCTCGAGGCCTTCGTCTGCCGGACGGCGTTCTGCTTCGTCAACTACCCGACCAACGGGGACTGCTTCATCGGGTTCCGTTCTGTCCTCCCCCCAGGTCAGTGAGCTCAAGCAACAGAAGAACCGGGCGGCCCGGAGCAGCCGGGGCGAGCGAGGGACGATTGACCGGTGCGAGACACGGAACGGTGGGAATGGAAAGGCATGCCGAATGAAACCAAGCGAAGTCCGCGCCGCGCCCAGTTTGTTGGAGGGCGCGCGACCTTCCAGGTCGCAGCACATCCCGCACTGCTGGCGCGTGCGCTCTGGCAGACACGTCACGACAGTTCCAATCTGCTGCGGCCAAAGATGGCCGCGCATCGGACATGAATAAACCACCGCACAATCCCGGCGTGCGCGACCTGGTCGCGGGCAAGCGCCAGTGGCACCATCGCCAGAGCGCCGAGGAGGGTTGCCGTGGCTTTCGTGGCTGGCATGAGCGCGGCTATGTGCCGCATTTCGACGCCCCCGGCTGCGCGCAATTCGTCACGTTCCGGCTGGCCGATTCCTTTCCCGCAGGCCGCCGGTCGGAGTGGCAGGCGTTGTTCGAGATTGAAGGGGACCGTGAACGGCTGGCGAAACTCGCCGAGTATCTGGACCGCGGGCACGGGGAGTGTTGCCTGCGTCGGCCCGACGCGGCGCGGGTGGTAGAAAGCGCGCTGTTATTTTTTCACGAGGAGCGCTACGAGTTGTGCGCCTGGGTGGTCATGCCCAATCACGTTCACGTGTTGTTCAAGACCGGCACGATGGCCATGACGGACATCGTGGAGAGTTGGAAGTCCTATACCGCCAACGAGGTGAACAAGCTGATCGGACGCCGGGGCCGGCTGTGGCAGCCGGGTTATTGGGACACCTACATGCGCGACGGCGCGCACGAATTACGAACGGTGCGCTACGTCGAGGCGAATCCGGTGAAGGCCGGCCTGGTGCGCGAGGCGAGGGCATGGCGATGGAGCAGCGCGCGGTGTCGGGATGAATTCGGCCGCTTGCCGGTGCAACCGTTGAGCACCGACGGGAGCGCCGGCGTGCCGCCGGCTTATGGCGGGCAACCGACCCAAGGCAACGAGCCATCAACCCGCGGAGACGGCCGGACGCTCCAAGCCGGTTGGGAAACCGGCGCTCCGAGCGGGAGCACTTGCTTCCGGGCGGGTGGAATATCGTAAGCCATTTGAGACTTTATGAAGCGAACGTTGCATAACCCATTACTCGACCTCGGTTTCCTGATGTGCTTGCTTTGGGCCATCCCGGCGGCGTGGGCCGCGACGAGTTCCGCCGAGTCGAACATCATTCCAGTGGATTTGCGGGTGGTCGCCACCGGCACGCTCAACGGTCTGGTGCAAGCCGGCGGCAGCCCGGTGGCGGGCGCCCAGGTGCGGCTGGACGGGACCGCCATTGCCGCCAGCACGGGCGCGGACGGGCGGTTCACGCTGGCCAACGTGCCGGCCAGCACCGGTTATCTCCTCACGGTGAGCGCGGCCGGTTTTGCGTCGAAATCGGTCACGGGTGTCACGGTGGCCACCGGCAGCAAGGACTTGGGAGTTATCACACTGGTTGCGCTGGGCGGGCCGTATCGCCTGCTGCCGCTGCAACCGGACGTGAACCCGGCGGTGACGCAGATCGAGGAAGGCGGCGTGGGCTATCGCTATTACAAGGTGGTGTCCGCCGACTCGAAGACACCGGCCGGCGGTGTGAGTGTGTCCTTGCAGACGGCGGGTGGAAGCGCGATCGCGCAAAGCGGCGATGTGTCGGATTTCTGGCCGGGGCGGACTGCCGGCGTTTCCGATGCGGACGGCACGGTCAGGGTGCGGATCGGGGTGGCGGATGTAGGTGGCCCCGGCAGCAGCGCCTCGGTGCAGGTGGTTGTTTCCGGCATGGTGCAACAGATTTTCACGGCGCAGGTGGTGCCACGCGAATACGAGCAGGTGTGGAAGAAACGATGGCACGGCGTGGCCGGCGTGGACTTGGATATTGCCTCTGGCGGATTGGGCTTTGGCCATGAAACAACCGTCACGCATGAATTTGGAACTGCGGCAGGCGGCAAAGAAGTCGTGGGGCATTGGCGGGAGGAGGTCTATCAAGCAGGGGTCGGTGTCGGACTTTCGTTGCACGTCAACCGGGTTGGAGCAGGAGCCAGCCACCAGACCGAGGGCAATGTTACAATTGGCCTCGGACAGTCGCTCTACTTCGATCCGCAAACGACAGATCCCCTTGACAACCTGCTGAAGTTCTACGCGGCCTACGCGGATGCGCTGAACTTCGTCCCGCTCGGGGGAACGATCATCGAGGGCGTGCAGGACCAGATCATGAGCATGGGAGGCCCCGTCGAGGCGAACGAAGGTGGATTACGAGTGACTGGATCGGCAGAGGCCGACGCCGGTATCGGCGGATTATCTCCACTGCCAGGCGACGTGGCACTTCATTTTTGGGCCGACCTATCGGCCGATGTCAGTGCGGAACTGGGCGTCGAGGATCATCCCAGCCAATATGTGGACCGTTACGTGGAATTCGGGGCCGGCTGGGCGCGGGACGTTCAGTGGAAGCTTGGCCCCGAGGCGACGCCCGTGGCGTTGTTCCAGGACCGTGATAATTCACTCCGCGCAACGGTTCGCCGAACTGCGGATGATCGCGGGCCAAGTGAATTGATCGTGGAATCCAGCATTGGGGTGACGGCAGACACACCGCGAACGGTAGGCGGTTGGCTCACAGATGACTTGGTGCAATTGCGCAACCAAGAGGTGGCCACCTACAAGAACACCTGCACGCTGATGTTACCAAGCGTGTCCGACGCACTGCCCATGGCGCTCAATGCCTGGCAAGCCGTCAACAATCTTGGCCAGGGCAGTGTTTTTCGCTCCGGAAATGCGGCTGAGATGATCAGCAGCCTGCTAAGCGCCGGCCAGGCTGTGGCCTATGAGAAATCGGCCTACAGCGCAGAAACGACAGTTTCCACAGTGCTTCCCAAGTTTGATATCGTCTTCAGCCTGGACGCTTCGGCGGAGGACGAGGCCGGCGCGGAGATCAAAAAAGAGGGTGGTGTGGTCTGGCAGAACCGCCTGTTGGCACTTGAGGCTTATAGCGACCAACCCAAGGATTACTATCCAACTGAGACTTTGTCAGACCTGCAGGGCAAGTGGATTGCCAACGCACGTTCGCCACTGGATCAGTTGCTTAACACGGCAAAGGCAAAAATTGTGGCTGGTGCGAACACGGTCATCCAAGCCGGCAGCAGCACCGTAAACGCGGTGATTCAATTCGGCCAAGGCGTCATGAACGACGGATCGCAAATCGTCTCACAGTGGACCGCCAGCATCTGGGGCGGGACACCGGGGCCACAGTCCCGACGATGGCATCCGGTGCGGCCGATGGCCGGTTCCACCAATACGCCCAACCTGGTGTATGGCATTGGCGGCATCTACCGGTTCGAGAGCACCAACAGCTTCAACGGCACAGGCACTCTGACCATCACCTACGCGCCGGCAGAGATCGTCGGTTTCGACGCGGCGGATTTGCGGATTTACCGGCTGCCCGAAGGCGCCAGTCGCTGGCAGTTGGTGGGCGGCACGGTGAACACGGCGTCAAACACCGTCACCGCCACCATCAACCAGCTTGGCACCTACGCCGCCGCGCCGCCGATGCCCACAGGCGACCTGCTGCTGGTGCCGGGGACGAACACGTTGCCGGCAGACGGCGTTTCACAGACGACCGTCACCGTCACCAACATCCTGCTCAATACGGGCAACGTGGCGACGCAGCAATGGGTGTTTACAGCCTTGGCCGCCGGGGTGACCCTCTTGAACGCGGATACCGACCCGACGACGCCGGGCGTGCAAGTGATCAGCACCAACGGGGCAATAACATTGACCCTTCAAGCGCCGTCTGGCGGCACCGCGGCCCGTGTGAGCCTGGCGTCGGTGGCCGGTGACGCTACCGGGACCGTGGCCATTAATCTGGCCGACAATACCCCACCAGCAACGCCGGCAGGTGTTACCACGGCGGCGGGACAAAGCCGCATCTGGGTTTCGTGGCAGACGAACAGCGAACCGGACCTCGCGGGCTACCGGGTTTATTACCGCCTGGGGCAGGCGGGTCCGCCTTGGGATGGAACCGCCGCCGTGGAAGGCACGGCTTCGCCGGTGATGGTCACCGGCACGAATTGCCTGCTGCGAGGACTGACGGTGGGGACAAATTATTTCATTGCCGTCAGTGCGGTGGACACGACGGGCAACGAAAGCCCGCTCTCGGCGACCGTGTCCGTGACGACCACGCCATCCGCGCCAGCGCCGCCGACCAGCGTGGCCGTCAGCTTCGGAACCGGTGGCACCAACATCCTCATGTGGGCCTTGTCGGAAGACGATGGTTACAACGACCGCGACGTGGCGGCTTACGAGGTCTGGCGCGCGGTGTTGCCCGGCGGCGATTATGTGCAGGCCGGGGAAGCGGCGGCGGGAGTCGGTCTGTTCAGCGAAACCAACAGCGTGACGCTGTCGCCCGGACAATACCTTGCCTATGCGGTGCGTGCCGTTGCCGCCAATGGAATGGCGTCGGCGATGATGCCGGCGAACCGGTACCTGACGGGCACGAGCGTCGTGGACAGCGACGGCGACGGCATCCCCGATTGGTGGACGATGAACTACTTCGGCCACCCAGCCGGACAAGCGAGTGACCAATCCCTCGCCCAAGATGATCCCGCAGGAGACGGTCTGAGCAATCTCCAGAAATACCTGCTCGGTCGGAATCCTCTGATCTGGGACAACCTCCACTTCACGGGCTGCGAATATCTGGCGAATGGACAGGTGAAGCTGACGGTCTTCGGTCAGGTTGGCCAGAGCTACCGGCTTCAGACGACGACGGATTTTAGCGCGTGGACCGACGTGACCAACTTCACCTACACCGGGACCACGACGGATGTTCTGGATCCGAACCTTCAAGGGGCAGCGGCGCGGTTCTACCGCGTGGTGAAACCGTAGGCCGGCGCAGGCCGGGAAGGGCGCAAGCAAAACAACAGTGCTGCGGACATGGCGCGTTCACGGCCAGCCGAGGCTGTTCCATCAGGAGCCACCGTTTCTCCACGTCCATCATGCCGATGCGGCTGGACGTTGGAACCAACTGCAAAAGACTGAAAAGTCCCTTCAACTTCAAAAATCACCTTGCATGAAGTTGCATCGCCGCTTTACAAAGTTTACGGGTCGCGTCGGCTCGGCGCGGCCGAGCAGGTTCCAAACCACGTAGTGCCGGCTCATCCTCGCCTGCGGGATTGCGCCGGACGCAGGAGCGTAGGTGACATGAGTTACATTGATCCGGACCAACTGCACGGCGAACTCGACAACCTCGTCACCTTCGTCGGAGACAATGCGGCGACCCTGACCACCAAGGGGCTGAACACGGAAACCATCCAGGCCCGACTTAACGCGGTGTCCGATGACCTGACGGGCAAAAAGACGGCGCGGGACACCAGGAAAACGGAGCTGGCCAAGGCGTAGCAGGCCTTCGCCGCCAGCGCGGCGACGAACTACGCCGCCTTCAGCGACATTGTGGACACCGTGGCGGGTATGTTGGGCAAGCAAAGCCCGGAGGGCAAACAAGTGCTCGGCTATCGCAAGCATGTGACCGGTTCGGACAACCATAGCAGTTCAACCCACACGCCCGCGCCCGCACCGACGCCCCCGGCAGCGTAGGCGTTTTTGATTCTGTTGTTTTCAGAGGAACGGGCGGCGCTGGTTTCCAGCATCCCATGATGGTGTAGCGTCCTCCCTCATCCCGGCGTTCTCCCCCAAGGAGAAGGAGAACCGTTCGCCGGCGGCTTGAAAGCGCGCGCGATGGGATGAGCTGAACAATCCTTCGCAAAATAAAAAGTGCGAGAGCAGCAAGTCCTCTCCGGGGGGAGAGGATTTAGGTGAGGGCGAGCCTCAATCCATCGGATCCAAATCACCTGATCCGCTCATGCCACCAATAACAGCGGAAAGCCGTGTTTTTTTGCGTAAATCATTCGGCCGCAGGCGACAATTGCCTTCCTTTTGGGAAAGGCGGGTCCGCCTTTTGAAAAAGCCGGTCGGCCCTGGCCAAGGGCGGTCCGGCTTTTGCTTGCGGCGGGTCGGCCCTTCCCGAAAGCCTCGCCGCCTCGCCGCACAACGGAGCGGCCTTCCGCAATGGCTGATCTGCTTTTCTGGACGGCGAAGTCGCCTGGGAGGGACGGCGGACAAGGAGTTGGCAACGGCAAGCTCGTCCTAGGCGATGGCGGGGTTGCCTCCGTCCGGGGCGGGTTAGCCGGCGGCGAAGCCAGATCGGGGGTTACAGAAGGCAGGTTCGCCATTGCCGCCGGCCAGTCCGTTCTCAACCCCAGCCGAAGAAGCGGCGACAGCGGGGTATCGGGTGGTGGGCGCGGTCTCCGCAACGCCGGCAGGTCGAGCCTCCCGGCGAGCCGGATCTACGTCGCCGCGTCGGGGCACGCGGCCTACAGCCACTTCAAGCAATGCGCTTGCAGGCCCGGTGCCCTCACCGGGCGTGGTGGCGCGGAGCGTAGGACAGCCGTCGCGGCTGTTCTATTCTTTTCGTGTGTTTGGCGTGTTTCGCGGTTAAAATTCTTTTTCCCGCCAGACACGCCAAAGCACCTTCAAGACCCGCTCGGAGGCCAAGACTCGGCCAAACCCCATTTGGCACGACTACTCGACTTGCCGCGCGCGTCTGGTAGTGTGGCGGCGTGAGTTTTGTTGCTGAATTTGAACGCGTGCCGCTGGCCGCGCTTGTCGAGCGCGCCCGGCACGCGGACACGGCGGCCGTGCGGCGGAGCTTGGGCCAGAGCAGCCTGTCGCTCGTGGATTTCGCCCAGTTGATTTCGTCGGCCGCGGCGGAGCAGTTGGAAATGTTGTGCCGCCGGTCGGCGGCGTTGACCCGGCAGCGGTTCGGCCGCGTGATTCGTTTCTTCGCGCCGCTTTACCTCTCCAACGAGTGCATCAACAACTGCCGTTATTGCGGCTTTTCCCGCGACAACGCGATCCGGCGCGTCACGCTGTCGGTGGAGGAAGTCATCCGCGAGGCACAGGCGCTGCGGCAGCAGGGCTTCCGCAACCTCCTGCTCGTGGCGGGTGAACATCCGAAGTTCGTTTCCAATGATTACCTCGCGACGTGCATCCGGGCGTTGCATCCGGACTGGCCGAGCCTTTCGCTGGAAGTCGCGCCGATGGAGACGGCGGAGTATCGCCCGCTGGTGGCCGCCGGCGCCGAGGGCCTTGTGGTCTATCAGGAAACCTACGACCCGGAGGTTTATGCGGCGATGCACACGGCCGGGCCGAAGCGGAACTTCGCCTGGCGCCTCGAATCGCCCGAACGCGCCTACGCCGCCGGCTTCCGCCGCCTCGGCATCAGTCCGCTCTATGGTCTGGCCGACTGGCAGGCCGAGGCCATCAGCGTGGCGGCGCACGCTCAGTATCTTCTGCGGCATTGCTGGAAGGCGCAGTTGACCGTGTCCACGGTCCGACTGCGTCCCTGCGCCGGTGAATTCCCGCCGCCGCGACCGATGTCCGACCGCGAACTCGTGCAGCTCGTCTGTGCCTTGCGGATCTTCCTGCCGGATGTCGGGCTGGTGCTCTCGACCCGCGAAACTCCGAAGTTGCGCGACGGGTTGATTCCCCTCGGCATCACGCTCATCAGCGCCGGCAGCCACACCGAGCCGGGCGGCTACACCGGCGCGGGCGCGGCCAACACGCATCTCACCCGCAGCGGCCGCATCATTGAAGCCTCGCGGCACGGCGCAACGACGCCCGCCGAGGGCACTGACGCCACCGGCCAGTTTGTCATCGCCGACGATCGTTCGCCGGCCGACGTGTCGGAGGTCGTGCGCCGGCTCGGGTTCGAGCCGGTGTGGAAGGACTGGGACACGGCGCTGGCGGGTTGAACCGGACGCGTGAGAAAAGACATCATGAACGAATCCATTGTCCTGGCGAACGGTCAGCGCGTGACGGCTCCCCTGCCCTGCACAATCGCGCAGTTTCTCGTGTCGCAAGGTCTGCCGCCGCGCAGTGTCGTGGTGGAACACAACGGCGAAGCGGTGGCGCCGTCGGAATTCAACCAGCGCCGCCTCGCCGCCGGCGACCGGCTGGAGATCGTGAAAATCGTGGCGGGCGGATGATGCCGCGGTCGTCGGAACCGAGTTTTGATTTCGTTCCGACGCCGGATTGCCAACCGGCCGTCGCCGCGCTACTACTTTCCCGTCTATGCCGGAGACACCAATCGTTGCCATTCGCGAGCTTTCCAAGGTTTATCAGCAGGGCGATCTTAATGTGATCGCGCTGGACCGCATCACGCTCGACATTGCGGCCGGCGAATTTCTCGTCCTGATGGGACCGTCCGGTTCCGGCAAATCCACGCTCCTGCACATCATTGCCGGCATTGACCGGCCGACGAACGGCGAGGTTCACGTCCAGGGCAACGACATCACGCGGCTCAACGAGTCCGAACTGGCCGACTGGCGGAACCACAACGTCGGTTTTGTCTTCCAAACCTTCAATCTCATCCCGGTCCTGACCGCCTACGAGAACGTGGAACTGCCGCTGTTGTTGACGCGGCTGTCGGGCCGCGAACGCCGCCGGCTCGTGACCACGGCGCTGGAAATCGTCGGCCTGGCCGACCGCATGAAGCACCTGCCGCGGCAGATGTCCGGCGGCCAGGAACAGCGCACGGCCATCGCCCGCGCCCTGGTCACCGACCCCGGCCTGGTCGTCGCGGACGAACCCACCGGCAACCTCGATTCCCACTCCGCGCACGAGGTGCTCACGATTCTCCAGTCGCTCAGCCGCGACCTGCACAAGACGGTGATCATGGTGACGCACGACCCGAAGGCGGCGGCGTTCGGCAGCCGGCAGGTGCATCTGGAAAAAGGAGAACTGACGTGATTGCCAATTGCCAGTTGCCAATTGTCAATTGGCCAGCCTGCGCGCGCGGAGCGGCGGGAAGCGGCCAGAATCGCCGTGATTTCACGGGCCTCCTGATGCAATGGCTCCAGCCGGGACGTGGGCAGCAGGCCGGACTCCATGGTCATCTCCAGCCCGAACTGGGTTTCATCCGCCTCCTCCTCGGCGATGCCCAGCCTGGCGATGAATTCCTTCCGCGAACGCGCTTTGCAGGCGGCCCGGTAATTCGCCGCCACGCCGGGGCCGGCATTTGCGATTTGTTTTGCCAGGATTGGCAATCGGCAATCGGCAACTGGCAATGAGCATCCCCGGCTTCGTCCTCCGCAACGCCTTTCGCAACAAGCGCCGGCTCGCGCTCTCGGTGTCCAGCGTGGCGGCCAGCTTGTTCCTGCTGGTCACGTTGCAGGTGGCCCTGCGCGAACTCACGAACCCGATCAACGACGAAGGCTCCAGCCTCCGCATCATCGTCCGCAACAAGGTTTCCCTCGCGCAGCCGCTGCCCGCCCGGCAATTGCAGGTGCTCGAGCGCATTCCGGGCATTGTCGCGGTCACCCCCTTCACGTTCTACGGCGGACTTTACAAGGGCGACGAGAAGTTCACCAGCTTCGCGCAGTTTGCCGTGGATCCCCCGCGCACGCTGCCGCTGATCACCGACGCCAAGGTGCCGGCGGACCAGCTCAAGGCCTGGCTCGCCGACCGCACCTCGTGCATCGTCGGCAAGATGACGGCTGACCGCTATGGACTCAAGGTGGGCGACCACATGCGCTTCACCGGGCAGGTCTATCCCTGCAATCTCGACCTGAAAATTGCCGGCATCTACCACGGCACGGCGGACGATCGCAACCTGTTCTTCCACCACAAATACCTCGACGAGTCGCTCGGCAATCCCGGCACGGTCGGCGCGTGGTGGGTGCGGGCCGCCTCGGTAGCGGAGGCGCCGCTGGTGACCGACCGCATCAACAAGGCATTCGCCAACTCCAGCGCCGAGGTGCGCGCGGAGTCGGAGCGCGCGTTCGTGCTTGGCTTCGTCTCGATGTGGGCCAACATCAAGACGCTCATCGGCGGCATCAGCATCGTGGTCGTGTTCGCGCTGCTGCTGGTCACTGTCAGCACCATGAGCATGGCCATCCGCGAACGGTTCCGCGAACTCGCCATCCTCAAGGCCATCGGCTTCCGGCGGCGGGAGTTGTTCGCGTTCATTCTGGCGGAAAGCTTCGGGCTGGCGATGCTCGGGGCGATCCTGGGTGCGGGCGGCGCGTGGGCGCTGTTCCATTCGCTCAACATTCAGAAGCTCACGAACGGGCTGTTCATCATGTTTGAAGTCACCACGCGGATGCTGGGGCTGGCGTTCTCGGTGGCGGCGTTGCTGGCGCTGCTCGCCGCGCTGGCGCCGATGATCAACATCGCCCGGACGAGCGTGGTGGAGGGACTGCGCACCTTGGATTAACATGTCACTGCCCATCCGCTACAGTTTGCGCAACGCCATCGTCCGCTGGCGCTCGACCATCGCCACGGTGCTGGGCATTGCGCTGGTGGTCTTCGTGTTCGTGCTGCTCCAGTCGCTCGCCGCAGGCATCGAGAAAAGCAGTGGCAACACCGGCGACCCGCGTAATGTGCTCGTCGTGCGCAAAGGCGCCACGGCCGAGTCTGCCAGCCTGATCTCGCGCGAAAATTTCCGTGACCTCCAGTATTTCAGCGAAATCGCCCGGACCGCCGGCGGCCAACCGGTCATCTCCGCCGACGTGCTCGTGCTCGTCAACCTCCCCCGCCGCAACCACGGCGGCGAGGCGAACGTCCTCCTCCGCGGCGTCACCCCGCGCGGCATGGAATTGCGCCCGCAGGTTCACCTTGTCGCCGGCCGCTGGTTCACGCCGGGCAAGCGCGAGATCGTGGTGTCCGCCAAGCTCGCCCGGCGTTTCGCCAATTTCGACATTGGCCAGTCCTTCAAGTCCGGCAGCGCCACGCTCACCGTCGTCGGCTGGCTCGACGGCGGCGGCAGCGCGTTCGACTCGGAATGCTGGCTCGACGCCGACGAATGCCGGTCCATCTTCGAGCGCGACATGTATTCGAGCTTTCTCATCCGGCCGCGGGACAATGCGGCCGCGACGAACTTGATCCGGCGCATCGAATCCGACCCGCGCTTCAAGCTCAAGGCCGAGCGCGAGGTGGATTACTACCGGCAGCAGACGATGACCGCCGCGCCGATCAAATGGCTCGGCGATTTCCTGGCGGTGATGATGTCCATCGGCGCGGTGTTCGCCGCGATGAACACGATGTATGCCGCCGTCGGCGCGCGGACCCGCGAGATCGGCACTTTGCGCGTGCTCGGCTTCCGGCGGCGGGCCGTGGTGACGGCGTTGCTGATCGAGGGCGGCTTCCTGGCATTCATCGGCGGGGCGTTGGGCTGTTTGCTCGCCTACCATTGGAACGGTTACACCACGGCCACCATGGGTGTGGAAACCTTCAGCGAAATCGTGTTTCAATTCCGCGTCACCGCCCGTCTGGTGATGGAAGGACTCTTGTTCGCCGTCGTGGTCGGGCTGATCGGCACGTTGCTGCCGGCCGTCCGCGCCGCGCGGCTCCCCGTCATTGGCGCGCTCAAATCCGTATGAACGACGACCCCAAGTCGAAAATTTCCCAGCTCCGGATTGATCCCGCGGCCCGGCGCCGCTCCACCGGCACGATGTGGCTCATTTTCCTGGGCGTGACGCTGACCGCGGTCGCGGCCGTGATCTTCTGGCGGCCGTGGGCCGGCGAAGGCATCCGGTTCGCCCGTGGCGGCAAGGCCTACACCCCCGCCACCAGCGACCCGGCCGCCAGCGCCGCCACCACCAACCTGGCGGCCCTGCCCGTCGCGCCCGGCGCCAACCTCATCAGCAATTCCGTCCTCACGGTGTCCGGTTACATCGTCAACCGCGAGCGCATCGAAATCAGCCCGCGGTTCATGGGGCTGGTGAAGTGGATCGGCGTCAACAAAGGCGACGCCGTCACCAACGGCCAGGTCATCGTCCGGCTGGACGACGCCGAATACCGCGCCCAGTTCGATGCCGCCGTCGCGCGCCTGGCCACCGCGAAGGCCAACCTCGTCCGCAGCGAAGTGGATTACCAACGCATCCTGTCGCTATCTACGAACAACATCGAAACCCGCGCGAACGAGGACGACGCCCGCCTGCAGGTGGAGGCCAACCGCGCCGCGCTCGCCGAGGCCGAGGCCAACCGCGATCTCTACCGCACCTATCTCGACTGGTGCGTCATCCGCTCGCCAATCAATGGCGTCGTGCTCGAAAAACTCACCCGCGCCGGCGAAGTCGTCACCCCGCAAAGCTTCGGCGGCACCGGCGGCCCGAGCACCGCCCTCCTGTCCGTCGGCGACCCCAAGGATCTACAGGTGGAGATTGACCTGAACGAAGCCGACCTCGCGAAGGTGCGTCTTCACCAGCCGTGCAAAATCAGCCCGGAGGCGTATCCCGACCGCAGCTACGACGGGACGGTCGTGGAAATCGCGCCCGAAGCCAGCCGCCAGAAAGGCACGCTCCAGATCAAGGTTCAGATCAAAGACCCGGATTCCTACCTTACGCCCGAACTCAGCGCAAAAGTGGATTTCCTGGGCAAATAACGCGGGCCAAAGCTCGCCGGCCGGCCGCGGCGTGATCCGGGCAAAGCAACGATGCTCGGCAAACGGGAAGCGAAGTTGATCTGCGCGTTGATCCAGCCCGGATCAATCCTGCCGGAGCCGATATTGATGGTTTTCGCCGGAAGCGGGGCTGGCGACAATGTCGCTAAGGCGCCGTCAGCCCACAACCTCACGCCGCCGGCGTTTCACGGGTTGCTTGCTGTGTCCTGGTGGCGATTCCCGCCTGATTATTGCGGACGGTTGGTCAAGGGAACGGCTGTGATCTGTCTGGCGTTCCGGTTTCATTGCATTTGCCGGCGGGCATCGTGCTGTCAGTGCGCCGCCAAAACGCGCTTGCGGCGCGGCGGGCGGACACTAGTTTCTCCGCCGTGAATTCGAATTCGCAACCGACGCCCACCCACGCCGTTTCCGCCGCAAACACCGGCGATCCGGCGACGGATCGCACCGCTTTGAACAGCTCCCGGCACCCGGATCGCTTCGTCCGCCGCCACATCGGCCCGCGGCCAGCGGACCTCCAGGCGATGCTCGCCACGCTGGGTTTCGACAGTCTCGACGCGCTGGCCGACCGCGCCGTGCCGGCGGACATCCGGCTGCGCCGCCCGCTCAACCTGCCGCCGCCGGTCAGCGAATTTGAGGCGCTGGCCCGGTTGCGTGCCATCGCGGCGGAAAACGAGGTCTGCCGCTCGTTCATCGGCATGGGCTATTACGACTGCATCACGCCGCCGGTGATCCAGCGCAACATGCTGGAGAACCCCGGCTGGTACACGCAATACACGCCTTACCAGTCCGAGATTTCGCAGGGGCGGCTCGAAATGTTGCTGAACTTCCAGACGATGGTGTGCGACCTGACGGCGCTGCCGATCGCCAACGCGTCGTTGCTGGACGAAGCGACCGCCTGCGCCGAGGCCATGATGATGTGCCACCGCTTAAAGAGCGGCCGGAACGTGTTTCTGGTTTCCGCCGGTTGCCATCCGCAGAACCTCGCCGTGGTCCAGACCCGCGCGAAGGCGCTCGGCATCGAGGTCGTCGTCCAAGAGAACGACGCGTTCGAATTCAACGACAACGTCTGCGGCGTGCTGGTGCAATACCCGGACACGCTGGGCACGATCCATGACTTCGCGCCGCTCGCCGAGAAGGCCCACGCCGCGGGCGCGTTGGTGGTGGTGGCCACGGATTTGCTGGCGTTGACGCTGCTCCGGCCACCCGGCGAATCCGGCGCGGACATTGCGGTCGGCAGCGCGCAGCGCTTCGGCGTGCCGCTGGGATTCGGCGGCCCGCACGCGGCGTTCTTTGCGACGCGTGACGAGTTCAAACGTCAGATGCCGGGCCGGCTCGTCGGTGTGTCGAAGGATTCGCGCGGCAAGCCGGCGCTGCGGCTGGCGCTGGGCACGCGCGAACAGCACATCCGTCGCGAGAAGGCCACGAGCAACATCTGCACCGCGCAGGCGCTGCTGGCAAACATGGCCGCCGCCTACGCGATCTACCACGGACCGGATGGGCTGAAGGCGATCGGGCGGCGCGTGCATGGGTTGACCCGCGCGCTGGCGAGCGGCCTGGAGAAACTTGGCTTCGCGCCGGTGCCAGCGCCCTTTTTTGACACCTTGTGCATCACGATGGGCGCGAAGACGGCGGACATTATGCAGCGGGCGGCCGGCCATGCCATCAACCTCCGGCCTGTGAGCGCGGACGCCATCGGCGTCAGCCTCGACGAAACGGTGACGCTGAGCGACGTGGCGGATCTGCTCCAGATCTTCGTTGATCTGGCCTCCGTGGTGAACCAATACATTGGCGAAACCGAGAAGAACCTCGACCGGCTCCTGGCCCGGGCGGAAAGCGGCGATGCAGTCCTGTTCTTCGACGAGGCCGATGCCTTGTTTGGCAGGCGGACCAGTGTGAAGGCGTTTGCCCGCACCAGCCCGTTTCTCACGCATCTGGTGTTTCATTGTTACCACTCGGAAACCGAGATGCTGCGTTACCTCAAGCGGCTGGAGTCGCGCGACCTGTCGCTGTGCCAGGCCATGATCCCGCTCGGTTCCTGCACGATGAAGCTCAACGCCGCCAGCCAGATGTTGCCCGTGAGCTGGCCGGAATTCGCGCGGCTGCATCCGTTTGCACCGTCGGAGCAGACCTGCGGCTACCAGAAATTATTCGCCGACCTGGAACAATGGCTCGCGGAAGTGACCGGCTTTGCGGCCGTTTCGCTCCAGCCGAATGCCGGGTCGCAGGGCGAATACACGGGCCTCACGGTCATCCGCCATTATCACGAAGCGCAGGGCCAGCCGCAGCGCAAGGTATGCCTCATCCCGACCTCGGCGCACGGCACAAACCCGGCGAGCGCCGCGATGGCGGGGCTGCAGGTCGTGCCGGTGGCGTGCGACGCGGGCGGCAACATTGACGTGGCGGACTTGCGGGCGAAGGCGGCCGCGCACGCGCCGAACCTGGCAGCGCTCATGGTGACGTATCCTTCCACGCACGGCGTGTTCGAGAGCGGCATCCGGGAAATCTGCCGGACCGTCCACGCGCACGGCGGACAGGTTTACCTGGACGGCGCGAACATGAACGCGCAGGTCGGCCTCACCCGGCCGGCAGAAATCGGCGCCGATGTCTGTCACCTGAACCTGCACAAAACCTTCTGCATTCCGCACGGCGGCGGCGGACCGGGCGTAGGGCCGATTGCCGTGGCGAAACATCTGGTGCCGTTCCTGCCGGGTCATCCGGTCATCAATCCGCAATTCGCAATTCGCAATTCGCAATCCAACATTGGTCCGGTGTCCGCGGCGCCGTGGGGCAGCGCTGGCATCCTGCCGATTTCCTGGGTTTATCTCGCGTGCATGGGCGCGGAGGGGCTGGCCGAGGCGACGAAAGTGGCCATTTTGAACGCGAACTACATTGCGCGCCGGCTGGCCGGCTTGTTCCCCGTCCTTTACACCGGGCCGGGCGGGCTGGTGGCGCACGAGTGCATCCTCGATGTGCGACAGTTCAAGAGCGTGACCGTCGAGGACATCGCCAAGCGGCTGATGGATTTCGGCTTTCATGCGCCGACGATGTCCTTCCCGGTGCCGGGCACGTTGATGGTGGAACCGACCGAGAGCGAATCGAAGGAGGAACTGGACCGCTTCTGCGAGGCGATGATCGCCATTCACGGCGAAATCCAGGCCGTCGAATCCGGTCGGTTCGACAAGGCGAACAACCCGCTGAAAAACGCGCCGCACACGGCGGACACGCTGGCGGCGGAGGATTGGGACCGGCCGTATTCCCGCGCGCAGGCGGCATTCCCGGCGCGGCATCAACAGGAGTTTAAGTTCTGGCCCGCCGTCGGCCGCGTGGACAACGTCCACGGCGACCGCAACCCGGTCTGCACCTGCGCGGGCATGGAGGCCTATGCGTGACCGGATCTCCGGCGCTCACGCGCCGGAGCGACGGTGGCCTCCGCGTGCGTGTCGTGGCGAAGCCGTTGGAACGTGATCAAGCTGGTCAGCAGCGCAATCGCGGCACAGGTGAAATAGGGCAAGGCCGGGTGTGTGGTAAACAGCGTCGCGGCGTAAATTGGGGCGAGAATGCGCGCCAGGCTGCCCGCGCTCTGGGCCACGCCGATGGTCGCGCCCTGTTCGGTGGCTGGTGTCAGGATCGAGATCAGGCCGAAGAGCGGCGGCCGCGTCAGACTGGCGCCGATGGACAGCAATCCGAGGACGACCAGCATCACGACCCAGGGCATGCCGCCGGCCTGGAACAAACCGCTCCACGAAAGCGCCGCGGTTCCGTGGATCAAGGGCAATGGAATCAGGCTCAGGCCGGTCAGCAACAGGCTCAGGCCGATGACGCGCGGCTCGCCAAACATTTTAACCAGGCGGCCGGTAAACCCGCCCTGCACGAAGGCGCCGATGATGCCGCAGTACGCGAAGAGATAGGTGACGGCCGTCGCGGCGCGCTCATCGCGCTCGATGTCGAGGTGAAAATTCTGGCTGACCAGCAGCGGCAGCGTGACCTCGAAGCAACTGAAGCAAAACGTGGCGAGGAAGAACACGACGACCAGCAGACCGACCTTTGGCTGCCGGACCGTGTGGCGCCACTGGTCCAGGCGCGGCCGCGCCGCGGCGTGTTCGGAATTTGGACGGTGGCTTTCGGCGAGAATGCTGAACGCGAGCAGAAAATTGACCACGCAGAACCCGGTGGCCACCCAGCCCGGTCCGGTGCTGCCAAGGTGCGTGAGGCTAAGCCCGCCGATGATGGGGCCAAAAATAAACCCCAGCCCGAACGCCATGCCGATGAGGCCCATGCGCCGCGAACGCTGGTCCGGCGGTGAGATGTCGGCTATGTAAGCCTGGGCCACGCCGATGTTGCCGCCGCAGGCGCCGGCAAAGGCACGCGAGATCAACAGCGTCGTCAGCGCGGCGGTGTGATCGGCCAGTCCGGAGCCGATCGCAAACAGCGCGTAGGACGCGGCCGCGCCCGCGGTGCTGAGCAGCAACACCGGCCGCCGGCCAATGCGGTCAGAGAGATGCCCCCAGATCGGCGCGAAGACAAACTGCATCGCGGAGAACGCGGCGATAATAACCCCGATCATGAGACCGCCGGCGCCGAAGTGGCGGCTGTAAACCGGCACGAGCGGAACGACGATTCCAAAACCGATGAGGTCAACAAAGACGGTCAGGAAAATGACAAAAACAGATGGCTTCTTCAAGCGGCGCAAGTCGTTGAATGTTTATCCAGCACGGGTTCAACCGCGATTCCCAAACCGCGGTCACCGGGGAATATTGCCCCAATCGCCGTTGCCTGCCAACTCCGGCGTGTAGGCGCCGATGGCGCGCTCCAGCCGGGCGCGGGCGGTGGCGTAGGCGTGCCGGGCGCGGACCTGCGTGGTGCGGGCGTCGGTGAGCGCGGTCTGGGCGCCGAGGAGGTCAAGTTGCGTGCCAGTGCCGGCCTCGGCGCGCGCCCGCGCCAGCCGCAATGCCTCCTCGGCCTGCTCCAGCACTTTTTGCTGCGAGTCCAGGACTTCACCAGCTTCCTCCAGCGTGGAGTAGGCCGTGCGGACTTCAAGTTCAATGTTGCGCGCGGTGTTGTCGGTATCAATCTGCGAGGCCTCCCACTGCGCCCGCGCCTGCGCCACCTTGCCGCGAGTCAGCGCGCCGTCGAAAATATCCCACGACATCTGAACGCCGGCCTCCCAGCCAGAAATGTCGTGGGTGATGTCGCGTTCGTAGTTCGGGCTGCGCGAGCCGTAGCCAACGTAGGTTTGCACGCTGGGAAGGTAGCCGCCGCGGGCGTTGACCACCCCCTCCTTCCGCAGCACCTCGGCTTTGCGCAACGCAACGAGTTCCGGCCGCCGCTCCAGCGCCAGCTTGATGGCTGCGGGCACTTCGAGGTTCAACGGCTCCACGTCGAGCGAGCCGTTCAGTTCCAAAGGAATGTCCTCCCAGATGTCCCGCGGCACCCGGCAGCCAAGGCGGTCCACGAGGACGTTTTTGGCGATGCGGTAGGCGTTCTTGGCGCGCGAAACGTCGGGCCGGGCGTTGGCGAGCTCGACTTCCGCCCGCAACACGTTGAACTGTGGCACCGTGCCGGCCTTGAACCGCCGCTGCGTATCCTCCAGTTCCCGCTCCAGCAATTTTACGGACGCCTCACGCACCTGGATTTCCTGCTGCGCGAGCAGCACGTCGTAAAACGCCGTCCGCACGTCGGTCGCGACGTTCGCGAGGACGGTTTGATGCTGCGCCAGCGCCTCCTCGCGCGTGAGCCGCGCGGTGCGGAGCGAGGACATCATACGGCCGCCTTCGAACACCGACTGGACGAGTCGCACGCTGGCGTTCCAATGCTGGTTGTCCGGATTGACCAGGTTCAAACCGGATGGCAAACCCGGCAGGGGTGGCGCCGCAAGGCGTTCGACCGCGCTGTCGGCGGTGACATCGTAGCCGCCGGCGGCGCGCAGTTTGGGCAGGACGATGGCACGGGTCTGGATCACCACGCCGAGCGCGGCCTCGACTTCTTTCTGGCTTCGGCGCACGTCGCCGTTTTGCTGGAGTGCCAGGTTGAGACAGTCTTCGAGCGACAGCGGGCGGTTCAACCACGGCGGCGCGTTGGTGTCGGCAGCGCGGGCGGCCGGCACCCGGCCGCCGGCCACGATCAAAACGAGAACCGAGCAGGTTCGCGCGAGCGACAGCAATTTCGGCGGGAGAAGTTTCACGGTCGGATCAACGGCGGGGGGAGGTTTTGCGGGCGTAGTCCTTGATGCCGGCGAGCGAGAAGCGGGCGATGTGTTCGGCCAGCGGCTCCATCGCCGCGGCGTCCAGCGGTTGTTCGGGGAACAGCCGGGAAATCATGGCCCGGCAATGATGAAAGAACACGCACTGGCCGACGATGCTGAAGCAGCAATGCCGGACCCGTTTGTCGTTCACCGGGCAATCCAGAATGGCCGCCACGAAGCCCAGCAGATCATCCGCCATCGGCCTGATTCGTTCCTTGAGCAGCCCCTTCAACGCCGCCGTCGGCTCCACCATTTCGCGGGACATGATCCGGCCGAAGCGCGTGATGGGGCCGTCGTCAAAGAGGCGGAGGAGGAAGGAGCGGACGAAGGCGCGCAACTTTTCCTCCGGCGGCGCGTCCGCCGCCACGGCCAGCAGCGGCGGGTACTTTTCGAAGGCCGCCCGCTGCGACTCGCGCAGGACCTCGGCGTAAAGCGATTCCTTGTCACCAAAGTGGTAGTTAACGGCGGCAAGGTTCGCGCCCGCGCGGTGGCAGATTTCGCGGACGGTCGCGTGGCGAAAGCCGGCCTCGGCAAACACCGCGCCGGCCGCCTCCAGAAGCCGCCGGCGGGTTTCGTCGCGGAGCGCCGGATCGGATCCGGTCTTCAATTTCAAATTCACGTTTCAAACATACGATTAAAACATTCGTTTGACATGTCAACCTCAAACTTGTTTACTGCTCCGCAAGCGTAGTTGCCGTTTGCCATGAAAACGCCGTCCAGCCATCTGCTCTGTTTCCCGCGCGCCGCCGGCCTTTGCCTGGCCGCAGCACTGGTCCTGCTCGCCGGTTGTGGCCGGTCCACGCCGGGCCGGTATCAGGGCTACATCGAGGGCGAGTTTGTTTATGTGGCCGCGCCGCTCGGCGGCACGTTGACGAACCTGGCCGTCAGCCGGGGCGACGTGGTGAAGGCCGGCCAGCTCCTGTTCGCACTGGAACACGAGGCGGAGACGGCCACCGTGCGCGAGGCGCAGGAGCGGCAGCGCCAGGCGCAGGCGCGGTTGGCGGACGCGCAAAAAGGCCGGCGGCCGAGTGAAATCGCGTCGCTGGAGGCGCAGTTGCAGCGGGCGAAGGCCAATTGGGAATTGTCGCAACTGGACCTGCGCCGGCGCGAGCAGCTTCACGCGCAGAACGTGATCGCCCCCGAGGAACTGGACGCCGCAAAGTCCCGGCGCGACGCCGACCAGGCGCAGGTGAACTCGCTGACCGCCGACCTCGACACCGCACGGTTGGGCGCGCGGACCGATGAAATCGCCGCCGCCGAGGCGGACGTGCAGGCCGCGGACGCCGCGCTGGTCCGCGCCCGCTGGTCCGTGGCGCAGAAACGCCAGTTCGCGCCGACGAACGCGGTGGTGCAGGACACGCTTTACCAGCCGGGCGAGTTCGTGCCGGCGGGCAATCCCGTCGTTTCGCTGCTGCCGCCGGGCAACGTGCGCGTGCGGTTTTTCGTGCCGGAACCGCAGTTGGTGACGGTCCAGCGCGGACAAGCCGCGCGTGTGACCCTGGACGGCACCACCAACGTGTATCCCGCGACGGTGAACTATGTTTCGCCGCAGGCGGAGTTCACGCCGCCGGTTATTTACAGCCAGGAAAGCCGGGCGAAGCTGGTTTTCATGGTCGAGGCGACGTTCCGTCCGGCGGACGCGGCGGCGCTGCGTCCGGGGCAGCCCGTAGACGTGCGGTTGAACCGGTGAGGCGGCCATGAGCGGGGAGGAACTGGTCATTGACGTGCGCGGCGTCACGAAGCGGTTCAGCGGCCGGGCGGTCGTGAACGACATCGCGATGCAGGTGCGGCGCGGGGAGATTTACGGATTTCTCGGGCCGAACGGCAGCGGCAAAACCACGTTCCTGCGGATGCTCTGCGGTCTGCTCACGCCGGACGCGGGCGAGGGCGTCTGCCTCGGTTTCGATTTCCGCACCGAGTCGGCCGAGATCAAGAAGCACGTCGGCTACATGACGCAGCGGTTCAGCTTCTACGAAGACCTGAGCATCGAAGAGAACCTGGATTTCGTCGCCCGGATTTACGGGATTCCACGGCGCAAAGAGGCGGTGAACCGGAGCCTGGAAACGCTGGGGCTGGTGCCGCGCCGGCGCCAACTGGCCGGCGTGCTGTCCGGCGGCTGGAAGCAGCGGCTGGCGCTGGCCGCGTGCTTGATTCACGAGCCGCGGCTGCTGTTGCTTGACGAGCCGACCGCCGGCGTGGACCCGAAGGCGCGGCGCGATTTCTGGCAGGAAATCCACCGGCTCGCCGCCGAGGGACTGACGGTGTTGATCACGACGCACTACATGGACGAGGCCGAGCGCTGCCACCGGCTGGCCTACATCGCCTACGGCAATCTGCTGGCGCGCGGGACGGTGGCGGAGGTGGTCCGCAGCGCGCAGTTGACCACCTACGAAGTGACCGGGCCGAACCTGTGGGAACTGGCGGCGAAGTTGCGCGGCGCGGCGGGTATCGAGCAGGTCGTCGCCTTTGGCACGACGCTGCACGTCAGCGGACGCGACGCCGCCGCCATGGACGAGAGCATTGCGCCATGGCGGGTCGGCGGCTGGCAATGGCAGCCGGTCGCGTCCGGGCTGGAGGATGTTTTCATCAGCCTGATGGATCGCGCGAAGGACAATTTCTCATGAGCCGGCATGCGTTTAACCTCCGCCGGTTCTGGGCGATCGTCGTCAAGGAGTTCATCCAGATGCGGCGCGACCGGCTGACCTTTGCCATGATGGTCGGCATCCCGCTGATCCAGCTCATCCTGTTCGGCTACGCCATCAACGCCGATCCGAAGCACCTGCCGACCGCGGTGCTGTCCGCGGACAACAGCATCTTCTCGCGCACGCTGGTCTGGGCGCTGCAAAACAGCGACTACTTCCACATCGTCCGCCAGTCCGGCAGTGAGGAGGAAATCCGCACGCTCCTGGCACGGGGCAATGTCCAGTTCGTCGTTCACATTCCGGAGGATTTCTCCCGCAGGCTGCTGCGCGGCGAGCAGCCCAGCCTGCTGTTGGAAGCCGACGCCACCGACCCGATGGCCACCGGCTACGCGTTGTCCGCCTTGGACACGCTGGTCAATTCGGCATTCGACCGCGATCTGATCGGCCCGCTGAGCCGGCTTCGCGTCCGGCCGGGACCGGTCGAATTGCGCACGCACCGGCATTACAATCCGGAGAACATCACGCAATACAACATCGTTCCGGGCCTGATGGGGGTGGTGCTGACGATGACGATGGTCATCATCACCGCGCTGGCCATCACCCGTGAACGTGAGCGGGGCACGATGGAAAACCTGCTGTCCACGCCGGTGCATCCCGGCGAGGTGATGATCGGCAAGATCATCCCCTACATCCTGGTCGGCTACATCCAGGTGACGTTGATCCTGGCGGCGGCGCGGTTCCTGTTTCATGTGCCCATGATGGGTAGCCTGCCGCTGTTGCTGGGCGTGATCCTCTTGTTCATCAGTGCGACACTGACCGTGGGCATCACGTTTTCCACGGCCACCCGCAACCAACTCCAGGCCGTGCAGATGGCCTTTTTCTTCTTCCTGCCGAACATTCTCCTGTCCGGGTTCATGTTCCCGTTTCGGGGCATGCCGTCGTGGGCGCAATGGATCGGCGAAGCGCTGCCGCTCACGCATTTCCTGCGCATCGCACGGGGCATTCTGCTGAAGGGAAACGGCCCGCGGGAAATCGCGCCGGAGCTGTGGCCGATCGCCCTGTTCATGGTGTTGATGCTCACCATCGGCATCAAACGCTACCGGCAGACGCTGGATTGACCGGCTGTGCGCCGTGGCGCGGGTGCGCGGGTGCGCGGCCGGTTTACGGATCAAGACGATACCGCCGGTGCATGTAGAGATCGTCAGCCACCTGAAAGATCGCGATGGCGTCCCGCTGTAGTTCGGCTTCCGCGGCGGTGGTTTGCGTCATCGGTTCGAGGTTCACCATCTTGGGATCGCCCGCGTAATACTCCACCGTCTTCTGCAGGCCAAGCACGACGAGCCGGTCATGCGTGAACAGGCCGATGTCGCGGTCGTGATTGAGCAGCGCCCGGCCGTCTTCCGGCGGATCGTGCAGCAGGTCGCGGCCGAAGAACAGCGTCTGGTAGGGCCGGCCAATCAGCCCCAGGACGGTCGGCGACACATCGAGCGAACTGCCCAACATGCCGAACCGCGCCGGGTGTTTCACCACCGCCGGGCCAAGGATGACCAGCGGGATTTCGTAGGACCGGATGGGGATTTTCTGGCTGCCATAGACCCGCGCCCCGTGGTCGGCGACCACGACGAACACGGTGTTGGTCCAAAACGCCTCGCGCCTGGCGTCGCGGAAGAATTGGCCCAGACACCAGTCCGAGTACTTCACGGCCTTTTCGCGCGAGGGCGAGGGCAGTTCGGGATCCTCCGGAATGCGGCCGCGCGGATAGGTGTAGGGCTTGTGGTTGGACACGGACATGATGGTGCCCAGGAACGGCTTGCCCGTTTGGTTCAACGCGCGAAATTCCCGGATGGCGCGGGCATAAACGTCCTCGTCGCACACGCCCCAGATGGTGGCAAAGGACGAGTTCGTGAAATCATCGTGAAAGGACGATTCTTCGCCCCCGAAGAACGAAAGCAGCCCGGCGAAAATCGTCGGGAAAAAGCCGTCATGAAACCGCGGGTTGTGTTCCAGGAAGCGGTCCCAGCCGTTGTGGAGCGCGTAGGGCTTCATGTCGTCGAATATCCCCCGGCCGCCGTAGAAAAAGACCGTGTTGTAACCGTCGCGCTTCAAGACGCGGGCGACGGTCTCGATGTTCTCCGAACGGTCGCGCTTGACGATCGCCCCACCGGGCAGCGGCGGGAAGGACGACAGCACGCCCTCGAACCCGCGCACGGTGCGGTCGCCACAGGCGTAAATGTTGGTGAACAGCAGCCCCTCCTGGGTTGCCAAGCCGTCCATTTCCGGCGTGAGGGATTCGCCTTTGCGGCCCAGGCAGCCCCAGAATTCCGAGCCGAGGCTTTCTTCCAGCAGGATGACCACGTTCAAACGCGGCCGGCCGGGGTCGCCGGCGATGTTGCGTCGGAGGCCATGCTCCTCGCCAACAAATTGCGCGTCCGGCTCGGCCAGCAGGCGGCGCACGCGCGAGTAGGCCTCGTCCGGCGGCATCGTCCGGTAAAACGCGGCGAAACTCAGGTTGTGGGTCCATGCCGCCCGCGCGAACGCCAGCGTGCCATTGTCCGCAATCTCGTCCAGCGTGCGGTCCTGGCTGAAGGTCGGCCCTTGAAATTTCACCGTCGCGGTGAGGACCACGGCGGCCGCGAGCGTGCCGCCCAACCACAGGAAGCGCACCCTGAGCGGGAGCGGCCGGTTCCACATGTGGCGATGCCGGCGGAGGAGAATCACCGTCCAAGCCAGGGCCACCAGAGCGCACGCCGCCACGACACCAACCACCGGATAGGATTCCCAGATGTTGGTCAGGACTTCGCGTGGGTTGTCCAGATAATCCACCGCCACCGTGTTGAAGCGCGCGGCAAATTCGTCGAAGTAAAAAAACTCAAGAATTACCCGGAACACCATCACCAGCCACCACGCAAAGCAACCGACGGCGAACAGCACGCGATGCCACGTCGCCGCGAAAACGCGGTTGGGCAGGATGAAGAACCAGGCCAGCAGCGGAACGACGGAAAACAGGCAGGCGGCGGCGTCCCGATGCAGCCCCACGAGGAACATCCTGGCCCCCTCGGCGGCCGGCACGTGGGCCGGTTCGAACTTCAGAAACAGCGCCAGCCGCAGCGCGGTGAACAGCACCAGCAGGGACAGATACCAAAAGACAACCAATCCGTAGCGGGACTGCCACCACTTCGCGCCGGATGCACCTGGTTGCTCGCCGGTGGCCATCAGAGATGAATTTCCGAAAGCGTGCGCGCTGACCGGATCGAATGCATGTATTTCTTGTCCAGGTCAAGCAACCGGGCCGTGATGGACCGGCTGATCGCGAGCAGGAACGGCGTCGCGAGTGCCGGCGCCTCATGCACGATGGTTTCAAACGCCGTGGCTGGCAGCTTCAACAGCAGGCTGTCCTCGTTGGCCAGAATGTCCGCCGAGCGCGGCCCCTCGATCAGCAACGCCACTTCGCCAAAGAAATCGCCCACGCCCAGCGTGGCGAGCGTGGTTTCCTTGCCGTCCATGGTCAAGGCCGCGCGCAACTCGCCTTCGAGGATGAAATACATGGCGTCGCCGTGGTCGCCCTTGCTGAACAGCCGGGCGAACTTCACAACGCGCACGACTTCCAGGTAATGCAGGAAGGACTCGAGCTGCGCCAGTTCCATCTCGGCGAACAGCTTGATGCGCCGGAGATTATCGGCCTTGACCGTGGCCCCTGGCGGCGCGGCCTGGTCCGCCGGCTTGGCGCCGAAGAACATCTTCAGTTCGGCCAGCTCGGACGCCTTCACCCACATGCGCTGGTCCTGCACAAACACCCAGCTTCCGGCGGTGACCCGCCGTTGCTTCACCCAGGTGACGAGCATGGGGAGTTCCAGCGGCCCGTAAGCGACGTGGTCCGCGCCCCAGATCCGGTAGAGCGGCGCTGCCTGTTGGTTTTGCATAGGCTTAGTCATCTTTTCGTGAAGCCCAAAGGTAAACGGCTTGTCCGGCCCGCCCAAGCGAAAAATGGCTCGTGGACGCGTTTACCGGCCCGCCCGTCGGTCAATGCTCCTTGAACTTGATCGCGACGGCCACGATCACACGCGAGTTGATTGGCGTGGCGGTCGGCGCCCACCACGGCCCCCAAACCTGCACGCCGGCGGTCTGCACCTGATCATGCACCAGGTAGGCCGCGTCGGCGCCCAGCTTGGCGGCGCGCGCGCGGATGGAAGCCTCGATCTTGTCCACCGGCGGCGGCGGATCGGTCGAGGCGTTGATCGCCACCTCGCCCAGCCGGTCAAACGGCTGCTTCGGCTCGGCCTGCAAAATTTGCACGCGCGCCGGATCCACGGCCGGATACCGGGGGGCGCCGATGTATTGGACGGTATTGCTCTCCAGCGAACTGCAACCCGTGAGACAGAACGACAAACCGGCGCACATCAGCAGTCCGGCAGCCCATGACAATTTCGATTTCATAACCAGACTCCAGTGGCACTCTGCGTCAGCGCCCCGCGCTTGTAAAGCCGGCCCCCGCCACTGGCGACCGCGACTCTTTAACAAACCGCACGCCGGTCTTTGACACTCTATGGCCAGCCACCCCTCAAAAAAATAAATCCCTTCAACGGCGCTCACCTTTTCAATCGGCATCGTCCCAGATGGCGCCAACGGCCTGGGGTTCTCCACCCGGCTGCGGTGAGGCACTGCCGCCAAAATCCCAACGCCATCGTCGGTCGGTGCTCGCGCGAAATCAAATGCGCTCTGGATCTGCAACGCCCGGTCAGCCCACACCGTCGCCGTGCCCTTCCGGATATTGCAACCGTTCCTGGAGTTCTTTGACGCCGCGCGTGATCATCAGTTGGCGGTTGTCGTGCAGGACAACGACGTATTCGCCGCGGGCACTGGACTGCAGGCCCTTCACCCGGTCCAGGTTCACGAGTATGGACCGGCTGATGCGCAGGAACAAGCGGGGCGGCAGCTTGGTCTCCAGGTTGGTCAGCGTTTCGCGCAACACATGATTTTCCAGGCCTACGTGCAACAGGGCGTAATTGCCCACCGATTCGAGGTAATCCAGATCCTTCACCCGGATGAAGAGCGTCTGCGTGCCGGTCTTGACCGCGATGCGGCTCAGGTAGGCAGGCTCGCCTTTGGCGGATTTGAGCCAGTCCGCAAGTTGCTGGTTGACGGCCGATTGATTTCGCGTCTCGAGGTGCTGGCGCGCCCGTTCAACAGCGGTGAGCAGCCTCGCCTGCGTAAAGGGCTTGAGCAGGTAGTCCAGTGCGTGAACTTCAAAGGCTTCAATGGCGTGCTGGTCGTGGGCGGTGACGAAGATCACCGCCGGCCACGTCTCCGCCGGCAGCGCTCGCAGCACGTCGAAGCCGCTGACTTCAGGCATTTGCACGTCCAGAAAAACCAGGTCCGGCCGGTGCCCGCGAATGAACGCGATCGCTTCGGGACCGTTGCTGCAGTCGCCGATGATTTCCAGGTCCGCGGCGTCGGCCAGCAACTTCCGCAAGCGCCCGCGGGCGAGCGCTTCGTCATCAACAATCACGGCCCGGATTTTCACGCAGCAGGTTTCCTCGGTTGCGCCACAGCGCTCACGGCCGGGCGGCAGGGCAGTTGGATTTCTGCCAGAAAGCCTCCCGTGCCGCCCGGTGCGAGCCGAAGCGACGCTCGATCGCCATAAAGCTCGTTCAGGCGGGAGCGGGTATTGCTGAGGCCGACGCCCTCTTTGAGAGCTCCCTTCGCGGACACAGCCGGCCCCCGGCCGTTGTCTTCGACTCGCAAGAGCAGCAGCTCGCCGGCGCGCTCCGCCGTGATCCGGACGAGGCCGGGCGCGATTTGCGATTCGATCCCGTGCTTGACGGCGTTTTCCACCAGCGGCTGCAAGATGAGGATCGGCACGCGGGTGTCCAAGGCCGCCGCATCAATCTGTTTTTCCACGCGCAGCCGGTCACCGAAGCGGATTTGCTCGATGAGCAGGTAGTGATCCAGGAAGTGAAGCTCCTCGCGCAAGGTGACCTCCTGCCGGTCAGAAGCGTTGAGGGTCAGGCGCAGCAGGCTGCTGAGGGCCTCGATCATCTCCTCGGCTTGCGGCTGTTCATGCACCAACGAGGCGATCGAGTTGAGGGTGTTAAACAGGAAATGCGGATTGAGCTGCATGCGCAGGGCCTGGAGCCGCGCCTGCGCCAGGCGTGCTTCCAGTTCGGTCTCGCGACGCTGACGCGCCTGGGTGCGTTCGTAAAAGCGAATGGCGTGGGCCACGCCCACCAACCCCCAGAAGATCGGCAATTGGTAGGTGATGCGCCTCAAGATGACGAACGCCGTGGTGCGGGTCTCCCGGTTCAGCCGGGACAGCTCGGTCGGGTCCTGCCGAATCAGCGCCGGCGCGGGTGGACTCAAATAGGCAAACGCACCGACGATCGCGAAACTCAGGGCACAGACCAGCAAATGCACCCAGAGGGAGCGTTTCCACGTGGAGCGTTCGAGCGTGTAGGTCGAGGAGGTCCACACGATGAGCGGTGTCAGGAACGTCCACGGAAGCAGGCGGAACAGCGCCGCCACCAGCGCCTGCTCCATGTTGGCGGATTGGAGCAGCGCCATTTCAAGGGCCGAGGCCAGCGCCACCAAAAGCCAGAACGCCGCCACCAACGACCAGAAGCCCGAAAAGCGCCAGCGCTGGGCTGCCGAAGTGCGGGCGGAGGTGGGAAGGTCTGCCGATCCGGGCAATTCATGTCCATTCTCACTCAAAGCCATCGGAGAACCCACGGAGGTTTCACTCATCTTTTCCAGCTTACCGGAGGAACCGTTTGAAGTCACGCGCCCGGCCTGATTTCCATCCCGCAAAGGACGCCGTTCAACCCGTTTGTTGCGGGTTCTGTCACATTCGGAAAATCGCCGGCTCATCCGTGGCGTCATTCTCTGCGTATGGGGAGCACAACTCCATGAACAAAAGACCGCCAGCCCCAGTTTGGCTGGGGCCGTGGAAATCAGCAAGCGTCCGCCTCCGGACACATCCCACGGCCGGACCGGCCTTCGGGCCAACGAGGCCGGGGACCTCTTGCGGGCGGCGGCGATTCGCGCCGGGGCGACGTTTCGGCAAGGCCGATGCCACCGCGCTGATCGTAATCCTGCTCCGACGTTTCGGCGCCGTGGTGCAACCGTGTTGGACGTTGATGCGACGTTCCGTGAAGTTCCGTTCGTGCCAGCACAATTCGCCGGCAGCTCCTGGCTTGAACGAAGTTCCCTCCACCCCGGCGGCAACGACCATGGGGTGCAACTGCCGTGGCGAAAGCTTCCGGGGAGCTTGGAGCCGGACCGGACGCGGCGAGCGAGTCGCACACAGACGGCTCATGCAAATGAGCCACCATCTGTTGAGCGAGCAGCCCGGCAGGCGGTAGAATCGAGCAGAACCGGTGCTGCGAAAGCGTGTCACGCTCAGCGGCGTGCCGTCACACCGTCAGAATCTCTTTCTCCTTCTTGACGACGTGGTCGTCCACCTTGGCGATGTATTGGTCGTGGAGCTTCTGAACTTCTTTTTCGGCGTGCTCCTCCTCGTCCTCGGTCACGCCGCCGGCCTTGGCCGCCTTCTTCAAATGTTCGAGCGCGTCGCGACGGATGTGGCGGACGGCCACACGAGCGTCCTCAGCCATTTTCTTGACGATTTTGACGAATTCCTGGCGCCGCTCGGTGCTGAGTTCAGGAAAAACCAGCCGGATGATCTTCTTGTCAATGGCCGGGTTGATGCCAAGGCTGCTCTTTTGAATGGCCTTCTCGATCGGGTGCAGCATGTTCGCATCCCAGGGCTGGATGACCAACATGCGCGGTTCGGGCGTGGTGATGCCCGCCAGTTCGCGGACGCGCATTTGGGAACCGTAGGCGTCCACGACGATACCCTCCACCAAGCCGGGCGAAGCCTTGCCGGTGCGCACGCCAGCAAACTCGTGGAGCAGGACTTGCTCGGTTTTTTCCATTTTTTCCTCGGCCTCGAGCAGGATGTCGTCCAGTGTCATAGGTTTGTAACTGTGTTGTGGCTGGGCTTCATATAGAGCGTTTTTCGCCCGCGGTCAACTGGTGACGAGCGTGCCGATCTTCTCGCCGAGCACCACGCGCTGGATGCTGTGCGGGGCGGAGAAATCGAACACGATGATCGGCATTCGGTTGTCCATGCAGAGTGAAAACGCGGTCGTGTCCATCACCTTCAAACGCCGCGACAGCGCCTCGGAATACGTGATCTGGTCGAAGCGTTTGGCGTCCGGATTCTTCTTGGGATCGCTGTCGTAAATGCCGTCCACCTTGGTGGCCTTGAGCACCACCTCGGCGCCAATTTCGTTGGCGCGCAGGGCGGCGGCGGTGTCGGTGGAGAAGTAAGGATTGCCCGTGCCCGCGCCGAAGAGGACGACGCGCCCTTTTTCGAGGTGCCGCACCGCACGGCGGCGGATAAACGGCTCGGCCACCTGCGACATCGTGATGGCACTTTGCACGCGCGTGGGGACACCGTTTTTCTCCAGCGCATCCTGGAGCGCGAGGGCATTGATGACCGTGGCCAGCATGCCCATGTAATCGCCGGTGGCCCGTTCAATGCCATGTTCGCTGCCGCGCGAGCCGCGGAAGATGTTGCCGCCGCCGACGACCACGACGACCTGCACGCCCAGGTCGCGCACTTCCTTGATCGCCTGCGCCATGCGGTGAACGACATCCGGGTCAATCCCGATGCCGGAATCGTCGGCGAGCGCCTCGCCGCTGAGTTTGAGCAAAATCCGACGGAACTTGGGAATGGGAGGCGGGGTCATGGCAGCATCAAGGAAAGGATGTCGCCGCCGCCGGACTCCAGCCGGCCGGGCGGGCTCGCGCAACCTGAAGGCATTGCCGGCAACATCGTCGGCGCAAGGTTTATCCGATTGGGCGCGGGCCGTCAAACCCAAGCCGGCGGCGCCCGCGCCTCAAAGGTTGTCTGTCACCGCCAGCCGCGGCGGATCGGCGACCGCTTGTTCGGGCGCCAGCGCGGCGGCTTCATTTCCCAGCACGCGGTATTGGCTGATTTGGAACGAGACTTCGCGGTCGTCTGCCAGACCCAGCCGGGCGTATTCCTCCTTCGTGATCCGGGCGCGGAGGATCAGACCGGACGCCAGTTCCAACTCCAGCCGCAGCATGATGCCCAGGAAGAACGTGTGCCGGATGACTGCGCGGTAGCGGAATTGCGCCACGTCGCTGGCAAGCTGCACGGCATAGGGCCGGAAACCGATGCGCACCCGCTGGCCGTCGGCCAGGCCGGGGGCGGGAAATTCCAGTTCATGCAGTCGCGCCACGCCGCTGCGAACCTCGAGGTCCAGCACATTCATCACGCCGATGAACCGCGCCACGAATTCGTTGGCCGGCTGTTCGTAAACCTCGCGCGGCGTGCCGACCTGTTCCAGGTTGCCGCGGGAAAAGATCACGATCCGGTTCGCCACCTCCATCGCCTCCTCCTGATCGTGCGTGACGAAGATGGTGGTGACGTTCAGTTCGTGATGCAGGCGCACCAGCCATTCGCGCAGCTCCTGCCGGATTTTGGCGTCCACCGCACCAAACGGTTCGTCCAACAGCAGCACGCTCGGCTTGGAGGCGAGCGCGCGGGCAATGGCCACGCGCTGGCGCTGGCCGCCAGAGAGCTGGTGCGGGTAGCGCCGCTCCAGTCCGGTCAGTTCAAACACCTCCAGCAGTTCGGCAACGCGTGCCGCGATGTCCTGTCGGCGCCACCGTTGAATTTTCAGGCCGAAGGCAACATTGCCGAACACGGTCATGTTTTTGAACAGCGCATAATTCTGGAACACAAACCCGATGTTGCGGCGTTGCACCGGAATGTCGTTTACGCGCTGCCTGCGGATGAACAGATCGCCGCTGCTGGGCACCTCCAGGCCCGCGATCATCCGCAGCACGGTGGTCTTGCCGCCGCCGCTGGGGCCGAGCAGGGCCATCAACTCGCCCTCCTGCACGGTGAAGCTGACGTTATTGACGGCCGCCACGCCGCCAAAGCGTTTGGTCACGTTGCGCAGTTCGATGCTCATGCCGTGGGAGTTTCCGGCTCGCGTTCCACCCGTCCGTCGTCGCGCGCCTGCTTCCATTCGAGCAACGTCTTGAGGACGAGGGTCAGCAGGGCCAGGAGCGCGAGCAGACCGGCCACGGTGAAGGCGGCCGTGAGATTGTAGTCGTGATAGAGTTTTTCCACGCGCAGCGGCAGCGTGTCCGTCAGGCCGGTGATGTGGCCGGAAACCACCGACACCGCGCCGAATTCGCCCATCGCGCGGGCATTGCACAGGATCACGCCGTAGAGCAGACCCCACTTCACCGACGGCAGCGTGACGTGCCAGAACGTCTGCCAGCCGTTGGCGCCGAGCGTGAGCGCAGCTTCCTCCTGCTCGGTGCCCGTGGCCTGCATGACTGGAATCAACTCGCGCGCCACGAACGGGAACGTGACGAACACCGTGGCCAGCACCATGCCGGGCAGGGCGAAAATCACCTGCACGTCGTGGGCTTCGAGCCACGGCCCCAGATAACCCTGCCGACCGAATAGAATCACGAACACCAGGCCCGCGACCACGGGCGACACCGAAAACGGCAGGTCAATGAGGGTGATCAACAGCGATTTGCCCCGGAACTCGAACTTGGCGATGGCCCACGCCGCAGCCAGACCGAACAGGAGGTTCAGCGGCACGGTGATGGCGGCCACCGCCAGCGTGAGACGGATCGCGGCCCGCGTGTCCGCGTCGAGCAACGACTGCGCGCAATATGTCCACCCTTTGGCGAAGGCCTGCGCGAAGACATTCGCCAGCGGCAGCAGCAGGAACACGAGCACGAACGCCAGGGCGGCTGCAATCAACAGCCCCTTGACCCACCGTGGTTCCTCGGCGCCGCGCGGCGTCCGGCCGACATCAGCGCGCTCGATTGGTTGCCGGGTTCCAGTCATGTCAGCCTTGGCGGCGGCGCGCCCAGCGTTCGAGGAGATTGATGCCGATGAGCAGCAGGAACGAAATCGCCAGCAACACCAGCGCCAGCGCCAGCGCACCCGGATAATCGTATTCCTCCAGTTTGATGACGATCAGCAGCGGCGCGATCTCCGATTCGAACGGCTTGTTGCCGGCAATGAAGATGACGGAGCCGTATTCACCAATGGCCCGCGCCAGCGCCAGCGCGAAGCCGGTCAGCACCGCCGGCAGCAGCGTCGGTGCAATCACGCTGACAAACGTCCGCAGCCGCCCGGCGCCGAGGGTCGCCGCGGCTTCCTCCACCTCGTGCTCGAGATTTTCCAGCACCGGTTGCAGCGTGCGGACGACGAACGGCAGGCCGATGAACGTCAGCGCGATCACGACGCCCAGCGACGTGAACGCGCCGTGAATCCCCAGCGGAACGAGGAACCGGCCCAGCCAGCCGTTGGCGCTGAACAGGCTCGCCAGCGTCAAACCGGCCACGGCCGTCGGCAGCGCGAAGGGGAAATCCACCAGCGCGTCGAGGAACCGGCGGCCGGGGAATTCGTAGCGCACCAGCACCCACGCCATCAGCGTGCCGAACACGGCGTTGATGCCGGCGGCGACGAGGGATGCGCCGAAGGTCAGCTCGTAGGCGGCCAGCGCCCGCGGAGCCGTGGCCAGCCGCCAGAACTCCGGCCACGAAAGTTGCAGCACCCGCAACATCAAACCGCCCAGCGGCAGGAGCACGATCACGCTGAGGTAAAGCAGCGTGTAGCCCATCGTCAGCCCGAAGCCGGGCAGGCTGTTGAAACGCTTCTCCGTCATTCGTTCGGCCGCTGAGTTTGACAGCAACCTATCCCGCGAACCCGGCGAAGCAAGAATTCTTCCGACGACGTGGCCGAACAACGCCGGCGGGCGCGACCAGCCGCGCGTGGCCGGAACCGCCGACCGCGCCCATCAAGCCACGTCGCGGCCGGCAGTCAGGAACCGTTTCCGGGGACGATGGCGTCGGTGTCGTCCGCCTCCACCGTGTCGAAGAAAAGCCCCTGGAACTGGCCGGCGTGAAGCGAGGGCAGTTCGACCGCGAAATGGTGCGGCACGTCGGGTTGAAGCGCGGTGACATCGGCGTACCAGCCGGTGAACGTGTTCCGCGGATTGCTGCGGACAATCGAGCTGTAGGCGCGCTTTACCGGCACGATTTCGCCGTCCACGCTCAGGATGGGATCGCGCATCGTCGCGTCGTCCGGTTCGGCAACGTTGATGTAGAGCAGCAGGCGGTCGGAGTTGAGCCACACCGCTTCGCGTTCCGCCGCGGTGTAGTCCACGGGCCAGGTTTGCCGGCGGGCCGCCAGTTGCTGGAACACGCGCGCCGGGATGGTGGCTTCGGCGTTGAAGCTGCCGCCGGCGAACTGCGGATCGTAAACGCCAACTTGCTGCCGCGCGGCAAAAGGCCGGCCCGCAAGGCGCACCCTCGCTGAAACCCGCGCGCCGTCCTGCTGGAACCTCGTTTCAACGCCGTTCACGCGGAGCGAGCGAACCAGCGTCGCCGCGGGCAACGCCACGGCCAGCTCGCGTTCCGTGCCCGGCTCGCCGCGCACGCCGGTCAATTGCAGTTGGTCGCCGGCGAGCGTCGCCTTCCCCACGGTGCCAAGCAAAAGCGGCTGTTCCACGCTGGCCGGCGCCGGCTCCACTTCCAAGACCAGCGCGTCAGCGCCAGCCACCGGAAGCGAAACCGTGTCGCCGCGCTGCCAGAACGTCTTCCCCGGAGGCGCGAGCAGCCGGCCTTTTTCCGCGTCGGGATAAAGCTGCCGCAGCACGAAGTTCTGGCCGGACTGCAATCCGATGGTTTGGTCCAGGACAAACCCGGCGTTCAGCGGCCGGTAGTTCGGGTTGAAGAGAAACACGAAGCCGTGACCGTCCTTGAACGCCGCCCAGCCGTCCACGCGCCCGACTTGCGGCGGGCCGATGACGGGCCGCACATGACGCAGCACATCGAGATTACGGTCCGACCAGTCCAGCCAGTCGCGGAGCCACTGCCGGTCCGCAAGCGAGAAAGCCCTGAACTCGCGTTCGTCGCGCGCCGGCAGGAAATTGATGACGTGCTGGAAGGGGCCGCTCGCGATGGCGGCGATCACGGAGTATTTCCAGCCCAGCAAATCCCAATCCGCCGGCCGGAAGCGTTCGCGGCGGCAGACGCCTTGCGCGTCGTTGCGCGGCGTCTGGTGGGTCAGGTAGCCGGGGATGATTTCCGCCGGCGCAAAGCACTCCTGCCGGTAATACCACGCCGTGCGGCGCTGGCGGTCGGCGGAGTTACGATCCCAGTGCAGATCAGGAAACGACGGAAAACTCTCCGGCTGCTCGTCGCCCTGGAGCGGATGCGGATAGCTGCCGGCCAGCCAGGTCCAGGCGCCGAAGTATTGATATTGCTGCCGGCCGTCAATGACCGCGTCCGGCACCTGCTGGCGGAGCGTTTCGAGGATGCGCCGGCAGCCGGCCCATTGCGCGTAGTGACTGCTGGGCGTGTCGTCGTAGGCGATCCACCAGTGATCAAAGGAAAATCCGCCCGCACCGGTGTTCTTCTGGAAATCCAGCAACTTGCCGAGCAACCAATCCTGAAAACTGCGCTGCCCGGAGTCCGCCCCGAGGTAACCGCCGGGATGGCCGCCCGGCACCCAGGCGGTCCACGCGGGATTTTGCAGGAACGGCAGCGATGGATATACGTAAGCCAGAAACCGGATGTCGCGGCCGCGGGCGTAGTCCAGCAACTTTTGCACCGAGGCCGGCAGCTTGGCCTTGGCCGGATCCCATTCGCCCTTGCGCAATTTCTGCCCCATCCCGAACCAGAGCAAATTCTCCCAGCCCCAGGCGTCGCGGTTTTCGGCGAGCGACGACACCTCGCTGTTCGCCGGCGCGAACAATATGTCCCGCGCGCCGACCGCCGCGGCCTGGTCAATGATGCGCTTGTATTCCGTGCGGCCCGCCGGCGTGGCGACGTCAATCTGGTAGTCGTTCACGCACCAGCCCACCATCACCCGCGTGGCGCGCTCGGGCCGGGAACGCAGGAACGCGCGGGTGCAGGCCACGGCCGCGTCCACCTCGGCTACGTCCACGCGCGGGCCGTTGTCGGCGGCGCTGGCGGGTGTGAAGCGCCATTCGGGTTCCATGTGCGCAGGCAGCGTCACGCCGGATGGCGTGTAGGGTCCGAGACAGAGGCGGTCCGAGACGCAGGCGTCGGTGCCGGCTTTCCAAACCACGTCCGGCGCGTAGCCGAGCGACACGTGATCTCCCTGGCGTTTCCACTGGCCGAACGGATTTTGCAGCGTGATGAACAGCCCGTGCGCCGGCGAACCGTCCTGACCGCCGAAGCGCAGGAAACTCGTTTCCCGGAGGCGCAGTTCATCCGCCGGCGCGGAAGCCAGCCGGCTGCGCAGCATCTCAAACCGCCGCACACGAAACTCGCGTTCGCCGGTGCCCGTGACCGCGACCTGCTTGCTCACGAAATGCCAGCCCGGCTCCAGTTCGTAAGTCACGCGCACGGTCCAGCGGCCGGAGCGCAGGACATAAACGCGGTTCGTCGCGGAGGTGCTTTTCACCGTCGGCTGGAGAAACTCGCTTTCCACCGCATCATCGCCCACGAACACGGCGGTTTCGTCCTGCGCGAAACCCACGTTTTGCCGCGACCCCAGATCGCGGATGGCGGTCAGGCCGCGTTCGTTGAACTCGGCGCGGACGAGGCCGTTGTCCAGCGCTGCGGCGGCGCGGAGCCAGGCGGTTGCCAGCAGAAAAATCAGCGCGGCGGTTCGCGTGGTTGCAGCGGGAAAGCAGGCCGGTTTCATGGATGGAAGGCGTTTCAGGTGCGTGAATGGCGGCCAGCTTCAATGCCCGGCGCCGGGATGCACGACGCCATTTTGGTCGAAATGAATGGGCAGGATGCCGGGACGTTCGCGCCACGGCGCAGAATCGTCGCTGCCAAAGTAGGTGGACCACCACGCGCCACGAGTGTCCTGGAAGAAGACGTTGTGGCCGCCGTGCGGAATGGCTTCATAACGCGGGCCGTAGGGTCCGTAAATGTTGGTGGCAGTCGCGATGGCACAGCTATACCGGCCGTCGAAGTTTTCCGAGCAACAGAGATAGTAACGCCCGTTCGCTTTGAACAGATACATGCCCTCGTAGCCCACGTGATCGAACGAGTGCGGGCCGAAAATCTTTTCGCACAGGCTGGAGTGATGCTTCGGGTCGGGATCGGTCGTGCTGGTCCGCAACCAGTGATACGGCTCCGCAAGACCGCTCAGGTCCGGCTTCATGCGGGCGATTTTGCCGCTGTGCCAGAGGAAATAGACCTGGCCGTCGTCATCCTGAAAGAGCGACGCGTCAATCTCGTCGCCAAGGCGTTCGCCGGGCTGGACGTCCTCGTAAGGGCCTTCCGGTTTGCCGGTGGCACTTTTGAGCAGACCGCAGCCGGAAGTTTTCGCCGTGCCGTCCCAGCCGGGCATGCTGTAGGTCAGCCAGAACGTGCCCTTCAAATAATGGACCTCCGGCGCCCAGAGCGGCTTTTTGGCTTCGAGATATTTCTGGTGCCACGGACTGGCGCCGTATTTCCACACGAAGCCCAGCGCGGTCCAGTTGGTGAGGTCCGGCGATTTCCAGAGCTTGATGCCCTGGTTGTCCGCCCAGAACGGCTCGACCGTGCCGGTCAGGTAGTAAGTGCCGTCGGGGCCAAGGCAGATGGACGTGTCGCGCAGCGGCGTGTCCATGAGCAGGCGCAGGCCGGGGAGTGTGTTGGCGGATTGAGCCGAGGCCGCCGGCGCTGACTGGGCCACCGCCGAACCGGGTGCGGTCATCATCGCCAGCGCGATCAATCCGATTGCGCGCAACCGGCCGGAAAACCGGGTGCCGGGCACGAGGCACGTCAGGACCACTCGCGTCCTCGCAAAGGCAAACTGGTTCATGGAAGTCAGTGTAGTGGCCCGCGAATCCGAGGCAATACGGAAACCGTTAAGACTACAACCGTAATCCTTACGGAGGATTACGACTGTAAACCATGCCAACCATTCCCCGCATTTCCGAAACTGAGTGGGAGATCATGCGCGTCGTCTGGGCGCGGTCGCCGCTCACCGCCGCGGAACTGCGGTTTGTCTTCCTACATGAGTTCGCCCATTTGAAACGCCGCGACGTGGTGCTGAACCGGCTGACCACCGCACTCCAGGTTCTCCACTGGTTCAACCCGCTCGTCTGGCTGGCGTTTGCCCGGATGCGCGCCGACCGCGAGCTGGCCTGCGACGCGCTGGCGCTGGCGTGCGCCGGCGAATCCGAGCGCCAGGCCTGCGGCGCGACCATCCTGCGGTTGCTCGAACAATTCACCCGGCCGGTCGCGGTGCCCGGCTTGGTGGGCATTCTCGAAGACAAGCACCAGCTTCGACGGCGGATCGTGGCCATCGCGGGTTTTCGCCGGCCGTCGCGCTGGTCGGCGCTGGTATTCGCGTTCCAGCTCGCTGGGCTTGCCAGTGGTGGCAACTGGCTGGGTATCCGGCCGGTTTTCTTGCTGGTGTCGCCAGGCCCGCAGGGTGTCGACGCTAACACCCAAATCACGGGCAACGTCGCGGTAAGGTTTCCCGCTGGTCTGGGCCAGTTCCACCGCTTGTTGGCGAAAGGTGGCGTCATCGGGCTTGTGTGTTCGTGGCATAGGTCTTCGCTTTCTTTTCTACCACTCCGCGCCCGTGTCCGCAAAATCCAAGAAACCTCATACCCACGACAACGGACTGTTGAGCGATTGCGCGGCGGCGGGGGTGCGCACGTACATTCCCGAGCGGAAGCAGAAGACCCGGTGCTGGACGGACAAGCCGCCGGCGCAGGCGGCGGCGTTCCGGGCCAATCGCCGGCGGGTGCGGGGAGCGCGCGGGCGACGGCTGAACCGGCGACGCAGTGAGGTGGTGGAACGGACCTTCGCGCACGTATGTGAGACGGGCGGCGGACGCCGGACCTGGCTGCGGGGGCTGGTGAATGTGACCAAGCTGCATCTGCTGAGGAGCGCGGCCTACAACCTGGGATTGCGGCTGCGCAAAGTGTGGGGGATGGGCAAGCCGCGGAGCTGGGAGGCGGGTTGGGCGGCGGCGGTGGCCGCGGCGGCGGCCCTTGGCGCTGCTTCCGGAGACGACCTGGACGCCTTGGGTGTGCGGACGACGGTCATGGGAGTCTTTCTGCTGTTCCTCATCGGGGCTCGTTCATCCGGACCCAGAGTCTTTGTTCTGTCTTCTGAGCTCCGGAAACAGGGGCTTTTTTGACGGGCTGCTAGACCAGGGGACCATCGAGGTCAGAACGGAGTGAAGAACGTTTTCCCGACCTCCGTGCGCAAACAGCAGGCGACATGCTCTCACTTCGTTGGGCCGGAGCTGACCACCCGCCGGCGACAGTCACCTCCGGGGAAACCGCCCATCGGGCGCGATTTTGCGAAGCAGGATGGCACGGTGTTGACAACGTATGCTTATTGTTTACATTTGTTACACGTATGAAAAAGCCAACCCTTCGTCGCTCACCTCTCTCATTCGCGCTCAATATGATGCAACCTCGCGCACCCAGGCGTCGCCCCGCAGAAACCGTCCCTGAGTCAACGTCAAACCCCAAGGCGTCTGGCCACCCAGCCGGCCGCATCGGTAGGCAGGCGGCCGTCGTGGTCGCTACGCTGGCGGTGGTTTCCCTGCCCGCCCGCGCGGCCTTCGTGATCACAGGGAACGCCGCGGACCAGACGACATTCATCAACATGATCAATGGCTACTCCACGGGCGGGGCCTGGTCGTTAAACATGGTCAATCAGCTCGTGTGGACCGCCAACGGCGGAGCCGTGGACTTCTTCGCCTCCCGACTCAACACGTTTAACGGCGACAACCTGAACAACCGCACCGTTGATGTGAAGCAGAACTATCCCGGCGTCTTGGTGGGGGCCTTCGGCCCACTCGCCGGTCAGCCCAACGGGACGCAACTGCTCGATCTCGGCGACATTCAGAAGTTTTCGCTGACCACGGCGGCCCAGCCGCTGCTGGATCTCCAGCCTTCCGTGATGATTCACGAACTGGGCGAGGTGTATCAGGATGGCGGCGCGGCTAATTTTAACAACGCGCATGTCTTCGGCGGAATCACCGAGGAAAACAGCCAGCTCGCGGCTTTGGGCAGCCGGGGCCAGCGTCAGACACCCGGCGACCAGTTCACCGCGCTGGGCGGAAACCAGTGGCAACTCAAAATTCCATGGCGCGACGTGCCCAACAACAAACCGGGATGGGAAGTCATCACCGGCACCACCACCGCAGGGATGTTTAACATTACCCAGATTGCGCCGGGCCTGGCGGAAACCGGCGCGACTTACGACGGCAGCAGGGATGACATCGCGATTGACAGCATTTACTTCCAACCGGTTCCCGAGCCGCGGAATGCGGGCATGTTGTTCGGTCTTGGACTCCTGATTTTCGGCTGCGGCTGGTCTGTGCGTCAGCGCAGTAACCGGTTGCCAGCCGCAGCTTGACCGCATCACCGGCGCTTCAGCATATGGGGCGCCTCCGTGGGTTGTTATGACCGCGTTCAGGCATTCGCCGAGGGCGCCGCGCGGTCGCGCCGATCCACCGTGCTGCAAAGGGAGGCGGGACTCCCTCGACTGCCGACACGCTGATTCACGTCTTGCGCTCGCGCCAGCCCGGCTTGACGCACGGCGGCCGTCCGACGCTCGCGCATCGTCTTGGGTCACGCGCGTTCCCTCGCAGCCTGACGCCGACGCTTCCGTGAGACCGGCTTCCGCCGGCAAGGCTGGATCCACCGGAGGCCGTCTCCCCGTGTGTATCCTGATATTTCACGTTGAGGGATGTTCCCTGCCCCGCCCCGCGAATCGTTCTCCCCGCGGGCATTCTTCGGTTCTGCTTGTGAACCGATTCGCACAGCAGGTTCTTGTTGCGCCGGTGCCGTGGACTGGCAAGATTCCGGCAACTCCGGCGGTTGTCCGCTTACCGAGAGAAGGTGGCGGTCACTGCCAGCAAGATCATGGACAGCAGTTGCTCTGGTTTGCCGGTGTCTGCATCAACGTTGAACACGTGGTTTGCGTTACGTGAGCGCGGCACCACCTGCCAGCGCGAACTCGTCGCTGGGCTGGCGACGTTCATGACCATGGCCTACATCATCTTCGTCAATCCAGCGGTGCTCGCCGGCGCGGGAATGCCGGCCGCCGCCGTGATTGCCGCCACCTGCCTGGGCGCGGCGCTCCCGACGCTGGCGATGGGATTCTGGGCCAACTACCCGTTCGCGCTGGCGAGCGGCATGGGCCTGAACGCGGCACTCGTTGCCGCCGCGACCCAGCCCGACCTGACCTGGCAGACCATGATGGGCGTGATCGTGGTCGAAGGCGCGCTGGTCACCCTGTTTGTCCTCACCGGCGTCCGCGAAGCCGTCATGCAGGCAATCCCCATGAACCTGAAGCGCGCCATCGGCGCGGGGATCGGATTGTTCATCGCGTTTCTCGGCCTGCAACAAATGGGCTGGGTGGTGAAGGGCGCAGGCGGCGCGCTGCTTGCACAGGGCGATTTTGCGGCGAAACCCACGCTGGCAGCCACCGCCGGTGTGGCCCTGCTGGTCACGCTGCTGGCCTGCCGGGTCCGCGGCGCCATTTTGCTTGGCATCCTCGGCACCGCCATACTCGCCGGCATTGGCGACGCGCTGGCGCCGGGTGCCGCACGGCTCGTGCATCTGCCGGATCACCTCGTCGCGCTGCCGGATTTTTCCACGTTTGGCCACGCCGACGTGCGCGGCGCGCTCCGGCCGGCGTTGATCGGCACGATCTTCGCCTTCATGATCACGGACTTCTTCGACACCATGGGCACCGTGATCGGCATCGGCGGCCAGGCTGGTTTCCTGGACGCGCGCGGTAACCTGCCCCGGCTCAAACGCGTGCTGCTGGTGGACTCGCTCGCCGCCGTCTGGGGCGGATGGTGCGGGGCCAGCTCCGTCACCACCTACGTCGAGAGTGCCGCCGGCGTCAGCGAAGGCGGCCGCACCGGGCTGGTTTCCGTCGTCGTAGGCTTGTTGTTCCTTCTGGCCATGTTTTTCTCGCCGTTGATCGGCACAGTGCCGGCCGTGGCCACCGCGCCGGCGTTGTTGGTCGTGGGCTTTCTGATGGTTAGCGTCGTCCGCGAAATGGACCTGTCCACCGCCGAGGACGGCCTGCCGGCGTTTCTCACGCTGCTGGTGATTCCGATGACGCAAAGCATCTCCTGCGGCATCGGCGTGGGCTTCATCGCCCAGGTCGTGGTGAAGGTGCTGCGCGGACATGGGCGCGAAATTTCGCCGTGGCTTTACGCCATTGCCGCGTTGTTCGCGTTGAGCTTCGCGTTCGGAAAAAGCTGACCCATGCGCGCCGTCATCCAACGCGTGGCCCACGCCTCGGTCAGCATCGGCGGCAAGATTACTGCTGCCATCGGCCGCGGACTGCTGGTGCTCGTGGCGGTGGAGGACGCCGACACGGCCGGGGACATTGCGTGGCTCGGCGGCAAGCTTGCCCGTCTGCGCATCTTCAACGACGACCAAGGCTTGATGAACCGCTCGGTGCAGGACGTGGGCGGCGAAATGCTCGTCGTCAGCCAGTTCACGCTCTTCGCCAGCACGCACAAGGGCAACCGCCCCTCTTACAGCCGCGCGGCAAAACCCGAAACCGCCGTGCCGCTTTACGAGGCGTTCGTCCGTCAACTGACCGCGGACTTTGGCCGGCCGGTCGCCACCGGCGAGTTCGGCGCGGACATGCAGGTCGCCCTGGTCAACGACGGTCCGGTGACCATCATCATGGACACCAAAAGCCGTGAATAAGCCCGCGCCAGTTCCGCCGGAAGTCCAGGCCAAGGCCGACAACGCGCGGCAACTCATCTTCTTCATCGTCGTTGCGGCATTCCTCCTGAACGTCCTGCTGTTCTTGTTGAGCGGCCGCCCGCACAAGCCGCAACCACCACAGCCGGCGCCCACTTCGCAGCAGCCTCCCGCGCCGACCAACCGCTGACGCCGCCGCCGCGCTCAGGCCCGGTACGGAATCGTCAACGGTCCCTGCGGCAGCACCGCCACCCGCGCGCCTGGGCCCAGCCTCGCCAACGTTTCCCGCACCGCTTCACCGATGTCGTGGCACGGCGTCAAATGTGCGGCCCGGACCGCTTCGTCTGGCAGCACGCTGTAAACCTGCACCTCGGCGCGCCGCTGAATGAGCGCCTGGGCCTGCACCTGCCACTGCTCCGGCTGCGTGACGCCCGCCGCAGCCAGCCGCACCAGCGCGTCCTCCGGGCTTGCCGCCGCGCGCAACATGCCGTCAAACGGACTGCCCGCCGGCACGCCTTCGCGGCACTCGCAGGCGAGGATCAGCGTGCCGCCCGGCTTCAAAATCCGCGCCCCGGCAGTCATGCCTTTGACACCCTGATACAAATTTGAATCCAACGGATGTCCGCTGTTCGTCGTTACCACCAGATCGAACGGCGCCGCGACCGACTGCATCGCCGAGCGCCGGACGAACTCCGTGCCAACGCGGTGGGCGGCGATCAAATCGCCCGCAAACACGCGGGTGATCTGCCGCTGGTCGTTGAGCGTCACGTTAAGCAAAAAGCTCGGCCCGACGCGCAGCGCCAGGTCGCGCAATTCCTCCCAGAGCGGATTGCCCTCGGTCACGCCGAACGTGGCGTGCGGGTCGCCGATGTTCCGGGTGCCGTGGTTGCTCATCACCGTGCGCAAGCCGGCACAACCGGGGAAAATACCCTTCGGCCCGCCGCTGAAACCGGCGAAGAAATGCGGCTCGATGAAGCCGGTCACGATCCGCACGTCCGCTTCGACGACGTGGCGGTTCACCAGCGCCGGCACGCCGTCACGCGTCGTGCCGACCGCCACCAGCGTGGCGTCGTCCTGGCAATCGTGATTCAGCACGCGGTAGCGCGCCGTCACCGCGGTTGTCAACATCGCATCCAGCTCGGCAGGTGTGTTCGGCCGGTGCGTGCCGGTGGAGTTCAACAAAGTGATGCGCTCGGCGGGCACCGCGTCCAATTCCGCCAGCAGCCAGGGAATGAGCCGCTGATTCGGCGTGGCGCGGGTGCCGTCGGTAAAAATGACGCACACACGATCGGTGGGCTTGACGATTTCACGCAGCGGCTGCGCTCCAATTGGCGCGCGCAGCGCGGCGACCACCGCCGCCCGCTCGTCCGCCAAGCCCGGCTGTGGCGTCGGTTCAATGACCGTCGTCTGGCCGTCGGGAAACTCGACCGGCAGCCAGCCCTGACCGTAAGCGAGGCGAACCTTCATGCAGCAACTCGGCGAAATCTACGCACCCGGCTGACCACGCCAAGCAAGATTGAGACCGGACCTTGCATTAGCGGCAGAGACCTCACCCAGCCACTTCCATCTCCGCCAGCGCCGTCGCCGCGTTTTCCCACTCGACATTGAGTGTCTCCAACCGCGCGCGCAGCTCGCAGAACTCGCGGTTCAATTCCATCACCCGGCCAGAGGCGTCGTAGGTGGCCGGGTTTTCCATTTCGCGGGTGATTTCGGCCTGCCGCGTTTCCAGTTCGTGAATCTCCTTCTCGATCCGGTGGACGAGTTGCTGCTGCTCGCGACGGACGCGCGACCGGGCCTGCCGTTGCTCGGCTTCGAGTCGCTTTTGCGCACGCGCCCTGGCCGCCGGACTCTCGTCAGCCGCTTGTTTGGCGGCGGGTTGCCGCGCGGCGTGAGCGGCCGCAGCCGCAGCTTCGGCAGCGGTCTTGTCGAGGTAGTATTGATAGCCGCCGGGAAAGTGCCGCAGGCGGCCATCGCGGACATGCACCACATGGTTCGCCAGCTCGCGAATGAAGTAAACGTCGTGGCTGATGAAGATGAGCGTGCCGGCGAACTGCCGCAGCGCGTCGAGCAGGGCGTCGGTGCTGGCAATGTCGAGGTGCGTGGTCGGCTCGTCCATGAGCAGGAGGTTCGGCGGATCGAGCAGCAGCTTCACCAGCGCGAGCCGGCTTTTCTCGCCGCCACTGAGGACGCTGACCTTCTTGAACACGTCGTCGTCGCGAAACAGGAAGGAGCCGAGCACCGTGCGGACGAAGGTTTCGGTCACGCGCTGCGGCGTGTCGAGCGCCTCCTCGATCACCGTCCGCTCCGGATGGAGCATTTCGACGCGGTATTGCGAGTAGTACCCGTCCTTGACGTTGTGACCGAGCCTGCGTTCGCCGGACTGCGGCTGCGCGACGCCGGCGAGCAGTTTGAGCAACGTGGATTTGCCGGCGCCGTTCGGCCCCACGAGCACCACGCGCTGGCCGCGTTCGGCCTGAAAATCCAGTCCCGCATACACGGGCGCCGGCTGGCCGTCATAGGCGAAACGCACCTGTTCCAGCGCCACCACCTTGAGGCCGCTGCGCAGCGGTTGCGGAAACGCGAAATCAATCGTCGCCTCCGCGCCGGCCGGGGCCTCGATTTTCTCCATCCGCTCGATCTGCTTGAGCTTGCTCTGCGCCTGCGCGGCCTTGGTGTTCTTCGCGCGAAAGCGGTCGGCGAACGCCTGGAGCCGCGCGATCTCGCGCTGCTGGTTTTTCCACGCGGCGAGTAGTTGCTCCTCGTTGGCTTCGCGCTGGCCGAGATAGGCGTCGTAGTTGCCGGTGTAGCGGAAGAAGCGCGACGAGCGGATTTCCACCACGCTGCCGACCAGTTGATTGACGAACTCCCGGTCGTGCGAGATCAGCAGGATCGCGCCGGGATACATCTTCAAGTAATCCTGGAACCAGAGCAGCGCTTCGAGGTCCAGGTGGTTGGTCGGCTCGTCGAGCAGCAGCAAATCCGGTTCCTGCGTGAGCAGGCGGGCAAGGTGCGCGCGCATCACCCAGCCGCCGCTCATCTCGCGGGCCGGCCGGGCGAAGTCGCTCTCGCGGAAACTCAGGCCGCGCAGAATCTGTTTGGCCTTCGCCTCGACGCGGTGGCCGTCAAGCTCATCGAACCGCTGCCGCGCGGCGGCCAGTTCCGGCGATTCCGCAGCGATGCCGGACGCGGCGGCTTGCAGCCGCCGGCGCAATTCGGCGAGTTCCGGCGTGACGGCGGCGGCGAGTTCGAGCACGGTTTCGTCACCCGCCGGCGCGCTTTCCTGCGGCAGATGACCCACGCTGACGCCGCGCAGCCGGGTGATTTCGCCCGCGTCCGGCTCCTCCTCGCCTAGAATGAGCGAAAAGAGCGTGGACTTCCCCGCGCCGTTGGGACCGACCAGGCCGATGCGGTCGCCACGGTTCACCTGCAGGGTCACATCGGCGAACAACGTTCGCGCGCCGTAACGCTTGCTGACTGCGGAAATCGAAAGCACAGGGGCCGGATGTAACAAAGCGCGGCGCGTCCGCGCAAGCGGGAAGCCGGTCAAAATCGGGCGTTCAACCCGCTCCGCCGAGCGTCTCCACAATCCCCGCGCGCAGGACGGCGACGATTTGCTCCGCCTGCGCCGGGGTCGTGCAATACGGCGGCATGAGCACGATCACATTGCCGATGGGGCGCGTGAGCACGCCACGCCGGGCCATCGCCTCGCACACGCGGATACCAACACGGTCGCGCAAGTCGAACGGCGCGCGCGTCCGCCAGTCGCGCACCAGCTCGACACCCACGACCAGGCCGACCTGCCGGATGTCGCCCACGTTCGGCAAATCCCAGAGCGAGGCGAGCGACGCGCGCAACGCCGCCGCGAGCCGGCGGCGGGTTTTCACGGATGTCGCGCCGCGCAGCAGTTCCAAGTTCGCCAAAGCGGCGGCCGCGCCGAGTTGGTTGCCGGTGAAGCTGTGACCGTGGAAGAACGTTTTGAATTCGGCGTAGTCGCCGAGGAAGGCGTCGAACACGGCCTGCGTCGTGAGTGTCGCCGCCATCGGCAGATAACCGCCGGTCAGCCCCTTGGCCAGGGCGAGGAAATCCGGCTGCACGCCTTCGTGATGGCAGGCGAAGAGAAGGCCGGAGGCCGGATCGTTCGTGCGACCCAGACCGGTCATCACCTCATCGGCGATGAGCTGCGCACCGTGGCCGCGGACAATCGCGGCGACCTGCCGCAGCCAGCCGTCGGGCTGTGGCACCATGCCGGCCGAGCCTTGCATTCGCGGCTCGACAATCATCGCCGCGTAGGGGTTATCGCGCCGGCGTTGCGCATCGAACCGTTGTTCGACCTTGGCGACGCACTCCCAGTGGCAGCGCCGGTATTCGCGGGCATCGGCGCGCTCCGGCCGGGCGCGGTTGAACGGGCAGCGGTAACAAAATGGCGCCATCACGGCGTCGGATTTGAACAGCAGGCTGCCGTAAGTTTTGTGGAACAAGTCAATGTGGCCAACGCTCACGGCGCCGACCGTGTCGCCGTGGTAGGCGCCGGCCAGCGAGAGGAAACGCGGCCGGCGGCTGTGCCCGGTGCGGCGCGCGAATTCGTAGGCCTGCTTGATTGCGACCTCCAACGCGGTGGAACCGTCGTCGCTGAAAAAAACTTTCGGCAGCCGCGGATTACGGAGCACGGTTTGGGCAACCGCCGGTGCCGCCGCAGATCGCGGCGCGGCGCGACGCGGATTCGCGACCCGGACGAGTTGTTCCGCGAGCAGCGAGGCGGGTTCGTTGGCGAAGCCAAGCGCCGAGGAATGCGCAAGGCTGCCAAGCTGGCGGCGGATCGCGGCGTTGATATTTGGGTGCCGATGGCCGTGAAGATTGGTCCAGATCGAGGCGTTGGCGTCGAGGTATTCGCGGCCGTGAACGTCACGCAACCGCGCTCCGCGGCCAGACGTGATAACAATCGGCTCACGCTGGAGCCAGTCGCGCATCTGGGTGAACGGGTGCCAGACGTAAGCAAGGTCGAGCTTGGCGAGTCGGTGCATGGGCAGAGGTCGGACGTCCGGGGTCAAAGGTCGGAAGTCCGGGGCGGAAAATTCAAAGACGCGAGGGTGGCAAGCAGTTGCGCCAGGTCGTCGGCCATGTGCGCCGCACTGAGGGTGAGCCGCAGCCGCGCCGTGCCGCGCGGCACGGTCGGATACCGCACGGCGGGAACAAGAATTCCGTGATCACGCAACGCCGCAGACACCGACATGGCCCGGGCCTCATCGCCGATGATCAGCGGCAGAATGGCGCTGCGCGCCGGCACGTTGGCCAGCGCCGCGGTCGCTCCACGGACGTTTTCCCAAAGTTGGGCGCAACGCCGTTCGCCAGCCCGGCTCTGAATGAAGCGCACGCCCGCCGTGGCGGCGGCGGCGGCGGCCGGCACGGGCGCAGTGGAGAAAATGAAGCTGCGCGCGCGGTTCACCAGGAAATCCACGAGCGTCCGCGAGCCGGCGATGTAACCGCCCGCGGCGCCGACGGCCTTGCCGAGCGTGCCCATTTGAATCTCGACGCGGCCAGCCACGCCGAGCGCTTCGGCCAGCCCGCGACGATGCGCGCCATAAAGTCCGGTGGCGTGCGCCTCATCCACCATCAGGCACGCGCCGAAGCGGTCCTTCAACGCCACCATTTCGCGCAGCGGCGCGTGGTCGCCGTCCATCGAAAAGACGCTTTCAGTGACGATCAACACGCGTGGCCGGCGGGTGGCCGGCGGGCGCTCGTCCGCCCAGCGCAGGATGGATTCCAGTTCGTTGAGATCGTTGTGGGCAAAGACGCGGAGTTTGGCGCCGCTCAGCCGCGCGGCGTCAATCACGCTGGCGTGAACCAGCTTGTCGAGGACCAGCACATCGTCGCGCCCGACGAGCGCGGGAATCGTGCCCAGCGCCGTGGCATAGCCGGAGCCAAACGCCAGCGTGGCCTCAACGCCTTTGAACGCCGCGAGCGTTTCCTCCAACTCGTGGTGCGGCGCCAGCGAACCGCAGATCAGCCGCGACGCCGCGCTGCCTGCCCCGAATTCGGCGGTGGCACGCTGCGCGGCCGCCTTCAATGCGGGGTCATTCGCGAGACCGAGATAGTCGTTGGACGAGAAGTTCAACAACCGGCAGCCGGCGATTTCAATCCGCGTGCCGGCGGACGTGGCCAGCCGCCGCAATTCGCGGTGCAGGCCCGCGGCGCGGAGTTCGTCGAGTTGGGCAGTCAGTTCGGCGTCGAACCGATTCATGGGCGGCGAGTCTAAGCGGCAGCACGCCGCGCTGGCAACGGACTTCAAGTCCGGGTAGTGTCCTGATTTGCGTAATTTTAATGGGCGGCGCTGCTGCGCTCGCCAGGCCGAGCCGCAGCCCGGCCCTACCCTCGAAAACAGGACACTGCCAAGTCCGCCGCCGACGGGCAAGTCCGCCGGAGCGATTGAGCCGATGGTTTCGCCGCAACCAGGCCCAGCCTGATGGGGACATCGCTGACTCTGCTGGTGCTGGTGGCTTTGGTTGTGTGGAAGGTGCCGTTCGCAATCCGTTCCAAAGCCGGCTGGAAGCCGGCGTTCCAGCGGCAGCGTCAAGGGGCACCTCTGCAAAGGACAAATGAGAACGTCCGATTGCACAAGCACCGTATGACGGCTATAATCGCCGCCCGTCACGATAACCATGCATACGATGAAGAACAAACTCCTGGCCGAGTTCTTCGGCACTTTCTGGCTCACCTTCGGCGGTTGCGGCAGCGCGGTGCTGGCCGCGAAGTTCATTACGAGCGAGGGCGCAACGCCAGTCAACCTCGGCATTGGACTTGCCGGCGTGGCGCTGGCCTTTGGCCTGACCGTCCTGACCATGGCTTACGCCATTGGCCACATCTCCGGCTGTCATCTGAATCCCGCCGTTTCGTTCGGACTTTTTGTCGGCGGCAGATTCAAAGGCGCGGAACTGCCGGGCTACGTTCTCGCCCAGGTGTGTGGCGGCATCGCCGGAGCGGCCGTGCTCTACGTCATTGCGAGCGGCCATCCGGGATTCTCGACGGCCGGCGGGTTTGCCGCCAACGGATATGGCGAACATTCTCCGGGCGGGTATTCCCTGGCGGCCGGCTTGGTGGCGGAAGTGGTCCTGACGTTTTTCTTCCTGTTGATCATTCTCGGCGCCACCGACAGCCGCGCGCCCCAGGGCTTCGCTCCCATCGCCATCGGACTCGGCCTGACCTTGATCCATCTCATCGGCATCCCGGTCACCAACCTGTCGGTGAACCCCGCCCGCAGCACCGGCCCGGCGGTCTTCGTCGGCGGTTGGGCACTGCACCAGCTCTGGCTATTCTGGGTGGCACCGCTCCTCGGGGCGGCGCTGGCGGGAATCGTTTATCCGCTGATGGCCGGCAAACCACAGAAAACGGACTGACGCCGCCGGCTTCGCGGCGCACGTTCAATCCGCCAACGAACACGAGCGCCGGGTTCAGAGGGCGCTGCTTGCCGACTCGCTACACGTCGCAGATGTGGATGGCCTGCCGCAGCGAGGCGACCGCGTCCTTGTTCTTGGGGATGAATTCCTGCGCCACGTAGCCCTGGTAACCCGTGGCGATAATGGCCCGCATGACCGCCGGATAGAAGATCTCCTGCGAGTTGTCAATTTCGTTGCGTCCCGGCACGCCGCCCGTGTGGAAGTGCGCGATATACTGGATGTTCTCCCGAATCGTGCGGATGAGATCGCCCTCCATGATCTGCATGTGGTAGATGTCGTAGAGCAGCTTCAGGCGGTCGGAGCCGACGCGTTTGCAGACTTCGACGCCCCAGGCCGTGTGGTCGGCCATGTAATGCTTGTGGTCCACCCTGCTGTTGAGCAGTTCGATGACGAGGTTCACCTTGTTTTTCTCGGCGACGCCGACGATGCGCTTCAGCCCTTTGACGCAGGCTTCGAGACCTTCCTCGTCGCTGACGGTGTAAGGCTGAGTGCCGTCCTTGCCCTGGCGACTGCCGGAAAACGTGATGATGTTCGGGTAACCGAATTCCGCCACCTGCGGAATGGCCTTCTCAAACGCCGCCACCAGCTTGTCGTGGTGTTCCACGCGGTTCCAGCCGTAGCCGATGCTGTCCGGACCGTTGCACATCGCGCATATCAGGCCGTATTTCTTCGCCGTCGGCCACTCGTCCGGGCCGAGCAGGTCAATGGACGCGATGCCGATGTTTTTGGCGGCCTGGCACAGTTCGTCGAGGGACAGCTTGCCGTAACACCAGCGGCAGACGGAGTGATGAATGTTACCCTTGAGCGGCGGATCGTCAGCGGCGAGGGCCAGATCAGGCGCGGTGGCGGCCCCCAGCAGGGCGGCGCTGCCGGCGAGGTTGCGCAGGGCGGAACGACGGGAAATGGAATTCTTCATGGCGTCAAAATCAATTGTGCTTGCGTGCTGTCGTGCCGCCAACAAAGCGGAAACGATGGACAGCGTCAAACGCGAAAACTGCGACCGCTCAAAAGAAGGGGTTGTTCGCCAGTTCCTCGGCCACGGTCGTCAACGGTCCGTGGCCGGGGCAAACGAGGGTCGCCGGCGGCAGCGAGAGGATTTGCTCCTGGACGCACTTACGGGCGGACGCCGCGTCGCCGCGCACCCGGCCCATCGAGCCGGCGAACAGCGCGTCGCCCACGACGATGACGTGCGGGGCGTCCTCAGGCCAGTTGCCGATGACGTAGCTGACGCCGTCCTCGGCGTGGCCGGGCGTGGCGCGGTTCATGACGCGCAGGCTGCCCAGCGCGAGGCAGTCGTTGGGCCGGTTGCGCTGGTCGGGCGGGGCGGAGGCCGCGTTGGAACGGAAGCGCGCCTTGGGAAACCTGGTCCGCAGGTGAGGCATGCCGCAGACGTGGTCGTCATGACCGTGGGTGAGAAACACGTAACGCAGCGCCAGTTGGTTCTCCTCGATCAGCCGGATCGCCGGGGTGGCGTCGAAGCCGGTGTCGAACAACGCCGCGTCGCGCGTGACCTCATCCCATACGAGGAAGCAGTTGACGGCGTAGCCCTCCTCGCTCGTCGAAATAACCCGCAGTTCCCGCCATGACTCCAGCGCGGCGGGAGCGGGCTGCCAGCCGGCGGCCAGACGTTCCAGTTTGGCGGCGTTCAGGTTCAGCAACGCGGCCAGCGCGGCAAAATCGGGCCGTTTCGCGAGCGAACCGCTTTCCTCCAGTGTCGCCAGCTCGGTCGCGCTGAGGCGCGCGGCCTGGGCAGCAGCCTCGGCGGTGACGCCGGCGTGCAACCGGGCCTTGCGGAGAATGTCGCCCACGTGGTCTTCCAAATTCATGCGTCCAGTGTGCGATGGACGCCCGGCGCCGGCAAGTGCGTTGCGCAAGGTCGGATTGCCGCTGGTTATGTCCGCAATTATTTTCGCCGAGGTTACGGCAAAGTCGTTGACGCGCCGGCGGAGCTTGGTAGCGTCACCGCACCCTTTATGTTGAAACGCACGTCTTTGTTTGCCGCTCACCAGTTGTTGGGCGGCCGTTTGGTCGAGTTTGGTGGCTGGGAAATGCCCGTTCAATACACGAGCATCACTGAGGAACATCTGGCCGTGCGCCAGGCGGCCGGCTTGTTCGACATCGCCCACATGGGCGAATTCAGCGTCACCGGCCCCGGCGCGACCGCGTTCCTGAACCATACGTTGACGAACAACGTGAACCGCCTCGACGCAGGCCAGGGGCAATACACCCTGCTGTGCAACGAGCGCGGCGGCGTGGTGGACGATCTCTACGCCTACCGGCTGGCGGCGGATGACTATCTGCTGATCGTCAACGCCTCGCGCATCGAAGCCGACTGGGACTGGCTGCAAGGACAGGTGGATTTGTGCCCGGCGCATGACGGTTTTCAACTGAGCGATCGCTCCGAGGAAACCGGCGCCGTCGCCGTGCAGGGGCCGCGCGTCGCAGCCTTCATCAACCAGGCGGTGCCTGGCGGTTCGATCAGCGGGACCATGGTGCCGCACGTCACCGACCTGAAGAAGAACCAGATCGGCGGCTTCGTGTTTCAAGGCATTCCCATCTACATCGGGCGAACGGGCTACACGGGCGAAGACGGTTTTGAACTCGTTGTTCCGGCGACCGTGACGGAAGCCGTCTGGAACGCGTTGCTGGCGGCCGGCCGGCCGTTTGGCTTGAAACCGGCGGGGTTGGGCGCCCGGGACACATTGCGCACGGAAATGTGCTATCCGCTCTACGGCCATGAATTGGACGAGGAAACGACGCCCATCGAAGCCGGGCTGGGCCATTTCGTGGCGCTGGACAAGGGGGATTTCGTGGGCCGCGCCACACTCGCCGAACAAAAGGCCGGAGGCGTCCGCCAGCGCTGCGTGGCCTTCCGCATGACGGACAAATCCGCGCCGCCACGGCCGCATTATCCCATCTGGAGCACGGGCGCGACCGCCGCCGCGATTGGGGAAGTGACCAGCGGCACGCAAAGTCCTTCGCTGGGCGCGGGCGTTGGCATGGGCTACGTGCCGGCGGATCTGGCCCGGCCGGGAACGGAGATTGCCGTCGAAATCAGGGGCCGGCGCGCACCGGCGGTGATCGTCGCCAAACCGATTTACCGCCCGCCCGCGCCGACGGTGGCCGCAAAAGTCAGTTGACCGGTGACGATTTTCCTGACTCCCTTTTCGCCATGAGCAACGTTCCATCTGACTTGCGCTACGCCAAATCCCACGAATGGCTCCGCGTCCAGGGCGACACCGGCACCGTCGGCATCACCGACCACGCGCAGCACGAGCTGACCGACGTCGTTTTCGTCGAACTGCCGGCAGCCGGCCGCGCGTTGAAGGCCGGCGAAGCGTGCGCCGTGGTCGAATCTGTCAAAACCGCCAGCGACATTTACGCGCCGGTCGGCGGCGTGGTCACAGCGGTGAACCCGGCGGTGGTGGCAAATCCCGCACTGGTCAACACGGCCCCCCATGGCGAGGGCTGGCTGTTCCAATTGAAACTGGCCGCGCCGGCTGAAGTCCCGGCGTTGTTGGACGCCGCCGCGTATCGGCAATTGATCGGCGAAGGTTGACGAAGATCCCCGGCCGGCGGGCTTATTCGTCCAGCCTGTTCAGGCGGAATTGGTTGCCCGATGCGAGACTTGCCATTCTGCTTGACCGGCCGGCGGCTTGCGATAGTATTGCCCTCGCCATGAACTGTGGTTCCGCCGAAAAAACCAAACCCATCCGCTTATGACTAAACGTGACTTGGTGGTCCGCATCAGCGAGGAAACCGGCCTCGTCCAACAGCAGGTTCTCAACGTAATCCAGCGCACGCTCGATCACATCTCCGAGGCGGTAGCCAAAGGGAAAACAGTCGAGTTGCGCAACTTTGGCGTGTTTGAGGTCAAAGTGCGCAAGGCGCGCATTGGCCGCAACCCGAACTCGCCGGAAAAGGACGTGCGCATCCCGCCCCGCGCCGTGGTCAAATTCAAACCGGGCAAGGAAATGCGCCAGGAGGTCATCAAACTGACCCCGCCCGAATCCAACAAGGCCTGAAACGCGCTGATTGTCCGGGTGTCCCTTTGGCGGCTTGAACCGCGGGCGCCCGGTTTTTGTTTTTGCTGACACTGACATGGACCGCCTGCCCGGATTTCGCGACTTTTACCCCGAACCCGTTCCCACCGCCGATGCCTGGAGCGCCGACCTCCGCCGGCATATTTTCAACGCGTGGAGCGCGACGGCCCGCCGTTACGGCTTTCGCGAATACGACGGCCCGCCACTGGAGACGTTGGAATTGTTCACCGCGAAAAGCGGCGCGGAAATCGTCGGACAACTCTACAATTTCACGGACAAGGGCGGACGGGAAGTCGCGTTACGGCCCGAAATGACGCCCACGCTGGCGCGCATGGCCGCTGCCCACGAACGGCAATACAAAAAGCCGGTCAAGTGGTTCGCCATCCCGCAGCTCTTCCGCTACGAACGCCAGCAAAAGGGCCGCCTGCGCGAGCACTTCCAGTTCAACGCCGACATTCTCGGCGAGAGCGACCGCGCCGCCGATGCCGAACTGATCGCCTTGTTGATTGACTCGCTCCGTGCGCTGGGTTTGACCCGTGCCGACTTCGTCATCCGCCTGAGCAGCCGCAACGCGTGGCAGGAATTTTTCGCGCAGCGCGGCGGCAACGCCGCGAACGCGTATGATTTCTACCAGATCATTGACAAGCTTGAGCGCGAGGCGCCGGAGGCCAGTGCCGCGAAGTTGCAGGCGCTGGGGTTTTCACTCGACGCCGTGCGCGGCTTCATCGCCGCCGGCGAACCGACCGCGGAACTTGCCGCCATCCTCCACAACCTGGCGGCGCGCGGCCTCGGCGATTTTGTCAAAGTGGATTACAACGTCATCCGCGGCCTGGCTTACTACACCGGGCCGGTCTTCGAGGCGTTTGACGTGCGTGGCGAATTCCGCGCCATCGCCGGCGGCGGCCGATACGACAACCTCGTGAAGCTGGTTTCCGGTGGCAAGGTTGATTTGCCGGCGTTGGGTTTCGGCATGGGCGATGTCGTGCTCGCCGAGCTGCTCAAGGAGCGCCGCCTGGCGCCGAAACTCGTCGCGTCGCTGGACGCCTTCTGCCTGATCGAAGACGAGACGTTGCGCGCTGATTCGCTGTCCTTGGTGCAGCGATTACGCGACGCCGGTCTGGCGGTGGATTACCCGCTCGCGCCCGCCAAATCGGACAAGCAATTCAAGCGGGCGCTGGAGTTGGGCGCCGTCCGCACCGTGAAAGTGGAGCGCAGCGCCGACGGTGCGTTGCTGGCCAGAGTGAAGAACGTCGCCACCCGCGCCGAGGAGAGAACGCCGGTAGCCGCGGTTCTCGACCTTCTGCGCCGCGGTTGACTGCCGGCGAGTGTGCTGGCGTTGGTTGGAGGCACCGTCCCATTTTGCAGTTGAACCGTCGCGGTTCGTTCCGTCATCTTCTCCGCGTCAGACAACACCGGATTTGATTTATGCGCACGCTCATCATCGGCATTGACAGCGGCACTCAGTCCACCAAGGCGCTCGTGCTCGACACAGGCAAGAAACGTGTCGTCGGCTCGGCCGCGGAGAAATACGACCTGATTTCCGATCTGCCGCCCGGCGCGAAGGAGCAGCACCCGCACACCTGGCGCGCCGCCACAGCGAAGGCCATCAAGCTGGCGCTGAAGGCGGCGAAGGCCCGCTCCGGCGAGGTCAAGGCCATCGGCGTGAGCGGCCAGCAGCACGGTTTTGTGCCGCTCGACGCCGCCGGCGAAGTCATCCGGCCGGCCAAGCTGTGGTGCGACACGTCCACCGCGGCGGAATGCGAGGAAATCACCACCGCACTTGGCGGAGCGAAAGCCACGCTTCGCGCGCTCGGCAACGCGGTGTTGCCGGGCTTCACGGCGTCGAAGATTCTCTGGTTGAAACGGCACGAGCCGGAAAACTTTGCCCGGCTGGCCACGGTGTTGTTGCCGCACGACTACCTCAACTGGTGGCTGACGGGCCGCGCCGTGATGGAGTTCGGCGACGCCAGCGGCACCGCGCTGCTGGACGTGCGCCGGCGCAGGTGGAGCGACGCCGCGCTGCGGGCCATTGACCCCGAGCTTGCCGGCAAGCTGCCACCGCTCATGCCCAGCGACCAGCCGGCTGGCACGCTGCAGCCGGCGACCGCGAAGGCCCTGGGGCTGGGCGCCGAGGTGCTCGTCAGCGCCGGCGGCGGCGACAACATGATGGGCGCCATCGGCACCGGCAACACGCGGGCCGGCGTGGTGACCGCGAGCTTCGGCACCAGCGGCACCATTTACGCCTGCGCGGAAAAGCCGGTTGTGGATCCGCAGGGCGAGATCGCCGCGTTCTGCGATTCGACGAACCGCTGGCTGCCGCTGCTATGCACCATGAACGTGACCGTGGCCACGGAAATGATGCGCAAGGATTTTGGCCTCACGCCGCAGGCGTTCGACGCCCAGGCCGCGAAGGCGCCCGCCGGCGCCGGCGGGCTGTTGCTGCTGCCCTACCTCGAAGGCGAGCGCACCCCGAACGTGCCCGACGGGACGGGCGTGCTCCTCGGCGTGAACACGCGGACCTTCGCCCTGCCGCAGTTTGCGCGTGCCGCGCTGGAAGGCGTGACGCTCGGCATGAACTACGGTTTGCGCCGGCTGGCGGAACTGGGCGTTCACGCGACCCAAATCCGCGCCACCGGCGGCGGCGCCAACTCGAACGTCTGGCGCCAGATCATGGCCGACATTTTCAACGCGGAGGTGGTGACGCTGAAGGTGGGCGAAGGCGCCGCTTACGGCGCGGCGTTGCAGGCGTTCTGGTGCTGGCGCAATCAACAGGGTGAAAAGGTCGGCATTGAGGAGGTCACCGACGAGTTCGTGACCCTGAACACCGCGCAAACAACGCAGCCGAGGCCGGAAAACGCGGCGGTTTACGCCGAGGCGCAGGCATTGCAGGACGAGCTGTCGCGGTCACTCCGCGGCGTGTTCGCGAAGCACCGGCAGTGGGTGGTGCGCTAGACGAGCGCAAGCAACCCACCGCGAAGTGCGTCGCCGCTGCTGCCGCCCTGCGGGTTCCTTTTCACCGGGATTGGAAGCCAGGAGTAAGCCAGCGGACGCCGTCAAGCCCGGTTGCGCGCTGTGCAATCAACTCTTTGACTGGATTTTGTCGGCTGAACATCGCACCTTATCGCCATGAAGTTTATTCTCACGACGCACAATGTCACCCTCACCAAGGCCATCGAGGAACACATCCTCAACCGGGTGGACAAACTGGAGCATCTGGACCGTTGGGCGGTGGACGTGCGGGTGACGCTGGAACATGATCACCAGAAGATTCCGGAAAAGCAGTTCAAGTGCGGCGTCCGTCTCGGCGTGCGCGGGCCGGACTTGTTCGCCGAGGAGTCGCAAAGCGACCTCTACGCCGCCATTGACCTCGTGTTCAAAAAAATCGCGGAACAAATTCGCCGGCGCCACGGACGCCGCAAGTCGGTGAAAAAAACGGACGCCGCCCAGCTCAAACGCCAGCGTCAGGAAAGCGTGGAATAACCCACGCGCCGCCAGATCCCTCCGAACGAGATTGATCCCTTGTCCCAGACCGCGCAAGGCGGTGTGTGCCGGCGCACGCCGCTGCTGTCAGTCAAGGATTCCGGTTGATGTCCAACGTTGGTGTTCAAATTCTGCGCGCCCGTGTGGTGGTGCCGGTTTCCCGGACCGCCGTCGAGAATGGCGCGGTCGTCGTCGCCGGCGGAAGCATTCAGGCGTTGGGCAAATGGAAGGACCTCGCCCCGCACCTGGCCGGCACGCCACGCGACTTGGGGGAAGTGGCGCTGCTGCCAGGCTTGGTTAACGCGCACTGTCATCTCGATTACACGGACATGGCGGGTCAGATCGCGCCGCCGGCTTCGTTTACGGACTGGATCAAATCCCTCGTGGCACTCAAGAGCGCGTGGGGTTACTCCGAGTTCGCGCAGTCCTGGCTCAACGGCGCGCGCATGTTGCTGCGTACCGGCACCACCACGGTGGGTGACATCGAGGCCGTGCCGGCTTTGCTGCCGGAGGTTTGGGGCGCCACACCGTTGCGGGTCGTGTCCTTCATCGAAGTCCTCGGCGTCAAGCGCAACCGTCGTCCCGCCGACATGCTTGCGGAAGCCGTCGGCCGGGTGGCTGATTTGCCGGCCGGCCGCAGCCGGCTGGCGCTCTCGCCCCACGCGCCGTATTCCACCACGTCCGAATTGCTGCGGCGGGCGTCGGAACTGGCCCGGGCGCGCGGCTGGCGCCTCTGCACGCACATCGCCGAGTCGGCCGAGGAATACGCCATGTTCAAGACGGCCGCAGGCGAGATGTTCTCGTGGCTTGCGCGCAGTGAACGCGACATGGCCGACTGCGATGGCATGTCGCCCGTTGGCCATCTGGAACGCACCGGACTGCTCACGGAAAATCTGCTGGGCGTTCATTTGAACTACCTCGATCCGGGCGACGCCGAACTGCTCGCCCGCCGCGGTGTGAGCGTGGTTCATTGCCCGCGCAGTCATGCGTACTTCCGGCACCGCTCGTTTCCCATGCCCAGCCTCGTGCGCGCCGGGGTCAACCTCTGTCTCGGTACCGACAGCCTCGTCACCACGCTCAAAGTGGGCGCCCGGCCGCTGCAACTCGACCTGTTTGCCGAGTTGCGCGCGTGGCATTCCACCTGGGTGAATGCCGCGCCGGAGCGGGCGCTGCGACTCGTCACCGTAAATGCAGCGCGCGCCCTCGGACTCGCCGGCCGCGCGGGCGAAATTGCCGTGGACGCGTTCGCCGACCTGATCACAGTGCCGTTCGCTGGCTCGCCGAAGATCGTTTATGAGACGATAACGCATCGCACCGGTCCGGTGGCGGCCTCCATGATCGGCGGCGAATGGGTGATCCCGCCGGGCGGCGACGTGGACCATGTCTGAAACCGGAACAACCGTTGCGCGGGTGGGACTCGTCACCGGCGCGGGCGGCGGACTGGGACAGGGGCTGGTTGCCGCCTTCTCCGCTCAAGGCTGGCGCGTGGCGGCCGCCGGCCATCGCGAACCGCCGTTTGCGGAAAGCAATTTGGTTTGGCCGGTCTGCCTCGATGTGACCGATGCCGCCGCCGCGAAACGCGTGGTGCAGCAAACCGTCGCGCGTTGGGGCCGTCTCGACGTGCTCGTCAACAATGCCGGCCTCACCGCCGATCACCTGAGCTGGCAGATACCCGACGCCGATTGGGACCGCGTGCTCGCCGTCAATCTCAAGGGCGCGTTCCTGTGCGCGCAGGCAGCGTTGATGCCGATGCTCCGCCAGCGCGACGGCCACATCATCAATCTCGCCAGCTTTGCCGCGCGCGCCGGTGCCCGCGGCCAGGGCAGCTACGCCGCCGCCAAGGCGGGATTGATCGGACTGACCGAGTCGCTGGCGAAGGAAGCGGGTTCGCAGAACATCCGCGCCAACGCCGTGCTGCCCGGCGTCCTGCCCACCCCGATGACAGCCGGCCTGCCGGCCAATACGCTCGCCGGCTTTGCCAATGCCAACACGCTGGGGCGCCTGAATTCCGTCGCCGAGGTCGCGCGTTTCATCGTGTTTCTTGCCGGAATGCAAAACATCTCCGGTCAGTGCTTCCAGCTCGACAGCCGCGTCGCGCGGTGGACGTGAGCCGGTGACATGGTGGCCGCCACCGGGCAGGGCCAGTGTGGACCGAGAACCGAGGTGGGGTTGGGCGAGCAGCGTGCCTCGTGAACCTTTCTCGCGCCTGCATCAAAAACTCCAAACGCACCGCGCCGTTTTACCGCTTCGGGACGTCGGTTCGCGGGCAAGGAGAGATTGTGGAGCCGGTTTACCGTCGCATGATTCAGGCGTCACGGCCTTGGGCCGGCGCGCTCGACATCACCGGCGTCGCTTGCCCCTCGGATAGCTCACCGAGCCGGCGGCCGCGGGACCGGGCATTTTCACGGCGCCCGCGGCGTGGCCGAACTGGCGCTTGAGCTCCTTGATCTGGTCACGCAGCAAAGCCGCCTTTTCAAACTCCAGATTGTTCGCAGCCGTAACCATTTCCTCCTCCAGCTCGCGGAGGGTTTCGGTTACGTCGAAGTCCGCGCCCGCCTCGCGCAGGACGGCGTCGGCCTGCTGCCGCTTCGATTCGTAGGTTGCCAGGCTGTCCTCCACGGCACGGGTCACGCTGCGCGGCGTGATGTGGTGCTCGGCATTGTAGGCAAGCTGCTTCTCGCGGCGGTAATTCGAAATGGCCAGGAATTTCTGGATGCTCTGCGTCATCACGTCCGCGTAAAGGATCACTTCGCCGTGAAGGTGGCGCGCGGCGCGGCCGGCAGTCTGGGTCAGGCTCGTGGTGCTGCGCAGGTAGCCTTCCTTGTCGGCGTCTAGAATGGCGACCAGGGAAACCTCCGGCAGGTCGAGGCCCTCGCGCAGGAGGTTGATGCCGACGAGCACGTCAAATTCGCCTTTGCGCAGGGCGCGCAAGATTTCGACCCGCTCGATGGCGTCAATTTCGCTGTGCAGGTAACGGACGTTGATGCCGATGTCGCGGAGGTAATCGGTCAGCTCCTCGGCCGTGCGCTTGGTGAGCGTGGTGACCAGGACGCGCTCCTTCCGCTCGACGCGCTTGCGGGCCTCTTCAATCAGGTCGTCAATCTGCCCGCGCAGCGGCTTCACGGTGATCTTCGGATCCACGAGGCCGGTGGGACGAACCACGAGTTCGACGACGCCGGAAGTGCCACGCGCCCCCTGCCCGTTCGCCCCGGAAGGGAAATCAGAACCAGGCGCGACACCAGGCCCGCGTTTAACGGGCTGCCGCGCCCACTCCAATTCCTTCGGCCCCGGTGTGGCGCTCACGTAAATGGTCTGGCCCTGGAGCGATTGAAATTCGTCAAAGTTGAGCGGCCGGTTGTCCAGCGCGCTGGGCAGCCGGAAGCCGTATTCGACCAGCACTTTCTTGCGCGAGATGTCGCCGGCGAACATGCCGCCGAGTTGTGGCACGGTGGCGTGGGATTCGTCAATCACCAGCAGGTAATCCGGCGGCATGAAGTCAAGCAGCGTGCAGGGCCGCGAGCCGGGCGGCCGGTCCGAAATGTGGCGCGAATAATTCTCAATGCCGGAACAAAAGCCCATTTCCTCCATCATTTCCAGATCGTATTCGGTGCGCATCTTGATGCGCTGCGCCTCGATCAGCTTGCCGTGCTTCTCGAACCATGCGATGCGGTCGCCCAGTTCCTCGCGGATCGTCAGAATGGCCCGGCGAATCTTGTTCATCGGCGTGACGAACTGGGCACCGGGATAAATGGTCGTCGCGGCCAGCTCCTCGAACTTGCGCCCGGTCAGCGGATCGAAGCGCGTGATGCGCTCGATCACGTCGCCGAAAAACTCGATCCGCAGCGCATCCTCCGCATACGCCGGGCAAAGCTCCACCGTGTCCCCACGCACACGAAACCGGCCACGCTCGAAGGCGATGTCGTTGCGGCTGTATTGGAGGTCCACCAGGCGGCTGAGCAACTGGTCGCGCGTCAGCTCCAGACCGGTCCGGAGGTGGATGACCATTTCCTCGTAGTCTTCGCGGCTGCCGATGCCGTAGATGCACGACACGCTGGCCACCACCACCACGTCGCGGCGCGCGAACAGGCTGCTCATCGTCGAGAGGCGCAACCGCTCGATCTCGTCGTTCCGGCTGGAGTCCTTTTCGATGAAGGTGTCGGTGCGCGGGATGTAGGCCTCGGGTTGATAGTAGTCGAAATAGGAGACGAAATACTCGACGGCGTTGCGGGGAAAAAACCCCTTGAACTCGGCGTAGAGCTGGGCAGCGAGCGTCTTGTTGTGGGAAATCACGAGCGTGGGTTTGTCCACGTTCCTGATGACGTTGGCGATGGTGAAGGTCTTGCCCGAACCGGTCACGCCCAGCAATACCTGGTGACGCGCCGCGGACAGCACCCCCTCGGTGAGCTTCGCAATCGCTTGCGGCTGGTCCCCGGCGGGTGGAAAGGGTGAAACAAGGTCAAACATCGGCCGGTGGGCCGGCGAACTCCGGCCGGGGATGTGCAGCCTGGTAGGCTTCAAGGCGCTCGACCAACGGTTGCAAATCGTCCATCGCGGCGTCCCAGATCACATTGAGATTGACTTCGTCATAGTCGTGAATCAGCACATCCCGCATGGCGGCGGCGAGTTGCCACGGGATGCCTGGAAACTGGGCGTGCATCTCCGGGCTTAACCTCTTCGTAACTTCGCCGGCGATTTCGAACTGGCGATAGACCGCCGCGCATTTTTCCTCGTTGGCCAGGAACTCCCCCTTGGTCACTCCCGCAACAAACCGCCGGATGGACCGGGCGGCGGTGAGAGTGTCCCGCAGGTAGGCGTTATCCCTCGACATAAAGCGGGACGGCCGACGCCAGAATGGCGTGTTTGCGGTAAGGATTCCGGCTGTGCTCGATTCCCCAGCGGCTCACCAGGTCAACGCGACGCCCGAACACTTTTTCCAAGTCAGACTTGATGGTGACCCACTGGAAGAGTCCGCACTGCACGTCGGGTCGCAGCGTGCAAGGCAAATCCACGTCACTGTCCTCGCGCAACACCGAGCCGAAAGGTTCCAGCCGGGCGATGCCGCGCTGCCGGCAGAACTCGCCCAGCGTCTCGTGGTTGACCTGCACCTTCATGTCCGCAGCGTCGCAGCAATCCGCGCCAACGTCAATGCGGGTGCAACCAGGGCAGTGTCCTGATTTACGGAATTTTAAAAGGAGGAGTTGCCGTATTTCATTGTCCGGGCGACAAACGCATGGGGCGGTATCAGGGTTGGAACCCGGCGATGACTGGCAAGATTGTCCCGGCGGCAAGGACTTTCTCCATGAGCCAGGCCGTGGGCACCATCTGCCCCGGCTTCGACGCGGGCGCCGACACCGGAACGTGGACACCACACACCGGCACTCCCAACCTGCCCGTGAACGGGCCGTGGCTGAACAACAAGCGCACGCACCGCCACGAAAAACCTTGGTTCACCTATTCCAAAATATCCGGCATCAATGCGCCCGGTCCAAGCAGTCTCTGGGTGCTGGTGGACGAGGACGTGAGCGGTCTCAACGATGCGGCATTTGCCTTTGCCATGGAACATCCGATCTGGGCGGATGCTCCGGGAACTTATCACAACGGTGGCTGCGGTTTTGCTTTTGTGGACGGGCATTCTGAGAGCCACCAATGGCGGAGTCGCTCGGGTAAGCAGGGACACGATTACGAGATTCGCGATCCGCTGGACCTGCAAGACTGGCTCTGGATGCGGGAACGGACATCTGGCAAGCCCCCGTTTGTTGATCCAGTTGCTATGAGAGTTTTGGTTCATGGTTTTGGTTGTTCCGCGCTGGCGTGCGCAGGGAGGGGCGTAGCCCCGACCGGAGCGCGCCAGCGCGCGGCGAATACCGCCGGCGCCAGATATTCCAGCGA